>NZ_JAGPYD010000002.1:0-578623 GCF_018070255.1 Streptomyces sp. RK62 | reverse complement strand
GGATCAGGCCGGATCAGGGAGCGGGGTCTGGTGCCGTGCATCGCAAGGCGGAGGAGGGCGCCATGGCGGAGCCATGGCAACCGACGACAACGCGGCGAGGTGCGGCACCAGACCCCGCGAGCCCGGCCTGATCCAAACGAAGGCCCTAACGTCGCAGCGGCAGGGGGGCGCCCATCACGGCGTACGGCTTCGAGGCGCTGGGGAACAGGACGCGGCGGGCGAGGTCCTGGTAGCCGAGGGAGCGGTAGAGGCCGCGGGCGGGGCTCTCGATGTCGATCGCGGAGAGGATCGAGCGGGGCTCGTCGGCGCTGTCCGTGATGGTGGTGATCAGGGCCCGGCCCACACCGCGGTTCTGGTAGCCGGGGTGGACGTGCAGCTCGGTGATGACGAAGGAGTCGTCGAGCCAGTCGTCGAGGCCCTGGGCGCGCAGATACGGCTCGACCACCGTGGACCACCAGTGGCCGCGGCTGTTGGGCATGCCGTAGACGAAGCCGACGAGGCGGTCGCCCTCGGTGGTGGCGCCGAGGGCGCGAGCGCCGGGGTAGGTCATGTGGCGCAGGACGATCTGGCGGCGTACGGCGACTTCGTCGGCGCCGAGTCCGAACGCCACCGCCTGGACGGCGAGGGCCTCGTCGACCCGGGCCGGGAGGTCGAGGGGGCCGATCACGATGTCGTCGGGGTGGCGGCGGTGTGCGTGACCGGGAAGGCGCATGGTGGGGAGCCTACAAGCAATGACCTGCCGAGGTCGTGGTGCCGTCCGCCGTCGGCCGGCGGTCCGTACGGGCCGGTCAGAACAGGACGCTCATGAAGGCGCCGACCTCCTGGAACCCCACCCTCTGGTACGTCCGCCGGGCCGCGGTGTTGAAGTCGTTGACATAGAGGCTGGCGACCGGGGCCACGTCCGCGAGGGCGTAGCGCAGGACGGCGGCCATGCCGGGTGCCGCGAGTCCCTGGCCGCGGTACTCGGGGGCCACCCAAACGCCCTGGATCTGGCAGGCGCGGTCGGTCGCGGCGCCGATCTCCGCCTTGAAGACGACCTTGCCGTTCTGGTCGAGGCGGGCGAAGGAGCGGCCGGAGCCGACGAGTTCGGCGACCCGGGCCTGGTAGAGCAGGCCGCCGTCGCCCGCGAGCGGCGAGACGCCGACCTCCTCGGTGAACATGGCCACGCACGCCGGGAGGATCGTCTCCATCTCGTCCTTGCGGATGCGGCGGACGTACGGGTCCGGGGCGATGTCGGCCGGCATGTGGTCGGTGACCATGAGCGGCTGATGGGCGCGGACCTCGCGGGCCGGACCCCAGGTGGGTTCGAGCAGCCGCCACAGCTGGGCGGTGGGCTCGGCGGGCCCGACGATGGAGGAGCAGCGGCGGCCGGCCCGGCGGGCGCGGTCCGCGAAGGCGCGCACGGCGCGCGGGGTGGCGCAGATGGGGACGAGGTTGGCGCCCGCGTAGCACAGGGACGTCAGCATGCCGTCGTCGTACCAGCCCCACATCTCGCCGCCGAGGCGCCAGGGGTCGAGGCCCGCGACCTGGACGCGGGACGTCACGAAGGCGTTCGCGACCGGCTCGCGGTCGAGGACGGCGAGCGCGGCGTCCAGGTCACTCGGTTCGAGCACCCGTGAGGTGGTCTGGGTCAACACGTGCGGGGCCTCACGCTGGGGTTCTGCTGGTCCCCGCACTGTACCCGCGGAATCTGTGCCGTGCCGCCCCGCGGTCGTGACCGGTGGTCCCGGCCGGGGGCGGTGCCTGCGCGGGCGGTCAGCCGGCGACCGCGATGGAGGGCTCGCCGCTCGGGACGCCGTCGGCCTCCATCTGCTCGGCCAGCTTCATGGCCTCCTCGATGAGGGTCTCGACGATCTTGGACTCGGGGACGGTCTTGATGACCTCGCCCTTGACGAAGATCTGGCCCTTGCCGTTGCCGGAGGCGACGCCGAGGTCGGCCTCGCGGGCCTCGCCGGGGCCGTTGACGACACAGCCCATGACGGCGACGCGGAGGGGGACCTCCATGCCGGTGAGACCGGCGGTGACCTCCTCGGCCAGCTTGTAGACGTCGACCTGGGCGCGGCCGCAGGACGGGCAGGAGACGATCTCCAGGCCGCGCTGCTTGAGGTTCAGGGACTCCAGGATCTGCAGGCCGACCTTGACCTCCTCGGCCGGCGGGGCCGACAGGGAGACGCGGATGGTGTCGCCGATGCCCTGGGAGAGGAGAGCACCGAAGGCGACGGCGGACTTGATGGTGCCCTGGAAGGCCGGCCCGGCCTCGGTCACGCCGAGGTGCAGCGGGTAGTCGCACTGGGCGGCGAGCTGCTTGTACGCCTCGATCATCACGACCGGGTCGTTGTGCTTCACGGAGATCTTGATGTCCCGGAAGTCGTGCTCCTCGAAGAGCGACGCCTCCCACAGGGCCGACTCGACGAGGGCCTCGGGGGTCGCCTTGCCGTACTTCTGCAGCAGGCGCCGGTCCAGGGAGCCGGCGTTGACGCCGATGCGGATCGGGGTGCCGTGGTCCTTCGCGGCCCGCGCGATCTCCTTGACCTTGTCGTCGAACTGCTTGATGTTGCCCGGGTTCACCCGGACCGCGGCGCAGCCGGCCTCGATCGCCGCGAACACGTACTTCGGCTGGAAGTGGATGTCCGCGATCACCGGGATCTGCGACTTCCGCGCGATCGTCGACAGCGCGTCCGCGTCGTCCTGCGTCGGGCAGGCGACCCGCACGATCTGGCAGCCGGAAGCCGTCAGCTCCGCGATCTGCTGCAGGGTGGCACCGATGTCGGACGTCCGGGTCGTCGTCATCGACTGCACCGACACGGGGGCGTCCCCGCCGACCGCGACGGACCCGACCTGGATCTGCCGGCTCTTGCGGCGCTCGGCGAGCTTGGTCGGAACGGACGGCATGCCGAGAGAAATCGCAGTCATCTGCTGTGCAACCCCAAGTCGTGGATCAAGGTCCGGTCCCGTCAGCAGCGGGCTCCGGGCTTCGAGATTACGGCACCGGCGCACACGACCACACATCACGCCCCCGTAAACCCACTCGATGGAAGGCGGCCCGGGACTCGGAGTCCCGGGCCGCCTTCCATACCGTGCTGCTAGGAGATGGTGACCGGGTTCACGACGTCCGCGACGAGCACCAGCAGGGTGAAGCAGACGAAGATCCCGGCGACCACGTACGCGACCGGCATGAGCTTGGCCACGTCGAACGGGCCGGGGTCCGGCCGGCGCAGCACCCGCGCGAGATTGCGGCGCAGCGACTCCCACAGGGCGCCCGCGATATGGCCGCCGTCGAGCGGCAGCAGCGGGAGCATGTTGAACAGGAACAGGGAGAGGTTGAACCCGGCCAGCAGGAAGACGAAGGTCGCCAGCTGCTGCGACGCCGGGATGTCGAGGGTGGCGATCTCGCCGCTGACCCTGGCCGCGCCGACGATGCCCATCGGTGAGTCCGGCTCGCGGGGCCCGTCGCCGAAGGCGGCGTCCCACAGGGCGGGGATCTTGGAGGGCAGCGCCACCAGGGAGTCGACGGCGTCGCCGACCCGGTCCGACATCCAGGTCACCGAGTCGCCGAAGTCCTGTTTGACCACGCCCTGGGCCGCGCTGAAGCCGAGAAAGCCGGCCTTGACGTACTCGCCCTCGACGTAGGCCCCGCTCGCGTCCTTCTTCACGACCCGGTTGGTGGCGATCTTCGCTTCGAGGGTGAGCTCCCGGCCGTCCCGCTCGACGACGATCGGCACCTGCTTGCCGGCGCTGTCACGGATGAGGTCGGAGAGGGTGTTCCACTCCTCGGTACGCACACCGCCGAAGGCGACGATCTTGTCGCCGGCCTTCATGCCCGCGGCCTCGGCCGGGGACTTCGGGTCGGACGCCTTGCAGGTGTCGCGCTTCTCGGTCTGCGCGATGACGCACGGGGAGACCGAGCTGACCGTGGTCGTGTCCTGCTGGATGCCGAAGCCCATCAGCACGGTGAGGAACAGGCCGAACGCGAGCACCAGGTTCATGAAGGGGCCCGCGAACATCACGATGACCCGTTTCCACGGCTTGCGCGTGTAGAACAGGCGGTTCTCGTCGCCCGGCTTCAGCTCCTCGAAGGCCGCGGAGCGCGCGTCCTCGATCATCCCGCGCCACGGCGAGGTGGAGCGGGCCTCCAGCCGGCCGTCGGGGCCGGGCGGGAACATGCCGATCATGCGGATGTAGCCGCCGAACGGGATGGCCTTGATGCCGTACTCGGTCTCGCCCTTGTTCCGCGACCAGAGGGTCGGGCCGAAGCCGACCATGTACTGCGGCACACGGATGCCGAACAGCTTGGCCGTGGACAGGTGCCCCAGCTCGTGCCAGGCGATCGAGAAGAGCAGCCCGATCGCGAACAGCACTATGCCGAGGATGAACATCAGGGTCGTCATGCACGGGCCTCCGCCGTGTGTGCCGCCAGTTCCCGGGCCCGTGCGCGGGCCCAGGTCTCCGCTTCGAGGACGTCCGCGACGGTCAGCGAAGTTCCCGAGCGCGGGGTGCCGTGCTCCTCCACCACCCGCGTGACGGTCTCCATGATGCCGTTGAACGGCAGTGCGCCGGCCCGGAAGGCCTCGACGCACTCCTCGTTGGCGGCATTGAACACCGCCGGGGCCGTGCCCGCGAGCTCGCCCACGTGCCGGGCCAGGTTCACCGACGGGAACGCGTCGTTGTCGAGCGGGAAGAACTCCCACGTCGACGCCTTGCTCCAGTCGAAGGTGGGCGCGGCGTCCGGGACGCGCTCGGGCCAGCCCAGCCCGATGGCGATGGGGCCGCGCATGTCGGGCGGCGTCGCCTGGGCGATCGTGGATCCATCGGTGAACTCGACCATCGAGTGGACATACGACTGGGGATGCACGACCACCTCAATGCGGTCGAAGGAAATGTCGTAGAGGAGGTGCGCCTCGATCACCTCCAGCCCCTTGTTGACGAGGGTCGCGGAGTTGATCGTGATGACCGGGCCCATCGCCCAGGTGGGGTGGGCGAGGGCGTCCTCGACGGTGACGTCGGCCAGCTCGGCCTTGGTCCGGCCGCGGAAGGGGCCGCCGGACGCGGTGACGACGAGCTTGCGGACGTCCGCGCGCGAGCCGGACGCCAGCGCCTGGAAGAGCGCGGCGTGCTCGGAGTCGACCGGGATGATCTGTCCGGGCTTGGCGAGCGCCTTGACCAGCGGGCCGCCGACGATGAGCGACTCCTTGTTGGCGAGCGCGAGGGTGCGGCCCGCCTCCAGGGCGGCGAGCGTCGGGGCCAGGCCGATGGAGCCGGTGATGCCGTTGAGGACGGTGTGGCAGTCGGAGGCGGCGACCTGGGTGGCCGCGTCCGGGCCGGCCAGGATCTCGGGGAGCGGCTCCCCGGCGCCGTACCGCTCGCGCAGCGCGTCGCGCAGGGCGGGGACGACGTCCTCGCGGGCGACGGCGACGATCCGGACCTTCAGCCGGTGTGCCTGCTCGGCGAGGAGCGCGACCCGGCCGCCGTTGGCGGACAGCGCGGTGACCCGGAACCGGTCGGGGTTGCGCAGCACGAGGTCGATGGCCTGGGTGCCGATCGACCCGGTGGAGCCGAGGATCACCACGTCCTTGGGGCCGTCGCCCGCCAGGGGGTCGTAGACGAGGTGCGGGTCGGCGAGTGGGGAGGCTGGACTGTCGCTCATCCCCCCATTGTGGCCGTAGCGTCACGCGGACAGGACCGCGTGTCCCCATCCGGTGGGTGACGATGCGGTGAGGGGTCACCGCGGGCGGTGACCCCTCGGGGGTGGTCAGCGGATCGGGCGGTGGACGTTCTCGTGGGTGCTGGGGCCCGGGGTGGCGTCGGCGATCCAGACGCCGCCGTCGTCGGACGGGTCGACGATGCCCTGCTCCAGCCACTCGTACGTGCCGGACATCACGCCCTTGACGACCTTGCGGTCCAGGTCGTCGGTGTTGGACCACAGACGCCCGAACAGCTCCTCGACGCGCAGCCGGGACTGCCGGCAGAACGCGTCGGCGAGCTGGTAGGCCTCGCGGCCGTGCTCGCCGCGCGCCCGCAGGTGCTCGGCGCGGACACAGGCGGCGCTCATCGCGAACAGCTCGGCGCCGATGTCGACGATCCGGCCGAGGAAGCCCTGCTTGGTCTCCATCCGGCCCTGCCAGCAGGACATGCCGTAGAAGGTGGACCGGGCGAGCTTGCGGGCGGTGCGCTCGACGTACCGCAGATGCCCGGAGAGGTCGACGCCCTGCTTGAACTCGCTGTAGGTGTACGGCAGTTGCCCCTGCCCTGCGATCAGCTTCGGCAGCCACTTGGCGTAGAAGACACCGGCGTTCGCGCCCGCCTTCGCCTTGTCCTGGAGGGACTTGTCGGGGTCGATGAGGTCCCCGGCGACGGAGAGGTGGGCGTCGACGGCCTCGCGGGCGATGAGGAGGTGCATGATCTCCGTCGAGCCCTCGAAGATGCGGTTGATCCGCAGATCGCGCAGGACCTGCTCGGCGGGGACGCCTCGCTCGCCGCGCGCCCGGAGCGAGTCGGCCGTCTCGAAGCCGCGGCCGCCGCGGATCTGGACCAGCTCGTCGGCGATGAGCCAGCCCATCTCGGAGGCGTACAGCTTGGCGAGGGCGCCTTCGATCCGGATGTCGTTGCGGTCCTCGTCGGCCATCTGGGAGGCGAGGTCGGTGACTGCCTCCAGGGCGAAGGTGGTGGCCGCGATGAAGGAGATCTTCGAGCCGACGGCCTCGTGGTGGGCGAGGGGCTTGCCCCACTGCTCGCGGGCCGCCGACCACTCGCGGGCGATCTTCAGGCACCACTTGCCGGCGGCCACGCAGGACGCGGGCAGCGAGAGCCGGCCGGTGTTCAGCGTGGTCAGCGCGATCTTCAGGCCGGCGCCCTCGGGGCCGATGCGGTGGGCGGCGGGGACGCGGACCTGGTGGAAGCGGGTGACGCCGTTCTCGATGCCGCGCAGCCCCATGAACGCGTTGCGGTTCTCGACGGTGATGCCGGGCGAGTTGGTCTCGACGACGAAGGCGGTGATGCCGCCCTTGTGGCCCTCGGACTTCGGGACCCGGGCCATGACGACGAGGAGGTCGGCGACGACGCCGTTGGTGGTCCACAGCTTCACACCGTCGAGGACGTAGTCGTCGCCGTCGGGCACGGCGGTGGTGGCGAGCCGGGCCGGGTCCGAGCCGACGTCGGGCTCGGTCAGCAGGAAGGCGCTGATGTCGGTGCGGGCGCAGCGCGGCAGGAAGCGTTCCTTCTGCTCGGGGCTGCCGAACAGCTTCAGCGGCTGCGGTACGCCGATCGACTGGTGGGCCGACAGGAGCACGCCGATCGCCGGGGACGCCGAGCCGACCAGGGTGAGGGCCTTGTTGTAGTAGACCTGCCCGAGGCCGAGACCGCCGTACTTGGTGTCGATCTTCATGCCGAAGGCGCCGAGCTCCTTGAGCCCGTCGACGACGTCGTCGGGGATGCGGGCGTCGCGTTCGATGCGGGCGCCGTCGACCTTCGTCTCGACGAAGTCGCGCAGTTTGGCCAGGAACTCCTCGCCGCGCTGGGTCGCCTCGTCCGTGGGCATCGGGTGCGGGTGGATGAGGTCGAGGCGGAACCGGCCGAGGAACAGCTCCTTGGCGAAGCTGGGCTTGCGCCACTCCTGCTGGCGGGCCGCCTCGGCGACCTGCCGTGCCTCACGTTCGGTGACGGTGGGTTTGGGGGGTGCTGCGGACATGAGGCTCACCTCGTCGCGAATCGGGATCATGGGCCATTTGGCTACCGACGGGTGCTACCCGATCGTATGTACCCGATTACGGACGCCGCCACCACCCCGCGCGCAGCCGTTCTCCCGGCCCCTGCGGGCTCGCGGGGGCCGTCCGGGCCGGTGGGCACGCATACCGACGTCCGGCGGACGTCCTGGGCCGGACGGGTGGCACGCCGAACGGCCGGAGCCCCCGCACAGTGGGCTCCGGCCGTTCGGATCAGGGTGGTGTCAGAGGGCCAGCCCGGTCAGGACCAGGACCCGCTCGTAGGTGTAGTCGTCCATCGCGTAGCGGACGCCCTCGCGGCCGACGCCGGACTGCTTGGCGCCGCCGTACGGCATCTGGTCGGCGCGGTAGGACGGGACGTCGCCGATGACGACACCGCCGACCTCCAGCGCCCGGTGGGCGCGGAACGCGGCCTGCAGGTCGTGGGTGAACACGCCCGCCTGGAGGCCGTACTTGGAGTCGTTGACGGCGGCGAACGCCTCCGCCTCTCCGTTCACCTTCTGCACCGTGAGCACCGGTCCGAAGACCTCCTCGCAGGCGAGGGTGACGTCGGAGGGGACGTCGGTCAGGACGGTCGGCGCGTAGGAGGCGCCGTCGCGCTTGCCGCCCGTGAGGAGAGAGGCGCCGGCGGCGACGGCCTCGTCCACCCAGGTCTCGACGCGCTTGGCGGCGTCCTCGCTGACCAGCGGGCCGACGTCGGTGGCGTCGTCGTTGGGGTCACCGGTGACCTGGGCCTCGACGGCGGCGACGATGCGCGGCAGCAGCCGCTCGTACACCGAGGCGTCCGCGATGACGCGCTGCACGGAGATGCAGGACTGCCCGCCCTGGTAGTTGGAGAAGGTCGCGATCCGGGTCGCGGCCCAGTCCAGGTCCTCGTCGGAGGCGAAGTCGGCGAGCACGACCGCCGCGCCGTTGCCGCCGAGCTCCAGGGTGCAGTGCTTGCGCGGCACCGAGTCCATGATCGCGTAGCCGACCTTCTCGGAACCGGTGAAGGAGATGACCGGCAGACGCTCGTCCTGCACCAGGGCGGACATCTTCTCGTTCGGCACCGGGAGGATGCTCCAGGAGCCGGCCGGGAGGTCGGTCTCGGCGAGCAGCTCGCCGATGATCAGGCCGGACAGCGGGGTCGCCGGGGCCGGCTTGAGGATGATCGGCGCGCCGGCGGCGATGGCCGGGGCGATCTTGTGGGCGCACAGGTTCAGCGGGAAGTTGAAGGGCGCGATGCCGAGGACGACGCCCTTCGGGAAGCGCCGGGTGAGGGCCAGCCGGCCCTGGCCGCCGGCGTCGGTGTCGAGCCGCTGCGCCTCGCCGCCGTTGAACCGGCGGGCCTCCTCGGCCGCGAAGCGGAAGACGGACACGGCACGGCCGACCTCGCCGCGGGCCCACTTGATCGGCTTGCCGTTCTCGGCGGAGATCAGCCGGGCGATCTCCTCGGTGCGCTCGACGAGGCGCTTGCTGACGTGGTCGAGGGCGGCGGCGCGCACATGGGCCGGCGTGGCGGCGAACTCGTCACGGACGGCGTACGCGGCGGCCACGGCCTCCTCGGTCTGCGCGTCCGTGGGTACGCTGACCGTGCCGACGACACGGCCGTCCCACGGCGAGGTGACGTCGAAGCTGTCCTCGCCGCTGACCTGGCGGCCGGCGAGCCAGAAGGCGTGGGTGGAAGTCATAGGGATTCCCGGCCCTTCCGCGTTGGGGGTGTCCTGGTCTGTCGAGACCCACGGTAGGGGCGCCGGGCCACCCGGGTGTTTGGCCGGGGTGTACTGGTGGGGTGCCCGGCTTCGACGGATTGGCGCAGCCCGAAGCCCGGCCCGGTCCTACTCCTCGGCCGAGGTCGCCTTCAGCGCCAGCCACAGCTCCATCCGCACGTCCGCGTCGTCCAGGGAGCGCCCGAGGATCTCCTCGACCCGCCGCATCCGGTAGCGCAGGGTGTGCCGGTGGACGCCCAGGTCGGCGGCGGCCGCGTCCCACTGGCCGTGCCGGGACAGCCACGCCCGCAGCGAGGCCACCAGATCGCCGCGGCCGGTCGCGTCGTGCTCGTGCAGGGCCCGCAGCAGCCCGTCGGCGAACGCCCTGACCGCGTCGTCCGCGAGCAGCGGCAGCACCGACCCGGAGGCCAGCTGCTCGTGCTCCACGCACACCCGTCCGCGCCGCCGGGCCACCGACAGCGCCTGCTCGGCCTGCTTGTAGGCGGCGGCCGCGGCGATCGGCCCGGCCGGCGCCGACAGCCCGACGACCAGTTCGTCCTGGTCGCCCGCCGGCTGCTCCGGTACGGCCCCCGCGCGCGCCGCCTCCAGGCCCGCCGCGTACTCCCCGCACGCGGCGACCGCCGCGCCGCCGTCGGAGGCGAGCACCACCAGCCGCCCGGTCTCCGTCTCGGGCACCACCAGCACCGCCTCCCCCGCGCGGGCCGCCGCCGACTCGACGACCTCGGTGAGCGCGCCGAGCGGGTCGCCGGCGTCGGCGGCGACGACGAGGGCCGCGGCGGACGCCTTGGTCAGCGCCACCCGGGTGCCGGAGTCCACGACCCGGGCGGCCGAGACCGGCGCCGCCTCGGCGACGATCACCCGGAACGGCGCGTCCAGCAGACCGCCGTACAGGCCGCCGGCCACCGCGCGGGCGTGGTCGGGTTGTCCGGCCAGCAGCATGCGCAGGACGGCGGCGCCGACGCGCTGCTCGGCGGCCTGGAGCGAACGGGAGCGCTCGGTGGTCAGGGTCAGCAGCGCGATCGCCGAGTGGACGGCGTACCGTTCGGCGGTGCCGAGCGCGGCGGCGGTGCCCACGGCGAGCGCGGCGCGCGGGCGGCGCCCGGTGCCCAGGCTGTGCAGCTCGACCCGGTCCTCGTTCTCGGGGCCGCCGACCACGGAGGACGCCGGCGCCGGCCGCTCGCGCAGCCGCTCCACATCGGCGGTGAGGCGGGCCGCCCGCCGCCCGGCCCACTCGGGGGCGGTGGCGACGACGGCGCCGGAGGCGTCGTACAGCGCGGCCCAGCCGTTGACCTGGGAGGCGAGCGCGGCCAGCAGGCCCTCGGGGCCGGAGGTCAGCGCCTGCCGGGTCAGTTCCCGCTGGGCGGCGAAGCCCGCGGTGACCGCCTGGTACTGCTCCGCCGCGATGGCCGCCGAGACGGCCTTGCTGATGGCGAGGAAGGGCGTGCGGCGCGGCACCTCGAGGAGCGGCAGGCCCTCCTCGTCGGCGGCGTCGATCAGCGCCTTGGGGATCTCCTCGTAGTTCACGCCGACCGCGAAGCCGAGCCCGACCACCCCGGCCCCGGCCAGCCGCCGGACATAGCGGCGCATCGCCTCGGGGTCCTCCGCGTCCAGCTGGAGGGCGGTGATCAGCAGCAGCTCGCCGCCCTCCATATAGGGGACGGGGTCGGCGAGCTCGCTGACGTGTGCCCAGCGCACGGGCACGTCCAGGCGGTCCGCGCCCGCCCGCACGGTCAGCTTGAGCGCGGAGTGGTGGACGAGCGAGGCAAGCGTCGGGGGCATGAGGCCTTCACATCGGTGTGATGGGGTGTGATCGCCGGATCTTCGGTGGATCCTGTGATCAGTTGGCCGCCATGTATGAACGGCCTGTGCCGATTCTGCCTCACCGTACGGTCATCGCGCGGCCCCGCTCCTGGATCGCGCGGTCAGCCCCGCAGATCGAGCAGCAGCGGCGGGGCGTGCTCGCCCCGGACGCTGGTCACCGACAGCACCGCGTGCCCCGGCGGCACCCCGTGCGCCAGCTCGGAGGCCGACCAGCGCTCCCGCTCGACCTTCCGGACGGTCACCGCCTCGGTGGTGACCGCCTTGCCGGTGACCAGCTTGCGCAGCCGGTGCAGGGCCCGGGTCATGGGCTGGTCGGCGAAGACGGTGTGCTGGGCGACGTCGCGCGTCTCCACCCACTCGGTGCCCCAGGCCTCGGCGAAGCGGCTGCCGTCCCAGGTGGTCACGCCGGACAGCGCCATCCGGCAGCCGACGGCCCCGTACAGCGGCCCGTGCAGCGCCTCCGGTACGTCGGAGACCGTGCGCAGGGCGAGCACGACCCCGGCGTTGCGCGGGCGCAGCCGCTGGATCCGCCGGACGGACTCGGGGGTGACGGTGCCGGTGGCGTCGTCGAGGACGAGGGCGGCGAAGTGCTCGCCGGTCCCGTCCTGGACGATCTCGGTGAACTGGGCCAGCACCAGCCGGGCGATCAGCCGGGAGACCTCGGCGTGGGTGCGTTCGGGCAGATCGATGCGGACCCGCAGGGGGTGGTGGGCGACCGCCCGCAGCGAGAAGGGCCGGTGTTCGTCGCCGCCGGCGCCGAGGAAGCCGGCGAAGGCGGGCCGGTCCAGCAGGGCGAGCCGGCCGGCGAGGACCGGGCCGGGGTCGCCGGTGGTGCCGGTCAGCCGGACCCGGGCGTCCAGGTCCCGGCGCATTGCCGTGTGCGGGTCGTCGGCCAGCCGGGCGCGCAGATCGGTGAGGGCCCGCTCGTCGCCCTCCAGCAGGTCCCGCAGGACCGGGAGGGTGGGGAAGCGTCCGTGGGCGGCCCGGTAGGGGCCGAGCAGCTGGGCGAGCGCGGTGGTGGCGCGCTCGGCGCCGACCGCGTCGAGGTCCCCGGCGAGCGCCTCGGCGAGGAACCCTGCGGCCTCGTCCGGGTCGTCGCTGCCCGCGTACGGGTCGAGGTCGTGGGTGGAGGCGGGGTCGCCGACGCGCACCACCACGTCGTACGACGAGTCGGGCCCGACCGCGCTGCCCGCGGCGCACACCACGACGACCGCGCAGGTCCCGGTGAGCGCCTGCAGTGCCAGGGACTCGGCGAGCGGGGCGATCACCTGCCGGGTCTTCCCGGACCCGGACGGTCCGACGACCAGCAGCGAGGTGCCCAGCGTGGCCGGTTCGAGCGCCGCCCCGGCACCGCCGTACGCGGCCGGGGTGCGCTCGGTGGCGGCCCAGGTGCCGATGCGCACCTGTCCGCCGAGCAGATCGTGCCGTGCGGTGCGGCCGGGCAGGTCCCGGGCGCCGGACGGATGGGCGAACGCTGCGGCGCCCTGTCGCAGCACGGCGTCGGTGAACTCCGCCGGCCGGCCCTCGCCCCGGGCGCGCGCCCACTGGCGCTCGACGCGGGCGCAGTCGACGTCGTTCATCCGTCCGGCGAGAACCTCGGCGGCGAGGACGTCGGCGGCCTGGTGCTGGCCGGCCTCGCGCAGCTCGGGGAAGCGAGACCGGGGCACCTCGACGACGGGGGCCTCCCCCTGTGCCGCATGGGCGCGGGCGGCGAGCCGGTCCCGGGCCAGCTCCCACCAGCCGCCCAGTCGGGCGAAGGGCCATACGACGAGGGCGGTGACGAGCAGATGGAGGACGGTCTCCCAGGGCGCCGAGTAGACGTCGTAGGAGTCGCTGAGCAGCACGATCAGGGAGAACAGCGGGCTGACCACGGGCAGCGGGTCCCAGCCGACGCCCGGGAAGGTGTCGGGGTACACGAGGGTGAGGGCGGCCAGGGCGCCGAACGCGGCCCACAGGGCGCGGGCCGGCTGGGGCCTGGTGTCCAGCAGATGCCGGACGACCGCGGGCCAGCTGCCGAGCCGGGCGACGGTGTAGAGGAGCAGGGCGAAGAAGAGGCCGTTGTAGACGTCCAGCGCCTCGACGCCCGGGTACTGCAGCGCCTGGTCCTCCAGGTGCTTGGGCCGGGCCATGGTGCCGCCCCACCACCAGTCCTCCGGGGTGAACAGCCGCAGCACGGTGAACTGGTACGGCAGCGCGCCGCGCCGCCAGAACGACCACACCAGGAGGGCGACGGCCAGCGGGATCAGCATGCCGACGACGATGGTGGGGCTGATCCGTTCGGCCCGCGCGGCCTTCGGCGGCCGGTATCCGAGACGCCAGATGCCGGGCTCCGTCGCGGGCCGGGGCTCGTCCAGCCAGGCGGCCACGGAGGTGTTGGGGGCCTGGCCGGGCGGGGCCGAGGGCATCGGGGGCAGGGCGGAGCGTGATCGGGGCACGGGTGTCGCGTGTGTGCCCCGTGCGTCCTGCGTCCCGTCGCCGTCCATCGCCGTTGCCCCCTGACCAGCCGTTCCGTGCAAGCGCCAGCCAGTCAATCTAGTGCCCGGCACCCGTCCGTCCACCGCTTACGCGGCCGACGCGGCGGACCCGGGTGTTCCGGTCGCGTCCCGGCGGCCCCGCCCCGCCATGTCCACCACGGACAACCGGATGCGCGGACAACGCCCACATGGAGCATGCCCACCCCCCGCTGTCCGCCCTAGCCTGCGAGAAAAGAGAAGACAAAACGTCCGTAGAGCACCCCCAGGAGCCCGTCATGAGCGCACTTCCCCAGGAGCGCCGCGTCGTCACCGCCATTCCCGGCCCGAAGTCGCAGGAACTGCAGGCCCGCCGTACCGCCGCGGTCGCGCAGGGCGTGGGCTCCGTCCTCCCTGTGTTCACCGCGCGCGCGGGCGGCGGCATCATCGAGGACGTCGACGGCAACCGCCTCATCGACTTCGGCTCCGGTATCGCCGTGACCTCGGTCGGCGCCTCCGCCGAGGCGGTCGTACGCCGGGCGTCCGCGCAGCTCGCCGACTTCACCCACACCTGTTTCATGGTCACGCCGTACGAGGGCTACGTCGAGGTCGCCGAGGCGCTGGCGGAGCTGACGCCGGGTGACCACGCCAAGAAGTCCGCGCTGTTCAACTCGGGCGCCGAGGCCGTCGAGAACGCCGTCAAGATCGCCCGCGCGTACACCAAGCGCCAGGCCGTCGTCGTCTTCGACCACGGCTACCACGGCCGTACGAACCTGACGATGGCGCTGACCGCGAAGAACATGCCGTACAAGCACGGCTTCGGCCCGTTCGCGCCCGAGGTCTACCGCGTCCCGGTCGCCTACGGCTACCGCTGGCCGACCGGTGCCGAGAACGCCGGCCCCGAGGCCGCGCAGCAGGCCATCGACATGATCACCAAGCAGGTCGGTGCCGACAACGTCGCCGCGATCATCATCGAGCCGGTCCTCGGCGAGGGCGGCTTCATCGAGCCGGCCAAGGGCTTCCTGCCGGCGATCGTGAAGTTCGCCAACGACAACGGCATCGTCTTCGTCGCCGACGAGATCCAGTCGGGCTTCTGCCGCACCGGCCAGTGGTTCGCCTGCGAGGACGAGGGCATCGTCCCGGACCTGATCACCACCGCCAAGGGCATCGCGGGCGGTCTGCCGCTCGCCGCCGTGACCGGCCGCGCCGAGATCATGGACGCCGCGCACGCGGGCGGCCTGGGCGGCACCTACGGCGGCAACCCGGTGGCCTGCGCCGGTGCGCTCGGCGCCATCGAGACCATGAAGGAGCTCGACCTCAACGCCAAGGCGAAGAACATCGAGTCCGTCATGAAGGCGCGTCTGTCCGCCATGGCCGAGAAGTTCGACGCCATCGGCGACATCCGGGGCCGCGGCGCCATGATCGCCATCGAGCTGGTCAAGGACCGCGCCACCAAGGAGCCCAACCCGGAGGCCACCGCCGCGCTGGCCAAGGCCTGCCACGCCGAGGGCCTGCTGGTCCTGACCTGTGGCACCTACGGCAACGTCCTCCGCTTCCTGCCGCCGCTGGTCATCGACGAGGACCTGCTGAACGAGGGCCTCGACATCATCGAGCAGGCCTTCGCCCGTATCTGAGGTCACGGCGAAACCACTGGTGGGGGCGGGTGCACCGGCCCCCACCGCCTCATCCGCCCCACCCCTTTCACCACGTACGGTTCCGGGGCTGGGGCGGTCGGCGTCAGAGCGTGTGAAGAAGGTGTGCGAGGTGGATGGCAGGACGCGATTCCGACTGTCTAACGCCATCTCCCTGCCGTAGGTTCTAACCAGATGAGAGATACACCCCGCCCGGAGGGGACTCTGGGCGACATCAGGCCGGGGCCTCCCCAGCTTCGACCTGGTCGTGCCCTCGCGCACACAACCGGCGCCTCCGGCTCCGGATCTCCTCACCGATCGGACAGTCGCCCGCCCCAAACCCCCCGGGGCGCGCGACCACCCGATCCGGACGGCCGCCTCGGAACCACCCCCCCTGTTCCGGGGCGGCCGACCTCCCTCCTTCTCCTTCTCGGGCTTCCCGCCCTGCTCTTCGCGCTCATCACCTGGCAGGTGGTGACCGACGGCCCGCTGGTCGGTCTCGACGAGACCGCCAGTCGGGCCCTCGTGCGTCCCGGCCCTCTCTCCGAACTGCTGGCCGATCTGGGCAACGTCCAGGTCGCCGTGCCGGTCCTGGCCGTCGCTCTCGCGTACGTCATCTGGCGGCACCGCCGTATCGGTACAGACCAATGGTGGCTGCCGGGTGTGTCCGCGGCCCTGCTGATGGCCCTGGTCCCGGTGCTGGTGATCCCGCTGAAGGTGCTCACCGACCGTCCGGGCACCCCGGCCGTGCCGCCCGCGACCGGCTACTACCCGTCGGGGCACACGGCCACGGCCGCCATCGCCTACGGGGCCGCGACCCTGCTTCTGCTGCCGCTGCTGCGGTCGGCCGGCGCCCGCCGGGCCCTCCTCGTCCTCTGCGCCGCGCTGAACCTCGGCGTCGGATTCGGGCTGACCCGGCGGGGCTACCACTGGCCGCTGGACGTCCTGGCCAGCTGGTGTCTGGGCACGATCCTGCTCACCGCCCTGTGGCTGTTCCTCAGCCGAAGTAGCCGTCGAACGTCCGCTGGAACTCCCAGCCGCCGAACCGGTCCCAGTTGACCGACCAGGTCATCAGGCCGCGCAGCGCCGGCCAGGTGCCGTGGGTGGCGTACGAGCCGCAGTTGGTCTTCTTGGTCAGGCAGTCGAGGGTCTTGACGACCTCGGCCGGGGGGACGTGCCCGTTGCCCGCGTTGGGTGTGGCCGGCATGCCGATCGCCACCTGGTCCGCGCGCAGCGGCGGGAAGACGTTGTTCGCGTCGCCCGCGACCGGGAAGCCGGTGAGCAGCATGTCGGTCATGGCGATGTGGAAGTCGGCGCCGCCCATGGAGTGGTACTGGTTGTCCAGGCCCATGATCGGGCCCGAGTTGTAGTCCTGGACGTGCAGCAGGGTGAGGTCGTCGCGCAGGGCGTGGATGACCGGGAGATAGGCCCCGGCCCTCGGGTCCTGGCCGCCCCATTTGCCGGTGCCGTAGTACTGGTAACCGAGCTGGACGAAGAAGGTCTCCGGGGCCATGGTCAGCACGAAGTCGTCGCCGTACTTGGCCTTCAGGGTCTTCAGCGCCGAGATCAGGTTGACGATCACCGGGGTCTTCGGGTTCCTGAAGTCGGTGTCGTCGGCGTTCAGGGAGAGCGAGTGGCCCTCGAAGTCGATGTCGAGTCCGTCGAGTCCGTACTCGTCGATGATCTTCGAGACGGAGGACACGAAGGTGTCGCGTGCGGCCGCGGTGGTCAGCTGCACCTGGCCGTTCTGGCCGCCGATGGAGATGAGCACCTTCTTGCCGGCCGCCTGCTTGGCCCGGATCGCCGCCTTGAACTCGGCGTCGCTCTCGACGTTCGGGCACTCGGCGACGGGACAGCGGTCGAAGCGGATGTCGCCGGAGGTGACCGAGGTGGGCTCGCCGAAGGCCAGGTCGATGACGTCCCAGCTGTCGGGGACGTCGGCCATCCGGGTGTAGCCGGAGCCGTTGGCGAAGCTCGCGTGGAGGTAGCCGACCAGGGCGTGCGCCGGGAGGCCCTGGTCGCCGCCGCCGGTGGGTTGGGAGGTGGTGGCGGTGACCGTGGCGGAGCGCGCGGACTCGCCGGCCTCGTTGAGCGCGGTGACCTGGAAGGCGTACGCGGTCGCGGGTGACAGTCCGGTGATGGTGGCCGAAGTCCCGTTCACCGTGCGGACCTTGGCGCCGTCGCGGTAGACGGCGTAGCTGGTGGCGCCGGGGACCGCCGACCAGCTGAGGGCGACGCTCGTGGAGGTGACGGACCCGGTGGTGAGGCCGGTCGGGGGCGCCGGCGGCTGGGTGGCGTCGCCGCCGGGGCCGATCAGCGAGATGTCGTCGGCGTGGTAGGCGCCGGTGCCGTACCAGCCGTGGGTGTAGATCGTGACGCGGGTGGTGGTGGGGCCGGTGCGGAAGGTCGTGGTGAGCTGCTGCCAGTCGGGGGCGGACTGGGTCCAGGCGGAGACGTCGGTGGTGCCGGTGCCGCTCGCGCCGAGGTACACGTAGGAGCCGCGGACGTGTCCGGAGAGCGTGTACGCCGAGTCCGGTTTCACGGTGACGGTCTGCGAGCAGCGGGCGTTGTCGCTGCCGGCCGGGGTCGCCCGGAGGGCGGAACGGCCGCTGCGCACGGGCGAGTCGACGGTCGTACCGGCCGTGCAGGTCCAGCCGTCGAGGCCGGACTCGAAGCCGCCGTTGCGTACGACGTCGGCGTCGGCAGCACGGGCGGCCGACGAGAGCGCGGTGAGGCCGGGCAGGGTCAGTGCCGCGGCGATGAGGAGGGCGAGCGGTCTGGAGCGGTCCACAAGTGCCTCCGGGCATGGGGGATTTGGAGGGGGAGCCGCCCCCAACTTGGTCCAGACCAATTCACCGTGTCAAGGGTTCTAGGGGGTGTCTCGTTGATCAGGCCGGATCAGCTCCCGGTGTCTGGTGCCGTGCATCGCAAGGCGGAGGAGGGAGTCGATGCGGAGCATCGGCGAGTGACGACAACGCGGCGAGGCGCGGTGCCAGACACCGGGAGCCCGGCCTGATCGACGAGACACCCCCTAGTGCTCCCCGTCCGTCGGCCGGGCGAGGCTCGCGGCCGCCTCGTGCATGGCCAGTTCGAGCAGGGACGGGTCGGTGAGGGTGCCGCCGGCGTCCGGGGGGACCAGCCAGCGGACGCCGCCCGAGGCCCGCCCCGGGTACGGCACGACGATCCAGGTGCCCGCCCCGGCGGTGCGGATCCCGGTGCCGAGCCAGCGTGCCGCCGTGCCCGGCGGGACGAAGAACCCCATGCGTGCGTCGCCGAAGTCGACCAGCACCGGGCCCGGCCGGTCGAGGATGCGGGTGAGCACGTCGAGCGTGGGATAGCCCAGCTCGGCCGGCAGGATGAGCACGTCCCAGGCCCGCCCGGCCGGCAGCAGCGCGACCCCGAGCGGATTGCGCTCCCACTCCCAGCGGCAGCTCTCCGGATCGGGCGCGACCGACGCCAGCCATTCCACCGCCGTCTTCTCCCCTGTCATGACGATGACCTCCCTCTTCGTCGTGGACGCCCGATGGCGTCACGAGGGAGAGGGAGGTCACCGGCGGGCATTACGCGGCTTCCGCACCCCGTATGGGTGATGTGGATCACATGGCGGTGGCTGGGCGGGCGTCAGCTGTCGAAGCCGAGGCCCAGTCGGTCCATCGTCCGCAGCCACAGATTGCGCCGCCCGCCGTGCGCGTCGGCGCGGGCCAGCGACCACTTGGTGAGCGCGATCCCGGTCCAGGCGAACGGCTCGGGCGGGAACGGGAGCGGCTTTCTGCGCACCATCTCCAGCTCCGTGCGCTCGGTGCGCTCCCCCGCCAGCAGGTCCAGCATCACGTCGGCGCCGAACCGGGTCGCGCCGACGCCGAGGCCCGTGAAGCCGGCCGCGTACGCCACCTTGCCCTGGTGGGCGGTGCCGAAGAACGCCGAGAAGCGCGAACAGGTGTCGATCGCGCCGCCCCACGCGTGGGTGAAGCGCAGGCCCTCCAACTGCGGGAAGCAGGTGAAGAAGTGCCCGGCCAGCTTGGCGTACGTCTCCGGGCGGTCGTCGTACTCGGAGCGCACCCGGCCGCCGTACGGGTAGACGGCGTCGTAGCCGCCCCACAGGACGCGGTTGTCGGCGGAGAGCCGGAAGTAGTGGAACTGGTTCGCCGAGTCGCCGAGGCCCTGGCGGTTCTTCCAGCCGACCGACGCGAGCTGGTCCTCGCTGAGGGGCTCGGTCATCAGGGCGTAGTCGTAGACGGGGACGGTGTAGGCGCGCACCCGGCGGACCAGGTTCGGGAAGATGTTGGTGCCGAGCGCGACCGCGGCGGTACGGCGGGCGCGGATCCGGCCGTAGGGCGTGCGGACGGCCATCCCGGCGCCGTACGGCTTGAGGTCCAGGGCCGGGGTGTGCTCGTAGACGCGGACGCCGAGCTCCTTGCAGGCGCGCTTGAGGCCCCAGACCAGCTTGGCCGGGTGGAGCATGGCGACGCCCCGGCGGTCGTACAGGCCGGCCCGGAAGGTCGGCGAGTCGACCTGCGCCCGCACCGCCTCGGCGTCCAGGAACTCGACGCCCTCGTCCAGGCCCCGGTCGCGCAGCTCGTCGTACCAGGCGCGCAGTTCGGACGCCTGGTATGGCTCGGTGGCGACGTCGATCTCGCCGGTCCGCTCGAAGTCGCAGTCCAGGGAGTGGCGGGCGACCGCGCGCTCGATCTCGTCGAGGTTGCGGGCGCCCAGCCGCTCCAGCGTGTGGATCTCCCCCGGCCAGCGGGCGAGCCCGTTGGGCAGCCCGTGGGTGAGGGAGGCGGCACAGAAGCCGCCGTTGCGGCCGGAGGCGGCCCAGCCCACCTCGCGGCCCTCGACCAGCACCACGTCCCGCGCGGGGTCGCGCTCCTTGGCGATGAGCGCGGTCCACAGCCCGCTGTATCCGCCGCCGACGACCAGCAGGTCGCAGGTCTCGGCGGCCGTGAGGGCGGGCTCAGGGCGGGGCCGGCCGGGGTCGTCCAGCCAGTACGGGACCGGCTGGGCGTCGGAGAGGGACTTCGTCCAGTGACTGCCAGAACTCATGGCGCTCGGGGCCATGATGTCAACTCCCTACAGGGGTCTATGCCTTCTGCTTCTTGCGGCGGTTCCCGACGGCCATGGAGGCCAGGACGAACAGTACGGCGATGACGAACATGGCCGTGCCGATGACATTGATCTGAACGGGCGTTCCGCGCTGTGCCGAGCCCCAGACGAACATCGGGAAGGTGACGGTGGAGCCGGCGTTGAAGTTGGTGATGATGAAGTCGTCGAACGACAGCGCGAAGGCGAGCAGCGCGCCGGCCGCGATGCCCGGCGCCGCGATCGGCAGGGTCACCCGCACGAACGTCTGGACGGGTCCGGCGTAGAGGTCCTGCGCGGCCTGCTCCAGACGCGGGTCCATCGACATCACGCGCGCCTTGACCGCCGTCACGACGAAGCTGAGGCAGAACATGATGTGGGCGATGAGGATCGTCCAGAAGCCCAGCTGGGCGCCCATGTTGAGGAACAGGGTGAGCAGCGAGGCGGCCATGACGACCTCGGGCATCGCCATCGGCAGGAAGATCAGCGAGTTGATCGCGCCGCGCGCCCGGAACCGGTAGCGGACCAGCGCGAAGGCGATCAGCGTGCCGAGGAGGGTGGCGCCGAGGGTCGCCCAGAACGCGATCTGGAGGCTGACGGACAGCGAGCCGCACAGGCCGGAGACCCCGCACGGGTCGCGCCAGGCGTCCGTGGAGAACTCCTGCCACTCGTAGTTGAAGCGGCCCTTCGGGCGGTTGAAGGAGAACACCGTCACGACGACGTTGGGCAGCAGGAGATAGGCGAGCGTGACCAGTCCCGCGATGACGACGAGATGCCGCTTGAGCCAGTTGACGACGGCCATCAGACCAGATCCTCCGTTCCGGACCTGCGGATGTAGACGGTCACCATGACGAGGATGGCGGCCATCAGGATGAAGGAGAGGGCCGCGGCCGTCGGGTAGTCCAGGATGCGCAGGAACTGCGACTGGATGACATTGCCGACCATCCGGGTGTCCGTGGAGCCGAGCAGGTCGGCGTTGACGTAGTCGCCGGTGGCCGGGATGAAGGTCAGCAGGGTGCCGGAGACGACACCCGGCATCGACAGCGGGAAGGTGACCCGGCGGAAGGTGGTGACCGGCCGGGCGTACAGGTCGTTCGCCGCCTCGTGCAGCCGCGGGTCGATGCGCTCCAGCGAGGTGTAGAGCGGCAGGACCATGAACGGCAGGAAGTTGTACGTCAGACCGCACACCACCGCGAGCGGGGTGGCCAGCACCCGGTCGCCCTGGGTCATGCCGAGCCAGCTCGTGACGTCGAGGACGTGCAGGGCGTTCAGGGCGCCGACGACCGGTCCGCCGTCGGCGAGGATCGTCTTCCAGGCGAGGGTGCGGATCAGGAAGCTGGTGAAGAACGGCGCGATCACCAGGATCATGATCAGGTTCCGCCAGCGCCCCGCGCGGAAGGCGATGAGGTAGGCGAGCGGATAACCGAGGAGCAGGCACAGGATCGTCGCCGAGCCGGCGTAGAGCACCGAGCGCAGGAACTGCGGGTAGTACGCGGACAGGGCGTCCCAGTACGTCGCGAAGTGCCAGGTGACCTTGTAGCCCTCCTCCAGGGAGCCCGTCTGCACGGACGTGGAGGCCTGGTAGACCATCGGCAGCGCGAAGAAGACCAGCAGCCACAGGATGCCGGGGAGCAGCAGCCAGTACGGGACGAGACGGCCGCGCCGGCGTGGCGGCTTGGCCTTCTTCTCGGGGGCCGCGGGGGTGAGAGGCGGGGGCGCCTCGGTGAGGGTCGCCATCAGACCGCCGCCTCTTCCTCGGTGCCGGCGTCGATGTCCTGGGTGGCGTCGAGCCCGAAGGTGTGCGCGGGGTTCCAGTGCAGGACGACCTCGGCGCCGGGCACCAGCCGCGGGTCGCGGTCGATGTTCTGGGCGTAGACCTCGAACTCGGGGCAGACGGGACTGTCGACGACGTACTGGGTGGAGACGCCGATGAACGAGGAGTCGGCGATCCGGCCGGTGATGCGGTTGCGGCCCTCGGGTATCTCGCCGGCCTCGTCGGCGTGGGTGACGGAGATCTTCTCGGGGCGCACGCCGACCAGCACCTTGCCGCCGGTCGTCGTCGGCGCGGAGCAGCGGGCCTCGGGGAGGACCAGCTTGCCGCCGCCGGCCTTCAGCACCAGGCCGTCGCCGCCGCGGGAGTCGATCTCGGCCTCGATGAAGTTGGACGAGCCGAGGAAGTTGGCGACGAACGTGGTGCGCGGGTTCTCGTACAGGTCGGCCGGGGAGCCCAGTTGCTCGACGCGTCCGGCGTTCATCACGGCGACCTGGTCGGCCATCGTCATGGCCTCCTCCTGGTCGTGCGTGACGTGCACGAAGGTGATGCCGACCTCGGTCTGGATGCGCTTGAGCTCCAGCTGCATCTGGCGGCGCAGCTTCAGGTCGAGGGCGCCGAGGGGCTCGTCGAGGAGGAGCACCTTCGGGTGGTTGATCAGGGCGCGGGCCACGGCCACGCGCTGCTGCTGGCCGCCGGAGAGCTGGTGCGGCTTCTTGCGGGCCTGCTCGCCGAGCTGGACGAGGTCGAGCATCTCGTCGACCTGCTTCTTCACGCTCTTGATGCCGCGCCGGCGCAGACCGAAGGCGACGTTCTCGAAGATGTCGAGGTGCGGGAAGAGGGCGTACGACTGGAAGACGGTGTTCACCGGCCGCTTGTACGGCGGAAGCGCGGTGACGTCCTGGTCGCCGAGGTGGACGGTGCCCGCGGAGGGCTCCTCCAGGCCGGCGATCATGCGCAGGGTGGTGGTCTTGCCGCAGCCCGAGGCACCCAGCAGGGCGAAGAACGAGCCCTCGGGCACGGTCAGGTCGAGCGGGTGGACGGCCGTGAAGGAGCCGTAGGTCTTGCTGATGCCGGTGAGGCGGACGTCGCCGCCGTGGGCGGCGGACGTGCTGGTCTCTTTGGTGGTCTTCATCTCGTCACGCCCCAGTGAGCTTCGCGAACTTGCCTTCGAATTCCGTGTCTTCCTTGCTGCTCAGGGAGCGGAAGGCACGGGACTTGGCCTGCATGGCCTTGTCGGGGAGGATCAGCGGGTTGTTCGCCGCGTCCTCGTCGAGCTTCGCGAGCTCGTCCTTCACGCCGTCGACGGGGCAGACGAAGTTGATGTAGGCGGCGAGCTCGGCGGCCGGCTGCGGCTCGAAGTAGTAGTCGATCAGCCGCTCGGCGTTCGTCTTGTGCCGCGCCTTGTTGGGGATCAGCATGTTGTCGCTGGAGAGCATGTAGCCGCTGTCCGGGATGACGAAGTCGATGTCCGGGTTGTCGGCCTTCAGCTGGACGACGTCACCGGCCCAGGCGACACAGGCGGCGAGGTCGCCCTTGGTCAGGTCCGAGGTGTAGTCGTTGCCGGTGAAGCGGCGGATCTGGCCCTTGTCGACGCACTTCTGGAGCCGGGCGAGCGCCGCGTCGTAGTCGTCGGCGGTGAAGTCGCGCGGGTCCTTGTCCATGTCGAGCAGCGCCATGCCCATGGTGTCGCGCATCTCGGTGAGCAGCCCGACCCGGCCCTTGAGCTCAGGGTTGTCGAGCATGTCGGACAGGCTCTTCACCTCGACCCCGTCGAGCGCCTTCTTGTTGTAGGCGATGACGGTCGCGATGCCCTGCCAGGGGTAGGAGTAGGCGCGGCCCGGGTCCCAGTCCGGACTCCGGTACGACGACGCCACGTTGGCGAAGGCGTGCGGCAGGTTGGAGGCGTCCAGCTTCTGCACCCAGCCGAGGCGTATCAGCCGGGCGGCGAGCCAGTCGGTGAGGACGATGATGTCGCGGCCGGTGTCCTGGCCCGCGGCGAGCTGCGGCTTGATCTTGCCGAAGAACTCGGTGTTGTCGTTGATGTCCTCGGTGTACTTCACCTTGATGCCGGTGCGTTTGGTGAACGCCTCCAGCGTCGGGTGCTTGCGCCCGCTGTCGTCGATGTCCATGTACTCGGTCCAGTTGGAGAAGCTGACGGTCCTCTCCTTCGCCGAGTGGTCCTCCGCCGAGACGCCGCCCTTGGTGTCGCCGGCCGCGGGGATGCCGCAGCCGGACAGTGCCCCGAGACCGCCGGCCGCGAGCGCGCCGCCCGCGGAGGCGCGCAGCAGGCTGCGGCGGGTCATGGCGGCCCTGCCGTTGCGCAGGCTGCGCCGCATGGCGGCCACCTGGGGCGGGGAGAGGCGGTCGGGCTCGTACTGCTCCATGCGCGTGGTGCCCTTTCGGGAGTCGGCCGCGGGTCGGGCGGCCTGGCTGCTATCGGTCCCCGAAGACGGTGCGGTGCCAGTCCTTCGCGGCGACCGCGGTGTTGTCGAACATGACGTGCTTGATCTGGGTGTACTCCTCGAAGGAGTACGCGGACATGTCCTTGCCGAAGCCGGACGCCTTGTAGCCGCCGTGCGGCATCTCGCTGATGATCGGGATGTGGTCGTTCACCCACACGCAGCCCGCCTTGATCTCGCGGGTGGCGCGGTTGGCCCGGTAGACGTCACGGCTCCAGGCGGAGGCGGCGAGGCCGTACGGGGTGTCGTTGGCCAGCGCGATGCCCTCGTCGTCCGTGTCGAAGGGGAGGACGACCAGCACCGGTCCGAAGATCTCGGACTGCACGACCTCGCTGTCCTGCGGTGCGTCGGCGACCAGGGTGGGGCGATAGTACGCGCCGTTCCTGAGGTCTCCCTGTGGGGCCTCGCCGCCGGTCACCACGCGCGCGTAGCCGCGCGCCCGGTCGACGAACCCGGCCACCCGGTCGCGCTGGGTGTGCGAGATCAGCGGGCCGAGGTCGATGCCGGGAGCGAACGGGTCGCCGAGGCGGACGCTCTCCATCAGGGCGGCCGTGCGCTCGACGAACGCCTCGTACAGCGGGCGCTGCACATAGGCGCGGGTCGCGGCCGTGCAGTCCTGCCCGGTGTTGATGAGCGAGCCCGCGACGGCGCCGTGCGCGGCGGCCTCGAGGTCGGCGTCGTCGAAGACGACGAAGGGGGCCTTGCCGCCGAGTTCCAGATGGATCCGCTTGACGGTGGCGGTGGCGATCTCGGCGACGCGCTTGCCGACGCCGGTGGAGCCGGTGAACGACGTCATGGCCACGTCGGGGTGCCCGACGAGGTGCTCGCCGGCCTCCTTGCCGGTGCCGGTGACGATGTTGATCACACCGTCGGGGATGCCGGCGTCGGTGGCGGCCTGCGCGAACAGCAGTGAGGTGAGCGGGGTCAGCTCGGCGGGCTTGAGCACGACCGTGTTGCCCGCGGCGATCGCCGGGAGGATCTTCCAGGCGGCCATCTGCAGCGGGTAGTTCCACGGGGCGATCGAGCCGACGACCCCGATGGGCTCGCGCCGGACGTACGACGTGTGGTCGCCGGAGTACTCCCCCGCCGACTGGCCCTGGAGATGGCGGGCGGCGCCCGCGAAGAACGCGGTGTTGTCGATCGTGCCCGGCACGTCGAACTCACGGGTGAGCTTCAGCGGCTTGCCGCACTGCAGGGACTCCGCGCGGGCGAAGTCCTCGGCACGCTCGGCGAGGACGGCGGCGAAGCGGTGCAGCGCGTCGGACCGCTCGGCCGGGGTGGCACCGGACCAGCCGGGGAAGGCGGCGCGCGCGGCGGCGACGGCGGCGTCCACGTCGTCCGTTCCGGCCAGCTCGTACGTGTACACCTCCTCGCCCGTTGCGGGGTCGACCACGGCGTGGGTGCGCCCCGAGGTCCCCTTCGTCAACCGGCCCGCGATGAACTGGGCGCCGTCGGCGAAGCGGTGCTGGGCCGGGAATCGTTCCGGGGTCGGGTTGCCCGGGTTGTGCATGTCGCTCCCTCCGTGCCCCGGAGTGGGGCCGGCGTGGCTCAGGCTCGATTTGAGTGCCGATCCTGACAGAGCAGGTGGACTCCAACAAGTGATTCCGTTGTTGCCATTTGGTTACGCGACGGAATCTGTCGACCAGGTGTCGAGTCGGCACGGAAAACCCAGGACGGGTTGTCGGTGGTGCGTGCCAGACTCGGGCCCATGGTGAGGATCGATTCCTGGGACGTCCTGAAACAGGAGGTCCGCACGGGGGCGAGGGTCAAGTATCTCCACTTCTGGGGACACCGGCCGCTACCGGACGGACGTGTCGGCGCGAGCTGTCTCAGCCAGTGGTGGCCGTCGCCGTTCACGGTGGACGGCGTGCGCTACGCGACGGCCGAGCACTGGATGATGGCCGGCAAGGCACGGCTCTTCCGGGACGCGGAGGCCGAGCGGCTGGCGCTGGCCGCGGAGCATCCGGCGGAGGCGAAAAAGGCCGGCCGGCTGGTGCGCGGGTTCGACGCCGCGGTGTGGGCGCGGGAGCGCTTCCGGATCGTCGTGGAGGGCTCGGTGCACAAGTTCGCCGCGCACCCGGAGCTGCGCGGCTTCCTGCTCGGCACCGGTGAGCGGGTCCTGGTCGAGGCCAGCCCGCTGGACCGGGTGTGGGGCATAGGACTGGCGGCGACCGACCAGGGAGCCGCCGACCCGGAGCGCTGGAAGGGCCCGAACCTGCTGGGGTTCGCCCTGATGGAGGCGCGGGAGCGGCTGCGGGCCACCCCGTAGAGTCCCGCCGGCCCCTACAGGTTCGCGAAGACCGTGATCACCAGCAGGCCCACTCCGAGGACGATGCCGGTGATCCCGCAGATGATCCCGGCGAGCGCCTGACCGGGGTTCGTGGCCTCGCCTCGCCGCGCCTTGCCGCGTCCGATCGCGCCGAAGATCAGCGCCAGCACACCGAGCACGATGGCGATCGGCCACAGGCAGAAGATCGCCGCGGAGATGATGCCGAGCACCAGTCCGGCCGTCCCCATGCCGTTGCTGGGCAGGGGCTGGTGCATCCCGGGCCAGCCGTAGGAGAGTCCGGCGCCGGCGCCGGGCGCGTGGGCGCCCGGGTAGCCGGGGGTGCCGGGATAGCCGTACGGCACCTGGCCCGGTCCCTCGGGGCCGATGGGCGGCGGCGGGACGGGCTCGCCGTACGAGGCGACAGGGCCGTAGGGGCCGGGGTACGCCGGGGGTGCGAAGGGGTCGGACGGCGGGACCGCCTGGCCGGGCGCCGCGGGGTGCGCCCAGGGCGACGGGCCCGGCTGTCCGGGGCCCGGGGTGGGCAGCGCGGCCATCGTCCGCTGGTCGTGCACGGTCGGGCCGGCCCAGGCCGGCGGCTCGTTCGCGGCGACGGTGTGTCCGGGTCCGCCCGGCGCGGGCGGCGCCCAGGGGTCGCGCTCCTCGGCGGCGGGCGCGGCCGGGCTCCCGGTCTTCTCCAGCGAGGTCTTCGGGGCCGCGGCCCCGTCCTCGGGTGCCCCGGGGCCTTCCGGCACCTCCGGCGCCTGCGTGTCGTCGGACATGCGCGGACCCCCCTCAGTCGTACGTTCCGTCATGCTAAGGCCCCGGCCCGGCGGTCGCGGCCCCGGCCTACGATGATCCCGAGTCACCGATCAGCCGATCACCCGCGCCCCGCCGCCGGCACCCCGGCCGCGCGGACGCCGTTCCGGGGAGGAACCTTGACCGACCATCTCGTCGACGCCGACGCTCCGCGCGACCTGCACGCCTTCATCGCCGGGCTGCCGAAGGCCGAACTGCACGTCCACCACGTCGGCTCCGCCTCCCCCCGCATCGTCGCGGAACTCGCCGCCCGGCACCCCGACTCCAAGGTCCCCACCGACCCCGAGGCGCTGGCCGACTACTTCACGTTCACGGACTTCGCGCACTTCATCGACGTGTACCTGTCCGTCGTGGACCTCATCCGCACCCCCGAGGACGTGCGGCTGCTGACCTACGAGGTGGCCCGCGACCTGGCCCGGCAGCAGGTGCGCTACGCCGAGCTGACGATCACCCCCTTCTCCTCCACCCGCCGCGGTATCGACGAGCGGGCCTTCATGGAGGCGATCGAGGACGCGCGCAAGGCGGCCGAGGCCGAGTTCGGGACCGTGCTGCGCTGGTGCTTCGACATCCCCGGCGAGGCCGGGCTGGAGTCCGCCGAGGAGACCGCGCGGCTCGCCACCGACGACCGGCTGCGCCCGGAGGGCCTGGTCTCCTTCGGGCTCGGCGGGCCGGAGATCGGTGTGCCGAGGCCGCAGTTCAAGCCGTACTTCGACCGGGCGATCGCGGCCGGGCTGCACTCCGTGCCGCACGCCGGGGAGACGACCGGCCCGCAGACCATCTGGGACGCGCTCACCGAGCTGCGCGCCGAGCGCATCGGGCACGGCACGAGTGCCGCGCAGGACCCGAAGCTGCTCGCCCACCTCGCCGAGCACCGGATTCCGCTGGAGGTGTGCCCGACGTCCAACATCGCCACGCGCGCGGTGCGCACGATCGAGGAGCACCCGCTGGCGCGGTTCGTGGAGGCGGGGGTCCTGGTCACGATCAACTCCGACGACCCGCCGATGTTCGGCACCGACCTCGACAACGAGTACGCCGTCGCGGCCCGGCTCCTCGGCCTCGACGAGCGGGGCTTGGCGGACCTGGCGAAGAACGCCGTGACCGCGTCGTTCCTGGACGAGCCCGGCAAGGCCCGGATCGCCGCCGAGATCGACACGTACACGGCGGGGTGGCTCGCGCCCTGAGCGGCCACAATGACCCCATGCACCACGTGACCGCCGTCGCGCACCGCGGCGACCCCTACCGCGTCCGCGAGAACACACTGGACTCGCTGCGCTCCGCGCTCGCCCTGGGCGCGGACGCGGTGGAGATCGACGTACGGCTCACCCGGGACGGTGTGCCGGTGCTGCTGCACGACGCGACGCTGCGCCGGCTGTGGGAGCTGGACCGGCCGCTGCTCTCGCTGTCGGCGGCCGAGGTGCGGGGACTGACGGCGGGCGGGGTGCCGACGCTGGAGGAGGCGCTGGCGGTCTGCGAGGGGAGCCGGGTGATGCTCGACCTGCCCGGCACCCCCGACGTGCGGACGGCGCGGCGGATCGTGGACGTCGTGCGGGCGTGCGGCGCCGAGGAGCGGGTGTACTACTGCGCGGGCGCCCCCGCCATGCTCGCGGTGCGGGCCGCCGACCCGGCCGCCGAGATCGCCCTGACCTGGACGACGAAGGCGCCGCCGCGCCCCGGTCTGCTGGCGGCGGTCCGGCCGCGCTGGCTGAACTACCGCTTCACCCTGGTGGATCGCGCTCTCGCCGAGCGGGTCCACCGGGACGGGCTGCTGCTGTCGGCCTGGACCCCGGACACCGCGCGCTCGATGCGCCGTCTGCTGGACGCCGGCGTGGACTCGATCACCACGAACCGCGTCGACGTCCTGCTGGCCGTCCGGGACCGGAGCAACCGGTCCTGAAGCCAGGCCGGCGCGGGGGCCCGTAGGGGCCATCCCCCATCAACTCCCCTGCCGCGCACGGCTTTTGGTCGGGGCCCGCTCAGGGGCCCGACCCTCCTCGGCGACGATCCGGCTGCGGCCGGTCCGGCCGGACGATGATCACGCACCGTCCACCGGATCACCGGTCCCTCGTCACCAGGAGCAGCAGATGCCCGTACGCCCGTTCCCCGCGCTCGTCACCTCCGCGCTCGCCCTCACCCTGACCGCGCTGCCGCTGGCCGGTACCGCGTCCGCCCGGCCCGCCACCGGCACCTGCTCGGCGGCGGCGATCGAGGCCGCCGATCCGCACGGCCCCGACGTCGAGGCCCTGTGCGCGGCGCTGAAGGGGCTGCCCGACCACGACGCCACGGCCGCGCTGATCCGTGTGGGCGGCCGGGGCGACTGGCACGGCGTGGCGGGGGTGCGGGACGTCCGGTCGGGGGCGCCCGCGCTGGAGGACGCCCGGTTCCGGGCCGGCTCCACGACGAAGATCGTCACGGCGGCGCTCGTGCTGCAGCTCGCGGCGGAGGGGCGGATCTCGCTCGACGGCACCGTGCAGCGGTACCTGCCCGGTCTGCTCACCGAGGACTTCGCGCCCGTCACCGTACGGCAGTTGCTGAACTTCACCAGCGGTCTGCAGCCAGGCGCGTCCCTCGGCGACGACGTCGACACCGCCTATGAGCGCCGGTTCGAGACGCTGACGCCCGAGGAGGTGGTGGCCGCGTCGGTGGCCAAGGGCCCGGACCCGGAGCACGCGCCGGGTGAGTTCCAGCGGTACGGCAACATCCACTACACCGTGCTGGGACTGCTGATCGAGAAGGTCACCGGCGACTCGTACGCCCATCAGGCGGCCGTGCGGATCTTCCGCCCGCTCGGGATGCGGCACACGTCCTTCCCGGCCGGGCCCGACCCCCGGATCCACGGCCCGCACAACCGGGGCTACGACTGGATCGACGGGCGGCTCGTCGACGTGACCGAGTGGAACATGAGCGACCGGTTCGCGGCCGGCGATCTGATCACCACGACGGCCGATCTGGAGCGGCTCCTTGTCGCCCTGTTCCGCGGCCGGGTGGTGCCGGAGCCGCAGCTGAAGGAGATGTTCACGGTCCCGGACGTCGACGGCGCGACGATGGGTGCCGGTCTGGAGCGCTTCGAGCTGAACGGCAAGGTGATCTGGGGGAAGACGGGCTCCCGGCCCGGCTATCACACGGTGGTCGCCGCCACCCGCGACCTGTCCCGGACGGTCGTGTACTCCGTCAACTCCACCGACGCCAAGGGCGACGGCCTGGCCATCGCCCAGCGCTTCGCCTTCCCCGCGTTCAACCGCTGACGGCTGCGGCGGGGGCTCCGGGCACCGGCGCCCCCGTCAGCGCCTCCAGGCGCTTGATCCTCCGGCGCACGACGTACAGCGGGATCACCCCGACGACGCCGAACGCCATGTCGATCACCGACCACCACAGCGGGATGCCGCGGATCGGCCCGCAGATCAGGGCGAGCGGGATGATGCCGGCGCAGGCGATCATCCCGAACTCGACGACCCAGATGTTGCGGACGGGGTCGCGGTAGGGGCCGTAGAAGGCGACGGCGATGACGAGGTGGGCGAAGGCCAGCCAGTCCGTGCCGTAGAGGAGGAAGGGGTATTCGGCGTCCGCGGTGTCGAGTCCCTGCCGGACCCGGGCGATCCAGTCCGTCAGACCGGGAAGGCTCTCCTGGACGGACAGGGCCCGCAACAGGTCCTCCGTCCAGCGCAGTTCGTGGACGAGGGGGAAGGCCGTGGCCCCGCTGAGCACGAGGCAGACGACGAAGAGGACCAACCACACACGGATGCCCTTGAGCAGGGCGGCTCTGTCGCTCATGGCCGTCACCCTACGCCTGAGTTGAACATGTTCAAAAGTGGGGGTCGCGGTACCGGGGTTCGACGCGGCCGTGGCGAGCATCCGTAGACAGACCGGTCCTACGATGTGCACGGGGCGAACGGAGGAACGATGGCCCTCGACCTGAGCGGGCGCGCCTTTGTGAAGCAGCGGTGGGCGGCCCGTGGCGCGCTCGTCGCCGCCGCGCTCGCCGTGCTCGTGCCGCTGGTCCACGGCGGCGGCGTCGGCCTGCTGCTCCTCCTGGCCGCGGCGGTCGGACTGGCCGTCAGCGCGGTCGCGCTGTGGTGGACGCTGACCCTGCGCGGCCCCCTGCGCTGGGTCGCGGCCCTGGTGGCGCTGATCGTGCCGGCCGCGCTCGTGGCCCTGTTCGCGGTCACCCTGCTGTGGTCGCTGCTGGTGTCGGTGGCGCTGTGGGCGGTGGCCGTCGTGAGCGGGCGGTACGCGCTGGGGAGCACGGGCGAGACCCGGGTGCGGGCGATGCGCGAGCGCAGGGCGCCGCCCGTACGGCGGCCTTTCCTGATCATGAACCCGCGCTCGGGCGACGGGAAGGTGGGCCGGTTCGGGCTGAAGGAGAAGGCCGAGCGGCTCGGCGCCGAGGTCGTCCTCCTCGACCCCGAGCGGCAGCAGGACGTCACCGCGCTCGCCCGTGAGGCCGTCGCGAACGGGGCCGACCTGCTCGGGGTCGCGGGCGGCGACGGCACCCAGGCGCTGGTCGCGGCGGTCGCCGCCGAGCACGGGCTGCCGTTCCTGGTGATCAGCGCCGGCACCCGCAACCACTTCGCGATGGACCTGGGCCTCGACCGGGACGACCCGTCCACCTGCCTCGACGCGCTCACCGACGGTGTGGAGCTGCGCGTCGACCTCGGTTTCGCGGGCGACAGGCCGTTCGTCAACAACGCGTCCTTCGGGGCGTACGCGGCGATCGTGCAGAGCCCCGGCTACCGGGAGGCGAAGATCGGCACCAGTCTGGAGCTGCTGCCCGACCTGCTCCTCGGCGAGCAGGGCCCGCGGCTGACCGCCCGCGCCGGGCGGACCACGCTGGAGGCCCCGCAGGCCGTGCTGGTCAGCAACAACGTCTACCGCACCGACGATCCCTTCGGGCTCGGCTACCGCGACCGCCTCGACGGCGGGGTGCTCGGTGTCCTCGGCATCCGCGTGGACAGCGCCGCCCAGGCCGCCGCGCTGCTGCTGACGCCCGGACCGCACGGCCTCACCCTGGTCACCGCGCGGGAGGTGGTCGTGGACGCCGACCGGCCCGAGATCGAGGCCGGCGTCGACGGGGAGGCGCTGCTGCTGCCCAGCCCGGTGCGCTGCCGTGTCCGGCCGGGCGCCCTGCGCGTCCGCGTCCCGCGCGAGCGACCCGGCGTCCCCCGCCGCAAGGCCCGGCTGGACTGGCGCCGGCTCGGCCGGATGGCGGCGACGGTGGGCCGTACCGCCGTCCACCACCGGCACCACACCGCGTCACCCGACCGGCACCACACCGCGTGACCCCACCGGCACACCACACCGCGTGACCCCACCGGCACACCACACCGCGTGCCCCCCGGCAGGCACCACACCGCGTGCCCCCACCGGAACGGCGCGCTCCGGCCCGCGGGTGGGACGTCCGGCATGTAAACGCGGGTGAACCTTGCCGGAAACCGGCAATGCGCGAGCGGGACGGCCTCCGGCAACATGGTCCGCGGGGAGCACGACGGACGGGCGCGATGCCGGACACCGGCAGGTGTCCCGCATCGCGCCGTACGCCGCGCCGTGTCCCCGGACGACACGCGCCGCCGTTCTCGGCGCACGGGGAGAGGGGGCTCGGAGATGCGCACGGTTCTGACCGCCGCCACCGGCCTGCCCACCCTGCTGCTGAGCGCCGCCCTCGTCGTGGCCGTCTGCTACTGGCTCCTGGTCGCCGCCGGACTGGCCGGCGTCCGCGGCTTCGACGCCGACGTGGACCTGCGCGGCTGGGGGCTGGGCGGGGTGCCCGTGACGGTCGCGCTGTCGCTGCTGACGCTCCTCGCCTGGTCGCTGAGCGTCGGGGCGGCCGTGCCGCTCGCCGTCCTCGTCCCCGCCGGGAGCGCCGCCGGCCCGCTGCTGCGGCTCACCGTGCCGGTCGCCGCCCTGGTCCTGGCCTGGTCCGCGACCCGCCTTCTCGTCCGGCGGCTGCACCGCCTCTTCCCCGACGAACCCGGGCCGGCCGCGCGTCGCGCGGCCCGCGCGGGCACCCCCGCGCTCCGGACGCGGGACCGCGCCATCTGAGACGAGCCGTCGCCCGGGGCCGCCCCCCGCGCCCGCGCCTGCGCCCGCGCACCCGCTCACCCACGCCTGTTTCTCCGCACACCTACGCCTGAAGGACGTATGTCATGGTTCCCATGATCGTCGGCATCGGCGCGCTCGTCGTCGCCTGCCTGCTGGTCGTACTGGTCGTCGCCCGGTTGTTCCGCAAGGTCGAGCAGGGCAAGGCCCTGATCGTCTCCAAGATGCGCAAGGTCGACGTGACCTTCACCGGGCAGGTCGTGCTGCCCGTGCTGCACAAGGCCGAGACCATGGACATCTCGGTGAAGACCATCGAGATCACCCGGGCCGGCAAGGAAGGCCTGATCTGCCGCGACAACATCCGCGCGGACATCCGGATCACGTTCTTCGTCAAGGTCAACAAGACGGTCGAGGACGTCATCAAGGTCGCCCAGGCCGTCGGCACCGCCCGCGCCAGCGACCGCAACACGCTGCAGGAGCTGTTCCACGCGAAGTTCTCCGAGGCGCTGAAGACCGTCGGCAAGCAGATGGACTTCACCGACCTCTACACCAAGCGCGAGGAACTGCGGTACCGGATCATCGAGGTCATCGGCGTCGACCTGAACGGTTACCACCTGGAGGACGCGGCGATCGACTTCCTGGAGCAGACGCCGCTCACCCAGCTCGACCCCGCGAACGTCCTGGACGCCCAGGGCATCCGCAAGATCACCGAGCTGACGGCCGTCGAGCACGTGCGCACCAACGAGGCCCAGCGCACCGAGGAGAAGGAGATCACCCGGCAGAACGTCGACGCCCGCGAGGCCATCCTGGAGCTGGAGCGCCGCCAGGCCGACGCCGAGATCAAGCAGCGCCGGGAGATCGAGACCGTACGGGCGCGCGAGGAGGCCGAGACGGCGCGGGTGGTGGAGGAGGAGCGGCTGCGGGCCCAGGCCGCGTTCCTCAAGACCGAGGAGCAGCTCGGTGTGCAGCGGGAGAACCAGGCCCGTGAGGTCGCCGTCGCCGCGAAGAACCGCGAGCGGGTCATCGCCGTCGAGAGCGAGCGCATCGAGAAGGACCGTCTGCTGGAGGTCATCGCCCGTGAGCGGGAGACGCAGCTGACCCGGATCGCGGCCGACAAGGAGGTCGAGGCGGAGAAGCGGCAGATCGCCGAGGTGGTCCGCGAGCGGGTCGCCGTGGACCGCACGGTGGCCGAGCAGGAGGAGGCCATCAAGCGGCTGCGGGCCGTGGAGGAGGCCGAGCGCGACCGGCAGTCCGTGATCATCGCCGCCGAGGCGGAGGCGCAGGAGCGACTGGTCAAGGACATCAAGGCCGCCGAGGCCGCCGAGCAGGCCGCGGTGCACCGCGCGGCCGAGGAACTGACGCTGGCCGAGGCCCGGTTGAAGAGCGCCGACCTGGACGCGCGGGCCAAGCTCCGCCTCTCCGAGGGCATCCAGGCGGAGGCGGCGGCCGAGGGGCTGGCCGCGGTCCAGGTCCGCGACAAGGAGGCCGAGGTCATCGAGAAGGCCGGCCGCGCGGAGGCCGAGGCCACCGAGGCCCGGATGCGCGCCGAGGCCGAGGGCGCGCGGGCCAAGGCGCTCGCCGAGGCACAGGGCGTCGGCGAGAAGCTCAAGGCCGAGGCCGCCGGGCTCACCGAGAAGGCGGCGGCGATGGCCGCGCTGGACGACGCGTCCCGGGGCCACGAGGAGTACCGGCTGCGTCTGGAGGCGGAGAAGGACATCCGGCTGGCCGGCCTGGAGGTGCAGCGGCAGGTCGCCGAGGCGCAGGCCACGGTGCTCGCCACCGGTCTGGAGAACGCCGACATCGACATCGTCGGCGGGGACTCGGTCTTCTTCGACCGTCTGGTGTCGTCCATCTCGCTCGGCAAGGGCGTCGACGGGTTCGTCCGGCACTCCGAGACGGCGCAGGCGCTCGGCCGGCCGTGGCTGGACGGCTCGCGGGACCTCGGCGACGACCTCACCCAGGTTCTGGGTTCCGTCTCCACGGCGGACGTGCAGAACCTGACCGTGTCCGCGCTGCTGATGAAGCTCATGAAGTCGGGCTCGGCGGACTCCGGTCAGCTCCAGCGGCTGCTGGACCGGGCGGGTGAACTGGGTCTCGCGGAGACCCCCCTCGCCTCGCTCAACGGCAGCGCCCAGGGCTGACCGGCCCGTGGTCCGGAGCCGCCGCACAGGGGACGGCGGCTCGGGACCACGCCCACGCCGCCCGCCGAGACCCCCGAGACGTCCGAGAGGGATCCCATGACCACCGGGACGACGAGCCTGGACACCGGCACCTACGAGGTGCTGCGGGACCGGCTCACCGCGCAGGCCGCCGAACTCGCCCGGCGGGCCGAGGAGCTGAACGCCCGCCGGGCCGAGGAGTTCGGCTCGGCCCGCCTCGAACTCGCCGGTACCGGGCGGCTGCAGACCGGGCACGCCTGTGTGCCCCGCGACCTCGTGGCAGTCGGGGACGTCCTGCTCTTCGGCCACGGCCTGCCGCCGGGCACGGGCACCGAGCCGGCCGTCGGCGACGTCTTCGCGCTGCACGACCGCGAGCTGAACCGGCTGCCCGAGGACGCCGTGCCCGGCCTCCTCGACGACCCGGCGTTCGTCCGGGAGTTCGGCGCGCTGCACCGCTACTACCGGCAGGCCCGGCTGCTGCGGCTGCGGCTCGTCGAGGGCCGGCTGCTGGCCGTCTTCCAGACCGGTGAGACGGCGGACGACATCCGGGTGCTGCGCTGGGCGGTGACGGACGGCGGCGAGGTGTCCTTCCTGGACGCGCGCGGCGACCGCGACCATGTGGCGCCGCCCGCCCACGACTTCACCTGGACGTCGGCCACCCGCGAGGACCACCGGCTGGGCCGGCACCCGCATGTGTCCGTCGGGGACGAGCTGTTCGTCGCGACCGTCGGCGGCACCCTCACCGTGAAGACCGAGGACGACACGGAGACCGGCGAGGGAGTCTACGCCGAGCCCGTCGACGAGCCGCTACAGGCGCTCGCGGACGCCGAGATCGCCCACGCCCGGGTGGGGGCGCTGATCCTGCTGCGGATCCGCCCCTACAACGAGGACGCCCACCGGTACCTGGTGTTCAACACGCTCACCAGGACGGTCGTGCGCCTCGACGGGATCGGGCAGGCGTGCCGCCGGCTCCCCGAGGACCAGGGGATCGTCTTCCCCGGCGGGTACTGCCTGGCGAGCGGCGCGTACAAGATCTTCGAAGGGGTCGCGGAGGAGCCCGGGCTCCTGGACTTCGAGCGGACCGTCCGCTCCCCCAACGGCGAGGACGTCCTGTTCACGTTCCACGCGCGGGGGGCGGGCCGCGCCCTGCTGCTGCCGTACAACGTGATCCGCAAGGAGGTGTCGACGCCTCTCGCCTGCGGCGGCTGGGCCCTGTTCGGCGACGGCGGGCTGGTGCTGCTGGGCGTCGAGAGCGCCGAGCCGGGGCGCGTCCACCCGGTGCGGCTGTGGACCTCCCCCTTCGTCTCCGACGTCCACGCCGCCACGCAGCCGGCCGGCGCCGGACCGCTGGCCCGGGTCGGCAACGCCGATCTGGTGCGCGGCATCTCCGACTGCCTGTCCGTCGCCGGAGCCGTCGCCGACACCACCCCCACCGTCGAGATGTACGAGGCGCTGACGGCGTCCTGCGTCCGCGCGGCCGACGCCCACCACTGGCTGGGCGAGCCGGAACTCGGCGACCTGGCCGAGCCGTTGGGGTTGGTGCGGGCGACCGCCGAGCAGGTTGTCACCGAGTTCCGTACCGTGCGGGCGCTGACCCGGCGGGCCGCCGAGGCGCTCACCGAGGCCGCCGAGCGCGTCGCCGCGGTCGTCCGGCGGCTGCGCGGCGAGGCACCCCGGGGCGCCGACGCCTGGGTGTCGGGGCTCGCCGAGCTGCGCCGCGCGCAGGGGCATCTGCTCACGCTGAAGGACCTGCGGTACGCCGACACGGACCGGATCGACGCGCTGGCCGCCGATGTGGCGGCCGACCTCGCCGCGTTCGGCCGCCGGGCGGTCACCGACCTGGCCCGCGAGGACGCCTTCGCCGCCCACCACGAGCGGGTCGACGCCCTCCTCGCGGACGCCGCGGGCCTCGCGACCGCCGCCGAGGCCGGGCCCGTCGCCGCCCGGATCGACGAACTCGCCGAGGGGCTCGACACGGTGACGGAGGTCGTCGCCGGTCTCGACATCGCCGACGCCACGGTCCGTACGGCCGTCCTGGGCCGGATCGCCGAGGTCGCGGGCGGAGTCAACCGCGCCCGTGCCGTCCTGGACGGCCGCCGCCGCGAACTCGCCGACCAGGAGGGGCGGGAAGGGTTCGCCGCCGAGTTCGCCCTGCTCGGGCAGGCGGTCACCGCCGCCCTCGCGGCCGCCGGCACGCCCGACGCGTGCGAGGAGCAACTGGCCCGGCTGCTGGTGCGGGTGGAGAACCTGGAGTCGCGGTTCGCCGAGTTCGACGACTTCCTCGGCGCGCTCGCCGACCGGCGCGACGAGATCCACGAGGTGTTCACGGCCCGCAAGCAGGCCCTCGCCGACGAGCGGGCCCGGCGCGCCGAACGGCTGGCCGGCTCCGCGGAGCGGGTGCTGCGGTCCGTCGCCCGGCGGGCCGCCGCGCTGCCCGACGCGGACGCCGTCGCGGCCTTCTTCGCCTCCGACCCGATGCCCGCCAAGGTCCGCCGGATCGCCGGCGAGCTGCGTGAACTTGGCGACCAGGTACGGGCGGAGGAGCTGGACGGACGGCTGAAGGCCGCCCTCCAGGAGGCAGGCCGCGCCCTGCGGGACCGTACCGACCTGTACGCCGACGGCGGCCGCACCCTGCGCCTGGGCGGGCACCGCTTCGCCGTGCACACCGAGCCGCTCGACCTCACCGTGGTCCCGGACGGCGACGGCCTCGCCTTCGCCGTGACCGGCACCGACCACCGCTCCCCGCTGACCGACCCCGAACTGACGGCGGCCCGTGCCTACTGGGACCGTCCGCTGCCCTCGGAGTCCCCGGACGTCTACCGCGCCGAGCACCTGGCCGCCCGCCTGCTCGACACACACGGCGCCGAGACCCTGGCCGGCGCGGACCTGCCCGAACTCGTACGCCGGGCCGCGCGGGAGGCGTACGACGAGGGGTACGAGCCCGGTGTCCACGACCACGACACGGTGCTGATCCTCACCGCGCTGCTCGGCCTGTACGAGAGCGCGGGCCCGCTGCGCCACGAGCCGTCCGCCCGGGCGCGGGCCCAGCTGTTCTGGGCCCACGGCACGACGGAGGAGGCCCGCGCGGACTGGGCCCGGCGCGCGGTGTCGCTGGCCCGCGCCCGCGACACGTTCGGGCTGGCGCCCGCGATCGCGGACCTGTGCCGGGAGCTGGCGGAGGCGATCGGCGGAGAGGACGCCCGGCCCGCCGCGGACTACCTCTTCGACGAACTGACCTGCGGCCCGGACGGCTTCGTCGTCAGCGCCGGCGCCCGCACCCTGCTGGACAAGTTCCGCCGTACGGTCGGCACGTCCGCGTACGACGACGACCTCGCGGCGCTCGGCAGTCTGGCCGCCCGCCGCCAGCTGGTCGAGGCGTGGCTGTCCGCGTACACCGCCTCCACCGGCGCCGACGTCACCGCCGGGGACCTGGCGGAGGCCGTGGCCGCCGAGCTGTGCCCGGACCTCCCCCGCTACGAGTCCGAGGCGCCGCTGACCGCGACCGTGGACGGCCTGCTCGGCACCCACCCCCGGATCGGCGCCGGCCGGCTCAGGCTCCGCGTGGACGAGTTCCTCGCCCGCACCCGGGCGTTCGCCGCGCACGAGGTCCCCGCCCACCGCGCCTGTCTGCGCCGCCGTACCGCCGTGACGGCCGCGGAGCGGGCCCGGCTGCGGCTCGACCAGCACCGCCCGCGGGTGATGCCGGCGTTCGTCCGCAACCGGCTCATCGACGAGGTGTACCTGCCGCTCGTCGGCGACAGCCTCGCCCGGCAGCTCGGCACCACCGTTGAGACCAGGCGGACCGACACCGGCGGTCTGCTGCTGCTCGTCTCCCCGCCCGGCTACGGCAAGACGACCCTCGTTGAGTACGTCGCGGACCGGCTGGGGCTGATGCTGGTCAAGGTCAGCGGTCCCGCGCTGGGCCGGGGCGTGACCTCGCTCGACCCCGCCGAGGCCCCGAACGCGACCGCGCGCCAGGAGGTCGAGAAGATCAACTTCGCGCTGGCGGCGGGCAACAACACCCTGCTGTACCTGGACGACATCCAGCACACCTCGCCGGAGCTGCTGCAGAAGTTCATCCCGCTGTGCGACGCCACCCGCACCATCGACGGGGTGCACGACGGCACGCCCCGGACATACGACCTGCGCGGCAAGCGGTTCGCTGTCTGCATGGCCGGCAACCCGTACACCGAGTCCGGCGGGCGCTTCCGTGTCCCGGACATGCTCGCCAACCGCGCCGACGTGTGGAACCTCGGCGACGTCCTCACCGGCAAGGAGCAGGTCTTCGCGCTGAGCTTCATCGAGAACGCGCTCACCGCCAACACCGTGCTGGCGCCGCTCGCCGGACGCGACCGGGCGGACCTCGACCTGCTGGTCCGGCTGGCCGAGGGCGACCCGACGGCCCGCCCGGACCGGCTGGCCCACCCCTACGCCCCCGCCGAACGGGAGCGGATCCTCGCGGTGCTGCGCCATCTGCTGACGGTGCGGGCGACCGTGCTCGCGGTGAACGACGCCTACATCGCGTCCGCCGCGCAGTCCGACGCCACACGCACGGAACCGCCGTTCCGGCTCCAGGGCTCGTACCGGAACATGAACAAGATCGCGCAGCGCGTCCAGCCGGTCATGAACGACGCCGAGCTGACCGCGCTGATCGACGACCACTACCGGGCCGAGGCGCAGACCCTGACGACCGGCGCCGAGGCCAACCTGCTGAAGCTGGCAGAGCTGCGCGGCACGCTCACGGCCGCCCAGGCCACCCGGTGGGCGGAGGTGAAGGCGGCGTACGTCCGCACCCAGGCGCTGGGCGGTGCCGAGGACGACCAGCTCACCCGGGCGGTGGCGGCGCTCGGTCTGCTGGCCGACCGCATCGCGGCCGTCGAGTCGGCCATCACCCGGCGCCAAGTCGCAGGGGCCACTTCGGACGCCGGGATCGCCCCCACCCCCAGGGGCGCGGGGCACTGCGCGACCAGCCACGACGGCGCCGCGGCGGACCACGCCTGACCCGGGGGACGCGACGCGGCCCCGGCCGGCGTGTGCCGGGTCCGGGGCCGCGTCCGTGCGCTCAGGGTGGTGTCAGACGTCCAGCGACGTCATGACGTGCTTGATGCGCGTGTAGTCGTCGAAGCCGTACGCCGAGAGGTCCTTGCCGTAGCCGGACTTCTTGAAGCCGCCGTGCGGCATCTCCGCGACCAGCGGGATGTGGGTGTTGATCCACACGCAGCCGAAGTCGAGGGCCTTGGACATCCGCATCGCGCGCCCGTGGTCCTTGGTCCACACCGAGGAGGCGAGCGCGTACTCGACGCCGTTCGCCCACTCGACGGCCTGGGCCTCGTCGGTGAACGACTGGACGGTGATGACCGGCCCGAAGACCTCCTTCTGGATGATCTCGTCGTCCTGCTTCAGCCCGGACACGACGGTCGGGGCGTAGAAGTACCCCTTGTCGCCGACCTGGTGGCCGCCCGCCTCGACCTTGGCGTGGGCGGGGAGCCGGTCGATGAACCCGGCGACCTGCTTGAGCTGGTTCGGGTTGTTGAGCGGGCCGAACAGCACGTCCTCGTCGTCCGGCTGACCGGTCTTGGTGTCGGCGGCGGCCTTGGCGAGCGCCCGCACGAACTCGTCGTGGATGGACTCCTGGACGAGCACGCGGGTGGCGGCCGTACAGTCCTGACCGGCGTTGAAGAAGCCCGCGACCGAGATGTCCTCGACGGCCTTGGCGATGTCGGTGTCCTGGAAGACGACGACGGGGGCCTTGCCGCCCAGCTCCAGGTGGACCCGCTTGAGGTCCTTGGCCGCGGACTCGGCGACCGACATGCCGGCGCGTACGGAACCGGTGATGGAGGCCATCGCGGGGGTCGGGTGCTCGACCATCATGCGGCCGGTGTCACGGTCGCCGGTGATGACGTTGAAGACGCCCTTCGGCAGGATCCCGCCGATGATCTCGGCGATCAGGACGGTCGACGCGGGGGTCGTGTCCGACGGCTTCAGGACGACCGTGTTGCCCGCGGCGAGGGCCGGGGCGAACTTCCACACGGCCATCATCATCGGGTAGTTCCACGGGGCGACCTGCGCGCAGACGCCGATCGGCTCACGGCGCACGATGGAGGTCAAGCCCTCCATGTACTCGCCCGCGGAGCGGCCCTCCAGCATCCGCGCCGCGCCGGCGAAGAAGCGGATCTGGTCGACCATCGGCGGGATCTCCTCGGACCGCGTGAGGCCGATCGGCTTGCCGGTGTTCTCCACCTCGGCGGCGATCAGGTCCTCGGCGCGCTCCTCGAAGGCGTCCGCGATCTTCAGCAGGGCCTTCTGGCGCTCGGCGGGGGTGGCGTCGCGCCAGGCCGGGAAGGCCCGGGCCGCCGCCTCCATGGCGGCGTCGACGTCCGCCTGTCCGGACAGCGGCGCGGTCGCGTACGCCTCGCCCGTCGCGGGGTTGACCACCTCGGTGGTCCGTCCGTCGGCGGCGTCCCGGAACTCACCGGCGATGTAATTGCGAAGTTTGCGCAGCCCACCCAGCTCGGTGCTCACTGCCGGCCTCCTGTCAGGGGTCTTCACTGGTTTTCCGACTGTCCATTCTCTGAGACACCCACCCTAATCGCCCGACCCGCGTTTTCAACACCCCCGTTGGCTCCGAATCTGCGAAATCCGCAGGTATCGGGGATGTGAACAACGAATTTCATCGCTTCGGCCTTGCGGAACTGTCGAGACGTCGTGCAGAGTGACCCCGTGGCCAGTCGAAGCGCAGAGCACAGGGACTCCCGCGAGTCCAGAAACGGCGGCGGTGCCCAGCTGGACGCCGTCTCCCTCGCCATCATCGAACAGCTCCAGGAGGACGGCCGCCGGCCGTACGCCGCGATCGGCAAGGCCGTCGGCCTGTCCGAGGCGGCCGTGCGCCAGCGCGTCCAGAAGCTGCTCGACCAGGGCGTCATGCAGATCGTCGCCGTCACGGACCCGCTGACCGTGGGCTTCCGCAGGCAGGCGATGGTCGGCGTGAACGTCGAGGGCGACGTGGAGTCCGTGGCCGACGCGCTGACCGGCATGGCCGAGTGCGAGTACGTGGTGATGACCGCCGGCTCCTTCGACCTGATGGTGGAGATCGTCTGCGAGGACGACGACCACCTCCTGGAGGTCATCAACCGGCGCATCCGGGCCCTCCCGGGCGTGCGTTCGACGGAGAGCTTCGTCTACCTCAAGCTCAAGAAGCAGACCTACATGTGGGGAACCCGATAACCGTGAGGACCCGATAACCGTGAGCACCAACAGCCCTCAGGACCTCGGCAGGACCGCGTACGACCACTTGTGGATGCACTTCACGCGCATGTCCTCGTACGAGAAGGCCCCCGTCCCGACGATCGTCCGCGGCGAGGGGACCCACATCTTCGACGACCAGGGCAAGCGGTACCTGGACGGACTCGCCGGTCTCTTCGTCGTCCAGGCCGGGCACGGCCGCACCGAGCTCGCCGAGACCGCCAGCAAGCAGGCCCAGGAGCTGGCGTTCTTCCCGATCTGGTCGTACGCCCACCCCAAGGCCGTGGAGCTGGCCGAGCGTCTGGCCCACCACGCCCCGGGCGACCTGAACAAGGTCTTCTTCACCACCGGCGGCGGCGAGGCCGTCGAGACCGCCTGGAAGCTCGCCAAGCAGTACTTCAAGCTCGTCGGCAAGCCCACCAAGCACAAGGTCATCTCCCGCGCGGTCGCCTACCACGGCACCCCGCAGGGCGCCCTGTCCATCACCGGCCTGCCCGCCCTGAAGGCGCCCTTCGAGCCGCTGGTCCCCGGCGCGCACAAGGTGCCGAACACCAACATCTACCGCGCCCCGCTCTTCGGCGACGACCCCGAGGCCTTCGGCCGCTGGGCCGCCGACCAGATCGAGCAGCAGATCCTCTTCGAGGGCCCCGACACCGTCGCCGCGGTCTTCCTGGAGCCCGTGCAGAACGCGGGCGGCTGCTTCCCGCCTCCGCCCGGCTACTTCCAGCGGGTCCGTGAGATCTGCGACCAGTACGACGTGCTGCTCGTCTCGGACGAGGTCATCTGCGCCTTCGGCCGCCTGGGCACCATGTTCGCCTGCGACAAGTTCGACTACGTCCCGGACATGATCACCTGCGCCAAGGGCATGACCTCGGGCTACTCCCCGATCGGCGCCTGCATCATCTCCGACCGCCTGGCCGAGCCGTTCTACAAGGGCGACAACACCTTCCTGCACGGCTACACCTTCGGCGGCCACCCCGTGTCGGCGGCGGTGGGCCTCGCCAACCTCGACCTGTTCGAGCGCGAGAACCTCAACCAGCACGTCCTGGACAACGAGGGCGCCTTCCGCTCCACCCTGGAGAAGCTCCACGACCTGCCGATCGTCGGCGACGTCCGCGGCAACGGCTTCTTCTACGGCATCGAGCTGGTCAAGGACAAGGCGACCAAGGAGTCCTTCACCGACGAGGAGACCGAGCGGGTCCTGTACGGCTTCCTGTCGAAGAAGCTCTTCGAGAACGGCCTGTACTGCCGCGCCGACGACAGGGGCGACCCGGTCATCCAGCTGGCCCCGCCGCTGATCTCCGACCAGGGCACGTTCGACGAGATCGAGCAGATCCTGCGCGTCACCCTCGAGGAGGCGTGGACGAAGCTCTGATCCACCGGCCCGTCGGCGGGGGTGCACCCGTAGGAGTGAGAAGGGTGCACCCCCGCCGCGTGCTGTCCGGCGTTCGACGCCCCGGTCCTTAGCGTGCCTGGTAACCGATCGGCCCTGTCTTCGTTCCCCCGGACGGGGGAACGGCACGGGAACTACGGATCTGAACCGAGGTGTACGCCATGGTGGCTCCGCCGGACAACGACGTGCTCTGGGCACGCGCCCTGCACTATTCGTACGACGACGGCTCGCCCGCGCTCAGCGGTGTCTCGCTCGGGGTCCAGGAGAGCGAGATCCTCGCCGTGGTCGGCCCGCGCGGCAGCGGCAAGACGGCCCTCCTGCGCTGTCTGTCGGGACTGGTCCCGGCGCGCTCCGGCGAGGTCTGGTTCAACAGCGTGCCGGTGCACACCATGGGCGCCCAGGCCCGCGACCGGCTCCGCCGCGACCGCTTCGCCTGGATCGACCCGGCCCCCTCACTGGTCCCCGAGCTGAACGTCTGGGAGAACACCGCCCTGCCCCTGATGCTGCGCGGCACCGGCCGGCGCCGCGCCAAGCAGGCCGCGCTGGAGTGGCTGGAGCGCCTGGACATCGGCGACGCCGCCCGCAAGCGCCCGCACCAGCTCGTCCAGGCCGAACGCCAGCGCGTCAGCATCGCCCGCGCCCTGGCCCCCGCACCCCAGGTGCTGTTCGCCGACGAGCCGACGGCGCCCCTGCGCCGCGCCGACCGCACCCAGGCGCTGCGCACCCTGACGGCGGCGGCCCGCTCGCACGGCATCACCGTGGTCATGACCGGCCACGACACCGAGTGCTCGGCGTTCGCCGACCGCACCATCGCCCTGCTCGACGGACGGCGCGTGAACACCGTGCACCTGCCTCCCGTCCCCGAGACGGAAGGCCGGGCGGCGTGCTCGCTCTCCGCCTGACCCGCGGCGCCCGGCCCGCCGTCCAGCTGCGCCGGCTGCTGGTCACGGCGGCGTCGGCGGGCACCGGGTTCCTGCTGCTGTGCGCGATGGGCTACGCCCTCGCCCACCCCGGCTCCCCCGCCGACGCGACCGCCCGGCTCGTCTGGTGCCTGCCCCCGGTCGCCGCGACGGTGCATCTCGCGGTGGCCGTCGCCCGCACGGACCCCGGCACCCGGCCGCGTCCCGGGCTCGCCGCGGTCGGCCTGGGCCCGGCGCGCCTGATGCTGGTCTCGGCCACCACCACGGCCCTGTCCTGTGTGCTCGGCTCGATGCTGGCGCTGCTGGTCTTCCTGCATCTGCGGGGCGACCTCACCGGCATGCCGTTCGACGGCGCCGCCACCGAGGCGCTCGCGGCGGGCACCCCGCTGCCGGTGCCGGGCTCCCTGACCCTGCTGACCCTGGTACCGGTGCTCGCGTCGGCCGCGGTGGCCTTCGTCCTGCGGCCCACGGTGCTCGGCCCCGCGCCCGACGGCGGCGCCAGACGCTCGTACGGCCGCTTCGGGGCGACCGGGCGGGTGGCGGCCCGGGAGACGTTCGGGTCCTACGGCCGGTTCGGCACCCGGGGCGGCGCGGCCGGGCGGGGCACGGGACGGGACGAACCTGAGCCGGCGGAAGGCACGGTGGCGGTGGAGACCCCCGCCGTCGAGACCCCCGCCGTCGAGAGCGTGCCGGAGCTTCCGGCCCCGCACCCCGCGCCCAAGGGCCTGCCCTGGGGTGTCGCCGTACTCGCGGCCGGCCTGGCCGTCGAGACGTACGCCGCCGGCGCGACGGACCACGGCGGGCCCGCGCTGCCCGCGGCGCTGCCCGCAGGGCCCACCGGGGTCCTGGCCGGCTGGCTGCTCACCGCGGTGGGCCTCGCGCTGCTCGCCCCCGGCCTCACCCACCTGTGCGGCCTGCTGCTGCAGGCCGTGCGTCCCGGGGCGCTGCGGCTGCTCGCGGGCCGGGGCCTGATGGAGGAGGCCACCCGGATCGGGCGCCCCCTCGGCGTCGTGTGCGCGGTGGCCTCGGCGGCGGTCGCCATGACGCCCCTGCCGGACTCCGGCTCCTTCGGTCCGCTCACCGCGCTGGGCGCCGCCGTGGTCACCGGCTGCGCCGTCGCCACGCTCTGCACGGCCGCCGTCGAGGCCCGGCAGGACCGGTCCGGCACCACGGCGGCCCTCCTCCGCCTCGGTGCCCCGGCGGCGACTCTGCGCGGCGCGGCGGCCCTGCGCGCCGGCGCCCTGCTCGCCGTCTTCGGCCCGCTGACCCTCGTCGTGGCCGAACTGGCCGCGCTCCCCCTGACCCGCTGACCCCGCCCCGGAAGAAATCTCCGGGCGCCGATGAGTTTCGCGAGGCCCTCCGGTCTACCTCACCGAACAGCGACGAACCGAATGGGAGAGACCACGATGACCGCCCCCGCGTACCAGCAGATGATCTTCGTCAACCTGCCCGTGAACGACCTGGACGCCTCGAAGAAGTTCTTCACGGAGCTGGGCTACTCGATCAACCCGCAGTTCAGCGACGACAACGCGGCCTCGGTCGTGATCAGCGACACCATCGTCGCGATGCTGCTCACCAAGCCGTTCTACGCGACCTTCACCAAGAAGGAGATCGCGGACGCCACCACGACCAGCGAGGTGCTGATCTGTCTGAGCGCGGAGAGCCGCGCCAAGGTCGACGAGCTGGTCGAGAAGGCAGTGGCGGCCGGCGGCACCGCGTCGGACCAGGTCCAGGACATGGGCTTCATGTACGGCCGCGCCTTCGACGACCTCGACGGGCACACCTGGGAGGTCGTGTGGATGGACCCGGCGGCCGTCGAGGGCTGAGGGATGGTCGTGGAGGACGACTTAGCATGGGCGGGTGCAGACGATGCCCGCCCATGCGGCCCACCACGACGACCATGAGATAGAGACGCTCGAGGAGTTCGACGCGGTCGTCTCGGCGCGCGGCTCCCTCGCCGGATTCCGCGTCCAGGCCGTCGATCTGACGGACCGTACGCGCGAGCTGCTCACCACCGGTGCGGCGGGCGCGGTCTTCCTCGGCTGCCCGATGCGCGAGGACGCGGCCGCCAAGGTGCGTGCCGAGGGCGCCCTGGTCTTCCCGCCGCTGCCCGACCTCCCCTTCGACCCGTACCGGGGCCATGTCTACACCCCGGACGAGTTGTTCGCGTCCCTGGCGGACGGCTACGAGGCCACGCCGGACGCCCGCGCCTACGCCTGGCTCCAGCGCACCAAGGCCGACCGGGACGTGTACGCCTCGACACTGCGCGCGCTGCACGACGACGCGGTCTCCGACGCCCTGGACGAACTCCTTTCCGGCGCGCGGGTGGTGGGCGTCATGGGCGGTCACGCGATGCGCCGCGGCACCACGGAGTACGAGGGCGCGGCCCGGCTCGGCCGGGAGCTGGCGCGCACCGGTCTGACCGTCGCCACCGGTGGCGGCCCCGGCGCCATGGAGGCGGCCAACCTCGGCGCGTATCTCGCCCCGTACGGCGACGAGGAACTGGGCGACGCCCTGCGGCTGCTGGCCAAGGCGCCGGGCTTCACACCGTCCGTGACCGACTGGGCGGCGGCCGCCTTCGAGGTGCGGGAGCGCCTGCCCAGGGGCGGCCGTTCGGTCGGCATCCCGACCTGGTTCTACGGCCATGAGCCGCCGAACCCCTTCGCCTCCCACATCGCGAAGTACTTCTCCAACGCCACCCGCGAGGACGGCCTGTTGGCGCGCTGCACGGCGGGTGTCGTCTTCCTGCCCGGGGCCGCCGGCACCGTCCAGGAGGTCTTCGACAACGCGACGCCCAACTACTACGAGTCGCGCGGCGAGCCCACGCCCATGGTGCTGGTGAACCGGGCGCACTGGACCGAGAGGCTGCCCGTGTGGCCCCTGCTCCAGTCACTGGCGCGGGAGCGGTCGATGGAGGCGCGGATCGCGCTCGTCGACCGGATCGAGGAGGCGCCGGAGGCGTTGAAACGTCTCCTCGGTTAATAAGACGGCAAAGCCAACGCCCGTTGGCTGCATATGCGTTGACAGTGCTTATGCGACGCTTATAAATCTGTGAGTCTCACGGGGACGGTGATGTCCCGTCGCCGCCCCCTTCCAACCCCCCTCAGTGGTGCAACTCCCGTAAGGACAAACGTGTCCATAAACCGCCGTACTGTCGCACGTTCCGTGCGGGCCCTGGGCGTGGCGTCCGCCTCGGCCGCCCTGGCCCTCTCCGTCGCGGGCAACGCGCTCGCGTGCGACATCAGTGAATTCTCCGCCGAAGCCAAGTGCGACGGCGACAAGGGCGTCATCACGGTCACGGACAAGGACCCCAGCGGTATCCCCGCGACGGTCACCGTGTTCCTGCAGAACAACGGCGCCGACCTCAAGAAGATCGGCGAGCAGACGGTCAAGGGCTCGCGCGAGGGTGTCACCATCACCTTCGCCGAGGACTGGAAGCCGAACGCCGAGTACCGCGTGCACGTCAAGGCCGCGGGCTACGTCGACGAGGACATCGAGCCGAACCTCACAACGCCGTCCACCGCCTGCAAGAAGGACGAGGAGAAGCCCCCGGCTCCGTCGGACAGTCCGACGCCGACGCCGTCGGACTCCGCCTCGACCCCGGCCGAGGAGACCGAGTCCCCGGCCCCTTCCGAGAGCGCGTCGACCACCGCCCCGGCGGAGAACGTCCCGTCCCCGGCGGCCGGTGACTCCAACCTGGCCGAGACCGGTGCCAACTCCAACACCGGTCTGATCGCGGGCATCGCGGTCGCCCTGGTCGCCGTCGGCGGAGGCGCGGTCTTCTTCGGCCTGCGTCGCCGTGGGGCCAAGAGCGAGGGCTGATCCCGCCCCGCAGTGTCGGTGTGGTGGCCCGTCCCCTTCCCGGGGGCGGGCCACTGCCATGTCCGGCGCCCGCACTGATCCTTCGCGCTCAGCCCTCAGCCCTCAGCCGAACGTCGCGCGCTCCAGCCAGAACTCCAGCAGCTCCCGCTCGCCGAGGACCTCCAACTCGGGCGCGTCCAGCGGCAGTCGGCGGTAGAACGCCAGCAGGACGTCGGTGAGGCTGCCGCGCAGCGCGACCGTCGCCTTCTCGTGCCCGCGCCGCCATACGATCGCGTCCCCGCCGAGGTCGACGAACCACTCGGCGTCCACCCCGGGCGTGGGGTCGGTGGCGTGCAGATGGATGCTCGCGCCGGGCCGGTGCAGTTCGCGCGCGGGGTCGTCGGGGATGGTCCGCTGCGCCCACTGCACGATCTCCAGCCACTCGTCGATCGCGTCGGCCGCGATCTCGGGGGCCACCTCGTACGGCAGTCCGGCGGCGAGCGTCGCGTCGGCGCGGTGGACGGTGAGCTCGTGCGTCATCCGGCGGGCCCAGAACCCGGCGGTGGGGACCCCGGCCCACGACCACACGGCGGTGTCCGGGCCGGCCGCCCGCAGCGTGCCGACGAGCAGGTCGCCGGTCTCCGCCAGCCAGGCGTCGAGCGCGACGGGGTCGCCCTGCGCGTCGGGGCCCTGCGCGCCCGGCACGGTCTCCTCCGGGATCTCCTTCTCGGCGCGTGTCCGCACCATCAGCTCCACCCAGCGCAGGGCCTCCCCCGTGTGCCGGACGAGCTGCTCCAGCGACCAGTCGGGGCAGGTCGGCACGGTGGCCGACAGATCGGCCCCGGAGGTCACCACGGCCCTCAGCAGGCCGACCTGGTGATCTATCTCGTCGCAGTAGCGATCATGTGCGAGCGTCGTCATGCCCGCACCCTAAGCGCCGGGCGATCAGCCGAGCACCACGATTTCCGCCGGGTCGAACTCCACGCCGACCACGTCCCCGACCTCCGGCGCCTCCCGCAGCGCGCACGCGGCCTCCAGGCGCGGCGCCTCCTCGGGCCGCAACTGCAGGGCGACATGGGTGCCGCGGAACGTCCGCGCGGCCACCGTGCAGTGCAGTCCCTCGTCGGGCGCGACGAGCCGTACCCCGGCGGGCCGTACGAGCAGGGGCCGGGTGCCCTGCGGGGCGTTCTCGCCGACCGGGAGCTTGCCCCAGGGGGTGTCGGCGGCCTCCCCGGCGACGGTGCCCTCGACCACGTTGTCGAAGCCCAGGAAGCGGGCCACGAACGCGTCGGCCGGGTGCTGCCACACCTCCAGCGGCGTCCCGGTCTGGGCGATCCCGCCGTCCCGCATCACCACGACCCGGTCGGCGAGCGCGAACGCCTCACCCTGGTCGTGGGTGACGGCGAGCACGGTCGTACCCAACCGCCCGAACAGCTCCCGCAGTTCGACGACGAGGCGCTCCCTCAGCGAGCGGTCGAGCTGCCCCAGCGGCTCGTCCAGCATCAGCAGTCGCGGTCGGGGCGCGAGGGCGCGGGCGAGCGCCACCCGCTGCTGCTCGCCGCCGGACAGCGAGGCGACGGCCCGGCCGGCGGCTCCCGGCAGCCCGACGAGGTCAAGCAACTCGGAGACCCGGTCGGCCTGTTCACGGCGGGACGCCCCGTGCATCCGCGCGCCGAAGGCGACATTGCCGCCGACGTCCCGCTGCGGGAACAGCTGGTGGTCCTGGAACATCAGGCCGACGCCACGCCGGTGCGCGGGCACCCCGGCCTGGTCGCGCCCGTCGAGGGTGACCCGGCCGGCGTCCAGGCGCTGCAGCCCCGCCACGGCCCGCAGCAGCGTCGACTTCCCGCTGCCGCTGGGCCCCAGCACGCACACGATCTCGTGCTCGGCGACCTCCAGGTCGACGGCGTCGAGCACCGCCCGCCCACCGAAGCGGACCGTCGCGCCCTCGAGGCTCAGCAGCATCTAGAACTCCCCCGTCCGGTCGGTGCGCAGCCGCTCCAGCACGAGGAGCGCCACCGCGCACACCACCATCAGCACCGTCGAAAGGGCCATCGCCTGGCCGTAGTTGAGGTCGCCCGCCCGCCCCAGCAGCCGGGCCACGGCGACCGGCAGCGTCGGGTTGTCGGGCCGTGCGATGAACACGGTCGCGCCGAACTCGCCGAGCGACACGGCGAAGGCGAACCCGGCCGCGATCAGCAGCGCCCGCCGCACCATCGGCAGGTCGATCTCCCGCCACACCCGCCACGGCGAGGCGCCGAGCACCGCGGCCGCCTCCCGCAGCCGGTCGTCGACGGCCCGCAGCACGGGCAGCATGGTCCGTACGACGAACGGCACCCCGACCAGCGCCTGCGCGAGCGGCACCAGGATCCAGCTGCTGCGGAGGTCGAGCGGCGGCTCGTCCAGGGAGATCAGGAACCCGAATCCGACGGTCACCGCGGACACCCCGAGCGGCAGCATCAGCAGCGCGTCGAAGCCCCGCACGAACCGGCCCGCGTCACGCCGGGTCAGCGCGGCCGCCGCGAGTCCGCCGACCAGCACGGCGATGAGGGTGGCGACGACGGCGTACTCGAGCGAGTTGCCGATCGCCTCGATCGGGGCGACGAGGAAGACCCCGCCGTCGGCCTCGGTGAGCGCCCGGTAGTAGCCGAGGTCCGGCGCGTCGAGCGACCGCTGCACCAGCACGGCCAGCGGCAGCAGCAGGAGTACGACGATGACGGCCAGGACGCCGGCCAGCAGCGCCCACTGCCCGGCCCCGCGCGGCCGCCGCGAGGTCAGGGCCGCGTCGACCAGCCGCAGGGTGCTCTCCCGCCGCCGTACGGTCCACGCGTGCACGGCGAGGATCGCGCCGACCGCCACGAACTGCACGATCGTCAGCACGGCGGCCGTGGACAGGTCGAAGATCTCCGAGGTCTGCCGGTAGATCTCCACCTCCAGGGTGGAGAACGCCGGCCCGCCGAGGATCTGCACGACGCCGAACGACGTGAAGGTGAACAGGAAGACCATGAGCACGGCGGCGGCCACGGCGGGCCCGAGCGCCGGCAGGGTGACGGTCCGCCAGGCGGTCCACCGGGACGCCCCCAGCATCCGCGCGGCCTCCTCCTGCCGGGGGTCCAGCTGCGCCCACAGCCCGCCCACCGTGCGTACGACGACGGCGTAGTTGAAGAAGACGTGCGCGAGCAGGATCGCCCACACGGTCGTGTCGAGCCGTACGCCCCACAGCTCGTCGAGCAGCCCGCCGCGGCCGACGAGCGCGAGGAACGCGGTGCCGACGACGACGGTCGGCAGCACGAACGGCACGGTCACGACGGCCCGCAGGACCTGTTTGCCGGGGAAGTCGAAGCGGGCGAAGACATAGGCGCCGGGCAGCGCGATCAGCAGGGTGAGCGCGGTGGAGGCGAGGGCCTGCCAGGTGGTGAACCACAGCACGTGCCGGATGTCGGACTGCCCGAGCACGTCCCACAGCCGCCCGAACCGCCACACCCCGTCGACGTGCAGGCCGCGCGCCACGATCGCGGCGACCGGGTAGGCGAAGAACACCGCGAAGAACGCGACGGGCACGGCGACGAGACCGAGCCGCGCCGCCGCGCTCCGCGTACGGCGTCCCACTACCTCAGGACGAGCGAGGTCCACGACTTGACCCAGTCGTCACGATGGTCGGCGATCTTCGCCGGGTCCATGGTCTGGGGGTTCTCGGCCGCCGGCCCGAACTCCGTGAACTCCTCGGGCACCTGGGCGCCCTCGACCACGGGGTAGACGAACATGTTCAGCGGCATGTCGTCCTGGAACGTCTTGGACACCAGGAAGTCGATCAGGGCCTTGCCGCCCTCGGCGTTCTTGGCGTTGCTCAGCAGACCGGCGTACTCGAACTGCCGGAAGCAGGTGCCGTCCGCGACACCGGTCGGCGCGGTGGTCGGCCTAGGGTCGGCGTAGATGACCTCGGCGGGCGGCGAGGAGGCGTACGACACCACGAGCGGCCGGTCGCCCTTGGCCTTCTTGCCGCCGGCGGACCCGGAGAACTCCTCGTTGTAGGCCTGGTCCCAGCCGCTGACGACCTTGACGCCGTTGGCCTTCAGCTTCTTCCAGTAGTCCTGCCAGCCCTCGTCCCCGTACTTGGCGGCGGTCCCGAGCAGGAACCCGAGGCCGGGCGAGGAGGTGGAGGCGTTCTCGGTGACGAGGAGGTCCTTGTAGGCGGGCTTGATCAGGTCGTCGAACGAGGTCGGCGGGGCCAGCTTGTGCTTGCTGAAGTACGCCTTGTCGTAGTTGACGCAGATGTCGCCGGTGTCGACGGGCGTGACCCGGTGCTTGTCCTGGTCGACCCGGAACTCGGGCAGGATCCTGTCCGAGCCCTTGGCCTCGTACGGCTGGAACAGGCCGTTGTCGAGGGCGCGGGACAGCAGGGTGTTGTCGACGCCGAAGAAGACGTCGCCCTGCGGGTTGTCCTTGGTCAGGATGGCCTTGTTGACGGCCTCCCCGGCGTCGCCGTCCTCCAGGACCCGGACCTTGTAGCCGGACTGCTTCTCGAAGGCGGCGAGGACGTCCTTGGACACGGCCCACGAACTATGGCTGACCAGTGTGACGGTCTTGGAACCGCCGCCGCTGTCGTCCCCGCCGGACGACCCGCAGGCGGACAGCGTGACGAGCCCCAGCCCGACGGCCAGGACGGTGACCTTCTTGGTGATGCCCACTTGATTCCTCCTGGAGTGACCAGGAAGAGACGCGGCCCTGCCCGTGGCCCCGGGGGGCTAGGTCGTATCCGTAAAGTCGCGTCGTCCGCCCGGAGGGCGGGCCGAGCGGCGTCCGGTGCGTGCTCTCGGCGTGCCGGGCGGACTCCCGCGTACTGGTTGTACGCGGGTGGCCGGCCGGTGCGGCGAGAGTGCGTGCCGGACGTCGAACGGCAGACGGGACTTTGCGGACACGGCCTAGGGCAGGGCGCAACAGCTCGAGTGATGACCGATCTCCCTACCCAGAATGACCTGGGCCAGGTTCGGAGGGTCTGCGGCCGGTGCCGCACTCTCAGCGCTGTGGCGCTCCCCTGTCGGAATATGCAGATGTGTTGACGCCGGTCAGACTACCGCTCGGTGGCGGCGAGCTGACCACACGCCCCGTCGATCTCCTGACCACGGGTGTCCCGGATCGTCACCGGTACACCGTGGGCGGCGATGGCCTCGACGAACGCCTTCTCGTCCTCGGGCCGCGAGGCGGTCCACTTCGACCCCGGAGTCGGGTTCAGCGGAATCAGATTCACGTGCACGGGCTTGCCCTTGAGCAGCCGCCCGAGCCGGTCACCGCGCCAGGCCTGGTCGTTGATGTCCCGGATGAGCGCGTACTCGATGGACAGCCGGCGCCCGGACCGGGCCGCGTACTCCCACCCGGCGTCCAGCACCTCCCGCACCTTCCACCGCGTGTTCACGGGGACGAGGGTGTCCCGCAGCTCGTCGTCGGGCGCGTGCAGCGAGATCGCGAGCCGGCACTTGAACCCCTCATCGGCGAACCGATGAATGGCAGGCACCAGCCCGACCGTCGAAACGGTGATCCCCCGCTGCGAAAGCCCCAGCCCGTCGGGCTCCGGATCGGTGAGCCGCCGAATGGCCCCGACGACCCGCTTGTAGTTGGCGAGCGGCTCGCCCATCCCCATGAAGACGATGTTGGACAGCCGAGCGGGCCCACCGGGCACATCCCCGTCCCGCAGCGCCCGCATCCCATCGACGATCTGATGAACGATCTCAGCGGTCGACAGATTACGATCCAGCCCAGCCTGTCCCGTAGCGCAGAAGGGACAGTTCATCCCACACCCGGCCTGCGAGCTGATGCACATGGTCACCCGGTCCGGGTACCGCATCAGCACCGACTCGACGAGCGTCCCGTCGAACAGCCGCCACAGCGTCTTACGCGTGGTCCCCTGGTCGGTCGACAGATGCCGCACGACGGTCATCAGCTCGGGCAGCAACTCGTCCCGCAGCTTGGCACGCGACCCGGCGGGGATGTCGGTCCACTGCTCCGGATCGTGCGCGTACCGCGCGAAGTAGTGCTGCGACAGCTGCTTGGCACGAAACGGCTTCTCGCCGATCGCGGCGACGGCGTCCTTGCGCTCACCGGGCGTGAGATCGGCAAGATGCCGCGGCGGCTTCTTGGCTCCGCGCGGGGCGACGAATGTGAGTTCTCCGGGTGCAGGCATAACCCTTCCAGTGTGGCAGATCATCTGCGAAGGCCAGGCGGGAGCGGGATGGAGGCGTAGGTGCATGCCGATGACCGCCCTTGATCGCCACCTGCGACACGGTCGGAGGACGAGATGTTGCTGCCCTGATCACACGAGAAGAGGCTGAGCGGGACGTCACCGGATCTCTGCGCGCGGACGAGACCGCGCCGGTCGTGGTGGACGGAGGGAGCGCGTGCGATGAGGGTCATGCTGAGAGCGCATCTGGACACCCAGATCTCGAATGAGGCGCTCAAGAACGGCACGCTGCCGCAGATCATGCAGTCGATGACGGAACGACTCAAGCCTGAGGCTGCCTACTTCGGGCCCAGCGAAGGCGGGCGGTCCTGCACCTTCGTCTTCGACATGCAGGACAGTTCACTGCTGCCCACGATCACGGAACCACTCCTCGAGGGACTCGGCGCGAAGATCGAGATCCAGCCGGTGATGAACAGCGAAGACCTGCAGAAGGGTCTTGCCGCGCTGCAACGGGGGTGACCTCTTCGGCCGCCCACAACGCTCGATCCGCCGCAACGGGTGCCGGCCGCGTCTGCTCGGCGCTCCAGTCACTCGCCGAGGAGCTTGAGCTGGTACCTGGCGGTGAGTTCGGCGACCCACTCGTCGGAGAACCCGAGACCGTACTGCTCGCCCAGCTCGGCCCGGCGCTGGAGGAACTCGGCAGGATCGGAGGCCGTCTCGCCGGCCGTGCCCAGTGCGGCGAAGAACCCCTCGAAGCCCGCGGGGGAGATGATCTCCAGGATCCTCGCCGGTTCCGGGCCGGCGTTCCAGAAGGTGTGCAGGATGCCTCGCGGTTTGAGGATGTACGAGCCCGGACCCGCCGTGGCCTCCTCGTCGCCCACTCGTGCGCCGACCCTGCCCTGCAGGACGTACGAGAACTCGTCCTCACGGCTGTGAACGTGCGGCGGTACGAGACGGCCCGGCTCGATGGGGTGCTCGACGATCGAGAACTGGCTGCCGGTCTCCTCGCCCCGGATCTTGAAGTCGACTCCTATGCCCGCTAGCCAGATCGACTTGCCCTCGTCCGGTTCGACTACGAAACGGAGAGCCCCCATAACGGCCTCCCAGGTGTCGGTTGTGCCGTCCTCTGCAACCCTATGACCGATTCATAGGAGGCGCCCTCCGTGCCGCCCCCGCGCCCCGCTCCCCCGCGTAAATCGCTGTGCGGCCGCCACCGGGCGGTGATAGACACCCGTGGTGGCCATGACATGTACGTATGACTTCTCCGGCCTGCTTCGGCTCATCGACGAGCGGTCGGGCGCCTTTCGCGCCGCGGTCGCCTCGGCGGCCGATTTCGAGGTGCCGGTGCCGACCTGCCCCGAGTGGACGTTGTTCGATCTGGTGCAGCACCTCGGCGGCGGGGACCGGTTCTGGGCCGCCATCGTGGGCGCGGGACCCGCCGACGGTCCCCCGGCCGACGCTGTCGCGGCTCGTACCGCCATCGCCGTACCCCGGGAGCGGGAGGCGTTGCTGGAGTGGCTCGAGGAGTCGACAGAGCTGCTGCTGAGCGCCCTTCGGGACGCGGGGCCCGAGCGTGGGTGCTGGACCTGGTGGGGAGCCGGGCAGTCGCCGCAGAGCGCCGCCGGAGTCGCCCGGCACCGGGTCCAGGAGACCACCGTGCACACGTACGACGTCCAGGTCGCCCTCGGCGCCCCGCGGCCGCTGCCGGACGACGTGGCGCTCGACGGGGTCGACGAGTTCCTGGCCACCTGCTGCGCCACGACCGCCGCCTGGCCGCACAAGCCGACCACCTTCGACTTCCACGCCACCGAGGGGTACTCCTGGCGCCTCACGGTCGACGGGGACGGCGCACGCTCCACCCGGCTGCCCGGGGAGGGCCCGGACGCGGCCGGCGTCTCCGTCACGGGCACCGCCGGCGAGATCGTCCTCTACCTGTACGACCGGATCCCGGCCGAGTCCCTGGAGCTCGCCGGAGACCCTGAGCTCCTCGACCTGCTGCGCGCCTGGGAGCCGGAGGAGTAGGACCCACTCACCACAAGGAAGCCCCCGTTCCTGAAGAGCGGGGGCTTCCTTGTGGTCATGGTCAGCTCGAGCCCACGAACAGCACCAGCAGCAGCCACACCACCGGTGCCGTCGGCAGCAGGGAGTCCAGGCGGTCCATGATGCCGCCGTGCCCCGGCAGCAGCGTGCCCATGTCCTTGATGCCCAGGTCGCGCTTGATCATCGACTCGCCGAGGTCGCCCAGCGTGGCACTGGCCGCGACCGCGAGGCCCAGGAGCAGACCCTGCCACCACTGGCCGTCGTCGATCAGGAACTGCATGCACAGCGCGCCCGCCACCATCGCGAAGCTCACCGCGCCCAGCAGGCCCTCGCGGGTCTTGCCGGGGCTGATGCGCGGCGCCAGCTTGGTCCGGCCGAAGCGCCAGCCGATGGCGTACGCGCCGGTGTCGCTGACGACCGTCAGCACCAGGAACGTCAGGACGCGCCACGCCCCGTCGTCCGCGGTCAGCATCATCGTGACGAACGTGGCGAGGAACGGCACGTAGAACGCGGCGAAGACGCCCGCCGTGACGTCCCGCAGATAGTCCTCGGGCGGCTCCGTCATCCGCCAGACCAGGACGGCCAGCGCGGTCAGCGCCATCGCCACCCAGGCGCCCTCGGCACCCCGCACATACCCGGCGACCACCATCGCGGCGCCGCCGACGGCCAGCGGGACGAGCGGCGCCCGGATGCCCTTGCGCTCCTCCAGCCGCTTCGTCAGCTCCCACAGGCCCACCACCACGGCCACCGCGACCACACCGACGAACACGGCCTTGACGACGAACAGCGACGCCACGATCACCACACCGAGCCCGACGCCGACCCCTATGGCAGCGGTCAGGTCGCGTCCCGCGCTCTTCTTCTGCGGCGGGGGCGCCGGCTGCGAGGCGTCGGGCATGGGCTCCGGATTCTGCGGTGTGGCGGCCGGGAACGGCTGCGCCTGCGGCGTGTGCTGAGGCCGCGCCTGCGGCGGTTGTTCGCGGAACAAGGGGCCGCTCAGCCGAGCGGCCCCCCGGTCGTCATCCTGGTCTCCGCCGTACGCGGGTTCGTCGGGCACGATGGGCATGGGGCGAGTCTGCTGCGCCTGAGGCGCATCGTACGCGGGACCCGCCGGGTCGGCCCCTTGGACAGGTCCTCGATCGTCGGGCCCCCAGTACCCGGCCTGCCCGGCCCCGGTCGGCGCGCCCCAGGAAGAGTCGTTCATCAGACCTCGAGCAGCTCGGCTTCCTTGTGCTTCAGCAGCTCGTCCACCTGAGCGACGTACTTGTGGGTGGTGTCGTCGAGCTCCTTCTCCGCACGCCGGCCCTCGTCCTCACCGATCTCGCCGTCCTTGATCAGCTTGTCGATGGCGTCCTTGGCCTTGCGGCGGACGGAGCGGATGGACACCTTCGCGTCCTCGCCCTTGCCCTTGGCGACCTTGATGTACTCGCGGCGGCGCTCCTCGGTGAGCTCGGGGAACACCACACGGATGATGTTGCCGTCGTTGCTCGGGTTGACGCCGAGGTCGGAGTCGCGGATCGCCTGCTCGATGTTGCGCAGCGCGCTCTTGTCGAACGGGGTGACGACCGCCATGCGCGGCTCCGGCACGGAGAACGAGGCCAGCTGGTTGATCGGCGTCGGCGCACCGTAGTAGTCGGCCACGATCTTGTTGAACATCGCCGGGTGCGCACGGCCGGTGCGGATCGCGGCGAAGTCCTCCTTGGCGACCACGACGGCCTTCTCCATCTTCTCCTCGGCCTCGAGGAGGGTCTCTTCGATCACCACTTGCTCCTGCGTGTCTTGAGTGAAAGGCCCGGCTGCGGTTCCTGTGGGGGCGGCGGCCGGCTGCGTCGCGTCTTCTTCCTGCACGGTTCCCGACCGGCAGGACATTGTCCATCCCCCGGCCAGGGTCCGTCCCGTCCGTCCCCCGGACGGGTCGGCGTCGGAGCGTCAGCCCCGACCTCCCTGCTCACCCACCAGCGTGCCGATCTTCTCACCCTTGACGGCACGGGCGATATTGCCCTCCGCCAGAAGCTCGAAGACGAGGATCGGGAGCTTGTTGTCGCGGCACAGAGTGATCGCCGTGGCGTCGGCGACCTTGAGGTCCCGGGTGATGACCTCGCCGTATCCGAGGGAGTCGAACTTGACGGCGTCCGGGTTGGTCTTCGGGTCGGAGTCGTAGACCCCGTCGACGCCGTTCTTGCCCATCAGCAGCGCCTCGGCGTCGATCTCCAGGGCGCGCTGCGCGGCGGTGGTGTCGGTGGAGAAGTACGGCATGCCCATACCGGCGCCGAAGATGACCACGCGGCCCTTCTCCAGGTGCCGCACGGCGCGCAGCGGGATGTACGGCTCGGCGACCTGACCCATCGTGATGGCGGTCTGGACCCGGCTGTCGATGCCCTCCTTCTCCAGGAAGTCCTGGAGGGCGAGGCAGTTCATCACGGTGCCGAGCATGCCCATGTAGTCGGAGCGCGCGCGGTCCATGCCGCGCTGCTGCAGTTCGGCACCGCGGAAGAAGTTGCCGCCGCCGATGACGACGGCGATCTCCGCGCCGTCGCGTACGACGGCTGCGATCTCACGTGCGATCTTGTGCACCACGTCCGGGTCGACACCGAGTCCCCCGCCGCCGGAGAAGGCCTCTCCGGACAGCTTCAGCAGAAACCGGCCGTGTACTTTGCCGTCGTCGCTCTTCTGGGCCTTGGTGGTCATCGAGATCCCGCCTTTGTTACTGGGTGCACATGCGAAGAAGGCCATTGCCGGTGGGGTGTGTTTCGCATCCCATGCGCGGCAATGGCCTCCTCGTCAGATCTGCTGTCGTCCGTCAGCCGCGCGAGCGCGGTGGCGGCGTCCGCCATCGACTGCCTTCGACCCTATAGGGACGGGGCGTCGAACGCGGTACGGACTCAGATGCCGACCTTGATGCGCGAGAAGCGCTTCAGGGTGACACCGGCCTCGTCCAGGACCTTCTGGACGGACTTCTTGTTGTCGAGCGCGTACGGCTGGCCGAGCAGCGTGGCGTCCTTGAAGAAGCCGTTGAGGCGACCCTCGACGATCTTCGGCAGGGCGGCCTCGGGCTTGCCCTCGGCGCGGGTGGTCTCCTCGGCAACGCGACGCTCGGACTCGACGACGTCGGCCGGCACGTCCTCCTTGGAGAGGTACTTCGGCGCGAAGGCGGCGATGTGCTGGGCGACGCCCTTGGCGATCTCGGCGTTGGGCTTGTCGAGCTCGACGAGGACACCGATCTGCGGGGGCAGGTCGGGCATCGTGCGGTGCATGTACGCCGTGACGTAGCCGTCGGCGAACTGCGCGAAACGGTCCAGGACGATCTTCTCGCCCAGGTTGGCGTTGGCCTCGTCCACGAACGCCTGCACGGTCTTGCCGGGCTCGATCTCGGAAGCGAGCAGAGCCTCGATGTCGGCCGGGGAGGTCGCGGCGACGTGCTGCGCGATCTGGTTGGCGACGGCCTGGAACTTCTCGCCCTTGGCGACGAAGTCCGTCTCGCACTTCAGCTCGACGATGACGCCGGAGGAGTTGTCGTCGGCGATGACGGAGACCACGGCGCCGTTCTCGGCGGAGCGGCCCTCGCGCTTGGCGACGCCCTTCTGGCCCTTGATCCGGAGCGCCTCGACGGCCTTCTCGACGTTGCCCTCGGCCTCGTCCAGCGCCTTCTTGCAGTCCATCATGCCGGCGCCGGTGAGCTCACGGAGCTTCTTGACGTCAGCGGCGGTGTAGTTCGCCATGAGTCTGTGAATCTTTCTGGAAGTCTGGAAGATCGAAGAACGACGGGGTCTGCGGCTTCCATGGACTGGCCGGAGCCGCCGGCCTTCCGTCGACCTACAGGTGAACGGCGGGAGCGGGTGTCACCGCGGCACGCAGGCCGTGGGAATCAGTACCGCTCCCGCCGTCAACGCTGACGGTGTCAGGCCTGCTCGCCCTCGGCGGCCGGAGCGTCGGCGGCCGGAGCCTCCGCGGCGGGGGCCTCGGCGGCCGGGGCCTCCGCAGCCGGGGCCTCCGCAGCCGGGGCCTCGGCGGCGGCCGGAGCCTCGTCGGCCTTCTTCTCGCCCTCGAGCAGGTCGCGCTCCCACTCGGCCAGCGGCTCGCCGGCGGCCTTCTCGCCCTTGCCCTCGGTGGCGACACCGCTGCGGGCGATGAGGCCCTCGGCGACGGCGTCGGCGATCACGCGGGTGAGCAGGGTGACGGAGCGGATCGCGTCGTCGTTGCCCGGGATCTTGTAGTCGACCTCGTCGGGGTCGCAGTTGGTGTCGAGGATGGCGACGACCGGGATGTTGAGCTTCCGGGCCTCACCGACCGCGATGTGCTCCTTCTTGGTGTCCACGATCCAGACGGCGCTGGGCACCTTCTGCATCTCGCGGATACCGCCGAGGGTCTTCTCCAGCTTGGCCTTCTCGCGGGAGAGGACGAGCAGCTCCTTCTTGGTGAGGCCGGACGCGGCCACATCCTCGAAGTCGATCTGCTCGAGCTCCTTGAGGCGCTGCAGACGCTTGTAGACGGTCGAGAAGTTGGTGAGCATGCCGCCCAGCCAGCGCTGGTTCACGTAGGGCATGCCGACGCGGGTCGCCTGCTCGGCGATCGCCTCCTGCGCCTGCTTCTTCGTGCCGACGAACATGACCGTGCCGCCGTGGGCGACGGTCTCCTTGACGAACTCGTAGGCGCGGTCGATGTACGACAGCGACTGGAGCAGGTCGATGATGTAGATGCCGTTGCGCTCCGTGAAGATGAAGCGCTTCATCTTCGGGTTCCAACGACGGGTCTGGTGACCGAAGTGGACGCCGCTCTCCAGCAGCTCCCGCATCGTGACGACGGCCATGGCCGTGTTCTCCTTGGTTCTCGGTTGTGCCGCGGGGACCGGACGGCTCCCGCGCCTGACGCCCGCATGCGCCGTGCCGCAAAGGACCGAGGGGCGCTGACACCGACCGTCTCCGGTGCGATGTCGGGGCGTGCGAAGTCGACCCGGTGACCCGGATCGCCAGAAGAAGTGTACGGGACCCGGGAGGCCCCGGGTGACGCCGCTGTCCACAGCACGGGACTTATCCACAGATCCCGGCCATGATCGGCGGGATTGCGGCACCGTTCGGACATGCGACAGAAGCGATACGAGACAGCGGCGAGGATCTTGGGCCGTGTGATCCTGCTGGTCCTGCTGACGGCCACCGCCCTCCTGGCACCGGTACCGGACCTGACGCCGACCGGCGTGGAGGTGCGTGTGGCGCCGGGCGCCGACCCGGACGTCCCGAGAGTCGGGCGGGCCTGGCCCGTGGGCTTACGTCCGCCGGTGCTGCGTACCTGGGAACTCCCGGCGACGGCATACGGCAGGGGCCACCGGGGCGTGGACCTGGCGGCCCCGGCCGGCACACCGGTCCGGGCCGTTGCGGCCGGACGGGTGTCCTTCGCGGGGCGGGTGGCCGGCAGGGGTGTGGTGTCGGTGGAGATCGCCGGGACGGGGGATCCGCCGCTGCGGACGACGTACGAGCCGGTGCGGGCGTCCGTGGCGAAGGGCGACGCGGTGGGGGCGGGTGACGTCGTCGGAGTCGTGGAGGCGGCGGGGTCGCATTGCGTGGCGCCGTGCGTCCACTGGGGGCTGCGGCGGGGGGATGCCTATCTGAACCCCTTGTCGCTTCTGCCGCCCTGGCTGCTGCACGGGCCGACACGGCTGCTGCCGGTGTGGGGGGTGCGGGTGCCCGGCGGGTAGGTCAGCCCCGCACGCCCCGCAGTGCCATCGACACGGCCGCGTCCGTGATCGCCGCCGGTTCCTCCGCGGCGCCCAGTTCGATCCTGCGTACGGCCGCGTCGACGACGCCCTGCAGCAGCATCGCGGCCAGCCGGGGTTCGGCGTGGCCCATGTCCCGGAGCGCCTCGACGATCATCGCGATGAGCCCGCCGTGCGCGGCGCGGATCTTCTCGCGGGCGCCGGCGTCCAGCTCGCTGGCGGAGATGGCCACGACGGCCCGGTGCCGCCGGTCCCCCACCAGGGCCAGCTGGCGGCGCACATACGCCTCGATCTTGCCCTCGGGGGTCGTCTCACGTTCCATCGCGGCCTCGACCTCGGCGGCCCAGACCGGGAAGTCGACCTCGCACAGCTCCTCGACCACGGCGGCCCGTGACCGGAAGTACTCGTACACGGAGGAGCGCGCGAGTCCCGTGCGCTCGGCGAGGGCCGGGAAGGTCAGCGCCTCCGTCCCGCCCTCGGACAACAGGGAACGAGCCGCGTCCAGCAGGGCGGCTCGCTGCATCGACCGGTGCTCGGCCACGGAGGCCGCTCGAATCCTTGGCACCCGTCCACTGTACGGACGCCGCTCGCCGGACGGGAGTGTCTGCGCCGAACACCACTGTCGTCGGGCCAGGTCAACGGCCGAAGCCGGCCAGTTTCGCCCGGAGCTGCAGTACGGACTTGGTGTGGATCTGGCTGACCCGGCTCTCGGTGACGCCGAGGACGTTGCCGATCTCGGCGAGGGTGAGGCCTTCGTAGTAGTACAGCGTCACGACGGTCTTCTCGCGCTCGGGCAGCGTGTTGATCGCCCGGGCGAGGAATCTCCGCAGTTCTCTGTCCTCGGCGACTTCGACGGGGTTGTCGGCGGCGGTGTCCTCCAGCGTGTCCATCACGCTGAGTCCGTCGCCGCCTTCCGCGCCGACGTGCAGCAACTCCTCCAGGGCGACCACGTTGGCCAGCGACAACTGGCTGAACACCGCGTGGAGTTCCTCGACCGCGATGCCCATCTCGGCGGCGACCTCGGACTCGGTCGGCGTCCGGCGCAGCCGCGCCTCCAGGGTGGCGTAGGCACGCTCGACGTTGCGTGCCTTCTGCCGGACGGAGCGTGGGATCCAGTCCAGCGCCCGGAGTTCGTCGATCATCGCGCCGCGGATCCGGGTGATCGCGTACGTCTCGAACTTGATCTCCCGGTCGATGTCGAACTTCTCGATCGCGTCGATTAGTCCGAACACCCCGGACGACACGAAGTCGGCCTGCTCGACATTGGGCGGCAGGCCGACGCTCACCCGGCCCGCCACGTATTTGACGAGGGGCGAGTAGTGCAGGATCAGCTGCTCGCGCAGCCGCTCGTCCCCCGTCGCCTTGTACGACCGCCACAGCTCGTCGAGTGTCGAGGGAGCGGGCGGCCGCGCGCTGCCACCGTCACGGGCGGCTGGGGGGATCGCCGCCCGGTCGGACCCGGAGGTGTGCTGGGGCATTCGTTGCCTAGTGCCGTTCTGCCGTGAAGCGGGGTGCCTGGGGAGCCGTCGGTCTGGAGGTCGTCGTGGTCGTCGTGCTCGCTTTCCGTGTCGTGGGGGCCGGCCGGAGCCGGAACTCCGTGAGCGTAGCGTGACTGACGTGTCGCGGTGCGCGAAGGGCGGAGCCCGAAGGGTACGCAGATACGTTCCGCTGGACGCCCCACAGGGGCACGACGGTTGCTCTACGTGATCACACGAACACCCCAACTGGGGGAATTCTCAAGGGCGTCCGTGTTCCCCCGTACGGCCGAACACGCTCGGTCAGCATGGACCTCGGCCGGTGCGGGCGGTCATCATCGCCTGGCGTGTCAACTTCCAGCCGTCGCCATGTCGTTCGACCCAGCCGAGTGAGCGGAGTTCGTACAGTCTCGCGACGGTGTCGTCCTCCGTGGTCTGCGCCGCGCGCGCGATCTCGTCGGCTCTGGCGGCGCGCTGTCCGGGCAGTGCGGCGAGGACGGCCCGGGCTCCGGGCCGGAGGAGGTCGCGGGGCAGGACGGGTCCCCGTCGCTCGGGGGCCAGCTCCCCCATGTCTCCGACGAGTTCGATGATCTCGGCGGCGTCGGTGACGAGGACGGCGTCCTGCCGCAGCAGTTCGTGCACACCGGCGGAGAGGGCGCTGGTGGCGGGGCCGGGTACGCCCATGGTGTGCCGGCCGAGGCGCCGGGCGGCCCGTGCGGTGGCCAGGGAGCCGCTGCGGTGGGCGGCCTCCACGACGACGGTGCCCCGGGTGAGGCCGGCGATCACGCGGTTGCGCACGATGAATCTGCTGGGGGTGGGGTGCTCCCCCGGTGGCAGTTCTCCGACGACCAGGCCCTGGTCGGCGATGCGGTTGATGAGCTGGGTGTGGCCGCGCGGGTAGGGCCGGTCGACACCGCAGGCGAGGACGGCGACGGTGGCTCCGCCGGCGCCGAGGGCGCCGCGGTGGGCGGCGCCGTCGACTCCGTAGGCGCCGCCTGAGACGACCACCCAGCCCTGTTCGGCGAGGGAGCCGGCGACGGTGGCGGCCATGTGGGCGCCGTACTCGGTGCAGGCGCGGGCTCCGACGACGGCGACGGAGCGCAGGGCCCACATCCGCAGGTCGGCCGGGCCGCGCACCCACAGTCCAAGGGGCCGTGCGTCGCCGAGGTCGTCGAGCTGTCGGGGCCACTCGGCGTCCCCGGGGCTCAGGAACCGCATCCCGGCGTCCTGTGCCACGGCGAGGTCCCGGGCGGGGTCGGCGCGCTCCGCCCGGGCGCGCAGCCCTTCCCAGCGTTTGGGCCCGACGCCCGGCAGGGGTGGCTCCGTGTCGTCGCGCAGCCTGCGTACGACCGTCGCCGGGCCGTACTCGCGCACCCAGCGCCCGGCGGTCTCGTCACCGGGTTCGAGGACCCGGTTGAGGAAGACCCGGTCGAGCAGACCGTCCCCGCCCTCCTGGGCCCCGGCACCGGTCATGTCAGGGCTCCGATGGCCATGGGAACCCCGCGGGGGACTCCGGTGCGCAGTTGCAGGGCGAGGGCGACGTCCGTGGCGTCGGGCCGGTCGTGGCCGACGAGGTCGGCGACGGTCCAGGCGACGCGCAGGACGCGGTCGAGTCCGCGGGCGGTGAGGACGCCGCGCTCCAGGTTCCGTTCCGCCTCGTCCATGGCGCCGCTCCTGGCGTGCCAGCGGCTGCGGAGCTCGCGTCCGGGGATCTCGCTGTTGGTCCGCCAGGGGGTGCCGGCCAGGCGGGCCGCGGCGCGTTCGCGGGCGGCGCGTACCCGGTCGGCGACGGTGGTGGTGGATTCGCCGCGGGCGCCGCGTTCGGTGAGCTGGGCCCGGGTGACGCGGTCGACCTCGACGCGGAGGTCGACGCGGTCGAGCAGGGGTCCGGACAGCCGGGCCTGGTAGCGGCGGATGGCCGAGGGCGGGCATTCGCACAGGTCGTCCGTGCGGGAGAAGCGGCCGCAGGGGCAGGGGTTGGCGGCGAGGACCATGAGGAATTTCGCCGGGAAGCGGACGACGCCGGCGCTGCGCGCGATGACGACGTGCCCGGCTTCGAGGGGCTGACGGAGGGCGTCGAGTGCCCGGCCGCTGAATTCGGGCGTTTCATCCAAAAAGAGCACGCCTCTATGAGCGAGGGACACCGCGCCGGGGCGGGCGAAGCCGGGTCCGCCGCCGACGAGGGCCTGCATGGTGGCCGAGTGGTGCGGGGCGCAGTAGGGGGCGGTGTCGATGAGGGGCTTACCCGAGGGCAGGAGTCCGGCGATCGAGTGCACGGCGGTGACCTCGAGGGATTCCTGCCTGCCGAGGGGCGGCAGGATGGTGGGGAGCCGCTCCGCGAGCATGGTTTTCCCGGCTCCGGGTTGGCCTTCGAGGAAAAGGTGGTGGCCCCCGGCGGCGGCGACTTCGACGGCGGTGCGTGCGGACGTCTGTCCGACGACGTCGGCGAGGTCGTGTCCGTGCTCACCGGCGGTGGCGCCCAGGTTCTGCATGCCGGTGGCGGCGCCGGTGCCGGGCATGCGCAGTCCTGCGAGCAGGGGGTCGGGGCGGCCGTGGTCGTCGGGTTCCTCGTCGGGGACGGGTTCGTCGGCGAGGACGGCGATGAGCTGGCGCAGGCTGCGGACGCCGAGGACGGAGACGCCGGGCACGAGGGAGGCCTCGGCAGCGGCGCATTCGGGGACGACGACCTGTTCGTATCCGGCGTCGGCGGCGGCGAGGACGGCGGGGAGGATGCCCCGGACGGGGCGTACCCGGCCGTCCAGTCCGAGTTCGCCGATCATGACGATGTCGGCGAGGACCCGGGGGTCGATGCGTTCGGCGGCGCCGAGGACGGCGCAGGCGACGGCGAGGTCGAAGCCGCTGCCGGCTTTGGGGACGGATGCCGGGCTGAGTCCGACGGTGAGTTTCTTCTGCGGCCATTCGCCTCCGGAGTTGACGACGGCGGCCCGTACGCGGTCGCGGCTCTCGGTGAGGCTCTTGTCGGGGAGTCCGACGAGGGTGAAGGCGGCGACGCCTGGTTCGAGGTCGGCCTGGACCTCGACGACGACTCCTTCTACGCCGACGAGCGCGACGGAGCAGGTGCGTGCGAATCCCATGTCAGGCCACCCCTCGCACGTGCTCGACGACGGGGGCGCCGCGGTCGGGCAGGACGATGCCGACGAGGTCGATGCGGACGCCTCCGGGTGGGGCTCCGCCGTGTGCGTGGATCCAGCGTTCGGCGAGGCCGCGCAGGCGCCGGGCCTTGTCTGGGCCTACGGCGGCCATGGGGTGTTCGAAGCCGCAGGCCCTGCGGGTCTTCACCTCGCAGACGACGAGTACGTCGCCGTCGCGGGCGACGATGTCGATCTCTCCGGTCCTGCCGCTGCGCCAGTTGCGTCCGATGACGGTCATTCCGGCTTCGGTCAGCCGCCTTGCGGCGAGGTCCTCGCCGTACTTGCCGAGTGCGTTGCGTGCGTTCATGTCGGCACCACCTCCGGCGCCAACGATGAACCTGCTTCACCGAGCTATTGGATCTTGGTGGACGACTGTCGGGCTGTGGACAACTCCGTCACCCGTGCGGGTGCACTCTGCCGGCCGGGCAGAAGCACCCGGGCGACTGAGCCCGCCTGGACGCGCGTCGACGTCACCCGCTCGGCAGCTCGAGGTCACTCTTGTTCAGCTCCTCGATGTTCACGTCCTTGAACGTCAGCACGCGGACCTGCTTCACGAACCGGGCCGGCCGGTACATGTCCCAGACCCAGGCGTCCGCCATGGACACCTCGAAGAACACCTCGCCCTGGACCGAGTGCACCTGCATCTCGTAGTCGTTGGTCAGGTAGAAGCGCCGCTCGGTCTCGATCACGTACTTGAACAGACCGACGACATCGCGGTACTCCCGATAGAGCTTCAGCTCCATCTCGGTCTCGTACTTCTCGAGGTCCTCGGCGCTCATGGCATGTTCCCCTTCAGCCGTGCGATCCCCCCATTGTGCGCCAGTCCCGTCGGCCCCTAGACAATTTCGGTGTCGAGGGTCACGGGCCCGGCCGGGGGACCTTCGTCGAGCAGCCTGCGCAGCAGCTCGGCGAGTCTGGTCGGATACACCGTCTCATGTGCCCGGGTGAGTTCCCGACACGTCCACCAGCGTGCTCCGGCGACGCTGCGCCGCTCCAGCTCGGTGAGGGCCAGTGCCTTGATCGCCGTCTGGGCCGTACGGGCCAGGTAGTACCACTCGTCCTGGTCCCAGCGGCGGCCCGCGAACGGGAACGAGCACCGGCGCCGCCACAGCACGGGGCCGAGGTCGACGTCCGTGATGCCGGTCTCCTCCGCGAGTTCCCGCAGTGCGGCCTCTTCGCGCGTCTCGTCGCCCTCGACTCCCCCGCCGGGGGTGAACCACCAGTCGTCGGCGGGGTCCTCCGGCTCATGGCCGTGGAGCAGCAGGATGCGGTCCTCGGGGTCGAGCAGCACGACCCGCGCCACCCTGCGGACCCCGGCCTCGTCCCCAGCCCCGTCCCCGGCACCGGCCGCGTCCTCGTGCGGGCCGTCGGCCTCACCGGGCACGCGCGGGCTCCGCTCCTCCGCGCGAACGGCCGCCGAGCCGTGCGGCCACCGGTCCGTACGCCCCGCCGCCCAGGACGAGGACCGCCCCGGCGACGATCATGAGGCCCATGGTGCGCAGCGGTCCCTGCGCGGACAGCGGGCCGAGCTTCTCGAAGCCGGTGGCCTGCTCCAGCATGCCGTTCATGGGCCATACGACGGCTTCCACGCGGGCCGAGACGGCGCTGCGGGCGACCGTGCCGCGGGCGGCGTCGGTGAGGTGGGCGGTGGAGTCGAGGGAGCCGCTGCGCTCGTCGCCGAGGAGGAAGAGACGGCCCTCGGGGACCTTCACGCTCGGGAAGTCCTGGAGTTCGGCGAGGCCGTCGTCGGCCAGGTAGGGCTCGTCGATCTGCTTGCCGTTGACGGTGAGCTTGCCGTCGGTGCAGCAGGCGACGGTGTCGCCGCCGACGGCGACGACGCGCTTGACGACGGGGGCGTTGCTCACCCAGGTCTTGTCGGTGAAGACGACGACGTCACCGCGGTGGATGTCGCCGCTGCCGATGCGCTGGGCGAGGACGCGGGCGCCGGCGTCGATCGTGGGGGCCATCGAGCTGGTGGGGACGGTGTACGGCCGGTACACGATCGCTCCCCAGACGAAGCCGCCGAGGAACAGCGCCAGGCCCAGCGCCACGGCCAGCCCGGACAGCACCTGTCCGGTCCGGCCGCCCGCCGGGCCCTTGCTCGCGCCGGCACGCGGCGCCGTTCGTATCGTGCTCTCGCCACCCATGGACCCGCACCCTACCCGGCGGTACCGGCGCCGGGCAGCCCCTCAGGAACGCCCGGAGCGGCGGCCGGGCAAAGCTTTCCCCAGCTGCGGGTGCGAAACGGAACGACCGATGCCGCACTCCCCGCACGCGCCCTGAAGCGCCCACGCGAAGTACGGCACCACCCACCGGACAGGACGCCCCGTCCTCAGCGCGTCTCCGCCGCCTTCGCCCGCTGCCGCCGCCACAGCACCAGCGGCACCGCGCCCGCGAGCGCCAGGCTCGGCGGGGCGATGACCGGGGCTGCGGAGCGCGCGCTCAGGTCCTGGTCGAAGGTGTCCGGAACCGGCAGGTTGTCCCAGCGGCTGATGGGCCACGCGATGACGACGGCGCGGCCGACGACCTTGTCGACGGGGACCATGCCGTGGTTCTTGTCGGACTGGTTGTAGCGCGAGTCCCGGGAGTTCTGCCGGTGGTCGCCCATCACCCAGATGAAGCCCTGGGGGATCTTCACCTTGAACTGGCCGCCCTGGTCGTCCTGGCTGCACGGGGTGTTGCCGGGGTAGACGTAGGGCTCGTTCAGCGCCTTGCCGTTGACCGTGAGCGGGCCGGTGCCCTTGCACTCGACGGTGTCGCCGCCGACGCCGATCACCCGCTTGATCAGGTCCTTCTCCTCGGAGGACGGCATCAGGCCGATCCAGCTGAGGAAGGTCTGCAGGGCGTTCGGGTCGGGGGCGGGCTGGCCCGCGAGCCACTGGTCCGGGTCGTGGAAGACGACGACCTCGCCGCGCTCCGGCTCGGAGCCGAACCAGGGGGTGAGCTTGTCGACGAGGACGCGGTCACCCTGCTGGAGGGTGTTCTGCATCGAGTCGGAGGGGATCGAGAACGCCTGTACCAGGAACGTCTTGATGAGCAGCGCGAGGACGAGCGCGATCCCGATCAGGATCGGCAGCTCCTTCCAGAAGGAACGCTGCTTCTTCGCGGGGGCGGCCCCGCCCGACCCCTGGCCGCCGGTCGGGGGCTCTCCGCCCGACCGTCCGCCGTCATTGCCGGATCCGGGTCCATCCCCGGAGGTCACGGCGCCGTCCGCGGCAGGGTCGGCTGCGCCCACGGGACGTCCGCGGTGCTCCTCGCCGTCGTGCCCGGACCGTGCGCCAACCGCCACATCCCCCACGCCAACTCCTTACTCTGTGCCGCTGCCTGCCCCATGCGCGGCGCAGGCCCACCACTCCCATAACGAGCGGGAGTTCCGCAGGGCTCGGGAGCTGGAGCGTTCCGTTCGATTCGTCGGAGGCAACCCTATGCGACGGCGAGAGGGACACGGTCGACCCCGGGCCCGAGTCGGCCACGGAGGCGTAGGTGTTCGGCTCGTCGAGGCTGGTCCAGTGCCCGAGGGGCCAGGCGATCCACTTGGCGCGTCCGACGACCTCGTCCTCGGAGACGGTGCCGCCGTACTTCTGGTCCTGGTGGACGCGGGAGTCCGCGGAGTTGGACCGGTGGTCGCCCATGACCCAGAGCCGGCCCTGGGGGACGGTGATGTCGAACTGGATCTTGGAGGGGGCGTTGCCCGGGTACAGGTAGTCCTCGTTCAGAGGGACGCCGTTGACGGTGACGCGGCCCTGTGCGTCGCAGCATTTGACGCGGTCGCCGCCGACGCCGACGACCCGCTTGATCAGGTCTTTCTCGTCGTCGGAGGGCAGCAGGCCGATGAAGGTGAGGGCTTGTTTGACCTGCTTGACGACAACAGGGTCCTCCTTCTTCACGGTCGTCTGCTCGCCCTTGAGCCAGCCGCCGGGGTCCTTGAAGACCACGACGTCGCCGCGTTCGGGTTTGTTGCCGAACCAGGGGGTGAGCTTGTCGACGAGGACGCGGTCGCCGATCTGGATCGTCTGCTCCATGGAGCCGGACGGGATCACGAAGGCCTGGACGAGGAAGGTCTTCAGGACGAGCGCTATCAGGACGGCGACGCCGACGAGGAGGGGTATCTCCTTGATCGCGGAGCGCCTGCGGCGGCGTTTGACCTTGCGCTGGAGTTTGCGGCGCTCGGCGCGGCTGCGGCCACCCGTGGGGCCGGAGGCACGCCGGGAGCCGGTGGGAAGCAGGTTGTCGGCGGCGCTGCTGGGGATGCCGCGCGGCTTGCCGCGGTTACCCATGGGCGCCGTCCGGGGCGGGCACGCGCGCGTAGGCGTCCGGACGGTGCAGTCGGGTCCAGTGGCCGGCGGGCCAGACGACGGCGTCGGCGCGGCCGATGACGGCGTCGACGGGAATCATGCCGCCGCCGGGTGAGCCCAGGTGGTCGCGGGAGTCGCTGGAGGCGCTGCGGTGGTCGCCGAGGACGAAGAGCCGGCCGTCGGGGACGACCACATCGAACCGTACGGAGGACGGGCGGTCGCCGGGGTACAGGAAGGCCGACTCGTCGACCGGGCGCCCGTTCACCTGGATCCTCCCCTCCTTGTCGCAGCAGACCACATGGTCTCCCCCCACACCCACAACGCGTTTGATGTAGTCGGCGTGCCCGAAGTTCCCGGTTCCGTCGAACACGACGACATCGCCGCGCCGCGGCCCGGCATCGAAACGGTACGCCAACTTATTTACGAGGACGCGGTCGCCGATCCTCAATGCGGGCTCCATGGATCCGCTGGGAATCTCGAACGGCCGTGCGGCGAACATGGTGAGCAGCAGGGTGCACACCAGGACCAGCAGCAGCGTCAGGCTGTAGCGGCCGCCGGGGACGCGGGCGGTGATCCCGGTGGCGAACGCGAAGCGCGACCGGTCCTCCCGAGCCTCCGGTTCCGGGGTGTCCCCGGTGCCGGAAGGGCGGGAGGAGCGGTCGCGCTCCGTGTGCTGTGCTTCGGTGTCCATCGAGGCCAGATGCTATCCGGCCGCGCCGCGGACCCCTCGGGGGCGAGCCCCCGGAAGCGCTCAGTTCTCGCGCTTCTCCTTGATCTTCGCGGCCTTGCCGCGCAGCTCGCGCAGGTAGTACAGCTTGGCGCGACGCACGTCACCGCGGGTGACGAGCTCGATCTTCTCGACGATCGGGGTGTGCACCGGGAAGGTGCGCTCGACGCCGACGGAGAAGGAGACCTTGCGGACCGTGAAGGTCTCGCGCACGCCGGCACCCTGGCGGCGGATCACGACGCCCTTGAACTGCTGCACACGGGAGCGGTTGCCCTCGATGACGCGCACGTGGACGTTGACGGTGTCGCCGGGGCGGAACGCCGGGACGTCGCTGCGCAGCGACGCGGAGTCGACGGAGTCGAGCAGGTGAGACATTTCGTCTGCTTTCTTCGCTGATGCCACAGGTCATCAACGGAACTAGATGTTCGATGAGAGTGTGCTGTGCCCGTCGGGGCGGGCGTCGTGTCCCCCTGTGGCAGGGGCGCACGCCGGACGGCGCACAACAGCGGCCTATTCTTCCACGGCCTCGGTCCTGCGCCAAAATCGGCCGAACCGCGCGCCCTCCGGGTCGGGCATCCAGCCCAGGATGGAGAGCATCTCGCGGTCCTTCTTGTCGAACGCGGCGGGCTCGCAGCGTTCGATCAGATCGGGACGGTTGGCCGTGGTGCGCCGCAGCGCCTCGTCGCGGCGCCAGCGGGCGATCTTCCCGTGGTGGCCGCTGAGCAGCACCTCCGGGATGTCCCGGCCGCGCCACTCGGGCGGCTTGGTGTACACGGGACCTTCGAGCAGGCTCGCCATGGCACCGGGCGCGAAGGAGTCGTCGCGGTGCGACTCGGCGTTGCCGAGGACGCCGGGCAGCAGGCGGGCCACGGCCTCGGTGATGACGAGGACGGCCGCCTCGCCGCCGGCGAGGACGTAGTCGCCGATGGACACCTCGTGGACGGGCATCCGGGTGGCGTACTCGTCGATGACACGGCGGTCGATGCCCTCGTAGCGGGCCGGGGTGAAGATCAGCCAGGGCCGCTCGGACAGTTCGACGGCGAGTTCCTGGGTGAAGGGGCGTCCGCTGGGAGTGGGGACGATCAGGGTGGGCCGGCCCGCGCCGCCCTCGTAGCCGTCGGCGAGGACGGAGTCCAGCGCGTCGCCCCAGGGCTCGGTCTTCATGACCATGCCGGGGCCGCCGCCGTACGGGGTGTCGTCGACGGTGTTGTGGCGGTCGTAGGTCCACTGGCGCAGGTCGTGGACCTGGACGTTCAGCTGCCCGCGCGCACGTGCCTTGCCGACGAGGGAGACGTTCAGCGGGTCGAGGTACTCGGGGAAGATCGTGACGACGTCGAGCCGCATCAGCTCTCGGCCTCCGCGTCGCGGGTGGAGGCGATCTCGGCGCGGTCGTCGATGAGGCCGGGCGGCGGGGTGATGACGGCCCGCTGCTCCTCCAGGTCGATCTCGGAGACGATCTCGGAGACGAACGGGATCATGACCTCGCTGCCGTCGGGCCGCTCCACGATGAAGAGGTCCTGGGTGGGCAGGTGCGAGATCTCGGTGATACGGCCGACCTCGGTGCCGTCGGCGGTGACCACGTCCAGGTCCATGAGCTGGTGGTCGTAGTACTCGTCCTCCTCCTCGGGCAGCTCGTCGGGGTCGACGTCGGCGATGAGGAGGGTGTTGCGCAGGGCTTCGGCGCCGGTGCGGTCGCGTACGCCCTCGAAGCGCAGCAGGAGGCGTCCGCTGTGGACGCGGCCGCTCTCGATGGTGAGGGGTCCCGTGGAGGCGGGATCGGTGGCGAGCACGGCCCCGGGCGCGAGCCGCAGCTCCGGCTCGTCGGTGCGTACCTCGACGGTGACCTCGCCCTTGATGCCGTGGGCCCGGCCGATCCGTCCGACTACCAGCTGCACGTCTTCACTGTCTCCTGTCCTTACGACTACGGGCCGGGGACGGCCAGTGGCCCTCCCCGGCCCGAGCCGGTGCTGTGTTCGGCGTCAGCGGACGTGGTCCACGTCGACGAGGTCGACACGGACACCGCGGCCGCCGATGGCGCCCACGACGGTGCGCAGAGCGCGTGCGGTGCGGCCGTTGCGGCCGATCACCTTCCCGAGGTCGTCGGGGTGGACCCGGACCTCCAGCACACGCCCGCGGCGCAGGTTGCGCGAGGCGACCTGCACATCGTCAGGGTTGTCGACGATGCCCTTCACGAGGTGCTCGAGAGCCTCCTCGAGCATGCTCAGGCCTCGGCCGACTCGGACTCGGCCGGGGCCTCGTCCTTCTTCTCCGCCTTCTTCTTCTGGGTGATCGCCTCACCCTTGCCCTCGTCGTCGCCGCCGAGGGCCTCGAACGACGGGCGCGCCTTCTTCGGCTCGGCGGTCAGCAGCGGAGCCGGGGCGGGCTCGCCCTTGAACTTCTGCCAGTCGCCGGTCTTCTTCAGGATGGCGAGGACGGGCTCGGTCGGCTGCGCGCCGACACCCAGCCAGTACGCCACGCGCTCGGCGTCCACCTCGATGACCGACGGGTTGTAGGTCGGGTGGTACTTGCCGATCTCCTCGATCGCACGGCCGTCACGACGGGTGCGGGAGTCGGCGACGACGATGCGGTAGTGAGGCGAACGGATCTTGCCCAGACGCTTCAGCTTGATCTTGACTGCCACTGGAGTGGGTTCTCCTGGATTTGACGTGGTTGGGCACGGCAGGACTGCCGCGTGGGGTTGCGGTACCCGAGTGCCCGATGGACGCGTCAGCCGGAGGAGAGAGGGGTCCTGTGCGGCTGTCGAGTACAGCTAGCCATTGTGCCACACCCGGCGGGTCGCTCCCTGCCGCGGGCGGACGGCAGCGCGCGGGCATGACGAAGGGGCACCCGGCGAACCGGGTGCCGGTGAGCATCGGCCACGACCGGCCCGACGCCGCGGGATGCCGCCCTCACCGGGCCGTGCCGCACCTCGGCGGTACGGCGGTCCGGGTCAGGACGGCACCCGCCTCGCTCCGCGTCCCTGACCGGCAGCCACGAGATGCCGGTGCCGGACGCCGCGCGAGTGCGTCACGCCGCTCCCATGACCTCCGGGATGCGGAACGGCTTGCCGCAGCCGCCGCACACGATCGGGGCCTGGGCGAGGACCGAGGGGACGACGCGGACGTTGCGGCCGCAGTCGCAGACCGCCTTGACGCGGACGCCGCCTCCGGAGGAGCCGTGCCGTGCGGCCGGGCCCCGGAAGGTCCTGCCGGTGTCGGAGGAGGTCGCCGCTGTATGGGCCTTGAGGGCCCGCTGGAGGCGCTCGATGGTCGGCCGGTAGCGGCGCTTGGCCTCGGGGTTGAGCGTGACCAGGGAGAAACCGCTGCTCGGGTGCGGCTCCTCGGGATGGTCCAGGCCCAGCTCCTCGGCGATGGTGAGGAATCTGCGGTTGTGGTAGCGGCCGGCCCGGGACGTGTCCCGGATGCCGCGGGCGGCGGCGATGCCGTGGACTGCCTCATGGAGCAGTCGCTCGAAGGAGAGTTCGTGACCGCACGCGGACGACGACTCCCCGATCAGGGACTCTGGCGCGGCGAGATCCGGCAGCTCGGGGTGGTACCGCTGAATGTCGGCCCACGCCTGTGCCAGCTCTGCGGCGAGAACAGGTGGTGTCTGTGTCGTGCTCACGTAATGACAACGAGCCGGGGTGCCGCTGTGTTCCGATTCCAGGGCATCCCAAATAATTTGCACGTACCCGTCAGTCGGGAATGATGCGCACCGACGAGGGCGGGTGCGCTGATCTGCGGAGAAAGGCTTACAGCTCGTACCAAGCCGGTGCGTAGCCTGACGTACGACCCGGCGCGTAGGCCGTGTCCAGACGCGGTCACCCCTGTGATGGGCGTGTGCGCAAGAGGCGTTTCGGTCGCTGTCGCTCCCCCGGCGTCATCTCAGTAAGCGCGCGCGACGACCGCGACGTTACCGGGTGCGTCCTCGGCGTCGGGCACCGACCCGTCCCCGGCGACCAGACACCGTACGGTCACCGCGTGCTCGGCGAGCCTGGCCTCCCCTTCCGGGCCGAGCGCGGCCCACGGCAGGCGTGCCCAGCCGCCGGCGGTCACCGCCTCCACGGCCTCGTCGGCGGTGGCCACGTCCGCCGTCCGGGAGGCGCGGCGCTCGCGGGACTGTGCGAGGAGCAGCGCCTGGTCCTCCTCGAGGAGTGCGGGCAGCCGGGCGGGGAGCGTGTCGAGGGCGACGGGCTCCTTGCCGCCGGGGATCCGCCGGGCCAGCATCGCGGTGCCGGCGGCCAGGTCACGGGGGCCGACCTCGACGCGGGCCGGGACGCCCTTGAGTTCCCAGTCGACCGCGCGGCGGCCGAAGGGGGTGTCCGTGCGGTCGTCGACATGGACGCGCAGACCCGCGGCGGCGAGCCGGTCGCCGGTCTCGCGGACCTTGGCCAGAACCTGTTCGTCGCCCTTGACCGCGATCACGACGACCTGGGTCTGCGCCAGCCGGGGCGGGACGCGCAGTCCGTCGTCGTCGCCGTGCATCATCACCAGCGCGCCGATCATGCGGGTGGTGGAGCCCCAGGAGGTCTGCCAGACGAGTTCCTGCCGGCCCTCCGGGGAGAGATAGCGCGTGTCGAACGCCTTGGCGAAGTTCTGGCCGAGTTCATGGCTGGTGGCCATCTGGAGGGCCTTGCCGTCGCCCATCATGCCTTCGAGGGTGAGGGTGTTGACGGCTCCGGCGAAGCGCTCCTTCGCGGTCTTGCGGCCGGGCAGGACGTCCATGGCGAGGACGTTCACCATGAAGTCCTCGTAGACGTCGCGGTGGATGCGCGCGGCGAAGGCGCGGGCCTCCTCGTAGGTGGCGTGCGCGGTGTGGCCCTCCTGCCAGAGGAACTCGGTCGTGCGCAGGAACAGACGCGGCCGCAGCTCCCAACGCACCACGTTGGCCCACTGGTTGATCAGCAGCGGCAGATCGCGGTAGCTCTGCACCCACTTCGCGAAGTACTCGTTGACGATCATCTCGGAGGTGGGCCGGACCACGGCGGGCTCCTCCAGCGGCTTGCCGCCGCCGTGGGTGACGACCGCGAGTTCGGGGGCGAACCCCTCGACGTGGTCGGCCTCGCGGGCCAGGGAGGACTGCGGGATCAGCACCGGGAAGTAGGCGTTCTGTGTGCCGGTGGCCTTGATGCGGGCGTCCATCTCGGCCTGCATGCGCTCCCACAGGCCGTACCCGTACGGGCGGATGACCATGGTGCCGCGCACCGGTCCGTTGTCGGCCAGCTCCGCCTTGGCGACCAGGTCCTGGTACCAGCGCGGGAAGTCGTCCGTCCGGGGCGTGAGTACGGGTGCCTTGGCCATGTCGGGATCGTACGGGCTTCGATTACCGGAATGTGAATTTTGGCCACGGACACGGGGAAGCCACAAGCAGGGCCCCGCAACCCCTGGACGCGGGGACGGGCGCGGAGTTACCTGGCATACGGGGGGAGCGCGAGCGCGTGCCACGGGGGCGACGGAAGCGGGCATGGCGACAACTCTCGGCGGATTGGGGCGCTTTACATGACACCTACGCTCGTGCGGCAGCATCTGCCTCGCGCGGGCCGGGCACCCCGCGTGGACCCGTGTGCACGCGCGCGTGACTGGTCCGAGATCCAGGAGCGGATGCTGGTCCCGCTCTACGAGGCGGTCTACGAGCGCTTGGAGGTGGGTCCCGGCAGCCGGCTGCTGGGCCTGGGCTGCGGCAGCGGACTCGCCCTGCTGATGGCAGCGTCCAGAGGCGCGGCCGTCACCGGCGTCGACGCGTCCGCCCCCGAGCGGCTGGCCCTGGCGCGGCAGCGGCTGCTCCCGGCGAACGGCGACGCGGGCGCGCGGAGCGGGACCCGGCTGGTCGACGCCCTCGGGGACGCGAGGGAGCCGGGTTCGTCCGCCTTCACGGTCGTGACGGCCTTCGAGCCGATCGGGTGCCTGGCGGGTGACGCGGAAGGGCTGGCGGGTCTGCTGGCGGCCGCGACTCCGCTCGCCGGGCGGGGCTCGCCGGTGGTGCTGGCCGGCTGGGGGCCGCCCGAGCGGTGTGCGACGACGTCGGTGCTGCGGGTCGCCACGAAGCTGGCGGATCCGCTGCGGAACGCGGGCAGTTGGCGTCCGGCGCTGCGGGACGACCTGGAGGAGGTCGCCCAGCGGGCAGGGCTGCGGATCGACGGTTCGGGGCGGGTGGCCTGCCCGTTCGGGTACGCGGACGTGGACAGCGCCGTACGGGGGCTGCTGTCGACGGGGCTGTTCGACGCGGCGGTCACGGCGACGGACCAGGTGCAGGTCGACAAGGAGCTGGCGGAGGCGCTGCATCCGCATCAGCGGCGGGACGGGACGGTGTGGATGCCGAACGTCTTCCGGTACCTCATCGCGCGCGTGCCGTGAGCTGTCGCGTGCCGTGAGCTAGGCGGTCTCGCTCTTGGCGAGGCGCGGGATGCCGGCGACCCGGTAGGCGTCGGCCTCCTCCAGGGTCTCCTGTTCCAGCAGTGCCGCCGCGAGGGCGTCCAGCCGGTCGCGGTGCTCGCGGAGCTTGCGGCGGGCCTCCTCGTAGCAGTCGTCGACGATGCGGCGCATCTCGGCGTCGATGACGTCCAGGGTGCGGGGGGCCGCGGAGAGCCCGTACGCCTGCTGGGCGTCGCTGGGCAGGGCGGACAGCCGGCCGACGGCCTCGCTCATGCCCCAGCGGGCGACCATGCCGCGGGCGATGGCGGTGACCTGTTCGAGGTCGTTCTCCGCGCCGGTGGTGACGACGCCGTAGACCTCCTCCTCGGCGGCCATGCCACCCAGGGCGCCGATGATGCGGCCGCGCAGATACTCCTCGGAGTGCGCGTACCGCTCCACCTCCGGGGTGGACATGGTGACGCCGAGGGCGCGGCCGCGCGGCACGATGGTGACCTTGCGGACCGGGTCGGCGCCGGGCTGGAGCATGCCGAGCAGGGCGTGGCCGCTCTCGTGGTAGGCGGTGCGCCGGCGGTCCTCCTCGGGCATGACGAGGGTGCGTTCGGCGCCGAGCTGGACCTTCTCCAGTGCCTCGGACAGGTCCGTGGCGGTGACCTGGGACTGGCCGCGTTTGACGGCGAGGAGGGCGCCCTCGTTGGCGAGGTTAGCCAGGTCGGCGCCGGTCATGCCGGGGGTGGTGCGGGCCAGCTGGGTGAGGTCGACGTCGTCGGCGAGCGGGATGTCACGGGTGTGGATGCGCAGGATGGCCTCGCGGCCGCGGCGGTCCGGCGGGGAGACGTTGACGACGCGGTCGAAGCGGCCGGGGCGGGTCAGGGCGGGGTCGAGGATGTCGGCGCGGTTGGTGGCCGCGATGACGATGACGCCCTCGGAACCGGTGAAGCCGTCCATCTCGGTGAGGATCTGGTTGAGGGTCTGCTCGCGTTCGTCGTGGCCGCTGACGGAGGCGCCGCCGCTGCGGACGCGGCCGATGGTGTCGATCTCGTCGATGAAGATGATCGACGGTGCCACTTTGCGGGCCTCGCCGAACAGTTCCCGGACGCGGGAGGCGCCGACGCCGACGATCATCTCGATGAACTCGGACGCGGAGGCGGAGAAGAAGGGCACGCCGGCCTCGCCGGCCACGGCCCGGGCGAGCAGGGTCTTGCCGGTGCCGGGCGAGCCCGCGAGGAGGACGCCACGGGGCATCTTGGCGCCCATCGCGCGGTAGGCGTCGGGGTGTTCCAGGAAGTCGACGACGTCGTCGAGTTCGCCCTTGACCTCGTCGATGCCGGCGACGTCGGCGAAGGTCGTGCGGTGCCGGCCGGGCAGCAGCTCGACCGGTTTGGGCGGCGGCTTGCGTCCGAACATGCCGCCGGCGCCGCCCCGGCCGGGGCCGAACCGCCGGGCGATGAAGATCCACACGGCGACGATGATGACGATCGGCGCGAGGGAGATCAGCAGGTTGGTGAGGGCGCCGCGCTCCTTGACGACCGGTTCCGCGGTCACGGTGACGCCCCGGCTGTTCAGCTCCTGCCAGAGGTCGTCCTCGGCGAACGCCGGGCGCTGGGTGCGGAACGTGGTGTAGTCGCCGTGGTCGCCGGGGGCGTCCCGGGCGCTCTTCAGCTCGCCCTGGATGGCGTCGCCCTTGGAGTAGATCTTCGAGACGTTGTCCGCCTGCACCTGGCGGCTGAACTCGGTGTACGAGATCGTCGGCTCGTCGCCCCGGTCGAGGTAGTTCAGGCCGATGTAGGCGAGCAGGAACACGACCACCGCGGTGACGGCCAGCCCCCACCAGCGGCCGCGCATCCGCCGCCCGCCGGACCGCCCGGGCGGCTCCTCCGGTGTGCCCTCGGTGCGCCACGGCTGGTCCGGAGCCTTCCGTCGTGGCGCGGAATCGCTCATATCTGGACGTTACGGCAGTCGCGGGGCCTCGGCATGCGCAAGGGCGCCCCTCCCGGAGGAGGGACGCCCTGTGCGGCGTACGGGAGCGGTCAGCCCATGAACTTCTTGAACTCGTCGGGCAGCTCGAAGTCCTGTCCGGCCTGCTGGCCCGGCACCCCGAAGGCCCCGCCGCCCTGCGCGGCGGCGGCGCGGCGGGCGGCCTCCTCCTGCTCCTGCTGCTTGCGCTTCATCGGGTTCCCGGAGCGCTGCTTGCCCTTGGCCTTCTTCGGCTGCTTCTTGGAGCGGCCGGGGCCGCCACCCATGCCCGGCATCCCCGGCATGCCCGGCATTCCGCCACCCTGGGCCATGCGGGACATCATCTTGCGGGCCTCGAAGAACCGCTCGACGAGGTTCTTCACGGCGCTGACCTCGACGCCGGAGCCCTTGGCGATACGGGCGCGACGGGAGCCGTTGATGATCGTCGGTTCCTGGCGCTCGGCCGGGGTCATCGACTTGATGATCGCGGCGGTGCGGTCGACGTCCCGCTCGTCCAGGTTGTTGATCTGGTCCTTGATCTGGCCCATGCCCGGGAGCATGCCGAGCAGCTTGGAGATGCTGCCCATCTTCCGGACCTGCTCCATCTGGGCCAGGAAGTCGTCCAGGGTGAAGTCCTGGCCCTTCTTGGACGCCAGCTTGGAGGCCATCTTCTCGGCCTCTTCCTGGCTGAACGTCTTCTCCGCCTGCTCGATCAGGGTGAGCAGGTCACCCATGTCGAGGATGCGGGAGGCCATCCGGTCAGGGTGGAAGGCGTCGAATTCGTCGAGCTTCTCGCCGTTGGAGGCGAACATGATCGGCTTGCCGGTGATCTGCCGGATCGACAGGGCGGCACCACCGCGGGCGTCGCCGTCGAGCTTGGAGAGCACCACGCCGTCGAAGCCGACGCCGTCGCGGAAGGCCTCGGCGGTGTTGACCGCGTCCTGACCGATCATCGCGTCGACGACGAAGAGGATCTCGTCCGGGGAGACGGCGTCGCGGATGTCCGCGGCCTGCTGCATCATCTCCTGGTCGATGCCGAGCCGGCCGGCGGTGTCCACGATGACGATGTCGTGGACCTTGGCCTTGGCGTGCTCGATGGAGTCCTTGGCGACCTTGACCGGGTCGCCGACGCCGTTGCCCGGCTCGGGGGCGTAGACCGCGACACCGGCGCGCTCGGCGACGACGCTCAGCTGGTTCACGGCGTTCGGGCGCTGCAGGTCGGCGGCGACGAGCAGCGGCGAGTGGCCCTGCTCCTTCAGCCAGCGGCCGAGCTTGCCCGCGAGGGTGGTCTTACCGGCACCCTGCAGACCGGCCAGCATGATCACGGTGGGCGGCTGCTTGGCGAAGCGCAGCCGGCGGGTCTCGCCGCCCAGGATCGTGACGAGCTCGTCGTTGACGATCTTCAGGACCTGCTGGGCGGGGTTCAGCGCCTTGGAGACCTCGGCGCCGAGCGCCCGCTCCTTGACGTTCTTGATGAACGTCCGCACGACGGGCAGCGCCACGTCGGCTTCGAGGAGCGCGATACGGATCTCGCGCGCGGTGGCGTCGATGTCCGCTTCGGAGAGCCGTCCCTTGCCACGCAGGTTCTTGAACGTCGCTGAGAGGCGATCGGAAAGAGTATCGAACACGGCGCTCGCGGTCCTCGGGGTCGGTGGCAGCTGGGAATCGCCCTCCAGGGTATCCCGGCGACACAGGTGACCGGGATCCCCCGGGTCAGCCCCGCAGTGTCTCCTCCAGCTTGCGGGCCACGGACACGGCCTCCTCACCGGGCAGGGGCGCGCCCTCGGGCCCTGTGACATAGAACGCGTCGACGGCGTTGGCGCCGAGCGTGCTGACGTGGGCGCTGCGCACCCGCACGCTCGCGTCCTCCAGCGCCCGGCCGATCCGGAACAGCAGGCCCGGCGCGTCCTGGGCGCGGACCTCGATGACGGTGGCCAGCCGGGACGCGGCCGGGTGCACGGTGACCCGGGGCGGCGGCGCCACGACCCCGCGCCGCCGCGGATAGGCGGCGTCCCGCTCCGCGAGCCGCCCGGCGATGTCCAGCGACCCGTCCAGCGCCCGTACGAGGTCGGCGCGCAGCCGGGTCGCCTGCGGCAGGGAGCCGTACTCGGCGGCGACCCGCCAGTTCAGCAGGAGGACGGAGCCGTCGACGCCGTCGGGCAGGTCCAGGGCCCTCAGCTCGGCGGTGCGCACGGTCAGCCGGTGCATGGCGAGAACGCCGGCCACGGCGGGCAGCACGCCCGGCTGGTCGGGTACGGCGATGAGGAGCTCCACGCCGAGGGGTTCCGGGTCGCCTGCCGGCCGTTCCTCGGCCGGTGGCTCGGTCTGGGCGCGCAGGGCCAGGACGGGGCTGCCGATGGCGACGGCCTCCAGGGCGAGCCGTTCCTGCTCGGCGGTGGGCGCGGCGGCCTCCGGCTCCTCGGGGACGTCCCCGGCGAGGACCGCGCCGACCCGTTTGACCAGGTCGGCGACGAGGGAGCCGCGCCAGGCCGACCAGGCGGCGGGGCCGGTGGCGAGGGCGTCCGCCTCGGTGAGGGCGTGCAGCAGCTCCAGCGTGCCGGGCGAGCCGACGGCGTCGGCGACGGCGCGGACGGTCGCCGGGTCCTCCAGGTCCCGCCGGGTGGCGGTCTCGACGAGCAGCAGATGGTGCCGGACGAGGGTGGCGAGCACGGCCACGTCGTCGCGGTCGAAGCCGATCCGGGCCGCCATGTCCTTGACGATGATCTCGCCGGCCACCGAGTGGTCGCCGGGCCAGCCCTTGCCGATGTCGTGGAGCAGCGCGGCGACCAGGAGCAGGTCGGGGCGGTGGACGCGGCGGGTGAACTCGGAGGCGCGTACGGCGGTCTCGATGAGGTGCCGGTCGACGGTCCAGACGTGCACGGCGTTGCGCTGGGGGCGGCAGCGGACCCGCTCCCAGTCGGGCAGGAAGTGGGTGATCAGCCCTTCCGCCTCCAGGGCCTCCCAGACCTCCACGGTCGGCCGGCCCGAGCCCAGCAGGGTGACGAGCTGCTCGCGGGCCTCGGCGGGCCACGGCGTGGGCAGGGGGCGCACCCCGGTGGCCATACGGCGGACGGCGTGCAGGGAGAGCGGGAGTCCGGCCTGGGCGGCGGCGGCCGCGGCCCGCAGCGGCAGCACGGGGTCGCGGTCGGGGCGCGCGGCGCGGGCGAGCACGACCTCGCCGTCCTGTTCGACGACGCCCTCGGCCAGCGGGGAGCGTTCCGCGGTGGGTTTCCCGCCGCCCAGCATGGCCCTCAGCCGGGGCCGTACGGCACGGGAGCGCAGCACACGGCCGACCTCGCGCCAGGTGACGTCGCTGGCGTACGAGATGACCCGGGCCGCCTCGTAGACCTGGCGCAGCAGGGTGTCGGCGTCGAGGAGTCCGAGCTCGGCGGCGACCTGGTCCTGTTCCTGCAGGGCGAGCCGGTCGGTGGCCCGGCCGGTGGCGAGGTGCAGGGCGTCGCGGACGTCGAGGAGGCGGCGGCGGGCGTCGGCGAGGCCCTCGCGGGGGGCGTCCGCCAGCCAGGAGGCGGCGACGGCGCGCAGGATGGTGGCGTCCCGCAGCCCGCCGCGGGCCTCCTTGAGGTCGGGTTCCAGGAGGTACTGGAGTTCGCCCTGGCGTTCGGCGCGCTCGGCGGACAGCTCCTGGAGCTCGGGGAGCCGTTTGGCGGCCTGGTTGCGCCAGTCGGCGAGGACGGCGGTGCGCAGGCCCGTGGTGAGGCCGAGGTCACCGGCGATGTGCCGGGCGTCCAGCAGGCCGAGCTGCACCTTGAGGTCGTCGGCGGCGGTCTTGCGGGCCTCGGCGGGGGTGCGCACGGAGTGGTCGAGGGCGAGGCCGAGGTCCCAGACGGGGTACCAGATCCGGTCGGCCAGGGTGGCGACCGCCGTTGCGTCCCCTCCGTCGTGCAGCAGCAGGAGGTCGAGGTCGCTGCGCGGGGACAGCTCGCCGCGTCCGTAGCCACCGACGGCGACCAGGGCGACGCCCCGGGTGGCCTCGGCGCCCGCCGCGAACAGGCCGGTCAGCCAGTCGTCGGTGAGCTGGGCGAGGGCGGAGCGGCGCGGCGGCCCGGACCGCGCCCCCTCGGTGAGGAGGCGCAGCCGGGCCGCCGCGTAGCCGCTGGGTCCCGAGTCCTCTGCTTTGTCACGCACATCCGTACTCGACACCCGGCAGCTCCTGTTCTTCGTCTGGTCAGAGCGCGTCGGGGCCGCGCTCGCCGGTCCGGACCCGGACGGCCGTCTCGACGGGCAGGGACCAGACCTTGCCGTCGCCGATCTTGCCGGTGCGGGCGGCCTTGACGATGACGTCGATCAGCTGTTCGGCGTCGTCGTCCTCGGCCAGGACCTCGATGCGGATCTTCGGGACCAGGTCGACGGTGTACTCGGCACCGCGGTAGACCTCGGTGTGGCCCCGCTGACGACCGTAGCCGCTGGCCTCGGTGACCGTCAGGCCGTGTACTCCGAAGGCCTGGAGGGCTTCCTTGATCTCGTCGAGCCGGTGGGGCTTGACCACTGCGGTGATGAGCTTCATGCGTCCACCTTCTTGCTCTCGGCCGCGGCGACCGGGGCCGGGGTCGCGGCGGTACGGGCGGCACCGCCACCGGCACCGCTGAAGTCGTATGCGGTCTCGGCGTGCTCGGCCTGGTCGATGCCGGCGATCTCCTCGTCCTCGGAGACGCGCATCCCGATCGTCTTGTCGAGCAGGAAGGCGAGGACCGCAGAGGCGATCAGCGAGTAGGCGAGGACGCCGAAGACACCGGCGCACTGCTTCCAGAACTGGTCGAGGCCGCCGCCGTAGAAGAGGCCGGCCACGTCGGACTGGCCGCCGCCGGTGGCGAAGAAGCCGATCAGCAGCGAGCCGAGGACGCCGCCGACGAGGTGGACGCCGACCACGTCGAGGGAGTCGTCGTAGCCGAACCGGTACTTCAGGCCGACCGCCATGGCGCACAGGACACCGGCGATGAGACCGACGGCGATGGCGCCGAGCGGGGAGACCGCGCCACCGGCCGGGGTGATCGCGACGAGGCCGGCGACCGCGCCGGAGGCGGCACCGAGGGTGGTGAACGCGCCGTGGCGGATCTTCTCGTAGGCGAGCCAGCCGAGGACGGCGGCACCGGTGGCGACCTGCGTGTTGACGAACATCAGCGCGCCGACGCCGTCGTCGTTGCCGAGCCACGAGCCGGCGTTGAAGCCGAACCAGCCGAACCACAGCAGGCCGGCGCCGAGCATGACCAGCGGGAGGCTGTGCGGGCGCATCGGGTCCTTCTTGAAGCCGACGCGCTTGCCGATGACCAGGATCACGCCGAGCGCCGCGGCACCCGCGTTGATGTGGACGGCCGTACCACCGGCGAAGTCGATCACGCCGAGCTCGAAGGCCCAGCCGCCGGAGCCCCAGACCCAGTGGGCGACCGGGAAGTACACGATCGTGACCCACAGGGTGATGAACAGCGCCCAGGCCGTGAACTTCACGCGGTCCGCGAGGGCGCCGCTGATCAGGGCGGGCGTGAGGACGGCGAACATCAGCTGGAAGACGGCGAAGACGTAGACCGGGATGGTGTAGCCGTCCCAGAGCTCGGTCAGTCCGATCCCGCTGAGGCCGACGAAGTCGGAGGACCAGCCGATGAGGCCGCCGGAGTCGGTGCCGAACGCCAGGGAGAAGCCGTACAGCACCCACAGGATGGTGACGATCCCCAGGCTGATGAAGCTCATCATCAGCATGTTCAGTGTGCTCTTGACGCGGACCATGCCTCCGTAGAAGAAGGCCAGGCCCGGGGTCATGAGCATCACCAGGGCGGAACAGATGAGCATGAAACCTGTGTTGGCGGCGGACAACTCGGGAGCGTCTGCCGCAAGCGTGATGGCTGATGCCATCGGCGTCTCCTCGTCATAGGTACGGCGGCCCCGTGCGGGCGAAGCCTGAGCGGAGTGAGGGGTGGGCCGGTATGGGCCAAGAGATTGGCGCAGCGCGGTTTCGGTGGAAGCCCCTCGTTGTTTCGCCGCCGTGACGAAGGTCCCTCGCGTGTTACGCGTCGATGAACTGCCGGATCCGTGTCCGCTCGATCGTTATCGTGGCGCAACCTTCGTGGAGGGATGCAAACCGGCCGCGGTCGGCCTTCCGATGACCTGGCATGGGGGAGCCGAGTCGGGCAGTTCGGGAGGGCCGGCCGCGGCCGGGGTCAGGGGTGCCCTGGGGACACACGCGTGGTCAGACCGCCTCCGCGCTCTCGGGCAGTTCCACGGCGAGCTTTTCGGTCAGGTCGACGACCTCGGCCAGATCCCCGAAGTCGCGGACGGCGGTGTCGACCGTCTTTCGGATACGAGTGTTCACACGCTCGGAGCGGACCTTCTTGGCGATCCGCATGGCGCGCTCGGCGTAGCCGACGCTCTGCTCGGGCTCGCGCCGCAGCAGATGCACGGTGGCCATCCCGATGAGGTTCAGCGCGTACGACCGCTGGTGCTCGCTGTCCTCGGCGAACAGCTCCACGGCCCGCTGCATGACGGGCTCGGCGAGCGAGGCGTAGGCGGGGCTGCGGCCGGCCACGTAGGCGAGGTCACGGAAGGAGTGGCTGTTCTCCCCGTACAGCTCGGCCTCGGAGAAGAAGCGGATCCAGTCGGGGTCCGGCTCGTCCCACTCGTCGGCCTCGGCGAAGGTGTCCTCGGCCATGCGGACGGCCCGCTTGCACTTGCCGGGCTGGCCCATGTTGGCGTAGGCGCGGGCCTCCATCGCATACAGCATGGACTGCGTGCGGGGGCTGGCGCAGTCCCGGCTGCCGTACTGCGCGAGGTGGATCAGCTCCAGCGCGTCGTCGGGCCGGCCGAGGTGGATCATCTGCCGGCTCATGCTGGACAGGACGTACGAGCCGAGCGGCCGGTCGCCGGCCTCCTTTGCGGCGTGCAGCGCGAGGACGAAGTACTTCTGCGCGGTGGGCTGCAGCCCGACGTCGTACGACATCCAGCCGGCCAGCTCGGCGAGCTCGGCGGCGACCTTGAACAGGGTGCGGGTGGTGGCCTCGGGCTGCGGCTCCTGGAGCAGATCGGTCACCTCGTGCAGCTGCCCGACGACGGCCTTGCGGCGCAGGCCGCCGCCGCACTGGGCGTCCCACTGCCGGAACATCACGGTGGTGGACTGCAGCAGGTCCAGCTCGGGCTTGGACAGGCGGCCGCGGGCCCGGGAGGACGGGACGGCCCGGGAGTCGCGGTCCGCTGCCGGGGCCGGGACCAGCCAGCGCTGCATCGGCTCGATCAGCGCCGGCCCGGCGGACAGGGCGAGGGAGCTGCCGAGGAAGCCGCGCCGCGCCAGCATCAGATCGCTGCGGGAGAACTCGCTGAGCAGGGCGACCGTCTGCGGTCCGGTCCAGGGCAGGTCGACCCCGGACACCGACGGCGACTGGCGGGCGGCGCGCAGGCCGAGGTCCTCGACGGAGACGACACAGCCGAACCGCTCGGAGAACAGCTCGGACAGGATCCTGGGGATCGGCTCGCGGGGGTTCTCGCCGTCGAGCCAGCGGCGGACACGGGAGGTGTCCGTCGAGATGTGGTTGGCGCCCAGCTGACGGGCCCGGCGGTTCACCTGGCGGGCCAGCTCGCCCTTGGACCAGCCACTGCGCACGAACCAGGAGGAGAGGAGGTCGTTCGGGCGCTTGTCCGTGTGCGACGCGCCGGTGGCACTCGTACCGCTTCCGCCGTTGCCGCTCACTGGAACGCCCCCATCCCTTGGACCACTTGTCACCGAGTGCGCCAAGCCCTATCAGAATGCCGGTAAACACCGTCGCTCGTCTGGCAGTTGTCACCCTTCGAACGGAAACCCGACTTGCCCGCGGCATACCCACACGTGCATGTGCCCCGAGGCCTCGTGCACACACGGTAATCCTACGATCACTGGTGCAGCCATGGCGTTCGCGGAATCGCCACCATTCGCCACCCCTTCGAATGAACTCACGGGCGCCGCAACGCGATTCACTTGACATAGGACGGCCGGAAGTGGGCGGAACGGAGCACCGAGGGGCGCGTGTTGACCGTTCCACCACCCCGCACACCCCAACGCGCCGCCATGGACGCCGCGGCGCCCGGGGTATCCGGCCCTCCAGGGAATACAGAGGGTCACGATCCGCTTTCGTGCCGTAACCAGCGGCGCGCTGGACCCGTTGGAGGGGGCATGGGCTTCACGATCGGCGGTATCCGGGAGATCCGATCCGGCGCGCGTCGGCGCGGCCGCTCCTCGGAGTGCACCGCCGTGGCCGAGTTCACCGGACTGTGGGGCTGGGACGTGGTGCCCGGCGCGCGGGCCACGGCGGGCGTCTGCTCCTGCGGCCGCTCCGGCTGCGCGGCCCCCGGCGCGCACCCCCTGGACCTCGCCCCCGTCATCCCGGCCGGCGCCACCCTCGACGAGGTCACCAAGGCGTGGTCGGAGTACCCGGGCGCCTCGGTGCTGCTTCCGGTCGGGCGGACGTTCGACGTGATCGAGGTGGCCGAGCCGGCCGGCCGCCGGGCGCTGACCCGGCTGGAGCGCATGGGCCTCCCCCTCGGCCCGGTCATCGCCACCCCCGACGCCCGCGCCCAGTTCCTGGTCGCCCCCGGCGCCGCCGCCGAGCTGCCCGAGCTGCTCTACCGCATGGGCTGGGACGACCCCACCCACCTCGATCTGCACGGCCTCGGCCCCGGCAGCCACCTCACCGCGCCGCCCTCCGACCGGGGCGGCCTGGGCCCGGCCCGCTGGCTGCGCTCCCCCTCGCTGGACACGGCGACAAAGCCCCCGGCGGCCCGTCTGCTGCTGGGCACCCTGGCCTACGTGGCCCACCGTTCGCGCGCGTAGGCAGCAGTCGTACACAGCGAAGCGCCCGCCCCCAACTGCACCTTGGGTGGCGGGCGCTTCTTCGCGCGCTGCGACGGGCTCGCGGCCGGTGGGGTCACTCCCCGATCAGGGCGTCGACGAACGCCTCGGGCTCGAACGGCGCCAGGTCGTCGGCGCCCTCGCCGAGCCCGATCAGCTTGACCGGGACGCCCAGCTCGCGCTGGACGGCGATGACGATGCCGCCCTTGGCGGTGCCGTCCAGCTTGGTGAGGACGATGCCGGTGATGTCGACGACCTCGGCGAAGACACGGGCCTGCACGAGGCCGTTCTGCCCGGTGGTGGCGTCGAGCACGAGCAGCACCTCGTCGAGCGGCGCGTGCTTCTCCACGACGCGCTTGACCTTGCCGAGCTCGTCCATGAGGCCGGTCTTGGTGTGCAGGCGCCCGGCGGTGTCGATGAGGACGACGTCGGAGCCCATCTCCTTGCCCTCCTTCACCGCGTCGAAGGCGACGGAGGCGGGGTCGCCGCCCTCGGGGCCGCGCACGGTGTAGGCGCCGACGCGCTCGCCCCAGGTCTGGAGCTGGTCGGCGGCGGCGGCCCGGAAGGTGTCGGCGGCGCCGAGGACGACGCTGTTGCCGTCGGCGACCAGGACCCGGGCGAGCTTGCCGGTGGTGGTGGTCTTGCCGGTGCCGTTGACCCCGACGACCATCACGATGCCGGGCTTGCGGTCGTCCGGCTCGGTCCGCACGACGCGGTCCATGTCGGTGCCGACCAGCTTGAGCAGCTCCTCGCGCAGCAGGCCGCGCAGCTCCGCGGGGGTGCGGGTGCCGAGCACCTTGACGCGCTCACGCAGGCTGTCGACCAGCTCCTGGGTGGGCCGCACACCGACGTCGGCGGTGAGCAGGGTGTCCTCGATCTCCTCCCAGGTGTCCTCGTCCAGGTGCTCACGCGACAGGAGCGTGAGCAGGCCCTTGCCGAGGGCGTTCTGGGAGCGGGAGAGCCGGGCGCGCAGCCGGACCAGGCGGCCGGCGGTCGGTTCCGGCACCTCGATCGCGGTCGGCGGGAGCTCCTCGACGACGGGCGGTTCCTCGACGGCCGTCGCTCCGCCGCCCGGAAGGTCCACCTCCTCTATGGTCCGGCGCTCTTCGTCGCTCGGTGTCTCGGCCTCGTCGCCGACGTGCGGCTCGGCCGGTGGGGCGGTGATGTCGGGGGCGGCGGGCGGCGGCGGGGGCAGCTGCTTCTTGCGGCGCGTGCCGATGACCAGCCCGCTGACCGCGCCGAGCACGACCACGGCGATGACTACAGCAAGGATGACGATGTCCATAACCCGACCAGTATCGGCCATGGAGTGCCGCGACACCGCTATGGATGTCTGACACACCGTCAGCTAAGGTCCGCCGTGCCACCCGCCCGGCGAAGGGGGACCCCCATGCCCGTCTCGGTCGTGCGCTTCAACCTGGTCGAGCCCGACGCGACCCCCGCCTCGCTCTCCGCCCGCTACCGGGCCGCCCTGGAGATGGCCGCCTACGCCGACCGGCACGGCGTGACCACCGTGCAGACGGAGGAGCACCACGGGGCGGCGAACAACTGGCTGCCCTCCCCGTTCGCCTTCGCGGCGGCGGTCTTCGGCGCGACCCGCACCCTCGCCGTCACCGTCTCCGCGATCATCGGCCCGCTGCACGACCCGCTGCGGCTCGCCGAGGAGATCGCGGTCCTGGACCTGATCGGCGGGGGCCGGCTGGTGACGGTGGCCGGGATCGGGTACCGCCCCGAGGAGTACGCGATGTTCGACGTGGAGTGGAAGCGGCGCGGCCGGCTCCAGGACGAGCTGCTGGAGACGCTGCTGAAGGCGTGGACCGGTGAGCCGTTCGGGTACCGGGGCCGTACGGTACGGGTCACCCCGCGCCCGGCCAGCGAGCCGCACCCGCTGCTCCTGGTCGGCGGTTCCTCGAAGGCCGCCGCCCGCCGGGCCGCCCGGCTCGGGCTGCCGTTCTTCCCGAGCGCGCATCTGCCGGAGCTGGCGGCGTACTACACGGAGCGGCTGGCCGAGTACGGCACCGAGGGCTGGGTGATGATGCCGGCGGCCGAGACCCCGCTGCTGCATATCGCCGAGGACCCGGACCGGGCCTGGGCCGCGTACGGCCGGCACTTTCTGCACGAGGCCCGCACCTACGCCTCCTGGCAGTCCGGGGACATCCGCTCGGCGGTGCGCTCGGCGGCCACGACGGTGGCGGAGCTGCGGGCCGAGGGCGTGTACCGGATCGTCACGCCCGAGGAGTGCGTGGCGCTGGGCCACGACCACCACGTACTGCATCCGCTGGCCGGCGGGATGCCGCCGGAGGAAGGGTGGCGCAGCCTCACGCTGTACTGCGAGCGGGTGCTGCCCGCCCTCGGCGCCTGACCGGCGGACGACACGGCGCCGCCCCGGCTCGGGCGGTGGCCGAGCCGGGGCGGCGACGGGTTACGGGGAGAGGGGCAGCGGGGACTTGGCCCTTCTCCCCGGGTCGGGGGCGGTCAGCCCATCTCCTCCAGCTTCTTGCCCTTGGTCTCGGGCACGAACTTGAGGATGAAGGGGATGGAGAGGAAGGCGAACACCGCGTACATGACGTAGGTGAGCGACAGGTTCCACTCCGCCAGGTCCGGGAAGGTGATCGTGATCAGCCAGTTGGCGATCCACTGGGCCGAGGCGGCCACGCCCAGGGCGGCGGCGCGGATCTTGTTCGGGAAGACCTCGCCGAGCATGACCCAGACGACCACGCCCCAGGACAGGGCGAAGAACAGCACGAAGGCGTTGGCGGCGATCAGCGCCACATAGCCCTGCGCGGTGGGCAGCGGGTCGTTGCCGTGCTGGAAGGAGAAGGCCCAGGCGGCCGCCGCGAGGGAGATTCCCATGCCGATGGAGCCGATGAGGGCGAGCGGCTTGCGGCCGATGCGGTCGACGAAGATCATCGCGATCACGGTGCCGAGGATGTTGATGATCGAGGTCTCGAACGAGTAGAAGAACGAGCTCGACGGGTCGACGCCGACGGACTGCCACAGCAGGTTCGAGTAGTAGAAGATGACGTTGATGCCGACCAACTGCTGGAAGACGGACAGGCCGATACCGATCCACACGATCGGCAGCAGACCGAAGCGGCCGCCCAGCAGGTCCCGGAACGTGGACTTGTGGTCGCTGCGCATGGCGTCGTCGATCTCGGCGACGCGGGCGTCCAGGTCGATGTCGCCCTCGACGTCGGCGAGGACCTTCTTGGCGTCGGCGGTGCGGCCGACGCTGATCAGGTAGCGCGGGGACTCGGGAATGGCGAAGGACAGCAGCCCGTAGACGAGGGCGGGCACCAGCATCACGCCGAGCATCCACTGCCAGGCCTCCAGGCCCGCGACCTGCCCGCGCTCGGCGCCGTCGGCGAGGTTGAGGATGGCCCAGTTGACGAGCTGGGAGACCGCGATGCCGATGACGATGGCGGCCTGCTGGAACGAGGCGAGCCGGCCACGGTAGGCGGGCGGGGCGACCTCGGCGATGTAGGCCGGGCCGATGACGGAGGCCATGCCGATGGCGATGCCGCCGAGGACGCGCCAGGCGGCGAGGTCCCAGGCGGCGAAGGGCAGCGCGGACCCGACGGCGCTCACGGCGAACAGCACCGCCGCGATCTGCATGACGCGGATACGGCCGATGCGGTCGGCTATGCGGCCGGCGATCGCGGCACCCAGGGCGCTGCCGAGCAGGGCACTGGCGGCGACGGTTCCGGTGACACCGGAGCTGAGGTCGAAGCGGGCCTGGATACCGCCGTTGGCGCCGTTGATGACGGAGCTGTCGTAGCCGAAGAGGAAGCCGCCCATGGCGGCCGCCGCCGTGATGAAGACGACGTGCCCGAGATGCTCGGGGTGAGCCGTCCTGGCTCCTGCTGGCTGCGCCTGCGCTGTGCTGGTCACGTGTAACTCCTCGGGCCCCCGGCAACGTCGCCGGATGGGGGGATCAGCCCCTTCAGGCCGTGATACCTGAAGGAAAAAGCAACGCTGGTGACCCTATGCCTTCAAGTTTCGAAGTCAATAGGGAGAGGAGTGTGACTTCCAAGACCACTCAAGGTCGTGATGTGTTCATTTATTGAAGAGTTGAAGGTGACGGGAGGCAGTGAAGGGCCTCACCTGGGCCTTCGCGGCGCTCAGCGCAGCCGCTGGCTGATGACCTTCGACACACCGTCGCCCTGCATGGAGACGCCGTACAGGGCGTCGGCGACCTCCATCGTGCGCTTCTGGTGCGTGATCACGATGAGCTGGGAGGCCTCCTGCAGCTCCTGCATGATCCGGATGAGCCGCTGGAGGTTGGTGTCGTCGAGGGCGGCCTCGACCTCGTCCATGACGTAGAACGGGCTCGGCCGGGCCTTGAAGATCGACACCAGCAGGGCGACCGCCGTCAGCGAGCGCTCACCGCCGGAGAGCAGGGACAGACGCTTGACCTTCTTGCCGGGCGGGCGGGCCTCGACGTCCACACCGGTGGTGAGCATGTTGTCGGGGTCGGTCAGGACCAGGCGTCCCTCACCGCCCGGGAAGAGCCGGCTGAAGACGCCCTCGAACTCGCGTGCGGTGTCCCGGTAGGCCTCGGTGAAGACCTGCTCGACGCGCTCGTCGACCTCCTTGACCACCTGGAGCAGATCGGCGCGCGTCTTGCGCAGATCCTCCAGCTGCTCGCTGAGGAACTGGTGCCGCTCCTCCAGCGCCGCGAACTCCTCCAGCGCGAGCGGGTTCACCTTGCCGAGCTGCTGGTAGGCCCGCTCGGCGGACTTGAGCCGCTTCTCCTGCTCGGCGCGCACGAACGGCTTGGGCCGGTTGCGCGGATGGTCGGGGTCCTCCGGGAGCTGCTCCCCCTCGGCGGGCAGCGACGGCGGTACGAGCTGGTCGGGGCCGTACTCGGAGACCAGCCCCGCCGGCTCGACGCCCAGCTCCTCCAGCGCCTTGGTCTCCAGCTGCTCGATCCGCAGCCGCTTCTCGGCGCCCAGGACCTCGCCGCGGTGCACGGAGTCGGTGAGCTTGTCCAGCTCCGCCTTCAGATCGCGGCCCTCGGTGCGGGCGGCCGCCAGTTCCTGCTCGCGGCGGGCCTTGGCGGCCTCGGCGGCGGCGCGCTCCTGCTCGGCGCGGCCCAGCGAGACCTCGACATGGGCGAGGAGCTGCCGGGCGCCGGACGCGACGGCCTCGGCCACGGTCGCCTCGTGCCGCAGCCGCGCCCGCCGCTGTTCGGCACGCGCGCGTGCCTCGCGTTCGGCGCGGGCGGCCCGGTCCAGCGAGTCGGCCCGCCCGGCGAGTCCCTTGACCCGTTCCTCGTGCGTACGGACCTGGAGGCGGGCCTCCATCTCGGTCTGCCGCGCGTTGGCGCCGTCGGCGGCGAGCCGGTCGCGCACGGAGGTGTCCGGTTCCTCCTCGACCGGCATCTCCTCGGCGACGGCGAGCCGTTCCGCCAGCTCCTCGACCTCTTGAAGCGCCTTGTCGAGGGCCTCCTGGGCGCGGGCGGCGGCGGCCACGGACCGCTCGGCCTCCCCGGCGGCACCGCGCGCCTGCCCGGCGAGCCGGCCCAGCCGCTGGGCGACGGCCGACTTCTCCCGGTCGGCGGCCCGGCGCCGCTCCCCCAGCTCCTCGACGAGCGCGGCGCACTCCCGGCGCCGTTCGGCGGCCGCGTGCTGCGCCTCGGTCAGCTCCTCGCACCGTACGGCCAGCTCGTCCAGCTCGGCGGCGGCCTCGTCGACGGAGGCCTGCACCTCCAGCAGGCTGGGCGCGCCGGCGGAGCCGCCGTGCGCGAAGTGGGCGCCGAGGAGATCGCCCTCGGCGGTGACCGCGGTCAGCTCGGGGTGGGCGTAGACCAGGTCCTCGGCGTCCTCCAGGGTGCCGACGACGACGATCCCGCGCAGCAGGCGTCGTACGGCGGGCATGAGCTCGTCGGGACCGGAGACCAGGTCGGCGGCGTACCGCCCCGCGGGAGCCGGGGCCGGCTCGGTGGCGGGGGCGGGGGCGGGGGCGCCGGCGGGCAGGAGCGAGGCGCGGCCGCCGTCCTGCTTGCGCAGCAGTCGGATGGCCTCGGCGGCGGCGGCCGGGGACGTCACCGCGACCGCGTCCGCCGCGGACCCGAACGCGGCGGCGAGCGCCACCTCGTGTCCCGGCGCCACGGTCAGCAGCTCCGCCGCCGGTCCGAGCAGACCGGTCAGGCGGTCCCGGGCTCCCAGCAGGGCACCGGTGCCGTCCTTGCGGCGCAGGCCCATGGCCAGGGCCTCGTGGCGGGCCTGGGTCGCGGCGCGCCGGCGTTCGGCGGCGGTGGCGGCCTCGCGGGCGGCGGTCAGCGCGGCCTCCGCCTCGGCGAGCTGCCGCTTGGCCGTCTCGTGCCGCTCGCCGAGCTCGGCGTCACCGGCGTCCAGGCCGTCGACCTCGGCCTTCAGGGCCTCGTACTCCTCCTGGGCGGCGACGGCCCGCTCCTGCGCCTCGTCGCGGGCTGCGGCGAGCCGGTCGATCTCGGCCTGCGCGGAGGCGGCGCGTGAGCGGGCCGCGTTGACCTGGCCGTTCAGCCGGGCGAGACCTTCACGGCGGTCGGCGATGGCGCGGGCGACGTCCTTCAGGCGGCGCTCCTCGACGGCGAGCTCGCGCTCCAGTTCGGCGCGGTGCCCGACCGTGTCGTCCAGGGCGCGTTCGGCCGCCTCGAGGGCCGCCTCCAGCTCCGCCTCCTGCTCGCGGATCCGGGCGGCCTCGCGTTCCATGTCCTCGGGGTCGCGGCCCCGGCGCTCCTCGGGCGGCGCGGAGGTCGCGCTCTTCACCCGGGCGTCGGCCAGCGAGATCGTGCCGCGTACGCGCTCGGCGAGCTGGGACAGCTCGTACCAGGTCTGCTGGGCCCGCTGGAGGCGCGGGGCGAGCCGGCGCACCTCGTCCTCCAGGAGGGCCTCGCGCTGGAGCGCCTTCCTCAGCTCCTGCTCGGCGGCCTCCTTGCGGGCCTTGAGCGCGGCCTCGTCGGCGACCTCGGCGTTCAGCGCCTCCCGCAGCCGTACGAGGTCGTCGGCGAGCAGGCGCAGCCGGGCGTCGCGCAGGTCGGCCTGGATGACGGCGGCGCGGCGGGCGACGGCGGCCTGGCGGCCGAGGGGCTTGAGCTGGCGGCGGAGCTCCTCGGTGAGGTCCTGCACGCGCGCGAGGTTGGCCTGCATCGCGTCCAGCTTGCGGAGCGCCTTCTCCTTGCGCTTGCGGTGCTTGAGGACGCCGGCCGCCTCCTCGATGAAGGCGCGGCGGCCCATCGGGTCGGCATGCAGCACGGAGTCGAGCTGGCCCTGGCCGACGATGACGTGCATCTCGCGGCCGATACCGGAGTCGGAGAGCAGTTCCTGGATGTCGAGGAGGCGGCACGTGTCGCCGTTGATCTGGTACTCGCTGCCGCCGTTGCGGAACATGATCCGCGTGATGGTGACCTCGGCGTACTCGATGGGCAGCGCCCCGTCGGAGTTGTCGATGGTCAGGGACACCTCGGCGCGGCCCAGCGGGGGGCGGCCGGTGGTGCCGGCGAAGATGACGTCCTCCATCTTGCCGCCGCGCAGCGACTTGGCGCCCTGCTCGCCCATGACCCAGCTGAGCGCGTCCACGACGTTGGACTTGCCCGAGCCGTTCGGTCCGACGACACACGTGATCCCCGGCTCGAACCGGAGCGTGGTCGCCGAGGCGAACGACTTGAACCCTCGGAGGGTCAGGGCCTTGAGGTGCACGCCGCCGGACTCTACCGTCCGGCGATGTCTCGCTCCATGAACGTACGGTTTCGCCGGTGAACGCCGGGGGCACACCAGACGTTGAAGAAGGTGAAAGGATGCGCGGGGCAATAAGGCGGGGGAAAGAAAGAAGGGACGCCGAAGCGTCCCTTGCAATTTCTGACAACTGGATGCCCAGTCGTCCGACAACTGCCGAGCGGTTGGATACGGGCCGCCCGACCACTGCCGTGCTTTCGTGGAGCGATGCAGTGATCAGGTGAGCGCAGGCTCCGCCTGGTGTGCGTCGATGCTCTCCATGATCCTGTCGTGAGAAGCGGCAGCCGTCAGCGCCTCGTTCTCGGCCTGGATCCGTACGAGCTCGGATTCCAGGTCCTGGACACGCTGCTGGAGCCGTCGCATCTCGGCGAGGAGTCGCGGGTCGGAGCCGCCGACGTAACCGAGAAGCGCCTTTGCCATGATGGATGGTCCTCCACACTGAGTGACCGACCGATGCGGTGTGGGTCGTGAGGGATTCGCACCCGTGGATGCTTGACGAAGCCTGACGGGCCTTGAGTTGTACTGCCGTTCAGCCACGCCAAACAGCTGAGGTGCGCGGGGACTTTCAGCGTCTCACCAAAAAGTTTGACGGTCAACACGATCACGCCCCGTATTGGCGGGCGAACCCGGGGGCACACGGCCTGACGGCGGCACGCGGCGACTCCTGCGGGGCCCTGGGGGCGTGACGATCACCGTGAGAGCGGAGCTTGCCACTACGCGCGCTTCTTGGCAACCACCTGCTCATTTCTGCTTCGGGCAGGTGCCGGTGGCATGTCCCTCCGCTTCGGCGGGGCCGGCGCGGGCCCCTGAGTCACCGGATGGCGAAGCCGTCGTAGCCGCCGCGGGGTGTGTCCCAGATCTCGGTGACGCCGTCCACCCGCCCGGGCGTGTCGGCTCCCTGGAGCCAGTCGAGCAGCCCTTCGCAGTTCTTCCGGGGACCCTCGGCGACCACCTGGACCCGACCATCCTCCAAATTGAGAGCAAAACCACTCAGGCCGCCGATCTCGAGCGCCTTGGCCCGCGTGAACCAGCGGAAACCCACGCCCTGGACCCGTCCGCGCACCCAGGCGACCAACCGCACATCCTCACTCATGACTGCAACCTAACGGGCCAATGTCCCTCGGGGCACTTCCTCCCCTTGCGCCATGCGATACCGTCCCCACTCAATGAATCTCATTTGAAACTCACCTGATCGTGTGAGTTCCGTGAGGGCATGAAGACCGCAGGGACCAGGAAGGCCAGGACATGGGACGCCACCGACGCTCCGCCGCCGGCCGCGCCGCCACGGGCCGCGCCGCGGGGGGCACACACACGGACGGCTCGTACACGTACGGCGACGACCCGCTGAACCCGCAGGGCGACCGGCCCACCATGGGCATCGCTCCCTACCTGAACCCGGAGGCGTACGCCGAGGCCTACGCGCAGAGTGACGCCTACCTCTTCGCCACGGACGAGGGCTACGACCGGATCACCGCGACCACCACGTTCCCGGGCGACGACCTCACCACCGCCTTCGGCAGCGAGGGCTTCACGCCCGACAGCGGCACCCGGCTGCCGGGTGGCTCTCACCGCCGCCGCAAGAAGAAGGGCCCGGCACCGGTGAAGACCGGTCTGCTCGGTGTCTCGGCCGCGGTGGCCCTGGGCACGGTCGCGGTCGCCACCGGTGTGGTGCCCGGCATCGACAACTACCGGCTGGGCGGCGGCAGCGGCACCGACCGGGTGCAGTCCGCGGGCACCCCGACCAACGCGCCGAACGAGCTGGGCGGTACGTCGGGCAGCGCCGAGACCCAGGAGAGCGGCGGCGGCACGACGAGCCGCGACGTCGAGCGGCCCTCCTCGCCCGCTCCGTCCAAGGCGTCGTCCGCGCCGACGAAGACGCCGTCGAAGAAGCCCTCGGCCACGCCCAGCGAGAAGCCGAAGGACACGCCGTCGCGTACGGCCACGAAGACCCCGCAGAAGCCGGCGAAGCCCCCGAAGGCCGAGGAGCGCACCAGCGCCCCCGTGACGGTCTCCGCGGAGGCCGCCGCCGCGGCCGAGGTCCTCCGCCTCGTCAACGAGGAGCGCGCGCAGGTCGGCTGCACCCCGCTGGCCGCCAACAGCGCCCTGGCCGACCTGGCCCAGGACTTCAGCGAGGACATGGCCCAGCGCGGCTTCTTCGACCACACCGACCCGAGCGGCGCCTCCCCCTGGGACCGCGCGGCGAAGGCCGGCGTCACCGACCTCGGCGGCGAGAACATAGCCCGCGGCCAGGCGGACGCGGCATCGGTCATGGAAGCCTGGATGAACAGCCCCGGCCACAAGGCCAACATCCTGAACTGCGACTTCAAGACCCTGGGAGTCGGCGTCCACATGGGCCCCGGCGGTCCTTGGTGGACGCAGGACTTCGGGTACTGAGCTGCCCTCAGGTCAGCTCGGTCGGGCGGTCGTCAGCGCTCCCAGTCGTCCTCGCCGCCCGGGCCGACCGTGATCGAGTCCACTCCATACCCGGTCAGGTGCCAGGACTCGAACTGCGGGTCCGGGCCGATCCACAGCCCGGCGCCGTCGTCGAAGTCGATGACCAGAGCACCGTGCTCACGGACGTCGACCGCGATGACCGACTGCCCGAACAGCGCCAGTACAGGGGCGAGGCTCACACCTGTGCCGGGGTCGAGTTCATACCACTCGCCGGCTGCGTCCCGGAACAGGAACGGCGTCTCCAGCACCAGTTCGGCACCCAGCCGGTAGCCCTCGTCCGGGCCGAGGGCGCCGAGGCTCAGCCGCACTTGGTGATCGAAGGCCGTGCACTCCACCCGGGCGCCGATCAGGGCGGCAGGAACCTTCACCGTGTCTTCCTCTTCCCGACGCGTGGCAGTTCGACAGCGTATCGAGGTGCCGGAGGCCGGTACGCGCTGTGCCGGTGGAAGGCGTACGCCTTTCCGGCCGTCTGGAGGGAGTTGGTGAGTGCCAGGGCTGCCCAGAGGGCGGTGAGGCCGCCGGCTGTGGCGAGCGGTGCGGCGACGGCGGCCAGAACTCCGTAGCAGATGGCGGTCGTCACGAAGCTCGGCACCGTGCGCTTGAGGCCGATGAGGCCGAACCCAACGACGGCCTGGGCGGCGTCGGTGACGACCACGGCCAGTACCCACGGCAGGAGTTCGGTGATCTGCGGCCGTACCTCGGGGTCGCTGGTGAACAGCGGGACGACCCACGCGCTGCACACGATCACCGCTGTGCCGATGAACCCGACAACGGCCAGTGCGAGCCACGTTCCCGCCCGGATGCCGCGCCGGATCCTCGCGGTGTCGCGCTCCTCCGCGTACTCGGAGATCAGGGGGATCGTGGCCTGCCCGATCGCCACCGCGGCGGTGAAGATCAAGTTGACCAGGGAGATCCCGACGCTGTGCACCGCCGCGCTGTCCGTCCCGATCCGGGCCGCGGCGAAGGTCAGGACGCCCAGGACGGCGAACTTGACGAGGACGGTTCCGGCGAGCGGGATGCCCACCGCGCCCACCTTCCAGACCTGCCGCAGGTCCGGCCGGCCCGGACGCAGCGAGCGGCCGGACAGCGCGGTGCAGCGGTGCAGGGCCAGTTGGTTGGCGACGGCGGTGATCAGGCTGGAGGCGAGCATCGCGATGCCCGCCCCGGTCAGGCCCAGGCTCGGCAACGGGCCCGGGCCGCCCACGAGGACGACGGACAACGTGGCCGATGCCCCGGTGCCGAGCAGTCCGGCCCGCATCACCGACGTCGAGCGTCCGAGGGCGACCAGGACGGAGGTCGCCGCCGAGGTGACGGCGATGGCCAGCACACTCGCTGCCAGGAGGTAGGGGAAGATCCCCAACGCGTCCAGGGTGGGGCGGGGGACCCCGGTCACCCGGCCTATCAGCGGCACGGCCGCTACGGCCTGCGCGCCGAGGCCACCCACGATGACCGCCAGCCACATCCCGCTGTGCACCACGGGCAGCAGCCGGTCGGGGTCGTCCTTGCGGGGCGCGACGAACGGCATCACCCCGCGCAGCGCGCCCGCCACCGTGGCGGTGGCCGGGCTGAACACCGCCACGGTGACGGCGAAGGCGGCCAGGGCGGCGGTGGCGTGGTTGCCCAGCAGAGCGGTGTCGACCAGGGCCCCGGCCGAGGCGGCGATCATCGTCAGGTACAGCGGCAGCGCGGCACCGCTATCCCGGCCCACGCACTCCGCCCGTTTCGTCCGCTCCCCTCACCGATCACGGTTTCGATCATCACACCGGGGCGCCCGGCGAGTGGGCCGGTCGGTTAATTCAGTCCTCGGCCGTCCCGATCGGCCGCAGGGCCGACGTGTAGTCGCCGCTCGCCACGAGACGGTCGATGACCTCGGTCATCGCGGAGATGCCGGGGTCCCGGACCAGGAGGTTGTCCCAGCCGTAGAAGTACCGGCCGTCGAAGCACTCCCCCGTGTCCCGCCAGCGGTCCATCACACGGCGGGTCTCGTCGAGCGTGATGACGCTTCCCGACCAGCGCTGCCCGTCGGTGAAGGTCAGCAACATGTCGACGCTGCACACCTCGTCGAGATCCTCACCCGCGCCCGGCACGAAACAGATCTCGTACCCCGTCCTGCGCACTCGGTAGAACGGGCCGTCCCACATGTCTCGTCTCCCCCAGTCCGCCGGCCAAGAGAGCCAGGCCCCCACCCCGCCGGCTCGCTGGGACCCTACTGCGGCTTCGGGCACGCGTGCGCGCCCATTAGCAGATGGTCAGACCCGTCAGGCCGCCGCCACCCGGCACTAACAAAACGAAAGCGCATGCGGCGAGGCAGCGCTGTAGGCGCGTACGCTGGCAGCATGGAGAGCATTCAGGAGCAGGAGCGCACCCCAGACCCGTGCCTCCCGTACGACGTGTTCGCGAAGACCTGCCCGTCGCGGGGCACGCTGGAGCATGTCACCGGGCGCTGGGGCGGGCTCACGCTGAGCGCTCTGTACGACGGCTCGCTGCGGTTCAACGAGCTGCGCCGCAGGGTCGACGGCGTCAGCGAGAAGATGCTGTCCCAGACGCTGCACGCCCTGGAGCGCGACGGCCTGGTGCACCGGGAGGCGCAGCCGACGAATCCGCCGCGTGTGGACTACGAGCTGACCGAGCTGGGCCGGGGCGTGGCCGAGCGGCTGCTGGGCCTCATCCAGTTCCTGGAGGGGCGGATGGACGACGTGCTCGACGCACGCCGGAGCTACGACGAGACGCGCGGCGGCCTCTGACACTTCGGGCAGAAGTAGCTGGACCGGTTCATCCAGGGCCGGCGCCGCATCGGCGTGCCGCAGCGCTTGCAGGGCAGGCCCTCGCGCCCGTACGCGTCCAGCGAGCGGTCGAAGTAGCCGGACTCCCCGTTGACGTTGACGTAGAGGCTGTCGAAGCTGGTGCCGCCCACCGCGAGGGCCGCGTTCATCACGTCCCGGGCGTGCCCCAGGAGTTCGAGGGTGCGCGGGCGGGTGAGGGTCGCCGTCGGGCGGTCGTAGTGCAGACGGGCCCGCCAGAGTGCCTCGTCGGCGTAGATGTTGCCGACCCCGCTGATCAGGGACTGGTCGAGCAGGGCCCGTTTGACGGTGGTCCGCTTGCGCCGCAGCGCCTGGTGGAACGCCTCGTCGTCGAAGAGCGGGTCCAGCGGGTCGCGGGCGATGTGCGCGATGACGTCGGGCAGGCCGTCGGCGGCGGTGTCGTGCAACGACAGGCCGCCGAAGGTGCGCTGGTCGACGAAGCGCAGTTCGGTGCCGAGGGCGTCGGCGAAGCGCACGCGGATGCGCAGATGCTTCTCCGCGGGGGCGGTGTGCGGCTGGACCAGCAGCTGACCGCTCATGCCGAGGTGCGCCAGGACCGCCTGGCCGGTGTCCGCGAGCGGCAGCCACAGGTACTTGCCGCGCCGGCTGGGGACACCGACGCGGTGGCCCTTGAGGCGGTGCGCGAAGTCGTCGGCGCCCGCGATGTGCCGGCGCACGGCACGCGGGTGCAGCACCTCGGCGTCGGCGACCGTGCGATGGGCGACCCACCGCTCCAGGCCGCGCCGGACGACCTCGACCTCGGGCAACTCGGGCATGGTCTCTCCTGCACACCGTGCGGATACGGGCCGAGCGCCCGCCCCGGGGACGGGACGGGCGCTCGGATCGCGCTGTTCGGTCAGGCGGAGGCCGACGCGTCGGCGTCGGCGTCGGGCTCGGCGGCCTTCGCCGCCTCCTCCTTGGCGCGCTCGTCCGCCGCGGCCTTGATGGACCGCCACGCGGACTCGGCGGCCTGCTGCTCCGCCTCCTTCTTGCTGCGGCCGGTGCCGGTGCCGTACGAGACGCCTCCGACGCGGGCGGCAGCAGTGAAGGTCTTCTCGTGGTCGGGGCCGGTCTCCGTGACCAGGTACTCGGGGACGCCGAGCCCTTCGGTCGCGGTGAGCTCCTGGAGACTGGTCTTCCAGTCCAGGCCGGCTCCGAGGTTCGAGGACTTCTCGATCAGGGGGTCGAACAGGCGGTGCACGAGCTCCGCCGCCGAGTCCAGGCCCTGGTCGAGATAGACCGCGCCGATCACCGCTTCCAGGGTGTCGGCGAGGATGGATGCCTTGTCCCGGCCCCCTGTGCCCTCTTCACCGCGGCCGAGCCGGATGAAGGCGCCCAGGTCGAGCCCGCGGCCGACCTCCGCCAGCGCACGCGAGTTGACCACCGCGGCCCGCAGTTTGGCCAGTTGGCCCTCGGGCAGGTCGGGGTGGGTGCGGTACAGCGTGTCCGTGACCACCAGGCCGAGCACGGAGTCCCCGAGGAACTCCAGCCGCTCGTTGGTGGGCAGACCGCCGTTCTCGTACGCGTAGGAGCGGTGGGTCAGCGCACGCACCAGAAGGGCGGACTCGAGCTTGTACCCGAGCCGCCCTTCCAACAGCGTGTGGGACGAGGCCTGGTTGTCCGCTGCGTTCTTCTTGGGCGTGGACACAGTGCCTCTCACCAGCCGCTCAGACCTCGAGGACCTGGCGCTTGTTGTAGGTGCCGCAAGACGGGCACGCGATGTGCTGCTGCTTGGGCTCGTGGCAGCGCTCGCACGCAACCAGGGTGGGGACCGCAGCCTTCCACTGCGACCGGCGGTGGCGCGTGTTGCTGCGCGACATCTTCCGCTTCGGAACAGCCACGGCTACTTCTCCTGCTTCTCGTCGACGCCCGGTTCGGCGCCGCTCTTGTCGTCCTTATCGCCGGGTTCGAGTGAATCGGCGAGTCCCTGCAGTGCCGCCCAACGGATGTCGACGGCGTCATGGTGGTGGTCCGGGTCGTCAGCGAGACGTACGCCGCACTCGGCGCACAGTCCCGGGCAGTCTTCCTGGCACACCGGCTGCATCGGCAGTGCGAGCACCACCGCATCACGCAGCACAGGCTCGAGGTCGAACAGGCCGTCCTCGAGGAAGAGCCTGTCCTCGTCGTCCTCGGCGTCGTCGCCCGGTTCCGCGTGGTGAACGCGGCCCCGGTCGTCGGCGTCAGGGTACGAGAACATCTCCTGGAAGTCCGCTTCCACGTCGAGCTGAAGCGGCTCCAGACACCTTACGCACTCCCCCTCGGCCCGTGCACGGGCGGTGCCTGTGACAAGCACACCTTCCATGACCGATTCGAGCCGGATGTCGAGCTCCACCGGGGCGCCTTCCGGCACTCCGACGACCTTCTGGATACCGAGGTCCTTGGGGGCGTCGACCGTGCGGGTCTGGCGCTGCAGCGCACCGGGCCGCCGGCCCAGCTCGTGTGTGTCGAACACGAGGGGGTTGCGGTGGTCGAGGCGGGCTGTCACGCCGTTCCTGCTTTCGATCTGCTGAGCTCAGGGGGTTCCGCCGCCCAGTGGTGCCTGCGGGCAGCGTTGATCGCGGACGTACGCGCGACCGAAGAGCCAGGATACTGGACCTTTCGCTCACGGCCCAATCCGGTGGTCGCGCCACCGACCGCGCTACTGACCGCGCCCCTGTTCGTACGCCCTCAGCTGCTCCGGAGTGATCATGCTGGTGTCGAAGAGGCTGGTCTCGTCGAGCGCGTACGACTGCTGGTTCTGCTGGGGCTGCTGGGCCGCCTGCTGCGGGTCGTACGCCTGCTGGCCGGTGTCGTAGCCCTGATACGCGTAGGGGTCGGCCTGCTGGTAGCCGTAGGCGTCCTGCTGGCCGCCGTAACCCTGCTGGTAGCCGTACGGGTCGGCGGTCTGCTGCTGGTAGCCGTACGCCGGCTGCGCGGCCCCGGGGTCGTACTGCGGCTGCGGTGGTACGGCCGCCTGCTGCTCGGAGGGGGCCGCCGCCGCGGCGTCCTGCTGGGCGAGCGCGGCGAGGTCGGCGAGGTAGTCGGCGTCGCTGGAGTGCTGGACGCTGCTCATGTCGTCGGCGAGGGCGCCGAGGTCGTCGGTGGCGATCCGGCCGTGCAGCTTCTGCCGGCCGCGGCCGACCGCCTCCAGCGTCTTGGCGAGCACGGCCTCGAAGGCGCCGAGCTTGACGTCGACGTATTCGTCGGCGCTGCGGCGCAGGGTCTCCGGGTCGTGGCTGCGCTCGGGGGCGTCCTCGTCCTCGTAGCCGTTCTCGTCGGTGCCCGGGCCGGTGCCGAGGAGCTTCTCGCGGCCGCGGCCGACGGAGCCGAGGGTCTTGGTGAGGACGACCTCGAAGTTGGCGAGCTTGGAGTCGACGTAGTCGTCGGCCTCCGCGCGGATCTCCTCGGCCTCCTGGCGGGCCTCGGCGAGGATGCGGTCGGCCTCGGCCTGGGAGCGGCGGGCGATCTCGGTGCCGGAGACCAGGGAGCCGCGCTCGGCGTGCGCGCCCTGGATGATCCGCTCGGCCTCCTGGCGTGCCTGCTCGACCATCTGCTCGCGGTCGCCGATCAGCTCCTGGGCCTGGGCGAGGGAGCCGGGCAGGGCCTCGCGGACCTCTTCGAGCATCGAGAGCAGTTCGGCGCGGTTGACCACGCACGAGGCCGACATCGGCATCGACCGGGCACTGGAGACCGCCGAGACGATCTCGTCGAGCTTCTTCTGCACGTCCACCGTGTGCTCGCCACTCTCTACAGCTGTGATGGAGACGGACGGGACGACTGTAGCCCCATCAGCTGTGCCGCAGGCGCTTGTTCAGGGCCTCCAGGACCACCGGCGGGACGAGGTGGGAGACGTCGCCGCCCCAGGTCGCCACTTCCTTGACCAGGGAGGAGGACAGGAAGCTGTAGGTGGGGTTGGTGGGGACGAAGAGGGTCTCCACGCCCGACAGGCCGTTGTTCATCTGGGCCATCTGCAGCTCGTAGTCGAAGTCGCTGACCGCGCGCAGGCCCTTGACGATGGCCGGGATGTCGCGCTGCTTGCAGAAGTCGACGAGGAGGCCGTGGAACGCCTCGATCCGGACATTGCCGTACTCGGCGGTGACCTGGCGGATCAGGTCCAGTCGCTCGTCGACCTCGAACAGGCCCTTCTTGGACTTGTTGATCATGACGGCGACATAGACCTCGTCGTACAGCCTGGAGGCGCGGGAAATGATGTCCAGGTGTCCGTTGGTGATCGGGTCGAACGACCCGGGGCATACGGCGCGGCGCACTTGTGATCCCTCGCTCTCCGGTCCGGTCATCGTGCGTCTTCGCACGTAGAGGCGGCGCGACCGTACCAAAACGTTCCCTCGCCGTATCGGCGGGCCCGGATGCCCTCGAAACCGTCCGGCCACCGGAATTCCCCGCCTCTGGTGCTGCGCTCCACGGTGACGAGCGCGTCGGACGCGAGCCAGCCCCCGGTACGGAGTGTGAGGAGAATCTCCCGAAGATCGTCGTCGGAGACGGCGTACGGAGGGTCGAGGAAGACGATGTCGTACGGCTCACCGGGCGCCGCCGTGCGGATGATCTGTTCCGCTTTGCCCGACCTCACCTCGGCGCCGGGGAGGCCGAGACTCTTCACGTTCTCCCGGACGACGCGGGCGGCCCGGGCGTCGGCCTCGACGAGCAGGGTGTGGCCCGCGCCGCGCGAGAGGGCCTCCAGGCCGACGGCGCCGGAGCCGGCGTAGAGGTCCAGGACCCGCTCCCCGTCCAGCGGGCCGCCGAGGAGCGACTGCCAGGTGGAGAGGAGGCCTTCGCGCGCGCGGTCGGAGGTGGGCCTGGTCCCGGTGCCGGGCGGCACGGCCAGACGACGTCCGCCGGCGGCTCCGGCGATCACGCGGGTCATTTCACTGTCCTCGGGTGTGGGCGGTTGTGGGTATCAGTGTGGCCGGTCGCTCACGGGCCCGGGTACCCGCCTGGTCCATCCGGCCGCGTCCCCCGGACGGGCGGGTCTCACCCCTTCTCCAGGTACTGCTCCCGCTCCTCGTCCAGGAGGGCGTCCAGGGCGGTCCGCAGGCCGGGCAGCCCGGTGAGCTCCGGGTCCCGCTCGACCAGGGCGGCGGCCTCCTGCCGGGCCTGCGCGATGATCTCCTCGTCCTCGATGACGGCCAGCATCCGCAGGCTGGTGCGGGCGCCGGACTGGGCCTGGCCGAGGACGTCTCCCTCGCGGCGCTGCTCGAGGTCGATCCGGGACAGCTCGAAGCCGTCGAGGGTGGAGGCGACGGCGCCCAGGCGCTGGCGGGCCGGGCTCGCCTCGGGCATCTCCGTGACCAGGAGGCAGAGTCCGGGCGCGGAGCCTCGGCCGACGCGACCGCGCAGCTGGTGCAGCTGGGAGACGCCGAAGCGGTCGGCGTCCATGATCACCATGGCGGTGGCGTTCGGGACGTTGACGCCGACCTCGATGACGGTCGTGGCGACCAGGACGTCCGTGTCCCCGGCCGCGAAGCGGCGCATCACGGCGTCCTTGTCGTCGGGGTGCATCCTGCCGTGCAGCACCTCGACCGAGAGGCCCTGCAGAGGGCCCTTGGCGAGCTGCTCGGCCACGTCGAGGACGGCCAGCGGCGGGCGCTTCTCCGCCTCGTCCTCGGGCGACTTGGCCTTGCCCTTCTTCGGGTCGTCCTCCTCGTCGCCGATGCGGGGGCAGACGACGTACGCCTGATGGCCGTTCTCCACCTCCTCGCGCACGCGCTGCCAGGCGCGGGCGAGGAAGTGCGGCTTGTCGGCGGCCGGGACGACATGGGAGGCGATCGGCGAGCGGCCGGCGGGGAGCTGGTCGAGGACGGATGTCTCCAGGTCACCGAAGACGGTCATCGCGACCGTGCGCGGGATGGGGGTGGCCGTCATGACCAGCAGGTGCGGGGGCTGCTTGCCCTTGCCGCGCAGGGCGTCACGCTGCTCCACACCGAAGCGGTGCTGCTCGTCGACGACGACCAGACCGAGGTCGTGGAACTGCACCTTGTCCTCGATGAGGGCGTGCGTGCCGATGACGATGCCGGCCTCGCCGGTGACCAGGTCGAGCAGGGCCTGGCGGCGGGCGGCGGCTCCCATGGACCCGGTGAGCAGCACGACCTTGGTGGCGTGCTCGGCGCCGCCCAGCATGCCGCCCTCGGCCAGCTCGCCCATCATCTCGACGATCGACCGGTGGTGCTGCTGGGCCAGGACCTCGGTGGGCGCGAGCATCGCGGCCTGCCCGCCCGCGTCGACGACGGCGAGCATGGCGCGCAGCGCCACCATGGTCTTCCCGCTGCCGACCTCGCCCTGGAGGAGCCGGTGCATCGGGTGCTCGGTGGCCAGGTCGGCGAAGATCTCGCGGGAGACCTGCTGCTGGCCCTCGGTGAGGGTGAAGGGGAGGCGGGCGTCGAAGGCGGTGAGGAGTCCGTCGGGCGCGGGGCGGCGGGCGACGGCGGGGAGTTGGGCGTCGGCGTGCCGGCGGCGGGCGAGCGCGACCTGGAGGACGAAGGCCTCGTCCCACTTGAGGCGGGCGCGGGCGTCCTCGATGTCGGCCTTGGTGTGCGGGCGGTGGATCTTGAGCAGGGCCTCGGGGAGGGGGACCAGGCCGCGGCCTTCGCGCAGGGACTCCGGGAGCGGGTCGACGGCCTCCTGGGCGCTCGGCAGAACCGTCTGGATCGCCTTGCCGATCTTCCAGGACTCCAGTTTGGCGGTGGCCGGGTAGAGCGGGATGAGGGCGCCGGCCCAGCTCTCGACGGCCTCCTCGGAGTCGTCGCGCAGCAGCTCGTACGCCGGGTGGGCCAGTTGGAGGCGGCGGTTGAAGACGGAGACCTTGCCGGCGAACATCGCGCGGGTGCCGGGCAGGAGCTCCTTGTGGGGCTTGTGGACGCCGTTGCCGAAGAAGACCAGTTGGAGGCGGCCGCTGCCGTCCGTGATGGTGACCTCCAGGCGCTGGCCCTTGCCGCGCGGCGCCTTGGCGGAGGCGAAGCTGTGCAGCCGGGCGTCGGCGACCAGGGCGACCACGGTGACGTGCTCGTCCATGGGGAGGTCGGCGAGGTGCGTGAGCTGGCCGCGCTCCTCGTATCTGCGGGGGTAGTGGTGCAGCAGGTCCCCGACGGTGTGCAGGCCGAGATGCTCGGCCATCACCTTCGCGGTGGGAGGGCCGAGCACCTTCTTCAGTGGTTCGTCCAGTGCGGGCACGAGATCCATTCCACACCACGGCACTGACATCGCGGCGGGCGCCGCCGTGAGCTTGTGGGTAAACGTCCCGGAAACCCCTGGTCAGCCGGTTCGTCTCGGATCTAGGATGACGCGCCCCGGCCATCCCTTCGCGGTCACCGCCTCACCGGGACCGCCCGACCCCGCGCCGTCGCCCCTCCCCCCACCGGCGCTGCGACGATGGACTCACAGACCTCTCAGTCATCCCAGCCCTCCCTTCCCTCCCCGTCTCCTCACACCTTCCAGGTCGACCTGCGCGGTCTGGTGGATCTGCTCTCCCACCACCTCTACTCCAGTCCGAAGGTCTACCTGCGCGAACTGCTGCAGAACGCGGTCGACGCCATCACGGCCCGGCGTGCCGCGGAGCCGGACGCGCCCGCGCTGGTGCGGCTGTTCGCCGAGCCGGACGCGCTGCGCGTCGAGGACTCCGGGGTCGGGCTGACCGAGGCGGACGTGCACGACCTCCTCGCGACGATCGGGCGCAGCTCCAAGCGGGCGGAGGGACTTCAGGAGACGCGGTCGGACTTCCTCGGGCAGTTCGGCATCGGGCTGCTGGCCTGCTTCGTGGTCGCCGAGCGGATCCGGGTGGTCAGCCGCAGCGCGCGCACCCCGGACGCGGCGCCCGTGGAGTGGACGGCGGCCGACGACGGTTCGTACACCGTGCGCACCCTGCCGGACGACGCGCGTCCCGAGCCCGGCACGACCGTGCACCTGGTGGCGCGGGCCGGCGCCGCCGAGTGGCTGGCGGAGGACCGGGTGCTGGCGCTGGCGCGGGACTTCGGCTCGCTGCTGCCGTACGACGTGCGGGTCGGCGAGGAGGCGGTCACCGATCTGCCGGCGCCCTGGGACCGGCCGTACCCCTCCCCCGCCGCCCGGCGGGTGGCCCTCGGGCGGCACTGCCACGACCTGTTCGGCTTCACACCGCTGGACGCGATCGAGCTGGACGTGCCGCTCGCGGGGATCCGCGGGGTGGCGTACGTGCTGCCGTCGGCGGTGAGCCCGGCGCAGCGGGCGGGCCATCGCGTGCACCTCAAGGGCATGCTGCTGACCGAGCGCGCCGAACAGCTCCTGCCCGACTGGGCGTTCTTCGTGCGGTGCGTCCTGGACACCGACAGTCTGCGGCCGACGGCGTCGCGCGAGGCGCTGTACGAGGACGAGACGCTGGCGGCGGTGCGGGAGGCGCTGGGGGAACGGATCCGGTCCTGGCTGACGGGTCTCGCGGCCGGTGATCCGGAGCGGCTGGCGGCGTTCCTCGCGGTGCACCACCTGGGGGTGAAGTCCCTGGCGCGCCACGACCGGGAGATGCTGCGGACGATGCTGCCGTGGCTGCCGTTCGAGACGACGGACGGCCGGCTGTCCCTGGAGGAGTTCGCGCGCCGGCACCCGGTCGTGCACTTCACGCGGACCGTCGAGGAGTACCGCCAGGTGGCGCCGATCGCGTCCGCGCAGGGCGTCGGGGTGATCAACGGCGGCTACACGTACGACAGCGAGCTGGTCGAGGCGCTGCCGTCGGTGCGGCCGGGCACGGTCGTCGCCGAGCTGGACGCGGAGACCGTGACCGCGCATCTGGACGCGGTGGACCCGGCGGTGGAGCTGGCCCTGGCGGGCTTTCTGGCCGCCGCGCGGGCGAAGCTGGACCCGCTGGGCTGCGATGTGGTGCTGCGCGCCTTCCATCCGCTGTCGGTGCCCGCGCTGCACCTGGACGACCGGGCGGCCCGGCACGAGCAGGCCCGCGCGCAGGCCGAGGAGGAGGCCGACGACCTGTGGGCGGGCATCCTCGGCTCGCTGCGCGGCGAGGCGCCCCGCGCGCGTCTGGTGCTGAACCACCTCAGCCCGCTGATCCGCCGGATCGGTTCGCTCGGCGAGCCGGAACTGATCGGCACCGCCGTGGAGTCCCTGTACGGGCAGGCACTGCTGATGGCGCAGCGCCCGCTCAGGCCCGCGGACTCGGCGCTGCTGAACCGGGCCTTCATCGGCCTGCTGGAGTGGGCCACGAACGGCGAGGGGGACCGCTGATGACGGAGATCACCGACTTCGACGCGCTGCGCCGGGCGATGGCGGAGAACGGCGAGCAGCCGGAGGGCCCGGCCCGCAACGCGCGCGCGGAGCAGCTGCTCGCCGAGGCGGAGCGGCTGGGCGAACCGCTCGCCGTGATCGAGGCGCTCGGGCACCAGCTGAAGGTCTACAACTACAGCTCCGAGAAGGCGAAGATGTTCGTCCCGTTCGCGCGGCTGCTGCGCATGTGGGACGAGCGGCCCGAGGACTTCGACGAGTACGAGACGCACAGCCTGCACTGGGTCTTCAAGTGGATGTCGGCCGGGATGCTCGACCAGCCGCACATCCCGCTCGCCTCGATCGAGAAGTGGCTCGGCGAGATGGAGCACCGCTACCGGCTCGCCGGGCACTCCGAGCGGGCGGTGCGCAGCGCCGAGTTCAGCGTCGCCGCGCACGTCGGCGACCTGGAGCGGGCGGAGCGTGCGTACGCGGCGTGGCTGGCCGCCGACCGGGACTCCATGGCCGACTGCCACGCGTGCGAGCTGCACGGTCAGGGCTGGTGGCAGGCGGTGCGGGGCCGGGACGCGGAGGCGGTCCGGCTGTGGCGGCCGGTCCTGGACGGCGAGTACTCCTGCGCCCACGAGCCGCACACCGTGCTCGCGTCCTCCCTGGCGCCGCTGCTGCGTCTGGGCCGGGTGGACGAGGCCCGCGCCAACCATCTGCGGGGCTTCCGGCTGGTACGGCCGATGGAGAGCATGCGGGGCGCGTACGCGGACCATGTGGAGTTCTGCGCGCTGACCGGCAACGAGGCACGTGGTCTGGAGCTGCTGGCGGAGCGCCCGGCGTACTTCACGGACGACGGGCAGCCGCGCAGCAGGCTGGACTTCATGGCGGCGGTGGCCCTGCTCATGGACCGGCTGACCGAGCTGGGGCTGGGCGGGCAGCGCGTGCCGGGGCCGGCGGACCGCACGTGGACCGCGTGTGAACTGGCCGTCCACGCGCGCGAGGAGGCCCTCGCGCTGGCCGCGCGCTTCGACGAGCGCAACGGCACGTCGTACACGAGCGAGCGGGCCGTACAGCGGATGGCGCAGCGCCCGCTGGTGGAGCGGCTGCCGCTGGGCGTGCGGACGGCGAACCGCCCGGCGTCGGCGGCGTCGGCGGCCCCCGTCGCGCCCGCCCCCGAGGCCACGGACGAGGCGCCCGGACTGCCCGAGCTGCTCGCCGAGGCCCGACGGCTGTCGGACACCCTGCGGCCCAGTGCCATCGAGGCGTGGGCGGCGGTGTCCCGGGCCGCCGAGGGCGTCGAGCTGGACGCGCCGGACCGGGCGGAGATCGCCGACCACCGGGCGATGGATCTGGGCCCCGAGGGCGTCCCGCTGTTCGAGGAGGCCGCCGCGCTGTACGCGGAGGCGGGCGATCCGGGCGAGGCGCTGGCGGCCCGCGCGCGTGGGGCGTACGTCCGCGCGCTCACCGGCGAGGTGTCCGCGGCCCTCGACGCGATCGGCGCCCTGTACGACCAGGTCCTCGCGCTGTACGCCGAGGACGGCACGGGTGTGCGGCAGACGGCGGCCGTCCTGATGAGCCGGGCGCGGATCCTGATGCGCCGGGTCCACGAGGCCGAGGAGGGCACCGAGGCCACCGCCCTGTCCGCCGCCGAGTCCGCCGTCCGCGAGGTGCTGGCGTTCGTCTCGGGGCGCACCGGGGACGACGTACGGCTGCTCGCGCGGGTCGCGGAGGCCCGGGCGATGCTGGCCGAGCTGGCGGCGCTGACCGGTGACGTGGAGGGGGCCGCCGAGCTGTTCGCGCGGGCCTCGGGCGAGTTCGTCGGGGCGGGGCTGCCGTGGTTCGCGGTGGAGTACGAGGCCCGGCTGGCCGGTCTCGCCCACCATCTCGGCGACACGGCCCGCGCCGAGCGGGCGCTGCGGGCCGCCCTGCAGCACGGCGGGCCGTATCTGGAGGCGACCGGGCGGGCCCAGCTGCATCTGCAGCTGGCCGAGGTGCTGGGCGGCACCGGCGTCTCCGAGGAGGCCGCGGAGCACGCCCTGGAGGCGGCGCACTGGGCCGACGAGGCGGGCGAGAGCCGCACGCTCGGCGCGTGGGCCCGGCACCAGCTCGGCGGGTTCCTGGTACGGCAGCAACGTTTCGCCGAGGCGGCGGAGGTGCTGGAGTCGGCACTGCCCGACCTGTCCGCCGAGACGCACGGCGACGGGGCGGTCGTCCAGACGCTGTGGTGGCTCGGGGACTGTCTGAGCGAGCTCGGCGACCACCGGGACGCGGCGGAACGGCGGCTGCAGGCGGCCGCGATCGCCCGGGAGTGGCCCGAGCAGCACGACCACGCGACGCTGGCGCACCTGGCCGCCGAGTCGCTGGGCCACGCGGGGCTGCACACGGAGGCCGACCGGGCCTACACGCGCGCGGGTGAGCTGTGGCGCTCCCTGGGCAACGTGCACGGCCTGGTCCGTTCCCTGCGCGCCCGCGCGTGGCTGGCGCTGCGCGTGGAGGACGGCGGCGGCGCGCGGGCCGCCGAGCTGATGGCGGGCGCGGTCGAGGAGTGCACGGCGGCGCTGGACGAGGCGGCCGACGAGGAGGCGCGGCAGCGGCTGGTGGCCGAACTCGGCCAGACGCACCGCCAGTTCGGCGACCTCCTGGCGCGCTCGGCGGCCGAGGACGCGGAGGACGACTCGATCCGTACGGCGATGGAGGAGGCCCTGGCCCAGATGGCCCGGGCCGTCGCGGTGTTCGCCTCCCTCGGCGAGGACGCCCTGCACGGCCGTACCGGCGCCGAACTCGCCGCCGGCTGGCTCCAGGCCGACCTGAGCCGCCTCGCCGAGGCGGCGGCACACGCGCGTGCCGTCCTCTCCGCCTACGAGGACGCCGACCCCCGCGACGAGACGGTCCGGCAGCGCCGGGCCGAGGCCGAACAGATGCTCCAGGTCGTCGAGGAACAGGAGCGGGACGGCGGCTGACCCTCAGGTCACTCCACGCCGATGAGCAGGAGCGCTCCCTGCCGGCCGCCCCGGTAGACCACCGTGTCGACGGCGAGGTACGCCTCGCGCACCCGGTCCTCCAGGTGTGCGGCGATCGTCCCGGGCGCCTCGTCGCCGAGGACCAGGGTGACGAGTTCGCCGCCGGCGGCGAGCATGCGGTCGAGGACGGTCTCCGCGACGGCGGTGACGTCGGCGCCGATCACGGCCACGTCGCCGTCGATGAGGCCGAGGACGTCCCCGGCCTGGCAGATGCCGGCGGAGGTCCAGGACCGGTGCTCGGCGACGGCGACCTCGGCGTGCCGGGTCGCGCCGGCCGCGGAGGTCATCGAGACGACGTCCTCGTCGAAGCGGCGCTCCGGCTCGTGCACGGCGAGCGCCGCGATGCCCTGGACGGCGGAGCGGGTGGGGATCAGCGCCACCCGGATGCCCTCGGCGCGGGCCTGCTCGGCGGCCGCGGCGGCGGTGTGCCGCAGATCGGCGTCGTTGGGGAGCAGCACGACCTCGCGCGCGTGGGCCCGCCGTACGGCCTCCACGAGCTCCCCGCTGGCCGGGGGCTCACCGGGGCGGGCGAGCACGGTGGTCGCGCCGGCCTCGCCGTACAGCCCGGCCAGGCCCTCGCCGGGCACGACGGCGACGACGGCCCGCTGGACGCGTTCGCGGGGCGTTCGCTCGCCGGTGCTGTGCGCGTCGCCGGCCCCGAAGTGGGTGATCCGGATCCGGTACGGCCGTCCGGCCTCCACGCCGGCCTCCACGGCGGCGCCCGCGTCGTCGACATGGACGTGCACGTTCCACAGGCCGTCCCCGCCGACGACCACGAGGGAGTCACCGAGCCCGTCGAGGCGGTCCCGGAGCCGGGCCACGGCGGCGTCCTCGGCCTCCAGCAGATAGATGACCTCGAAGGCGGGGCCGCCCGCGCCGGGCCCGTCGGCGCAGTCCTCGGCGCCCACCGGTCCGTCCCCCGGTCCGGGGCGTACGCGCGCGGACGCCCCGGGGACGACGGGCGCCGCCTCGCCGGTGAACGTCTCGACCAGCGCGCCCAGGACGGCGACCAGTCCGCGTCCGCCGGCGTCGACCACCCCGGCGCGCTCCAGGGCGGCCAGCTGTCCGGGGGTCGCGGCGAGCGCCGCGCGCGCTCCCTCGAAAGCGGCCCGGGCGATCGCGCCGCAGTCGTCGCCGGTCGCCGCGCCGGCCGCGTCGGCGGCTGCGGAGGCCACCGTGAGGACGGTGCCCTCGACGGGGTGGGCCACGGCCTGGCGGGCGGAGTCGGCGGCGGTCCGCAGCGCCAGCCGCAGCCCGGTGCCGTCGGTGTGGGCCGTGTCTCCCTCGTCGGCGAGTACCTGGGCCATGCCGCGCAGCAGCTGGGCGAGGATCGTCCCGGAGTTGCCGCGCGCCCCGATCAGGGCGCCGTGCGCCATGGCGCGGACCGCGTCGGCGAGTGTGGGCTTGCCCACGTCGTAGGCGGTGAAGACGGCCTCCACGGCCGCGACCGCGGACTCCACGGTCAGATAGAGGTTCGTGCCGGTGTCCCCGTCGGCGACGGGATAGACGTTGATCGCGTCGATCTCCTCGCGCGCCCGGCCCAGCGACTCCAGCGCGAGGCCGCACCAGGTGCGCACCGCGAGAGCATCGAAGAATGTCTGCGGCACCTGCGCCACCTGCGCCTCCTCGGACTGCTGGAACGGGACGCAGCGTAGACCCAGGGCCGGGGCCCGCCGGAGGTGGCCCGGGACCGCCCCCCTCGCAGCCATGGTAGTTTCGTTGTACTGGCGCAGCCGTTGTATGCTGCTCCGGTTGCCCGATCCGATCGGGCCATTCCCCTGGCAACGCCACTCAGATCTCTGATCCTACGATCTCGATCCCGGCCTGCCGGGATCAACCGTAAGTGCATCTGAAGTCTTTGGAGTGACCCGTGGCTGCCAACTGCGACGTCTGCGGCAAGGGGCCGGGCTTCGGCAACAACATCTCGCACTCGCACCGCCGTACGCCCCGTCGCTGGAACCCGAACATCCAGCGCGTGCGTACCGTGGTCGGCGGGACGCCGAAGCGCGTGAACGCCTGCACCTCGTGCATCAAGGCCGGCAAGGTCTCGCGCTGACGCCCACAGCTGAGCGCGCGGCCACTGCTGGTTCGCTGCAAACAGCCGGTCCACCCTCGGGTGGGCCGGCTTTTCGCATGTCCGATCGCTAGCCGAGGTTCCAGCCGTGGTGCACGGGCCCGATCCCGGCGCCGAGGGCGAACCCGGCGGCGATCGCCCCGGTGACGTACTCCTTGGCGGCCATGACCGCCTCGGGCACGGTCTGCCCCTTGGCGAGCTGCGAGGCGATCGCGGAGGCGAGGGTGCAGCCGGTGCCGTGGGTGTGCCGGTTGTCGTGGCGCGGGGCGCGCAGCCAGTGCTCCTGCGAGCCGTCCGTGAGCAGGTCCACGGCGTCCCCGGCGAGATGGCCGCCCTTGATCACGACCCAGCGCGGCCCGTACGCCAGCACGGCCTCCGCCGCCCGCCTCAGGTCGTCCTCCGACTCGACACGCACCCCGGTGAGGTGCGCCACCTCGTCGAGGTTGGGCGTGGCCACGGTCGCCACCGGCAGCAGCGCGGTGCGGACGGAGTCGAGCGCGGACGGGGCGAGCAGCGCGTCCCCGTGCTTGGACACCCCGACCGGGTCGACGACGGACGGCGCGTCCGTCCCGGCGATCAACTCGGCGACCGTCTCGACGAGTTCGGCCGAGGACAGCATCCCGGTCTTCACGGCCCGTACGCCGATGTCGTCGACGACGCTGCGGTACTGGGCGCGGACCGCCTCGACGGGCAGCTCCCAGGCCCCTTGGACGCCGATCGAGTTCTGCGCGGTGACGGCGGTGATCACGCTCATGCCGTGCACGCCGAGCGCCAGCATCGTCTTCAGGTCGGCCTGGATGCCCGCCCCGCCGCCGGAGTCGGAGCCGGCCACGGTGAGTACGCCCGGTATCACGACTCGATGTCCCCTCCGAAGTGGTCCCAGCCGCCCTTGCGGGTCCAGGGCGCCCCGTCGACCGTGACGTGCGGCAGCGCCGAGGGGTTGAGGACCTCGCCGATGACCTTCCAGCGGGCCGGGAGCTTCACGTCGGGCGGGAAGGTCGCCACGATCGCGTGGTCCTCTCCCCCGGTCAGCACCCACTGCATGGGGTCGACGCCGACGGCTTGCCCGATGTCGTTCATCTGGGTGGGGATGTCGATGGCGCCCGAGCGGATGTCGATGCGCACCTTGCTGGCCTCGGCGATGTGCCCGAGGTCGGCGATCAGTCCGTCGCTGACGTCGCACATGGCGGTCGCGCCGAGCCCTGCGGCTGCCGGACCCGCGTGGTACGGCGGCTCGGGGCGCCGGTGCGCCTCCACGAAGGCTCGGGGCGAGCGGAACCCCCGGGAGAGCACGGCGTACCCGGCGGCGGACCAGCCCAGCCAGCCGGTCACGGCGACGAGGTCGCCGGGCTGGGCGCCGCCGCGGGTGACGGGCTCCTGGTTGCGCAGATCGCCGAGCGCGGTGATGGACACGGTGATGGAGTCGCCGCGGACGACGTCGCCGCCGACCACCGAGGCGCCCGCGACCTGGCACTCGTCGCGCAGTCCGTCCATCAGCTCGCTCGCCCAGGTCACCGGGAGTTCGGCCGGCACGACCAGGCCGAGCAGCAGCGCGGTCGGCACCGCCCCCATGGCGGCGATGTCCGCGAGGTTCTGGGCGGCGGCCTTGCGGCCGACGTCGTAGGCGGTGGACCAGTCGCGGCGGAAGTGCCGGCCCTCGACGAGGATGTCGGTGCTGGCGACCACCCTGCGGTCGGGGGCGGCCACCACCGCGGCGTCGTCGCCGGGGCCGACCCGGACCGCCGGGGTGGTGGTGAGACGGGAGGTGAGCTCCCTGATGAGCCCGAACTCCCCTAGCTCACCAACAGTGCCCTTCATTGCCCTTACGCCCCTTCTGTCCCTGTTCGCACCCGGTCGCGCGTCCCTGCTGCCCTCGTTACGGTCGAGGTGCACGTCACCTTCTGCCGTGCGCGCACCCCGGCGCGCAAGCCCCGGCCCTCGCAGGTCTCCCCGCGGCGAGCGGCGACGCGATACCGTGGCGTTCCTTTTCCCCACATGATCCTCGTGGCCGCCCTGGAGGTTCCGTGGTACAGGCGTACATCCTGATCCAGACCGAGGTCGGCAAGGCGTCGACCGTCGCCGAGACCATCGGCAAACTCCCTGGAGTCATCCAGGCCGAGGACGTGACGGGACCGTACGACGTCATCGTGCGCGCCCAGGCCGACACCGTCGACGACCTCGGCCGCATGGTGGTCGCCAAGGTCCAGCAGGTGGACGGCATCACCCGCACCCTGACCTGCCCCGTCGTCCATCTCTAGCCCCCGTCTACCCTTGGCCGGTGAACTCTTTCCGTCATCGGCGCCCCGTCGTCCTCGGGCTGCCCGCACTCGCCGTGCTCATCACCGCCGCGGGCTGCTCCTCAGCAGACGGCGGTGCCTCGGCGGCGGTTCCCAGTACCGGTGCGAAAGCCACGGGACTGTGCCGGAACCTCGACAAGGTGCTGCCGGCCGAGGTGGACGGGGCGGACCGTGACGATCCCTCGCCCGCGTCCGCGTTGACCGCGGGCTGGGGGGACCCGGCGATCATACTGCGGTGCGGTGTGGAACGGCCGCCCAAGATGCTGGACCCGAAGGTGGCCGAGGGCCATGACCCCGACGCGGTGCCCGGCGGCGTGGAAGGCGTCCGCTGGCTGATGGAGAAGCGCGACGACGGCGGGTACCGGTTCACCTCGGCCCTGCGCCGGGTGTACGTCGAGGTCGACGTGCCCGAGGGCCGGGACAGTTCGGGCGTGCTGATCGATCTGGCCCCGGCCATCAAGAAGGCGATCCCCGAAGGGATCGCCGACTGAGCCCCCGCCCGGATGTCTGCTAGCGCAGCCCCGTGGAGCGCCGCAGGGCCGCCTTGATGAGCCGGTCGATCAGCTCCGGATATTCGACGCCGCTCGCCTGCCACATCTGCGGGTACATCGAGATGGGCGTGAAGCCGGGCATCGTGTTGATCTCGTTGATCACGAACTCGCCGTCCTCGGTGAGGAAGAAGTCCGCCCGCACCAGGCCCTCGCACGAGGCCGCCTCGAAGGCCTCCACCGCCAGGCGCCGCACCTCGTCCGTCTCCTCGGCCGTCAGCGGCGCCGGGACGATGCCGGGCGTCGAGTCGATGTACTTGGCCTCGAAGTCGTAGTACGCGTGGGCGTCCGGCGGCGGGATCTCGGCGGGGACGGAGGCCCGCGGGCCGTCCTCGAACTCCAGCACCCCGCACTCGATCTCCCGGCCGCGCAGGGCCGCCTCCACGAGGATCTTCGGGTCGTGCCGCCGCGCCTCGGCGATCGCCTCGTCCAGCCCGGACAGGTCGTCGACCTTGGTGATGCCGATGGAGGAGCCCGCGCGCGCGGGCTTCACGAACAGCGGCCAGCCGTGGTCGCCGGCGAGGTCGATGATCTTCTTGCGGGCGGCGGACTCGTCCTGCTCCCACTCGCGCGGCCGGATCACCACGTACGGGCCCACCTTGAGCCCGAACGACGTGAACACCCGCTTCATGTACTCCTTGTCCTGGCCGACGGCCGAGGCGAGCACACCCGAACCCACGTACGGCACACCGGAGAGCTCCAGCAGCCCCTGCAGGGTGCCGTCCTCGCCGTAGGGGCCGTGCAGCACCGGGAAGACGACGTCGATCTCGCCCAGCGCCTTGGGCACCGAACCGGGCTCGCTGTAGACGACTTCGCGGTTGGCCGGGTCGACGGGCAGCACCACACCGCCGTCGTGGGACTCGGCGAGCTGGTCGACGCTGGGCGTACGGCGCTCGGTGATCGCCATACGGTCCGGATCGTCGGCGGTGAGCACCCAGCGGCCGCTCTGCGTGATGCCGATCGGCAGGACGTCGTACGTGGTCCGGTCGATCGCGCGCAGCACGGCCCCCGCGGTGACCGCGGAGATGCCGTGCTCGGAGCTGCGTCCGCCGAAGACGACGGCCACCCGCGGCTTGCGCGCCGGCCGGTCGGGGCTCTGGGGGAGGTTCTCGGTGCTCATATCGCGATGAGAGTACCCGGTGGTACGGGGCCGAGTCAGCGTCCGTTGACGGGTGGCGGTTCGAGGGCTGCCCCGAAAGGGTGGCTCAAGCGGAACCGGTCGCTCAGCGCCGCTCGGGCTTCGCGCTGCGCGACATCAGCTCCTTCAGGGCGACGACGGGCGGCTTGCCCTCGTGGACGATGCCGACGACCGTCTCCGTGATGGGCATGTCCACTTTGTGCCGGCGGGCCAGATCCAGCACGGACTCGCAGGACTTGACGCCCTCGGCGGTCTGCTTGGTGACCGCGATGGTCTCCTGCAGGGTCATGCCCTTGCCGAGGTTGGTACCGAAGGTGTGGTTGCGCGACAGCGGCGAGGAGCAGGTGGCCACCAGGTCGCCGAGGCCCGCGAGTCCCGCGAAGGTCAGCGGGTCGGCGCCCAGCGCCATCCCGAGCCGGGTGGTCTCGGCGAGCCCGCGCGTGATGAGCGAGCCCTTGGCGTTGTCACCGAGGCCCATGCCGTCCGCGATGCCGACGGCGAGACCGATGACGTTCTTCACGGCACCGCCCAGCTCGCACCCGACCACGTCGGTGTTGGTGTACGGGCGGAAGTACGGCGTGTGGGAGTGGGTCTGGAGCTTCTGGGCGACCGCCTCGTCGGTGCAGGCGACGACCGCGGCGGCGGGCATCCGCGCGGCGATCTCGCGCGCCAGGTTGGGTCCGGTGACGACGGCGATCCGGTCCGGGCCGACCTTGGCGACGTCCTCGATGACCTCGCTCATCCGCATCGCGGAGCCGAGTTCGACGCCCTTCATCAGGGAGACGAGGACGGTGCCCGGGGCGAGCAGCGGCGTCCAGTCGGCGAGGTTGGCGCGCAGGGTCTGCGAAGGGACGGCGAGGACGGTGAAGTCGGCGTCCCGGGTGGCCTCGGCGGCGTCCGTGGTGGCCCGCAAACTGCGGGGCAGTTCGACGCCGGGGAGGTAGTCCGGGTTGGTCCGGGTGGAGTTGACCGCGTCGGCCAGTCCGGCACGCCGGGCCCAGAGGGTCACCTCGCAGCCGGCGTCGGCGAGGACCATCCCGAAGGCGGTGCCCCACGATCCGGTGCCCATGACGGCCGCCTTGACGGGCTTGCTCACGTGCCCTGCCCCTCCTCCTGCTCGGCCTGCTCCCCCTGAGCCCGGCTGTTCTGCGCGGTGGTCCTGCGGCGCTGCTCGATGCGCTCGCGACGCGGGTCGTAGGGCACGTCGGGCGCCTTCTCCCCGCGGATCTCCTCGAGCTGGCGGGTGATCGCGGCCATGATGACCTCGGTCGCCTCCTTCAGCACCTCGGGGGTCATCTCCTGGTCGTAGAACGCCGAGAGGTCGACCGGGGGTCCGGCGAGCACGCGGTGCGTCTTGCGCGGGAACAGGTGCGGCTTCTTGGCGTACGGCGGCAGCAGTTCGTTGGCGCCCCACTGCGCGACCGGGATCACCGGGCACTTGGTCTGCAGGGCGACCCGCGCGGCACCGGTCTTGCCGGTCATGGGCCACAGCTCCGGGTCGCGGGTGAGGGTGCCCTCCGGATAGAAGGCCACGCATTCGCCGCGCTCCACGGCGTCGATCGCGGCGCGGAAGGCGCTCAGCGCGTCCGTGGTCTCCCGGTAGACGGGGATCTGACCGGTGCCACGCATCGCGGCGCCGACGAATCCCTTCTTGAAAAGGCCGCTCTTCGCGAGGAATCGCGGAACCCTGCCGGTGTTGTACTGAAAGTGCGCGTACGCGAAGGGATCCACGTGGGAATTGTGGTTCACCGCGGTGATAAATCCGCCCTCGGCCGGAATGTGCTCCATTCCACGCCAGTCCCGCTTGATCAGAACCACCAGCGGCGGTTTGCAGAGCACCGCGGCGAAGCGGTACCAGAAGCCGATTCTGCGGCGGGGCACGCGGACACCTTCCTCTAGGAATCAACGACATCGGGCCGGGGGGCCGCACAAGTGTCGCCCCAGGCCGCCGGTCTGTCGAGAACACTACGCCCGCCTGTTGCGCGCCCCCACCCCTCCACAGCGCTCCGCCCGCCGCCCCGGCACCGGCCGCCGGACGCCCCCGGCGACGGCTGGGCGACAATGACCGACGACGAGAGAGGGGCGGAACACCGGTGCAGTGGACCTTGGTCGTACCCCTGAAGCCCTTGGCACGGGCGAAGAGCAGGCTGTCGGACACCGCGGCCGACGCCCTGCGCCCGGGGCTGGCCCTCGCCTTCGCCCAGGACACCGTCGCCGCGGCCCTGGCCTGCTCGGCGGTGAAGGATGTGGCCGTCGTCACGGACGATGTGCTGGCCGGCCGCGAGCTGGCGCTGCTCGGCGCCCACATCGTCCCCGACGAGCCGCGCGGCGGTCTCAACGCGGCGCTGGCCCACGCCGCGGCGTTCGTACGGTCCACCCGCCCCGACGGAGCCGTGGCCGCGCTGAACGCCGACCTCCCGGCCCTGCGCCCGCTGGAATTGACCCGGGTCCTGGACGCGGCGGCGGAATTCCCCCGCGCCTTTCTCCCGGACACCGCGGATATCGGTACGACGCTGCTGACGGCGGCGCCGGGAAACGCGCTGCTGCCGGAGTTCGGCGAGAACTCGCGCGCCCGGCACCGCGCCTCGGGAGCACGGGAACTGCGCCTCCACGATGTGGACTCGGTACGCCAGGACGTGGACACCGGCGCGGACCTGCGGGCCGCCCTGGCGCTGGGCGTCGGCCCGCGCACGGCCCGGGCGGCGGCACGGCTGCTCACCGACGGCCCGTAGCGGACGCGGGGACGCCCCCCGCGTCCCGGCTAACACCCCCTCGCGGCCCCCCGGCAGAGCGCATAGGCTGCGAACATGCAGGCCACCGCATACACCTACGACGCCGACACCCGCTCCGGCAGTGTGCTGCTGGACGACGGCACGCCGGTCCCCTTCGACGCCCCGGCCTTCGACGCGGGCGGCCTGCGGCTGCTGCGCCCTGGGCAGCGGGTCCGCATCGAGACGGAGGGCGACGGGGGTTCGCTGCGCGTGACGCTGGTGACGCTCCAGACCTTCTGACGCTCCCGGGCCTTTGACGCTCCCGGACGTTCTGACGGGGCCCGGAAACGCCGCGGGCCGGACTCCCTGCGGAGTCCGGCCCGGCGCGTGAGTGCCCCTGCGGTTCTACCTCTTGCGGGCGGTCGCCTTGGCGGTGGTCTTGCGAGCCGTCGACTTCTTGGCGGGCGCCTTCTTGGCGGTGGCCTTCTTGGCCGGAGCCTTCTTCGCGGCCGTCTTCTTCGCGGTCGCGGTGGTCTTCTTCGCCGTCGTCTTCTTCGCGGCGGCCGTCGTCGTCTTCTTCGCGGGCGCCTTCTTCGCGGCCGTCTTCTTCGCGGTCGCCGTGGTCTTCTTCGCCGTCGTCTTCTTGGCGGCGCCCGTGGTCTTCTTCGCGGCGGCCTTGGTGGTCTTCTTCGCGGCGGCCTTCTTGACCGTGGCCGAGGCACCGCCGGTCAGGCTGCCCTTGGGCGCCTTCTTCACGGAGACCTCTCCGCCGCGCGGCAGCTTCTTCGAGCCGCTCACCAGGTCCTTGAAGCCCTGACCGGCGCGGAAGCGGGGAACCGAGGTCTTCTTGACCCGAACCCGCTCGCCCGTCTGAGGGTTGCGGGCGTACCGGGCCGGGCGGTCGACCTTCTCGAACGAACCGAAGCCGGTGACCGACACCCGCTCCCCCGCCACGACGGCGCGGACGATGGCGTCCAGTACGTGGTCGACAGCATCGGCGGCCTGCTGGCGGCCGCCCATCTTGTCGGCAATCGCTTCTACGAGCTGCGCCTTGTTCACGTCTTCCCCTTCGGAGACATCGCCAGAACGAATGTGTTCAAGCTTTTTCGCACGTTAGGCAGATATATACCGCAAATCAAACACGAAACGGGCTAATCACCCTTGTGCCGCAACAGACTCGACTGCCTCGAAGGTGTTCTCAGCGTTCCTCTTCGGGGAATCGCCCCGCGTCGAGGTCCGCGACGAACCGCTCCAGACGCCTTGCCGCTTCGGCGACGTCGTGCTTGGCCGCGGCCGTAATGACCAGCAGCTTCCGGGTCAGCGCCATCCGTACGCCCTCCGGGACTTGCAGTGCGCGCACGCTCGCGTGCGCTTCCTTGAGTTGGTCCGCGACCGCCGCATAGAGCTCGAGTTGGCCGTCGTGTTCCATGCACAGATTGTGCCATCTGGGGCGAGTTGTCGCCTGCCAGGGGTGCAACTCCGGCCTCAGTTGGCCTTCCGGGCACTTGCGGAAGCCGCGGTGGCACCACTCGCGTACCCCGGCAACACCCTTCTTAACGTGGGGTGTTGTGCCGGGCGTGGCGGACGGGCAGGGCCGTTCGGGTGCAGACATGGCGGTACCCCCGATCGGGCCGATCGGGGGTACCGCGGGTGTGTTGGGGTGGCCGAAAGTCGTCTTGCGCGGCCCGGCGGCTCAGTCCTGCAGGGTGCGCGGCTTGAACGACGGCCGCTTCGCCTCGTAGGCCGCGATGTCGGGCTCGTTCTGCAGGGTGATCGAGATGTCGTCGAGGCCGTTCAGCAGCCGCCAGCGGGAGTTCTCGTCCAGCTCGAAGGCGGCGGTGATGCCCTCGGCACGCACCTCACGTGCCTCGAGGTCCACAGTGACCTCAGCCGTGGGGTCCTTCTCGGTGAGCTCCCACAGCGCGTCCACGATCTTCTGCTCCAGCACGACCGTGAGCAGGCCGTTCTTCAGCGAGTTGCCGCGGAAGATGTCGGCGAAGCGGGACGAGATCACGGCCTTGAAGCCGTAGTTCTGCAGCGCCCACACGGCGTGCTCACGGGAGGAGCCGGTGCCGAAGTCGGGGCCGGCCACCAGCACCGTGGCGCCTTCGCGCTCGGGGCGGTTGAGCACGAACTCCGGGTCCTTGCGCCAGGCCTCGAACAGCCCGTCCTCGAAACCGTCCCGGGTCACCTTCTTGAGCCAGTGAGCAGGGATGATCTGGTCGGTGTCGACGTTGGAGCGGCGCAGCGGGACGGCCCGGCCGGTGTGCTTGGTGAATGCTTCCATGACTGATCAGACTCCAGCGGGCGTACGGGTCTCGGCGTCGGACAGGTCGGCCGGGGAGGCCAGGTGGCCCAGGACCGCGGTGGCCGCCGCGACCTGCGGCGACACCAGGTGCGTCCGTCCGCCCTTGCCCTGCCGGCCCTCGAAGTTGCGGTTGGACGTGGACGCCGAGCGCTCGCCGGGGGCGAGCTGGTCGGGGTTCATGCCCAGGCACATCGAGCAGCCCGCGTGCCGCCACTCGGCGCCGGCCTCCTTGAAGACGACGTCCAGGCCCTCCGAGACGGCCTGCAGACCGACCCGCGCGGAACCGGGGACGACCAGCATCCGTACGCCGTCGGCGACTTTGCGGCCCTTGACCAGCTCGGCGGCGGCGCGCAGGTCCTCGATGCGGCCGTTGGTGCAGGAGCCTACGAAGACGGTGTCCACCTTGATGGAGCGCAGCGGCTGGCCGGCCTCCAACCCCATGTACTCCAGGGCCTTTTCGGCGGCCAGGCGCTCCGAAGCGTCTTCGTACGAAGCCGGGTCGGGGACGGACGCCGAAAGCGGCGCGCCCTGGCCGGGGTTGGTGCCCCAGGTGACGAACGGCGACAGCTCGGAGGCGTCGATGACGACCTCGGCGTCGAACTCGGCGTCGTCGTCGGTCCGCAGCGTCTTCCAGTACGCGACGGCGGCGTCCCAGTCCTCACCCTTGGGCGCGTGCGGGCGGCCCTCGAGGTAGTCGAAGGTGGTCTGGTCGGGGGCGATCATGCCCGCGCGGGCGCCGGCCTCGATCGACATGTTGCAGATGGTCATCCGGGCCTCCATCGAGAGCTTCTCGATGGCGGAGCCGCGGTACTCCAGGACGTAGCCCTGGCCGCCTCCGGTGCCGATCCGCGCGATGATCGCGAGGATCAGGTCCTTGGCGGTGACCCCCTCGGGCAGCTCGCCGTCGACCGTGATGGCCATGGTCTTCGGGCGGGCCATCGGCAGCGTCTGGGTGGCCAGCACATGCTCCACCTGGGAGGTGCCGATACCGAACGCCAGGCCGCCGAACGCGCCGTGCGTGGAGGTGTGCGAGTCGCCGCAGACCACGGTCATGCCGGGCTGGGTCAGACCCAGCTGCGGGCCGACGACGTGGACGACGCCCTGCTCGACGTCGCCCAGCGGGTGCAGCCGGACGCCGAACTCGGCGGCGTTCTTGCGCAGGGTCTCCAGCTGGACACGGGAGACGGGGTCCGCGATGGGCTTGTCGATGTCGAGGGTCGGGGTGTTGTGATCCTCGGTCGCGATGGTGAGGTCGAGCCGGCGCACCCGGCGACCGGTCTTGCGCAGGCCGTCGAAGGCCTGCGGGCTGGTCACCTCGTGCAGCAGGTGCAGATCGATGAAGAGGAGGTCGGGCTCGCCCTCGGCGCGCCGGACGACGTGGTCGTCCCAGACCTTCTCCGCGAGTGTCCTACCCATCGCTTTCCCTTCGGCCGGTCTACGGTCCACCGGCCCAACTAGAGATCTTGAGAAGGCGACCGCCGCCCGCGCCCCTGCTTCCGGGCGTCCGCCGCCAGGCCCGTTCTGGTCCACGGGCCGCTGTGCCTTCGTGACATCCAGAGTGGCGTGTTCCACGAGAAATTGAACTTGCGTTTCACAGAGTGAGACGCGAGTATCGTTTCATGGACAACAGTAGCGGCGTCGGCGTCCTGGACAAGGCAGCCCTTGTCCTGAGCGCCCTGGAGTCCGGACCGGCCACCCTCGCGGGACTCGTCTCGGCCACCGGACTCGCACGACCCACGGCACACCGGCTGGCCGTGGCATTGGAACACCACCGGCTGGTGGCGCGCGACATGCAGGGCCGTTTCATTCTCGGCCCCCGGCTCGCGGAACTGGCAGCGGCGGCGGGTGAGGACCGTCTCCTCGCGACGGCCGGCCCCGTCCTCACGCATCTGCGGGACGTCACGGGCGAGAGCGCCCAGCTCTACCGCCGCCAGGGCGACATGCGCATCTGCGTCGCCGCGGCGGAGCGGCTGTCCGGCCTGCGGGACACGGTCCCGGTCGGCTCGACGCTGACGATGAAGGCCGGTTCGTCCGCGCAGATCCTGATGGCCTGGGAGGAGCCGGAGCGGCTGCACCGGGGCCTGCAGGGCGCCCGTTTCACGGCCACCGCCCTCTCCGGCGTACGGCGCCGCGGCTGGGCCCAGTCGATCGGCGAGCGCGAGCCGGGCGTCGCATCCGTCTCCGCGCCGGTGCGCGGCCCGTCGAACCGCGTGGTGGCCGCCGTGTCGGTCTCCGGCCCCATCGAGCGCCTCACGCGCCACCCGGGCCGTATGCACGCCCAGGCTGTGATCGACGCCGCCTCCCGCCTCTCCGAGGCGCTGCGCCGCACGGGCTGACCCCGCCGGCGACGACGTACGTACGCCGTCGGTCCACGATCCGCCTCAACGCCGCGGCGGATCCCGGACCGACGGCACGACCTTTTCAGGAGTGCGCGCTCCCCCAGTTGAGAGCTCCCGCTCTCCGAGTCAGGAACTCGCGCTCTCCGAGCGGTGGGCGAAGCGGTCCTTCGCGGACCGGCCGCGCCGCTCCACCGGCACCTGCCCGTGCGCGGCCGCGAGCCCGAAGGCCGGCATGTCCCCGTAGATGGACTCGTACGACCCCTCCGGCACGACGTACGCCTCGTGCCAGATCCCCACGTGCCCACGGGCCTTGCCGGCCCGTTCCTTGCGATGGACGATGCCCCACACCTTGTGGTGGAACATGTCCGGCGCGGCGGCGTACGCGTAGAGCTTCTCCTTGGACTCCCAGTACTGGACGACGTAGTACGTCCGCGGCGAGGCCGTCAGGAGCACCCGCCCCAGCAGCCCCCGGTCGGTGTCCCGCGCGAGTTCCGCCAGCATGCGGAACATCGCCAGCATGACCGGGAGCCACTGGTGCACCGCCCAGAAGTGGTTGATCCGCATGCCGATGAGCAGCACCACCACATCGCCCTCGGTGTCGGCGGTCGTACGCCCCAGCACCGGCTTCGCGAACATGTCGCCCCCTGGTCCCCTCATCGGATAGCGGCACTATCCTTCTGTTCGGTGGTTGGATAGTGGCACTGTCCAAGGGGAGGCGCAAGAGATGCGGCTGGCGGAGCTGAGTGAGCGCAGTGGCGTGCCCATCGCGACGATCAAGTACTACCTGCGCGAGGGCCTGTTGAGCCCCGGCCGCCAGATCAACGCCCGCACCGCCGAGTACGACGAGGAGCATCTGCGCCGGCTGCGTCTGGTGCGCGCGCTGATCCAGGTGGGACGGCTGCCGGTGGCGACCGTCCGGGAGGTGCTCGGGCACGTCGACGACGACGGCCTGCCCCGGACCATCCGCATGGGCGCCGCCCTCTGGGCCCTGCCCCAGGTGCCCGAGCCGGACGAGGACGACGAGCACGTCCGGGGCGCCCATGAGACCGCGGACCGGCTGCTGGCGGACCTGGGCTGGACCAACGCGCAGGCGCTGGTGACGATCTCGCCGGCCTACCGCTCCCTGGTCGTGGCGCTGGCGGCGCTGCGCCGCCTCGGCTACGACTGGGACCCTCAACTCCTGCTGTCCTACGCGCGGTTGATGCACGGGGCGGCCGTCCTCGACCTGGACTTCGTGGAGACCCACGCGTCGGAGGCGGAGAAGGTCGAGACGGCAGTCCTGGGCGCGGTGCTCGTCGAGCCGATGCTGCAGGCCCTGCACCGGCTGGCCCAGGAGGAGGAGTCCGCGCGGCGCTACGGCTTCGCGTGACCCGTGACACCCGGCCGGGGCACGCGGACCACACCACGACGAAGGCCCCCCGCCGAAGCGGAGGGCCTTCTCGCTGTACCCCCGACCGGATTCGAACCGGCGCTACCGCCTTGAGAGGGCGGCGTGCTAGGCCGCTACACAACGGGGGCGAGGATCATACGTTTCCGCAGATCCGAGCTGGTCTACCTGGACTCGAACCAAGACTAACTGAACCAGAATCAGTCGTGCTGCCAATTACACCATAGACCAATGTGGTTTAGACCAGTTTGTACCCCCGACCGGATTCGAACCGGCGCTACCGCCTTGAGAGGGCGGCGTGCTAGGCCGCTACACAACGGGGGCCCTAGCGATCCTGCATCGAGGTCGGTGGGAGCTACCCGAGCCGTCCTCGCGGGAAGGATCTGTACCCCCGACCGGATTCGAACCGGCGCTACTGCCTTGAGAGGGCAGCGTGCTAGGCCGCTACACAACGGGGGCTTTGCGGATTGGTTTCCGCGGCGCAGATGAGCTCTGCGAGCTGGCCTACCTGGACTCGAACCAAGACTAACTGAACCAGAATCAGTCGTGCTGCCAATTACACCATAGGCCACTGGAACGCAAGCCCCGGAGGGGTTCTTGTTCTAGTTCGCTCCCCCGGGTCCCGGCCTTTCGGCCCGCTCCCCGGCGGCGCAGGAAGAACATTACCTGAACGTGGGCCGGGCTCCAAAACGGGTATCGGTGCCGAGGAGCGCCGGGAGTTCGGCGAGCGAGGCGATCCGGTGGGGCCCGGAGACCATGTCATCGCCGGTGTACACACCGTCACGGTCGATCCACACCGACAGCAGCCCGGCGTCCGCGGCCCCCCGCCCGTCGATGCGCGGATGGTCGCCGACGTAGGCCACCTGGTGCGGCGCGAGCCCCAGGGCGGTGCAGGCGGCGAGGAAGGCGCCGGCCTCCGGCTTGGACACGCCCAGCTCGGCCGCGCACAGGATGGCCTCGAAGCGGTCGTGGACGCCCAGCACCCGCAGCTTGCGGTCCTGGACGTGCAGGCTCGAGTTCGACAGGACCGCGTGCCGGTGGCTGGCGGCGAGGGCGTCCAGCACCGGCAGCACGTCCGGGAACAGCGCCCACGCCGTCTCGTAGTGCGCCACGTACCGGTCGAACCAGGCGTCGGCCCCGGCGTCGGTCAGCTCCTCGCCGAGGAAGACCCGCACCCGGTCGCGGCGCTGTGTCTGGAAGGTCACATCGCCCGCGGAGAAGCGCGCCCACTGGGCCTCGGTGATCTCACGCCAGCGGGTCAGGGCCCGCTCGGCGCTGCCGTACCGCTCGAGCAGTCCCTCGGCCGCCAGGTGCGCGCGCATGCCGGCGCGGTCGGCCGTGGTGTAGTCGAAGAGGGTGTCGTCGACGTCCCAGACCACGGCGCGAATGCTCATGATCCGACGGTAGCGCGCGGCACCGGGGCGTGTCCGGGGGTCCGCCGCCCGGCCGTCAGACCAGGGCCTCGGAGGGGGCCGGGGCCACGAAGAAGTCGGTGACGAAGCAGGTGACCTCGCCGTCGGCGCCGCGGCCCGTCCAGGTGGGGTAGGCGCCGTCGCCCCAGCCCGAGGTGAAGGCGGCCAGGGTGTGCCCGGTGCCGGGGGACCTGATCAGGTGGGGCCCCTCGGACCAGTCGCTGTCCTCGAAGGCGTCCCACAGCGGCCCCTCGTCCTCCTGCGCCTCCGGGAAGCCCTGCTCGGCCGCGGCGTCGTAGAAGCAGCCGGTGCCGGCGTCGACGCCGTAGCCGTAGAACTCGTCGTCCCCCAGGTCGGCCGGGTCCTGGCCGGGGCGCAGCGCCAACTCCCAGCTCACGGTGGGTTCGTCGCGGACGACCAGGCGGGCCGCCGCCACCCGGCGGTGGGGGCGGTCGGACGGGGCCTCGTCAGGGCGGGTGAGGGTGGCGACGGCGGCCTCGACGCGGTAGCGGCCGGGGGCGACGGTGACCGTGAACGGCTCTATGTCTCCGGTGCCGAGGTAGACGAAGGGGTCGCAGGCGACGACCCGGCCGGTGGGCAGGTCCAGCTCGCCGCCGTCGGCCACATGGATCACACCGGTGGTCCCGGAGGGGTGGCTGAACGTGCTGCCCGGCGTGAACAGCCAGGTGTAGTCGCGAGGGGACATCGGCATGACGGACGCGCCTTCCTGATCAAGGACTTGGTGGGACGACCGTAGCGGGGGCCACTGACATCGCCGACGACGAAGGGGCGGCACCCGCGCGACGCGGGTGCCGCCCCTCACGGGCGCGCGGGGATCAGGCCGCGGTCAGCTTCGCGAGCGCCGCGTCGATCCGGGCCAGCGTCCGGTCCTTGCCCAGCACCTCGAGGGACTCGAAGAGCGGCAGGCCGACCGTGCGGCCGGTGACGGCGACGCGGACCGGGGCCTGGGCCTTGCCGAGCTTGAGGCCGTGGGCCTCGCCGGCGGCCAGGACGGCCTCCTTCAGCGACTCGGCGGAGGACCAGTCGGCGGCCTCCAGCTTCTCGCGGGCGGTGCGCAGCAGGGCGTCGGAGCCCTCCTTCATGGCCTTGGTCCAGGACGCCTCGTCGAAGACCGGCTCCGGCAGGAACAGGAAGTCGACGTTGTCGGTGATCTCGGAGAGGACCTTGAGGCGGGTCTGCGCGTGCGGGGCGATCGCCTGCCACTTCGCCTCGTCGAACGCCTCCGGGGCCCAGGGGGCGTGGGGCGCCTGGAGCCACGGGCGGCAGCGCTCGGCGAAGTCCTTCACGTCGAGCAGCCGGATGTGGTCGGCGTTGATCGCCTCGCACTTCTTCAGGTCGAAGCGGGCCGGGTTCGGGTTGACGTCCTCGATCTCGAAGGCCGCGACCATCTCGTCGATGCTGAAGATGTCTTGGTCGGCGGAGAGCGACCAGCCGAGCAGCGAGAGGTAGTTGAGCAGGCCCTCGGGCAGGAAGCCGCGCTCGCGATACAGGTTCAGCGAGGCCTGCGGGTCGCGCTTGGAGAGCTTCTTGTTGCCCTCGCCCATCACGTACGGCAGGTGGCCGAAGGCCGGGGTCCGCTTGGCGACGCCCAGGTCGGCGAGCGCCTTGTAGAGGGCGATCTGACGGGGCGTGGAGGAGAGCAGGTCCTCGCCGCGCAGGACGTGGGTGATCTCCATCAGGGCGTCGTCGACCGGATTGACCAGCGTGTACAGCGGGGCGCCGTTGGCACGGACGATGCCGTAGTCCGGGACGTTCTCCGGGAGGTAGGTGATCTCGCCGCGGACCAGGTCGGTGAAGGTGATCGGCTCGTCGGGCATCCGGAAGCGGACGATCGGCGTGCGGCCCTGGGCCTTGTACTCCTCGACCTGGGCGTCGGTCAGCTCGCGGCAGTGCCCGTCGTAGCCGGACGGCTTGCCGGCGGCGCGGGCGGCCTCGCGGCGGGTGTCCAGCTCCTCCTGGGAGCAGTAGCAGTGGTACGCGTAGCCGCCGTCGAGGAGCTTGGCCGCGACGTCCTGGTAGATGTCCATGCGCTGCGACTGGCGGTACGGCGCGTGCGGGCCGCCGACCTCGGGGCCCTCGTCCCAGTCGAAGCCCAGCCAGCGCATGGCGTCCAGCAGCTGTTCGTACGACTCCTCGGAGTCGCGGGCCGCGTCGGTGTCCTCGATGCGGAAGACCAGGGTGCCGCCGTGGTGCTTGGCGAACGCCCAGTTGAACAGGGCGGTGCGGACCAGGCCCACATGGGGATTACCGGTGGGTGAGGGGCAGAAACGGACGCGTACAGGTGCGCTAGCCACGCTTGACAACCTTGTTGGTGAGAGTGCCGATGCCTTCGATGGTGACGGCGACCTCGTCGCCGACGTGCAGGGGGCCGACCCCGGCCGGGGTGCCCGTGAGGATGACGTCGCCGGGGAGCAGCGTCATGGCCTCGGAGATGTTGACGACCAGGTCCTCGATGGAGTGGATCATCTCGCTGGTGCGGCCGAGCTGGCGCTGTTCGCCGTTGACCGTGAGCTGGATCGTCAGGTCGGACGCCGTCTCGACGTCCAGGCCGGTCTCCACCCAGGGGCCGAGCGGGCAGGAGGTGTCGAAGCCCTTGGCCCGGGCCCACTGCTTCTCGCGCTTCTGGACGTCCCGCGCGGTGACGTCGTTTGCGCAGGTGTAGCCGAAGATCACGTCCTTGACGCGTTCGCGCGGGACCTCGCGGCACAGCCGGCCGATGACGACGGCGAGTTCCGCCTCGTGGTGGAGGTCCTCGGTGAAGGACGGGTACTGGATCTCGTCGCCGGGGCCGATCACGGACGTGGAGGGCTTGAAGAAGGCGAACGGGGCGTCCGGCACCTCGTTGCCGAGTTCACGGGCGTGCTCGGCGTAGTTGCGGCCGAAGGCCACGACCTTGTTGGGGAGCACCGGCGGCAGCAGCCTGACCTTGCTCAGCGGCACCTTCGTGCCGGAGAGCTCGAAGTCCGTGAACGGGATGCCCTTGATGATGTCGAGGACGAGTTCGTCCGGCCTGTCGCCCTCGACCGCGCCGAAGGCGACGTTCCCGTCGATGGAGAATCTGGCGATGCGCACGGGATCCTGCGCCCCTCACTTGAGCCGGCTGGAGTCTGACGCTCCAGGCTAGCGCGGTGAGGCGTCCGCGCCTCGCGCGAGCGGCGCGGACGCCGGGGCCGTGTGGCGGATCCCTCCGCGGGGCGGTCGTCCGGGTGTGAACGACCGGCGGTCACCACCCGTACTAACCGGCGACGGTGGTCGCGGGGAGTTCCTGGAGGATGGTGCGCTTGGGGTTGGCGGTCTGAGCGGGGAGGTCGAGGGAGTGCTCCGGCTGCTCGGGGATGTGCAGTTCGTCGGCGCTGTCGAGGTGGGCCAGCTTCGTGCGCCGCGGGTTGGCTATGGTGTGGATCATCGTCGTCTTCACGGTCTTACGAGTCCTGTCGTGACGAAGCGCCCGGATACGGGCCCGACGGGGCCTGCGTCCGGACGCGGGTGGGCAGAAACATCCCTCTTGTAAAGCGCCAGGCTAAACATCCGGTTCCCGGAGAAGTCGTGAAGACCACTTGATCTGGGTGTGAGTTTGCTCACGCTCGGATGTATAAAGCGGGCAATTCAGACCAGCCCGGAGGGTCGGGGAAACGGACAATCGCCCCCTGAACCCACCATTCCGCTCCTGATCATGGCGACTGGGACACCCTTCCCGCGAAAGCGACTCGCGGAATTATGTCCGGTCTGGGGCGAATAAGGCTGCACGGCAGGTAATCCCCCACTCACGCGGTGTCACGTATGTCACGGCTCGACCTACGGGCCTTGTTGGAGATCCTGCACTGTGCTGGAATTCCTCGGACCGCCGCAGGATCGAGCCGGCGCACAGGGGGCGCATCGACGCGCCGAGTGGCGGCGAGAAGGGGGAGCCAGCGCCGGTCACTCACGACCACCAGGGAGCGTGTTCAGGACGCTCCCCAATACGCCGACACCGTGTCCGACCGCTCACGCGGAAGGGCGCCTGGTCCAGAGGTTGCGACGCTAGTGCAGGGACGTTTCAAGAGGGATGGCAGCGCTTCGGCGGAGCCGGAGCACGGCGGGACCGACCGAGGTCCCTCGCCCCAGCACGCCCAGACCCAGGGCCCGGCCCCGTCGGTCGACAGCGGCGAGCGCTCCGGGCGCCCCGCCGTGTCGGCGTCTCCGGGTGCCGCGGTTCCCCCGCCTCCGACGAAGAAGCCGGCCAAGGGCGAGACCGGCCCGGGCTCGCGAATAGCCCTGCGCAACTGGCGTATCTCCACACGCCTCGTCGCGCTGCTGACGCTCCCCGTGGTCGCGGCCACCTCGCTGGGCGCCCTGCGCATCAGCGACAACATGGACGACATCCAGCAGCTGGAGAACATGCGGCTGCTGACGGACATGACGAAGCGGGCCACCGAGCTCGCCCACGCCCTCCAGGAGGAGCGGGACCAGTCCGCCGGTCCGCTCGCCCACGGCGCCAAGTCGACCGACTACACGGTCAAGGGCTACCGCGACAAGACGGACCGCGCCGCGCAGAGCTTCCGCGACGCCTCCGAGGAGATCGACGACCAGAGCCGCGACGGCAGCCTCAAGGGCGTTCGCGACAACATCGTCCAGCTCATCCGCGAGCTCGGCACGATCTCCGAGGTCCGTGGCACCGCGTTCCAGGCCGAGGGCAACTCCACGCAGACCGTGGAGGCCTACCACCGGCTGATCACCCACCTGCTGGACCTCTCCCAGGACATGGCCGAGGCGACCAGCAACCCGGACATGATCCAGAGCACCCGCGCCCTGGCGTCGTTCTCCTCCGCCAAGGAGTACGCCTCCATCCAGCGCGCGGTCCTCGCCGCGGCCCTGCCGGCGAACAACACCGCCGACGCCGACCTCTCGGACAACGACCGCCTCTACGCCGACTCCGCGCTGGAGAGCCAGAAGTCCGAGCTCCGCTCCTTCAAGAGCATCTACGGCAGCGAGCCCGCCGACGAGCTGCTGAAGCCCATCGGCGAGGGCAACCCGACGATCAAGGCCAGTGACACCTACGCCACCCGCGCCCTGACCTCGGCCACCGGCCTCGCCTCGCTGGACAAGCGCTCCTACCGGGACTGGGTGGACGACAGCACCACCAAGATCCAGGGCATGCGCGCCATCGAGACCACGCTGCTCGAGGAGATGGAGCAGAAGGCCCGCGAGCTCCGCAACGAGTCGGAGAGCGAAGCGATCATCTCCGGTGCGCTGATCCTGCTCGTGCTCGGTGTGTCGCTGGTCGGCGCCTTCGTGGTGGCCCGCTCCATGATCCGCTCGCTGCGCCGGCTGGAGGAGACCGCCACCCGGGTCGCCCAGGACCGCCTGCCCGAGCTGGTCAAGCAGCTCTCCGAGTCCGACCCGCAGGACGTCGACACCTCCGTCGAGTCCGTCGGTGTGCACTCCCGGGACGAGATCGGCCAGGTGGCCGCGGCCTTCGACGACGTGCACCGCGAGGCGGTCCGCCTCGCCGCCGAGCAGGCCCTTCTGCGGGGCAACGTCAACGCGATGTTCACCAACCTCTCGCGCCGCTCCCAGGGCCTCATCCAGCGTCAGCTCTCGCTCATCTCCGAACTGGAGTCCCGCGAGGCCGACCCGGACCAGCTGTCCTCGCTCTTCAAGCTCGACCACCTCGCGACGCGTATGCGCCGTAACGGTGAGAACCTCCTCGTCCTCGCGGGTGAGGAGCCCGGCCGCCGGTGGACCCGCCCGGTCCCGCTGGTCGACGTGCTCCGCGCCGCCGCGTCGGAGGTGGAGCAGTACGAGCGCATCGAGCTGGCCGCCGTGCCGACCACCGAGGTGGCCGGCCGCGTGGTCAACGACCTCGTGCACCTGCTCGCCGAGCTGCTCGAGAACGCGACCTCCTTCTCCTCGCCGCAGACCAAGGTCAAGGTCACCGGTCACGCGCTGCCCGACGGCCGTGTGCTGATCGAGATCCACGACACCGGTATCGGCCTCTCCCCCGAGGACCTCGCGGCGATCAACGAGCGGCTCGCCTCGCCGCCCACCGTGGACGTCTCCGTCTCCCGCCGCATGGGTCTGTTCGTGGTCGGCCGTCTGTCGCAGCGCCACGGCATCCGCATCCAGCTGCGCCCGTCCGACTCCGGTGGTACGACCGCGCTGGTCATGCTGCCCGTCGACGTCGCCCAGGGCGGCAAGAAGCCGGCCGGCGGCAAGCCCGGCCCGAACGGCCCCGGTGCCTCCGGCGGTCCCGCCGCCGCGCAGGCCGCGGCCGGTGCGGCAGCCGCCCGCCGTCAGGTGCAGTCCGGCGGCGGCGCCTTCGGCGGAGGCTCGCCGAGCGGCGGCGCTCCGGGCGGTGGCCGGCTCGGTGCCGGTCAAGGCCCCCGGGCCGCGCTGCCCGGACGTGACGGCGGTGCCCCGGGTGCGCCGCGCGGACCGCAGGGCGGTCCCGGTGCTCCCGCGCAGGGCCGGCCGGCTCCGGCCGGTGCCGGCTTCGGCGGCCCCTCGCAGGGCGCCGGGCAGGGCATGCAGAGCAACGGCGCCGGTCAGGACCTGTTCGGCGGCGGCTCCCGCGGGACCGCCCCCGGCCGCGACCAGTCCCGGCAGAGCGCCCCGACGCCTCCGCCGGCTCCGCCCGCCGCAGGCGAGCAGGGCCCCCGCCGTGGCCGCCGGCCGCAGCTGCCGCCGCGCGGCGGCGCACGGGCCGAGCTGCCCGGCGGAAACCAGCCCTCGCGTCCCAGCTGGAGCGACGAGAACGCGCAGCCGCCCGTGCCGCGCGCCTCCCTCGACGCCCCGCGCGGCCACGACGAGGACCCGGCGCAGCAGACCTCGCGGATGCCGCGGATCGACGACCGGCAGGGCCCGGCCTCCACCTCGGAGTTCGCCCGCCCGGACTTCGACGCCGCGGCCCCCGGCGGATACGACCCGCAGAACACGGGTCAGTTCGCCCGCCCCAACGCCAACGCACAGCACGACACCGGCCAGTTCGTCCGCCCGGACGTCTACGGCACCAACGGCTCGGGCCAGAACAACGGCTCCCAGACGGGCCAGTTCCCCGCGCCCCAGGCGTACGACGGCGGCTCGACGGGCCGGCACTCCTTGCCGGGCCGCCCGGGCCCCGAGTCCACGGGCCAGTTCGAGCGTCCCCAGGTCAACGGCAACGGGTCGTACGGCGGCAACACCGGCTACGGCGCCGGGCAGCAGCCCCCCGTCCCGCAGCGTCCGCAGCAGCGGCCCGCGCGTCAGGAGCCCGAGGCCCTGCCGCCGGCGACCGGTCCCGGCGACGGTCGTACCCCGCTGTACGACACGCTGGAGACCAACTGGTTCCACGGCGGACCGCAGGGACGCCAGAGCACCGACACCCCGGCCGCCGCTCCGCAGCAGCAGGAGCGGCCGGCCCCCGCGGAGCGGCCCCAGCCGTCGTCCGCCCCCCAGCGCTCCGCGTCGACCGCCTGGCGCAGCTCACCGAACGACGACCTCGTCCGGCAGGCTGAACGCGTCAGGCAGCCCGCCGCGGGCGGAGTAACCACCTCCGGCCTGCCGCGCCGGGTGCCCAAGGCGAACCTCGTCCCGGGCACGGCTCAGCAGCAACAGCACCAAAGCGGTCCGCAGGTCTCGCGTGCGCCCGATGACGTACGCGGCCGGCTGACCAATCTTCGTCGGGGCATCGCTCAGGGCCGTCAGGCCGGCAGCGGCCAGACCGGCAGCTTCCCGAGCCCCACTCACCAGCAGGAGCGTTAGTTGAGCCAGATGAGCCAAGCGGCACAGAACCTCAACTGGTTGATCACCAACTTCGTGGACAACACCCCTGGGGTGTCCCACACCGTCGTCGTGTCCGCCGACGGCCTTCTGCTGGCCATGTCGGAGGGCTTCCCTCGCGACCGTGCCGACCAGCTGGCGGCCGTCGCGTCGGGTCTCACCTCGCTGACGGCAGGTGCCAGCCGGATCTTCGAGGGCGGCGACGTCGCACAGACCGTGGTGGAGATGGAGCGGGGGTTCCTCTTCCTCATGTCCATCTCGGACGGGTCGTCCCTAGCCGTCCTGGCGCACCCCGAGGCGGACATCGGCCTCGTCGGGTACGAGATGGCACTCCTGGTCGACCGTGCGGGCGCGGTCCTCACCCCGGACCTGCGCGCCGAACTCCAAGGCAGTCTGCTCCACTGACATCTCCCGGATCCACCCGTCTCACCAAATCACCGTCCGGCCGCCACAATCCCCCCACTGGCCCCTCACCCGACGGCTTGACCGACCGACTTGTGTCCCAGCCCGGAGGATTCATGACCCCGCCCACCGCCTCTCATGATCCGTACGCGGAGCCGTACGAGGATGAGGGCGACCAGCCGCTGGTACGTCCGTACGCGATGACCGGCGGCCGGACCCGGCCGCGCTACCAGTTGGCCATCGAGGCCCTGATCAGCACCACGGCCGACCCGGCGGCCCTGATGGGGCTCCTCCCGGAGCACCAGCGCATCTGCCACCTGTGCCGTGAGGTGAAGTCGGTCGCCGAGGTCTCCGCGCTTCTGTCCATGCCGCTGGGCGTGGCCAGGATCCTCGTGGCCGACCTCGCAGAGGCGGGCCTGGTCGCCATCCACCAGCCGGGTGGCGACGAGAACAACGGTGGCGCACCGGACGTGACGCTGCTCGAAAGGGTGCTCAGTGGACTTCGCAAGCTCTGAACCAAGCCGGGCGACCACCTCCGCGAAGATCGTGGTGGCGGGTGGCTTCGGCGTGGGCAAGACCACGTTCGTGGGTGCCGTCTCGGAGATCAACCCGCTGCGCACGGAGGCCGTCATGACCTCCGCGAGCGCGGGGATCGACGACCTCACGCACACCGGGGACAAGACCACCACCACGGTGGCCATGGACTTCGGACGCATAACCCTGGACCAGGACCTGATCCTGTACCTCTTCGGTACGCCGGGTCAGGACCGTTTCTGGTTCATGTGGGACGACCTGGTGCGCGGTGCCATCGGCGCCGTCGTGCTGGTGGACACCCGCCGGCTCGCCGACTGCTTCCCCGCGGTCGACTACTTCGAGAACAGCGGGCTTCCGTTCGTCATCGCCCTCAACGGTTTCGACGGACACCAGCCGTACACACCGGACGAGGTGCGCGAGGCGTTGCAGATCGGACCGGACGCGCCGATCATCACGACGGACGCCCGGCACCGCGCCGATGCCAAGAGTGCGCTGATCACGCTGGTGGAGCACGCCCTCATGGCACGGCTGCGGTAGCGCAAATCAGCGGGCGCGTACGGCAGTTGTCGTAGATGTCCCGGAGCCGACTGTGGCCTTTGACACGGTCGGCTCCGCTGTTCATAACGTTTCGGCAGAGGAATCGGGTGGTACGGCAACTCGTCGCGGTCGACCCGTCTCGCTGCGCGCACAAAGGCCCCGTCTTTTGACGGGGCTCGTTCTTTATGACCGTTTTATCTGGGACTTACATCGCACGGAATCCTCCTCTTCCACTGTTTGGAGGAGCGCGGGCCCACGTGCTGGAATGCCAGAACTGCCCACTGGCCGAAGACGTACTGATCGGTAATGCGTACTCCAAGGCGATGGGCTCTGAGACACAGCGGCACGACCTAGGTGCCGACCCCGCCGGAAGGTTGTTGGTCGAGTGAGGCGAAGCAAGAACAGTCCCGAGCCGTCGGCCCGGGGCAACTTCACCCCGCCGCCGCGCGGAGCGGCGCCCGCCCCTGTGCCCGGATCCGAGCCCACGGCCGCGCCGGCCTCGAGCGGCGGTCGTTTCTCGCCGCGCAACTGGCGCGTACCGACGCGGCTGAACGCGATCCTGCTCATACCCGTGATAGTCGGCCTCGTCATGGGCGGCTTCCAGGTCAAGAGCTCGATCGACACCTGGCAGGAGGCCGAGGACGCCGAGAACGTCGCCCTCCTCGTGCGCGCCGCCGCCGAGTACGGCAACGCCCTGCTGGACGAACGCGACCTCACCGCGGCCGACCTGCTCCAGGGCAAGGGCGCCACGGACACCGTGACGCAGCTGCGCTCGGCGACCGACGGCGCCAAGAAGAAGTTCGACGAGGCCGCGGAGAACCTGCCGCACACGGCCGCGCTCGACCGCCGTATGCAGCTCTTCCGGTCCAACGAGACCAAGCTGGCGCCCCTGCGCCAGGCCGCCTACACCAAGGCGATGGACCCGGTGAAGACCGAAGAGGGCTACGTCGCCGTCCAGCACTCCCTGATGGAGTTCGCCAACGAGCTCAGCCTGGGCACCGGCAACATCACCTCCTACGGCCGCACCGTCTACGCAGTCTCGCTCGCCAAGGCAGCCGTCTCGCTCCAGCGCTCGATCGGCGTGCACATGCTGATCCGGCCGAGCACCAAGCCGGCGATCGTCCGCCAGCAGGGCGTCTCCCTCGTGTCATACCGCTACCTCGAGGGCATCGCGATCAACGAGTTCGTCTCGGGCGCCACCCAGGACGACGTCGACCAGCTCGACCAGATCATGGCCGAGCAGCGTAAGAAGATCGGCGACAAGGGCCCGGCGGTCGACGCCGGTGACAGCAGCTCCACGCAGGGCGGCGCCTACACCGCCATGCCGGCCGCCGACGCCATGCTCCAGGGCGTCGCCGCGGGCACCTTCACGCCGGAGCAGCTCGCCGCCAAGGGCGTCACGCCCAAGGCCTGGCTGGGCGCCTCCACCGCGAAGTTCGAGGGCTACCGCGAGATCGAGACCGACCTCGTGAGCAAGGCCGTGGACGAGGCCGCGAGCGTCTCCGACGACGCCAAGACCGACGCCCTCATCACCGGTGCGGCCGTCGTGGTCGCCCTGCTCCTCGCGTTCATCCTGGCCGGCGCGGTCGCCCGGCAGATGTCCCGCGCGATGCGCCAGCTGCGCAACGCCGCCTTCGGCATCGCCGAGCAGCGCCTGCCGATGCTGGTCGACCAGCTCTCGCGCACCGACCCCGGCCGGGTCGACACGCGGGTCGCGCCCATCCCGATCACCACCCGCGACGAGATCGGCGAAGTCGCCCGCGCCTTCGACCAGGTCCACCGCGAGGCCGTCCGGCTCGCCGCCGAGCAGGCCCTGCTGCGGGGCAACATCAACGCGATCTTCACCAACCTGTCGCGCCGCAACCAGTCGCTGATCGAGGGCCAGCTGACGCTGATCACCGACCTGGAGAACAACGAGGCCGACCCGGACCAGCTGGAGAACCTCTTCAAGCTGGACCACCTCGCGACCCGCATGCGCCGCAACGGCGAGAACCTCCTGGTCCTCGCCGGCGAGGAGCCCGGCCGCCGCTGGGACCAGCCGGTCCCGCTGGTCGACGTGCTGCGCGCCGCCTCCTCCGAGGTGGAGCAGTACGAGCGCATCGAGCTGTCCGGCGTCCCGGAGGCCGAGATCCACGGCCGCGCGGTCACCGACCTCGTGCACCTGCTCGCCGAGCTGCTGGAGAACGCGACCACGTTCTCCTCGCCGCAGACCAAGGTGCGTGTCACCGCGACCCGTCTCCCCGACGGCCGCGTGATGATCGAGATCCACGACAAGGGCATCGGCCTCACCGCCGAGGACTTCGCGGACATCAACCACAAGCTGGCCAACCCGCCCACCGTCGACGCGGCGATATCCCAGCGCATGGGCCTGTTCGTGGTCGGCCGGCTGTCCGACCGGCACGGCATCCGGGTCCAGCTGCGCCCCTCGGGCGAGCAGGCCGGCACCACGTCGCTGGTCATGCTCCCGGACGCCATCACCCACGGTGGCGGCGGCGGCGAACAGCAGCCGCTGCAGGACGAGTTCACCGTCTCGCAGATCATCCCGGAGCAGCAGTTCCAGGGCGGCGAGAACTTCGGCCAGCCGATGCGTACGGCGGCGGAGCTCGGCTTCGACGACAGCGCCTACACCGAGGTCCCGGACGACATCCGCGACCTGGACCCGGTCGGCCGCTCCCTGATGCGCGAGGAGCGCCGGGCGGCCCTGGAGGCCCAGTCGCAGGGCCAGGACGGCTCCGAGGCGCCCGCCTACGACGAGTTCGGCCAGCCCGCCTACGACGACCGCAACGGCTACGCCGGCCGCCAGGACGGCTACGACCAGCAGCAGGCGTACGACGAGCAGCGGCAGCACTCCTACGAGGAGCAGCAGCAGGCGTACGGCGAGCAGCAGCGCGCCGCCTACGAGGAGCCCCAGCAGGCGTCGTACGACGACACCTACTACGCGCCGAACGGCGGCCTGCCCCGCGACGACACCTTCTCGTCCAACGGCGGCTACCAGGACTCCGGCTATGCGGAGCCCGCGGCCGAGGAGCCGGCGGCGCGCAACGCCTCCGCCCAGGACGGCTTCACGGCCTTCGACCAGCGACGCCACCAGGACGACTGGCCGCAGCAGAACAACTACCGCGACGGCTACCGTGACCAGTACGCTCCGGAAGCGGAATCCTCGCAGGCCGGTGACGTCACCGAGTCCGACAGCGTAGGCTTCGACCGTCCGGGACCGGCCCATTCCGCGCCCCACGCCATGACCGACGCCGGGCTTCCGCGTCGCGGCGCCGCCGCGGGCGGCGCCAACGGCACGCGTTCCGTGCGGCAGGAAGCACCGGCACCGGCTCCCACGCCGGAGAGCAACGGCGACAACGGCTGGCGTTCGCAGAACGACGAGCGCTGGCAGCAGGCCTCGGCGCTCCGGAAGCCCAAGGCGGGCGGAGTCACCTCCTCCGGCCTGCCGCGGCGGGTCCCGAAGGCCAACCTGGTCCAGGGAGCCGCCGAATCCACCCCCCAGGGGGGCCCACAGGTCTCCCGTGCTCCCGAGGACGTCCGGGGCAGGCTGAGCAACCTGCGCCGCGGTGTCCAGCGGGGTCGCAGCGCGGGAAGTGAAACGAACGGCCAGGGCTTCGGTCCTGACAGCACCTACAACCAGGAGCGTTAGTGTGAGCCCGATGAGCCAGGCGGCACAGAACCTGAACTGGTTGATCACCAACTTCGTGGACAACACCCCCGGGGTGTCCCACACGGTGGTGGTCTCCGCCGACGGACTCCTTCTGGCGATGTCCGAAGGCTTTCCGCGCGACCGCGCCGACCAGCTCGCGGCCGTCGCCTCCGGTCTGACGTCACTGACGGCAGGCGCCTCCCGCATCTTCGAGGGCGGCAGCGTGAACCAGACGGTTGTGGAGATGGAGCGGGGATTCCTCTTCATCATGTCCATCTCCGACGGTTCGTCCCTCGCGGTCCTCGCACATCCCGAGGCGGACATCGGCCTCATCGGGTACGAGATGGCCCTTCTGGTCGACCGTGCCGGTACGGTCCTGACGCCGGATCTGCGGGCGGAACTCCAGGGGAGCCTGCTCAACTGAACGGACAGCGGTGCGTTTTGGCGTCCCGGGGCCGTAAGGTTTCGGGACGCGGCTCCACATGATGGGTGCCAGGCACAGTCGGAGGAGGAGAGAAAGTGGCAACACCCCCAGACGGTTCGTCATCGGGCAACTGGTCGTACGGCCCTGCCCAGGGTCAGAACGACGGTTCCCAGAACCGGTACTTCCCCTCCCAGCCGAACCAGCGGCAGCCGTACGCCCCGCAGGGTCCCGGACCCTCGCCGTACGACCAGCCGCCGGCGCCGCGCATCCAGCCGGTGCAGCCGCAGCGACGCGCCCCTGAGCCGACGCCCGCCGGGGCGTCGAACAACCCGCTGGTGCGTCCGTACGCCATGACCGGCGGCCGGACCCGCCCGCGCTACCAGCTCGCCATCGAGGCGCTGGTGCACACCACCGCGCAGCCGCACCAGATGCAGGGCCAGCTGCCCGAGCATCAGCGGATCTGCAACCTCTGCCGAGAGATCAAATCGGTGGCCGAGGTCTCGGCCCTCCTCACGATCCCCCTCGGCGTGGCCAGGATCCTCGTCGCCGACTTGGCGGAAGCAGGACTGGTCGCGATCCATCAGCCCGGCGGCGACGAGAACGCCGGCGGCCAGCCAGACGTGACACTGCTCGAAAGGGTGCTCAGTGGACTTCGCAAGCTCTAGCGGAGGGCCTTCCCGCTCCACCACGTCCGCGAAGATCGTGGTGGCTGGCGGCTTCGGCGTGGGCAAGACCACGTTCGTGGGTGCCGTCTCGGAGATCAACCCGCTGCGCACAGAGGCCGTCATGACGTCCGCTTCGGCCGGCATCGACGACCTCACCCACACCGGGGACAAGACGACCACGACGGTCGCCATGGACTTCGGCCGTATCACCCTGGACCAGGACCTGATCCTGTACCTCTTCGGTACGCCCGGCCAGGACCGCTTCTGGTTCATGTGGGACGACCTGGTGCGCGGCGCCATCGGCGCGATCGTGCTGGTGGACACCCGCCGGCTCGCCGACTGCTTCCCCGCGGTCGACTACTTCGAGAACAGCGGGCTGCCCTTCGTCATCGCGCTGAACGGCTTCGACGGCAACCAGCCGTACAACCCGGACGAGGTGCGCGAGGCGCTGCAGATCGGCCCGGACACCCCGATCATCACGACGGACGCCCGCCACCGCGCGGACGCCAAGTCGGCGCTGATCACGCTCGTCGAGCACGCGCTGATGGCGCGGCTGCGGTAGGCGGACGGCTTCTGCGGCCACTGGGCTGCCTCGGACGGTCGATTCCGTCCGCAGGCAGCCTTCCGGCGTCTCAGGCGCTCTGTGGGCCGCTCAGGCACGACGAAGGGCCCCTCTCCGTACGGAGAGGGGCCCTCGCTGCGTTCTGCGGGCTCAGCGCCAGCTGTGCGGGGCGCGGAAGCCGCCCTCGCGCTCCAGGCGGCGCCAGCCGGCCTTGGCGCGACCCCGGTGGGCCGGCGCCTCGGTGGGCCGGGCGGCGGCGCGGGCGAGGAGGATCGCCGTGATGGCGGCGACTTCCTCGGGGTCGGCGTGACCCTTCTCGACGCGGATGTCAGGGACGTTCATGGGTTCAGTCTCCATGGATGAGGTTTCCGCACGGATACCGGTGGGTTACTGCGGAGGGTTGCCGTGCTTGCGGGACGGCAGGTCGGCGTGCTTGGACTGCAGCATCGCCAGGGAGCGGACGAGGACCTCCCGGGTCTCGGAGGGGTCGATCACGTCGTCGACCAGGCCTCGCTCGGCCGCGTAGTAGGGGTGCATCAGCTCGGACTTGTACTCCTTGACCATGCGGGCCCGCATGGCCTCGGGGTCCTCGGCCTCGGCGATCTGGCGCCGGAAGATGACGTTGGCGGCGCCCTCGGCGCCCATCACGGCGATCTCGTTGGTCGGCCAGGCGTAGGTGAGGTCGGCGCCGATGGACTGGCTGTCCATGACGATGTACGCGCCGCCGTACGCCTTGCGCAGGATCAGGGAGATCCGGGGCACGGTCGCGTTGCAGTAGGCGTACAGCAGCTTGGCGCCGTGGCGGATGATGCCGCCGTGCTCCTGGTCGACGCCCGGGAGGAAGCCGGGGACGTCCAGGAAGGTGACGATCGGGATGTTGAAGGCGTCGCACATCTGCACGAAGCGGGCGGCCTTCTCGGACGCCTCGATGTCGAGCACGCCAGCCAGCGACTGGGGCTGGTTGGCGACGATGCCGACGACCTGGCCGTCGAGCCGGGCCAGCGCGCAGATGATGTTGCGCGCCCAGCGCTCGTGGACCTCCAGGTACTCGCCGTCGTCGACGATCTCCTCGATGACCTTGGCCATGTCGTACGGCCGGTTACCGTCGGCCGGCACCAGGTCGAGCAGCGCCTCGCTGCGGCGGTCCGCGGCGTCGGACGGCTCCACGCGGGGCGGGTTCTCCCGGTTGTTCTGCGGGAGCATCGACAGGAGGTAGCGCACCTCGGCGATGCACGTCTCCTCGTCGTCGTACGCGAAGTGGCAGACGCCGGAGGTCTCGGCGTGCACGTCGGCGCCGCCCAGGCCGTTCTGCGTGATCTCCTCGCCGGTGACGGCCTTGACCACGTCGGGGCCCGTGATGAACATCTGCGAGGTCTCACGGACCATGAACACGAAGTCGGTGAGGGCGGGGCTGTAGGCCGCGCCGCCCGCGCACGGGCCGAGCATCACGCTGATCTGCGGGATGACGCCGGACGCCTTGGTGTTGCGCTGGAAGATGCCGCCGTAGCCGGCGAGGGCGGAGACGCCCTCCTGGATACGGGCGCCGGCGCCGTCGTTCAGGGAGACCAGCGGGGCACCGGCCGCGATGGCCATGTCCATGATCTTGTGGATCTTGGTGGCGTGGGCCTCGCCCAGCGCGCCGCCGAAGATCCGGAAGTCGTGCGCGTACACGAAGACCGTGCGGCCCTCGACCGTGCCCCAGCCGGTGATGACACCGTCGGTGTACGGCTTCTTGGCCTCCAGGCCGAAGCCCTGGGCCCGGTGCCGGCGCAGCTGCTCGACCTCACGGAAGGTGCCGGGGTCCAGGAGCAGCTCGATGCGCTCCCGGGCGGTCAGCTTCCCCTTGGCGTGCTGCGCCGCGGTGGCCTTCTCGCTCGGGCCGGCCAGCGCCTGGGCACGGATCTCGTGCAGCTCGGCGGTCCGTCCACGGGCGTCGATCGGCTCACCCGGTGCCTCATCCAAAACGGTCATGTAGTGACCTTACGAAGGACCCGGCGCAATGCGAGCCGTCGACTCCTCACAGTCTCCGGAGCGTTTTCCTGGTAGCACTGAACAGAACCAAGGCGGCATGCAGCCTTTCCGACTGCTCAGAGGGCATGTGCCTTGTGGGAGTCGCACAAACCCGTCAGAGGAGAACCACCTCACATCGGTGGGTGCGGCAATCCGTCCCCGGAGTGACGCGGAGCCGGAGCCGGGGCCCGGTGGCGAGGATCTCGACCGTCTCGTCGGCCTGTGCCACCCGTCGTACGGGGTGGTCCCAGACGATCTCCAGGGGTTCGCCCGTCCGGGGTGGTTCGCTCACGCAGAGGGTAGCGGTACGGCCGCGGCGCCGGACCAGCACGCTCGCTCCGGCGCCGGCGGTGAGGGGGCCCGCGGTGCCGGGCTCCCAGAAGACGGCCGCCGTGACGCCGAGGGAGGGGACGTGGACGGCCTGGCGGTCGCCGACATTGGCGAGGACGGACAGCCAACGGCGGTCGGCCGCCCGCGCGGCGACCTGCCGGCGGCTCGCGCCCGGCATCAGCACATAGCGGTAGGTGGCGTCGCGCGGGTCGGTGCCGTGGTCGAGCCAGAGGGTCTGCCAGCGACGGGTGCGGCGCTCGGTGGTGCTGGTGGTGTTGATGTCGGCCCAGGCGCCGCCGCGGTCCTCGCGCAGGGTGCGCAGCCGTCCGTACGGCACGATCCAGCCGCCGTGGCCCTCCAGATGGGCCCAGCCGGGGCCGCGCACGAGGGCCTGGGTGCCGCCCTCCCCCAGGTTGCGGTTGTCGACGACGGTCTCGACGGGGACGCCGTCGGAGCAGGTGATTCCGGCGCCGAGGCAGACCACGGCGTCGTCGAGGCAGAACCACGCCTTGCGGGCCCGGAGCGTCGATCCCAGCCCCTCCAGATCCTGGCCGATGGCCGCGTACTCACCGTCCGTCGTGCCGCCGACCCACCGCGCCCCGGGCCGGGCCTCGCCCCATTCGCCGCCGGCGCGGTCGGGGAGACGGCGGGTGGAGACGGTCGTACCGGGGAGGCGGTACCAGTCGACGGTCGGCCAGTACCAGTCGGAGTACTGGTCGCCGAGGCCGTCGGCCCACCAGGAGACCATGCCGGCGCCGGTGTGCCAGCCGCGCGGGTTCTCGCCGTTGCCGCACTCGTAGTGGGCGATCCGGTCGCTGGCCATGGCGATGTTCACGACGAAGCGCGGGCGGCGGTGGACGGCGCGGTCCATGGCGGCGAAGAGATGGTGCCCGACGGGCTCGTCGGCCGCCGGGACCGGCGACTCCGCCACGGCGTGCAGACGCGCGAGGTCGGCGACCCCGAACTGACGTGACGTCAGCACCGGTGTCGCGGTGTCCCGTTGGATCCACCCCTTGACGAGCCCGTGCCAGCGGTCGCGCTCGGCCTCGCTCGCGCCGCCCGCGAGGAGGGCGATAGCGGCGATGAGGGCGTGCCCGTGGTAGTGGTCGCTCCGCATGACCCGCCGGTCGTCGTTCCTCAGATACCCCCGGCTGATGGCACGCCCGTTGACGCTGTCCATCACCAGTCCGTCGTGGATCAGCGGGGCGTAGGCGCGCTCGACACTGTCGAGGACGATCCGCCGGTTCGGGTCGGTGACCTCCCAGTCGGAGCCGGCGAGCAGGGCGAAGAGGCGTCCGAGGCCGTCGAGGAGGACCTGGCCGTAGGTGCCGGAGTAGGCGACCCAGGTGTGCTGCACGAAGGACCCGTCGGCGTGGAGGCCGTCGCCGGACGTGACGTACGGGAAGACCGGGGAGAGGGCGTCCCGGGCGAGCGCGATCCGGTCCGGGGCGCGGCCGAGGACGCCGCGCAGGGCGACGCTGCGGCAGAGGTCCACGCGGTTGGCGCCGGTGGAGGTGCCGGAGTAGTCGGTGAGCAGGGTCTCGGGGATGAAGTGGTCGACGGCGGCGCAGGCGGCGTCGATCCGGGCCTGGCCGAGCTGCTCGTACAGGGCGGCCGTGATGTCCATGAGCAGGCGGGGGCTGCCGATCTGCCACTCCCACCAGTTGCCGTAGGGGGTGGTGCCGGGGTGGTAGACGGTGGCGGAGAGGTGGTCGAGTCCGCGCAGGACGTCGGCGAGCAGGGCGGGGTCGGCGGTGGCCCCGGTGCCGGGCTGGACGTAGGCCTGGGCCATGGTCCACAGACGGCTGTAGCTCCGGGTGATCCCGCCGGGCGGGTCGAAGGACTGGCCGGGCCACAGGGACGTCGGGGTGGGGGCCATCGTCTGCTGGAAGCCGCGGGCCAGCGTGCCGGTCTCGGCGAGCCGCCCGGCGTACGGCTCCGCGGCCGGGTCGTATCCCGTCCCCAGGGCGATGCCGAGCCAGCGGGCGCGGAGGGTGCCGTAGGGGTCGGCCGCCTCGGCGCGGGCCGGGGTCACGGCCGTGCGGCCGAGGGTCGCGGCGAGGGCGGCGGCGGTCAGCAGTGCTCGGCGCGAAGGGGTCATGTCCATGCCCTATCACGTCACAGGGCGTGACGCCAGAATCACCTTGCGGATGATGTTGAAAGTTGAAGGGAATGCGTCTACGGTGATGCGTGTTGGGTAGTTAAACATTCAACTTCACCCCCCGAGGAGAACACCATGGGCATCTTCAACCGCAAGGACTCCGCCGCCACCACCGCGACCGCCACCCCGGCCGCCGCCGTCGCGCCCGAGCTGGCCGCGCTGACCGGCGACTACACGATCGACCCGGCGCACTCCACGCTCGGCTTCGTCGCCCGGCACGCCATGGTCACCAACGTCAAGGGCAAGTTCCTCGACTTCAGCGGCTCCCTGCACCTGGACGGCTCGGACCCGGCCGCGTCCACGGCGTCCCTCGACATCAAGATGGACAGCATCGACACCGGGTCGGCGGACCGCGACGGTCACCTCAAGAGCGCGGACTTCTTCAAGACGGACGAGTTCCCGACGATGACGTTCCGCTCCACCAAGGCGGAGGTTCTGGGCGGCGACGACTACCGCATCACCGGCGACCTCACCATCCTGGGCACCACCCGCCCGATCACCATCGACCTGGAGTTCAACGGCGCCGCGAAGGACCCCTTCGGCAACGAGCGCGTCGGCTTCGAGGGCAAGGCGGAGATCCTGCGCTCCGAGTGGGGCCTGACCTGGAACGCCGCGCTGGAGACGGGCGGCGTGCTGGTCTCCGACAAGATCAAGCTGAACTTCGACATCTCGGCGATCAAGAACGCCTGATCGTCGCGACCTCCGGGTCGCCCTTTCCGAGCACACCCGCCCCCCGGTTCCCGCCGGGTGGGCGGGTGCTCTGGTTTTTGCCTACGGGACCGACGCCGTGACCCGTTGTCAGTGCCGGGTGGCAGGCTCTGGCGTCATGGACAGAGAGCGGTTCTGGCAGGTCGTCGAGGTTGCTCGCGCGCAGGCGCCCGGGCCGGATGACGCGGAGGGCGTCGCCGGGCTGGTGAGTGCGGGGCTGGCCGCGCGTCCGGCCGGGGAGATCGTCGCCGCCGAGCAGACGCTGTGGGATCTGATGGCGGACTCGTACACGACTCCGCTGTGGGCCGCCGCCTATCTGATCAACGGCGGGTGTTCCGACGACGGCTTCGACTACTTCCGGGGCTGGCTGATCGCGCAGGGGCGCGAGGTCTTCGAGCGTGCGGTCGCCGACCCCGACGCCTTGGCGGACCTTCCCGTCGTCAGGGCGTGTGCGGCCGACGGCGGTTTTCTCGAGGGTGAGGAGATTCTGGGCGTCGCCTGGAACGCGCATCTCGCCGCGACCGGTGAGCGGATTCCCCAAGGTGCGTGCACCATCCGGTATCCCGCGCCGGCTCCCGCCTGGGACTTCGACGATGCCGGTGAGATGGCGCGGCGGCTGCCCCGGCTGGCGGGGCTCTTCCTGGAGTAGGGGGCCGGCGCCGGCCGGGGGGCCGGTGGCTGGAATTGGGTTCTTGTGGGGGGTGTCACAGGGTTCTCATAATCCAGCGAGCAGTTGAGGACGGGGCGTGTCGGACGTTCTTGATTGACATGTCCCCGTCACCGCAGGTCATCGCACCTTCTCGCGTTCGTATGTCGAACCCCCCACGGAAGGCATCACGTTGAAGAAGCTCCTCACCGCGCTCAAGAGATGCGTGGTCCTCGGCGCCGCCGCTCTCGCGATCGTCAGTCTCCAGCCCGTGTCGGCCGCGCAGGCCGCCGAGCGTGTCGTCGGCGGGACCCGTGCCGCACAGGGCGAGTTCCCGTTCATGGTCCGGCTCTCCATGGGCTGTGGCGGCGCGCTCTACACCCAGCAGATCGTCCTCACCGCCGCGCACTGCGTCGGCTCGACCGGCCCCAACACCGGCATCACCGCGACCGCCGGTGTCGTGGACCTCCAGAACTCCAGCGGACGGGTCCAGGTCCGCTCCACCTACGTGTACCGGGCGCCGGGCTACAACGGCACCGGCAAGGACTGGGCGCTCATCAAGCTCGCGCAGCCGATCAACCTGCCGACGCTGAAGATCGCCACCACCACGCAGTACAACTCCGGCACGTTCACCGTCGCCGGCTGGGGCGCCAACCGTGAGGGCGGGGCCCAGCAGCGCTATCTGCTCAAGGCCAACGTGCCGTTCGTGAGCGACGCCCAGTGCCGTTCCTACAGCGGTTACAGCGGGCTCGTCGCCAACGAGGAGATCTGCGCCGGCCTGCCCTCCGGCGGCGTGGACACCTGCCAGGGCGACTCCGGCGGCCCCATGTTCCGGCGCGACGCGAGCAACGCCTGGATCCAGGTCGGCATCGTCAGCTGGGGCATAGGCTGCGCCCGGCCGAACGCGCCCGGCGTCTACACCGAGGTCTCCACCTTCGCCTCGGCCATCGCCTCGGCGGCGTCCTCCCTCTGACCCGATGAATGGGCGGGTCCGGTGCCGCAGTGCGCCGGGCCCGTCCGCCGCGTCTCAGAAGCCTCCGCCGTCGAAGCCGCCTCCTCCGCCGAAGTCCCCGCCGCCCCCGAAGCCCCCGTCGCCGAAGCCACCGCCGAAGTCGCCGGAGTCGAAGTCCGCGCCCGAGACGTCACCGCCCTCGTAGCCGCCGAAGTCCCCGTACCCGGAGCCGTAGTCGGCCCCGTACGCCGGGCCCGCCATCATGCTGCCGAGCAGGGTGCCGACGAGCAGGCCGGGCAGGATGCCGCCGCCGAAGTAGCCGCCCGCCCAGGGGCCGTAGGCCGGTCCGGCGTCCCAGTACGGCCGTCTGCCGTACTCGGTCTCGACCTCGCGGACCGCGGGATCACGGCCTTCGGCCAGCCGGGCCTGGTCCGCCGCGCACACCGGCACCTCGCGCGGCGCGCCGCCGGGCGGTGTCCACGTCTCGTCCGCCACCGCGGTGCCGTGCCGCGGGTCGAAGAAGCAGGGTGGCCGGCGCTCCGGCAGCGGCCGGCCCTCCCGGCGGGCGGCCAGCAGGGCGAGGGAGAAACGGCCGTCCGCCAAGGCCTGGGTGACCGCCTTGACGTCCTCCGGCTTGCGCGCGGCCTCCATCAGCCGCTTGGCTTTTTCGTAGGAGTCCAGGGCGTTCTCGTAGTCCGCGCGCATCGCGTCGTCGGCGCCGGGTTCGCCCGGGTGGAAGTCGAGCCGGTCCAGTTCCTCGCCGAACGCCGTGATGTCCTCGTCGACGACGACCCGCAGCTTCTCCAGCGCGGCCCGCTGTTCCTCCTCGTGGCGGCGCCGGTTGCGCCGGACCAGCGCGTAGGCGCCCGCGCCGCCCGCCGCGACCACCGCCCCGGCGACGACGAGGCCACCGGTGTCCACACCGCCGCCTCCGCCGCCGTCGCCCCAGGAGGCGGGGGCCGAGCCCCGGGCGCTGCGCAGCGCCGCGTCGACGAAGTCGTTCAGCTGAGCCTTGGGGTCGTCGACGTCCTGGACCGACGTGACGAGGTTCTGCACGCCGCGCGAAGGCAGCACGACGGTGTCGGCCCTTGCCCCGAAGCGGTCGCCGCTGCGGATCGCGTACAGACCGGTGATGCCGGTCTCCGTCCGCAGGTTCAGGAAGATGTTCCGCTCGGGCTGGTCGGCCGGCAGGACGGCCACGAAGACCGGTTTGCCGGCGTCCTTGATCTTGTCGGAGAGCGCTTCGGCGTCCGACGACGACAGCTGGTCCGAGGCGGCGGGATCGACGTACACCGGATCCTCGCGGAGCGCCTCGGCCACCGTGGACAGGTCCGTGGCCGCATGTGCGCCGGGCGTACCGGTCAGGAGCACCGCCGCGGTGGCGGCGACCGGCACGATCAGCGAGCGCATGAGGCCCCTCAAGCGCGGAGTCCTCATGCCTTCGACGCTACCCGATGCGGCGGTCCCGGGCGCCCGGGACCGCCCTTGCGCGCCCCTACTGGGCCGGTGCGACCCCGGCCCGCAGCAGCCCGTAGGTGTACGCGTCCTCCAGCGCCTGCCAGGACGCGGCGATGACGTTCTCAGCCACGCCGACCGTGGACCACTCGCCCGCTCCGTCGGACGTGGAGATCAGGACGCGGGTGGTGGACTGGGTGCCGTGGACGCCCTCGAGGATGCGGACCTTGTAGTCGACGAGGTCGAGGGCGGCGAGCTGGGGGTAGATCTTCTCCAGGGCGACGCGCAGCGCCCGGTCGAGGGCGTTGACCGGGCCGTTGCCCTCGGCGGTGGCGACGATCCGCTCGCCCTTGGCGAAGAGCTTGACGGTGGCCTCGTTGGCGTGGCTGCCGTCGGGGCGGTCCTCGACGATCGCGCGCCAGGACTCGACGTCGAAGTACTTCAGCGGCCTGCCCTCGACCTCGGCGCGCAGCAGCAGCTCGAAGGAGGCGTCGGCCGCTTCGTACGTGTAGCCCTTGAGTTCGCGCTCCTTGACCCGCTCGACCACCCGGCCGACCAGTTCGCGGTCGCCGCCGAGGTCGATGCCGAGCTCCTTGCCCTTGAGCTCGACGGAGGCGCGTCCGGCCATGTCGGAGACCAGCATCCGCATGGTGTTGCCGACCTGCTCGGGGTCGATGTGCTGGTAGAGGTCGGGGTCGACCTTGATCGCGGAGGCGTGCAGTCCGGCCTTGTGGGCGAAGGCGGAGACGCCGACGTACGGCTGGTGCGTGGAGGGGGTGAGGTTGACGACCTCGGCGATGGCGTGGGAGATGCGGGTCATCTCGCGCAGCCGGCCGTCGGGGAGGACCTTCTTGCCGTACTTGAGCTCCAGGGCGGCGACGACCGGGAACAGGTTGGCGTTGCCGACCCGCTCGCCGTAGCCGTTGGCGGTGCACTGGACGTGGGTGGCGCCCGCGTCGACGGCGGCGAGCGTGTTGGCGACCGCGCAGCCGGTGTCGTCCTGGGCGTGGATGCCGAGCCGGGCGCCGGTGTCGGCGAGGACGGTGGAGACGACGGCCTGGACCTGGGCGGGGAGCATGCCGCCGTTGGTGTCGCACAGGATGACGACGTCGGCGCCGGCCTCGGAGGCGGTGCGGACGACAGCCTTGGCGTACTCGGGGTTGGCGCGGTAGCCGTCGAAGAAGTGCTCGCAGTCGACGAAGACGCGGCGGCCCTCGGCGACCAGGTGGGAGACGGTGTCGCGGACCATCTCCAGGTTCTCGTCGAGGGTGGTGCGCAGCGCGAGCTCGACATGCCGGTCATGGGACTTGGCGACCAGGGTGATCACGGGGGCGCCGGACTCCAGCAGCGCCTTGACCTGCGGGTCCTCGCACGCCTTGCCGCCCGCGCGCCTCGTCGCGCCGAAGGCGACGAGCTGGGCGTGCCGGAACTCGATCTCCTGCTGGGCGCGGGCGAAGAACTCGGTGTCCCGCGGGTTGGCGCCGGGCCAGCCGCCCTCGATGAATCCCACGCCGAAGTCGTCCAGGTGACGGGCGATGGCCAGCTTGTCGGCGACGGTGAGGTTGATGCCCTCCCGCTGGGCGCCGTCGCGCAAGGTGGTGTCGAAGACGTGGAACGAGTCGTCGAGCTCGTTGGTCGGCGTCATGGTCGTAAGGCTCCTGATCTGGATCTCGGTCTAACCGGAATGACCGGCTCCACCGTCCCCACCTATGGTCCCTCACGCTCTCCGCCCGGCTGCGGGTGGGCCGGGAAACAGAAAAACCCCTCGCGGGTGCGAGAGGTCTGCGCGCGGGTCGAGGACGACGGTGTCCACCCGTACCTGGTCGTACGTGGTGGTCACTGCGGACCGGCGCGCCTGCTGCCAATAATCATGGCGAACGAGAGCACGGGGGAAGTCTGGCACACCTCCACCCCGTGCTCACCGTCCGTCTCAGGATGCGAACACTGTGCTGATCATCGACGGTGACGTACGAACCCGTCGACGGCCGCGTTGGTGTCGCCGGCCACGAGTTGGGCCGAGGCGCTGCCCAGGGTGACGCGCTCGGCCCCGGCGCTGATGGAGGTGACGTACACCGGCTCGTCGGTCACGGGGCCGCCGGTGACGGACGCGCTGATCAGACGGGTGCCGCCGGTGCGCAGGTCGCGGAGGTAGACGTTGGCCGGGCCGGCCGAGCCGTCGGGCAGGCGCGGGGTGGCCTCGTAGCCGACGTACCGGCCGTCGGCGCTGACGACGGGCCGGTCCGGCGAGGTCTCGCCGTCCGGGCCGGCGTCGATCCGCCGGGTGACGTCGCGGCGCAGATCGCGGACGTACAGGTCGGAGGCGTCCGGGCCGCCGCCGGGCAGCAGGTCCTCGTCCCAGTTCTCGAAGGCGACGGTACGGCCGTCCGCGGAGAGCGTGGCGGGCATGGCGTAGCGCGTGGCCGGGGAGCCGTCCGCCTTGACGTTGACCTGCTCCTCGGTGCCGGTGCGGCGGTCGTGCACCCAGGTGACGCCGTTGGAGCTGCGCGGGACGGGCTGGGTGTACAGCACGTAACGGCCGTCCGCGCTGACGTCCTGCAGCAGGGCCGCGTCGGTGGGTCGGTCGGTGTTGCTGACCCGCTCGGTGCGGCCGGTGCGGCGGTCGTGGACGTACACGGCGCCGAACAGATCGCGGGCGCCCTCCTCCATCCGGTCGGCCTTGGCGTTGAAGAAGACGTACCGCGCGTCGGCGGACAGTCGGGCGCCGGCCGAGTACGCGGAGCCGCCGTCGAAGGCGACGCTGATCCGCTCGGTGGTGCCGGTGCGCCGGTCGTGGAGGTAGACGTCCTCAGCCCCGGCGTCGGCGGGCGGGGTCTCCCAGGGCACGAGATCGCGGGCGCGTGAGCCGAACAGGACGTACCGGCCGTCGGCGCTGATGTCCCGCAGCGACGAGCCCTGGTCGGCCTGGGTGCCGTCCGAGGCGACGCTGACGCGTTCGACGGCTCCGGTGCGCGCGTCGCGCACGAAGACGTCGGTGTCCCCGTTCGTGTCGCCCGGCACCAGATGGGCGGCGTCCGACGAGAACGCGGCGAACCGGCCGTCGGCGCTGAGCGCAGGCGCGGACGCATGACCGTCGCCCTGCTCCCCCGTCGCCGAGACGGTGACCCGCTCGACGGACGGAGTGCCGGGCGCGGCCCCGGCCCCGGGCCCGGTCAGTACCGCCCCTCCGGCGGCCAGAACCAAGACGGTGACGAGCGCGCGCAAGCGCGCGGTGCGGTGCATGGATGGTCCCCCTGTGAATCCCCGTGGACGCTTCTCCCCCGGCCCCGCGCCGAGGGCTCCCCCGAGCCAAACGCACAACGCACGACGGGGTCAATCCCCTGAATTGCGTACAACCTGGACGCGTTCTCAGGCGTCCGCGAGCAGGCTCTCGTCGAGGAACTCCCGTACATGGCCCAGGATCCGGGCGCGGTCGGTGCCGCGCAGGCCGATCGCCACATGGATGGAGAAGCCGTCGAGGAGGGCCCGCAGCCGGGCGGCGAAGCGGTCCGGGTCGACCGGCCGGAACTCCCCGCGCGACACGCCCTCCGCGATGAGCGCCACGAGGTCGCGGTGCCAGGCGCCCTCGATCGCGGCCTGCCGGTCCCGGGCGTCGTCGTCGGCGTTCTGTGAGCGGTTCCAGACCTCGAGCCACAGGGTCCAGTGCGGGTCGCCCAGGCCGTCGGGGACGTACAGGTCGACGTAGGCGTCGAGCCGTTCGCGCGCGGAGTCGCCCCGGGCGAGCAGCCGGCCGCGTTCGGCGCCGAGGCGGCCCTCGCTCCACTCCAGGGTGCGCAGCAGCAGTTCGTCCTTGGAGCGGAAGTAGTAGAGGAGGTGGCCGCTGCTCATGCCGACCTCGCGGCCGAGCGCCGCCATGGTCAGCTTCTCCAGGCCGCGCTCGGCGATCATCTCCATGGCGGCGGCGAGCACCTCGTCGCGGGGCGGCGCCTGCCTGCGCCCACCGGCCATCTCATGCACTCCTACGTCATCGGCTGCTGCTGGGTGATGCAGTGGATGCCTCCACCGCCCGCGAAGATCGTACGGGCGTCGACGAGGGTCACCGTGCGTCCGGGGTGGAGGCGGCGCATGATCCCGGCGGCGACCTCGTCGTGCGGGTCGTCGAAAGCGCACAGGATCACGCCGCCGTTGCAGACGTAGTGGTTGATGTAGGAGTAGTCGACCCAGTGGCCGTCCTCGTCCTTGAGCACGGTCGGCGCGGGCACCTCGACGACCTCCAGGCGCCGTCCCCGGGCGTCGGTCGCGCCGCGCAGGATCTCCAGGTACTCCAGGGAGCGGGCGTGATCGGGGTGCTCGGGGTTTCGCTGGCTGTGCACGACGACGGTGCCGGGTCCGGCGAAAGCGGCGACGATGTCGACGTGGCCCTGGGTGCCGTACGTCCCGTAGTCGCCCGTGAGACCGTGCGGGAGCCAGATCGCCTTGGTGGTGCCGAGCCGGGCGTGGATCTCGGCCTCGACCTTCTCGCGGGTCCAGCCGGGGTTGCGTCCGGCGCCGAGCTGCACGGTGTCGGTGAGCAGGACGGTGCCCTCGCCGTCGACGTGGATCGCGCCGCCCTCGTTGACCAGCGGCGAGGAGTGGACGGGGACGCCCGTGAGGCCGGCGATCCGGCGGGCGATGCCGGCGTCGTGCTCCCAGCGGGCCCACTCCTGGCCGCCCCAGCCGTTGAACACCCAGTCCACGGCGGCCAGTCGGCCGTCCTCGTCCCGGACGAAGGTGGGGCCGATGTCACGCATCCACGCGTCGTCGAGCTCGCTCTCGGTCAACTCGACGCCGGCGCCGAGCAGTTCCCGGGCGGAGGCGGCCTGGCCGGGACCGTGGACCATGGTCACCGGCTCGAACCGGGCGACGGCACGCGCCACTTCGGCCCAGGCGGTGCGGGCCGCGGCGAGCTCGGCATCGGTGGCGAACGTCGGGTTGGGACCCGGCCAGGCCATCCAGGTGCGCTCGTGCGGGGCCCACTCGGGGGGCATGCGGAAGGTCATCACCACGTCCTAGAGGACTAGAGGACTAGAGGAAGTAGAGGACTAGAGGAAGTACAGGCGGTTGAGGGAGACGGAGTCGGCGGGCTCGGAGCGCAGCGGTTCGCCGTCGAGGGTGACCAGGCCGGTGCGCCCGTCGACGTCGACGGCCCCGACCCGGGAGTTGCGCCGCAGATCGGCGGGCCCGATGCCGCGGGTGCCGCGCACGGCGACCCTTCGGCGGCGGGTGGGCATGGAGTCGCCGCCCTGGTCGAGGGCGGCCCGCGCGACGAAGGCCACGGAGAGGTCGGCGGGCGTGGCGCCGTACGCCCCGAACTGCGGGCCGAGCACCAGGGGTTCGCAGGTGTCGGTGGCCGCGTTGGGGTCGCCGGTCACTCCGTATGCCGGGAAGCCGGCCTTGAGGACGAGCTGCGGCTTGGCACCGAAGAACTCGGGGCGCCACAGCACGATGTCGGCGAGCTTGCCGACCTCGATCGAGCCGACCTCGTGGGCGAGGCCGTGCGCGAGGGCCGGGTTGATGGTCAGCTTGGCGATGTAGCGCAGGACGCGCTCGTTGTCGTGGTCCTCGGGCGCACCGAACTGCGCCTTCATCTTCCCGGCCATCGCGAGGGTGCGCCGGACGGTCTCGCCGGCCCGGCCCATGCCCTGCGCGTCGGACGAGGTGATGCCGATGGCGCCCAGGTCGTGCAGGACGTCCTCGGCGCCCATGGTCCCGGCGCGGATCCGGTCGCGGGCCATGGCGGCGTCGCCGGGCAGGTCGGTCTTGAGGTCGTGGACGGAGACGATCATGCCGTAGTGCTCGGCGACGGCGTCCCGGCCGAAGGGCAGCGTGGGGTTGGTGGAGGAGCCGATGACGTTCGGGACGCCGGCCATCTTCAGGACGTTCGGGACGTGCCCACCGCCGCAGCCCTCGATGTGGAAGGCGTGGATGGTGCGGCCCTCCAGCACCCTCAGGGTGTCCTCGACGGACAGGCATTCGTTCAGGCCGTCGCTGTGCAGGGCGACCTGGACGTCGTGCTCCTCGGCGACGCGCAGCGCGGTGTCCAGCGCGCGGGTGTGGGCGCCCATGTCCTCGTGCACCTTGAATCCGGAGGCGCCGCCCTCGGCGAGGGCCTCGATCAGGGGTGCCTCGTGGGAGGACGAACCCCGCGCGAGGAAGCCGATGTTGACCGGCCAGGCGTCGAAGGCGCCGAACGCGTGCCGCAGCGCCCAGGGCGAGTTGACGCCGACGCCCCAGACCGGCCCGAACTCCTGGCCGATGATCGTGGTGACACCGGAGGCGAGCGACGCCTCCATCACGCGCGGGGACAGCAGATGGACATGGGTGTCGACGGCGCCGGCGGTGGCGATCAGGCCCTCGCCGGAGACGATCGAGGTGCCCGTGCCGACGACGACGTCGACCCCGTCGAGGGTGTCCGGGTTCCCGGCCCGTCCGATGGCGCTGATCCGCCCCTGCCGGATGCCGATGGACACCTTGCGGACGCCGAGGACCGCGTCGACGACCACGACGTTGCTGATGACGACGTCGCAGGTCTCGCGGACGGACGCGGCCTTCAGATGCAGCCCGTCCCGGGCGGTCTTGCCGAACCCGGCGAGGAACTCGTCGCCCGGGCGCTGGGAGTCGGACTCGACGCGGACGGTCAGCCCGGAGTCGCCGAGCCGGACGCGGTCGCCGGCGCGGGGGCCGTGGGTGGCCGCGTACTCGTGCGGGGTGAGGCGGCGGGCCTCGGCGGGGTGCCCTCCGGGACGGCTCATCGGCCGGCCTCCTTCTCGTCGGTGCCCAGGTAGCCGCAGGCGGCGGCCCGGCGCAGGGCCTCCTCGCGGGCGCCGGGCGCGTCCAGCGGCCCGTCGACCAGGCCCGCGAAGCCGATGGCGACGCGGTCGCCGCCGATGGGGACGAGCCCGACCTCGGCGCTCTCTCCCGGCCCGAACCGGACGGAGGACCCGGCGGGCACGGCGAGCCGCATCCCGTACGCCCGGGCCCGGGGGAAGTCGAGGCGCGGGTTGGCCTCGAAGAAGTGGAAGTGGGAGGTGACGGAGACCGGCACCGCGGCGGTGTTGGTGACCGTCAGCCGCAGGGCCGGTTCGGGTTCGGCGTGCTCGGGGCCGGGCAGCAGGGCGCCCGGGGCGTGCTCGCCCAGGCCCCCGCCGATCGGGTCGGAGACGACCGCGAGCCGGGAGCCGTCGTCGAAGACGGCCTCGACGTGCACCTCGGTGACGACGTCCGCGACACCGGGCAGGACGTCGTCCGGGCCGAGCACGGAGCGGGCCCGCTCGATCGCCTCGGCGAGCCGGAGGCCGTCGCGGGCGGCCTCGCACACCGTGTCCGCGATGAGCGCCGTCGCCTCGGGGACGTTGAGCCGCAGCCCGCGCGCGCGGCGGGCCCGCGCCAGCTCCGCGGCACCGAAGAGCAGCAGCCGGTCACGTTCCGTGGGCGTCAGTCTCATACCGCGGCCTCCTCCTTGCCCGCCAAAAGTTAGAACATCACTCTAAACATCAGAATCCATCATTCCAAGGGTTGACGACAGGGACGGTCGCACCTCAGATTGAACGGCACTCTAATCGAGGGAGATCAGCCATGCCGAGGGAACAGCGCGGGGTCGACACCATCCCCGAGGAGGAACGCACCAGTGGGCCGAAGGACCTCGTGTCGATCCTGCTCGGATCGAACCTCTGTCTGGGGGTGATCGTCTTCGGCTGGCTGCCGCCGTCGTTCGGTCTCGGTTGGTGGGCCTCCGTCAGCTCGATCGTGCTCGGCACCCTGGCCGGCACGGTCCTCACCGCCCCGCTGGCCCTGGTCTCGCTGCGCACGGCGACCAACCTGTCGACGTCCTCCGGCGCCCAGTTCGGCGTGCGCGGACGCCTCGTCGGCTCGGTCGTCGGCCTGCTGCTGGCGCTCGGGTACTCCGCGCTCACCGTGTGGATCGGCGGCGACGTGATGGTCGGCGTACTGGGCCGCCTGACCGGCATGCCGGCGAACGACGTCGCGTACGGCGTGGTCTACGCGCTGCTGGCCGCCGCGACCGTCGCGGGCGCGGTGTACGGCTACCGCGTGCTGCTCGCGCTGTCCCGCGTCCTCGCGATCGGCATGACGGCCCTGCTGGTCCTCGGGGTGATCGCCTACGCCCCGCACTTCACGACCGACGCGCTCCCCGAGGCCGGCGGCTATCTGCTGGGCGGCTTCTGGCCGACCTGGCTGCTGTCGGCGGTCGCGGCCGGACTGTCCGGGCCGATCGCCTTCATCACCCTGCTCGGCGACTACACCCGCTACATCTCACCGGTCCGCCACTCCGCGCGCCGGGTGCTGCACGCGACCTGGCTCGGTCTGATCCTGGGCCTGCTGGTCCCGCAGCTGTTCGGCACCTTCACGGCGTACGCGGCCCGCGCGGCGCTCGACTACGCGGGGCCGCTGGTCGACGCCTCCCCCACCTGGTACCTGCTGCCGCTGCTGCTCGCCGCCTCGGCCGGATCGGTCGGCAACGCGGGCCTGATGCTCTACTCGATGGGCCTGGACCTGGACGCGATCCTGCCGCGCGCCTCCCGCGCGACGGCCACGTACGCGGTCGCCGTCGTCGCCACCGTGTGCGTCTTCGCCGGGCACTACGCCTCCAGCACCCAGGACGCGATGACGTCGTTCGTGCTGCTGCTGACGGCGATCGGCACGCCGTGGGCGGTCATCACCCTCATCGGCTTCGTCCGCTGCGGGGGCGTGTACGACGCGGAGGCGCTCCAGGTGTTCAACCGTCGGGCGCGGGGCGGGATCTACTGGTACCGGGCCGGCTGGAACATACGGGCCACACTGTCCTGGGCGCTCGGCGCGGTGGTGGGCGTCCTGGCGGTCGCCCTGCCGTCGTACGAGGGGCCCCTGCTGGGCCTGACCGGCGGGGTGGACTGCAGCTTCCTGCTGTCGGGGCTGGTCGGCGGCGCGGCGTATCTGCTGCTGACACCGCGCTCCGAGGTGCTCGCGGACACCACGGCCGCCGTGGACAGTGCGTCCACGGCGGCCGTGAAGGTGCCTACGGATTAACCGAGCGGGTGCATCCAGCCGTGCTTGTCGTCGGCCGTGCCGCGCTGGATGTCGAGGAGAGCCTGGCGCAGCCTCATCGTGACCTCGCCGGGCTCGCCGCCGCCCTGCTGCCACTCGGCGCCGGTGCGCTTGACGGTGCCGACCGGGGTGATGACCGCCGCGGTGCCGCAGGCGAAGACCTCGGTGAGGGTGCCGTTCTCCGCGTCGCGCTGCCACTGGTCGACGGAGACACGGCCCTCCTCGGCCGTGTAGCCGAGGTCACGGGCGACCTGGAGCAGGGAGTCACGGGTGACGCCCTCCAGGATGGAGCCGGTGAGGGACGGGGTGACGATCCGGTCGCCGTACACGAAGTACAGGTTCATGCCGCCGAGTTCCTCGACCCACTTGCGCTCGACCGCGTCGAGGTAGCAGACCTGGGCGCAGCCCTCGGCCGCCGCCTCGGCCTGGGCCAGCAGGGAGGCGGCGTAGTTGCCGCCGGTCTTGGCGTCGCCCATGCCGCCGGGCACCGCGCGGACGTGGTCCTCGGAGACCCAGATCGACACCGGCTTGACACCGCCCGGGAAGTAGGCGCCGGCCGGGGAGGCGATGACGATGAACAGGTACTCGCCGGCGGGCCGGACGCCCAGCCCGACCTCGGTCGCGAACATGAACGGCCGCAGGTACAGGGACTCCTCGCCGCCGTGCGCGGGCACCCACGCCTGGTCCTGCTTCACCAGCGCGTCGCAGGCCTCGATGAACGTCTCGACCGGCAGCTCGGGCATGCCGAGCCGGCGGGCCGAGCGCTGGAAGCGGAGGGCGTTCTTCTCGGGGCGGAAGGTGGCGACGGTCCCGTCGGGCTGGCGGTACGCCTTGAGGCCCTCGAAGATCTCCTGCGCGTAGTGCAGGACCATGGTGGCCGGATCGAGGGAGAGCGGCGCGTACGGCACGAGCTGGCCGTCGTGCCAGCCGCGGCCCTCGGTCCACTTGATCGTCACCATGTGGTCGGTGAAGTGGCGGCCGAACCCCGGGTCGGTCAGGATCGCGTCGCGCTCCGCGGAGGAGAGCGGGCTGGCGGAGGGCTTGAGCTCGATCGTGGGCGTCGTCATGAGTGGTTGTCCTTCACCGGTTGTGTGTGACGGGCCGCGCTCACGCCTGTACTGCCCGTGGCCAGTGCTAGGACGTCCGAGCATTCCCTCATTCCGCGGCTCCTTGTTCGATTATCGCAAGAGCGGAGCGTGGACGAAATCGGCCTGTTCGGTGCGTTCGGCGTGGAGTGCGACCCAGGGGTCGATGGTGTCACCCGGCGGCGGACATGCGGAAGCCGCCGGGTGCGTTGTGACCCGGCGGCTTCGAGGTGTGCGAGCGGCGCGGGTCAGCCGGCTACGCGTACCGCGAGCGCGTCGCCGATCTGCGACGTGCTGCGCGCGGGCTTGCCGGTGCGGTCGGCCAGGTCGGCGGAGACCGCCTCGTCGATACGGGCGGCCTCGGCCTCGTAGCCGAGGTGGCGCAGGAGCAGGGCGACGGACAGGACCGTGGCGGTGGGGTCGGCCTTGCCCTGGCCCGCGATGTCCGGGGCGGAGCCGTGCACCGGCTCGAACATGGACGGGAACTCGCCGGACGGGTTGATGTTCCCGCTGGCGGCGACGCCGATGCCGCCGGAGACGGCCGCGGCGAGGTCGGTGACGATGTCGCCGAAGAGGTTGTCGGTGACGATGACGTCGAACCGCTCGGGCTGGGTCACCAGGTAGATGGTGGCCGCGTCGACGTGCATGTACTCGGTGGTGACCTCGGGGAACTCCTCGGCCACCCGGTTGAAGACGTCCGTCCACAGATGACCGGCGAAGGTCAGCACGTTGTTCTTGTGGATCAGGGCGAGCTTCTTGCGCGGGCGGGCCTGGGCGCGGGCGAAGGCGTCGCGGACGACGCGCTCGACACCGAAGGCCGTGTTGACGGAGACCTCGGTGGCGACCTCGTGCGGGGTGCCCTTGCGGATGGTGCCGCCGTTGCCGGTGTACGGGCCCTCGGTGCCCTCGCGGACCACGACGAAGTCGATGCTCGGCTCGCCGGCGAGCGGGGTGGCCACACCCGGCAGGAGCTTCGAGGGACGCAGGTTGACGTGGTGGTCGAAGGCGAAGCGGAGCTTCAGCAGGAAGCCGCGCTCCAGGACGCCGGAGGGGACCGACGGGTCGCCGATCGCGCCGAGCAGGATGGCGTCGTGGCCCTTGAGGGCGTCGAGGTCGGCGTCGGTGAGGGTCTCCCCCGTGGCGTGGTAGCGCCGGGCGCCGAAGTCGTACTCCTTGGTCTCCAGCTTCACATCCTGCGGGAGGACGGCGGAGAGGACCTTCAGGCCTTCGGCCACGACCTCCTGGCCGATGCCGTCACCGGGGATCACTGCGAGATCGATGCTGCGAGACATGTCGGCACCCTACTGCTCGTCCCATGGAATGACACACGCCGTCCGCCATACGGACAGCGTGTGTCGGCGACGAGGTCCCTACGCGGCCTGGTGGCCGGTCGCGCCGCCGTTGTCCCGGCGGTCGAGGGCGCGCTGGAGGGCGGCGGCCGCGTTCTTGCGGTCGTTGTCGCTGGTGCGGGAGAGATGACGGACTCGACGGCGGGCGGTCGTCTCGGCCATGGGAAATCGACTCCTTCGGCAAGCACGGGAGTGCGGGGAGGGTTACGAGACGCCGGAAGGGGCGGGGAGCGGTGCCGCAGGGGTTGCCTGCACGGGGCCCGGCTCACGACCGCCATTCGCTTGATCGAGCGAGACGTTCGGCTCCTACAAAGCTAAGGGAGCGGGGCGCGTCTGTCTCCACAATTACTCGGACTTCCTACTATCTGAGACGGCGCACCCGGCCACCCCGCGCCCACCTGCGCTTTTCCCGTCCGCCCCTCAGAGCACATCCCCGTCCCGCCAGTCGAAGACCAGCTCGAACGCGGGGTCCAGCGGACCGGCGAGCGCGGGCCGTACGAAGGTGCTCCCCTCCTCGTCGGGCAGCCGTACGACCCCGTCCACGCCGAGCGCGCAGATCCGCCCGGGCCACACCTGCCAGCCGCGCGCGGCGTACAGCGCGGCGCCCTCGTCGCTGGCGGAGAGCATCCCCGCGTCGTACGCCCGGTCGACGATCCGCTCCAGCTCCGCCATGACCCGCCCGCCGAGTCCGCGGCGGCGCCGGTCGGCCCGGACGGCGACGGCCTCGATGTAGCCGACCCGCAGCCAGCGGCCCCGGTGCCGGACCCGGCGCATGACGACCGAGCCGTGCCCGGCGAGCCGCCCGGCCTCGTCGTGGACGAGGACGTGGACACCGCCGAGCGCGTGCTCCCAGTCCTCGTCGGCGAGATCGCCGTCGAAGGCGTCCTCCAACAGGGCGCGCACGGCGTGGAGTTCGGCGGCGGTCAGATCGGCGGTGTGGGCGGTGCGCGCGGCACCGGCGGCTGCGGCGGACGTCATACGCCCAGTGTCCCGGCCGCCGCCGGGGCGGGGTCGGGCGTCAGCCAGTCGGCTGATCCTCCGCACGGCCCGGGAGGCACCGCCGTGCCCGGGGGAACGCTGGGTGCATGAACGACACGGCGAAGGTGTTCCTGGAAGGCGGCCCGGACGATCTGCCCGAGCGCATCGTGCCGGCCCCGTCCCCCGGCCCGGACGTGAAGATCGAGCTGCGCAACGGCTACGAGCACTTCCGGCCGACCTCCCGTCGCCGGGAGACACCGCAGGGGGAACTGCCGGTGTACGAGTGGTGGGAGCGCACGGAGATGCCCGGGTAGCGGGACGGAAACGCACGAGGGGCCGGGCGCATGGCGCCCGGCCCCTCGTCACGCACGTCGGACGGTCAGCCCATGTGCGGGTACGCGTAGTCGGTCGGCGGGACCAGCGTCTCCTTGATGGCGCGGGTCAGCGTCCAGCGCATCAGGTTCTGCGGGGCACCGGCCTTGTCGTTGGTGCCGGAGGCACGGCCGCCGCCGAAGGGCTGCTGGCCGACGACGGCGCCGGTCGACTTGTCGTTGATGTAGAAGTTGCCGGCCGCGTAGCGCAGCTTCTCCATGGTGTACGCGGTCGCCGCGCGGTCGGTCGAGATGACCGAGCCGGTCAGCGCGTACGCGGACACCGACTCCATCTGGGTCAGCATCTCGTCGTACGTGTCGTCCTCGTAGACGTGAACGGCGAGGATCGGGCCGAAGTACTCGGTCGTGAAGACCTCGTTCTCCGGGTCGCTGCACTCGATGACGGTCGGGCGGACGAAGTAGCCGACCGAGTCGTCGTAGGAGCCGCCCGCGACGATCGTGCAGGACGGGTCGGCCTGGGCGCGGTCGATGGCGGCCTTGTTCTTGGCGAAGGCGCGCTCGTCGATGACGGCGCCGATGAAGTTCGACAGGTCGGTGACGTCACCCATGGTCAGGTAGTCGACCTCGGCCGCGAACTCCTCCTTGAACCCGGAGTTCCAGATCGACGCCGGGATGTACGCCCGGGAGGTCGCCGAGCACTTCTGGCCCTGGTACTCGAAGGCACCGCGGGTCAGGGCGGTCTTCAGGACGGCGCGGTCGGCGCTGGGGTGCGCGACGACGAAGTCCTTGCCGCCGGTCTCGCCGACGATGCGGGGGTACGAGCGGTACTTCTCGATGTTGTTGCCGACCGTCTTCCACAGGTACTGGAAGGTCTTGGTCGAGCCGGTGAAGTGGATGCCCGCGAGGTCGCGGTGCTCCAGCGCCACCTTGGAGACCTCGATGCCGTCACCGGTGACGAGGTTGATGACGCCCTTGGGCAGTCCGGCCTCCTCGAGGAGCTGCATCAGCAGCACGGCGGCGTGGGTCTGCGTCGGGGACGGCTTCCAGACGACGACGTTGCCCATGAGGGCGGGCGCGGTCGGCAGGTTGCCCGCGATGGCCGTGAAGTTGAACGGCGTGATCGCGTAGACGAAGCCCTCCAGCGGGCGGTGGTCGAGGCGGTTCCAGACGCCCGGGGAGTTCGCCGGGGGCTGCTCGGCGAGCAGGTCGCGGGCGTATTTGACGTTGAAGCGCCAGAAGTCGACGAGCTCGCAGGGGGTGTCGATCTCGGCCTGCTGGGCGGTCTTGGACTGGCCGAGCATGGTGGAGGCGGCCAGCGTCTCGCGCCAGGGGCCGGCCAGCAGCTCGGCGGCGCGCAGGATGATCGCGGCGCGGTCGTCGAAGGACATGGCGCGCCAGGCCGGCGCGGCGGCGAGGGCCGCGTCGATGGCGTCCTGGGCGTCCTGCTGGGTGGCGGTGCCGAAGGTGCCGAGGCGGGCCTTGTGGTTGTGCGGCTGCACGACGTCGATCCGGTCGCCGCCGCCCATCCGCTTCTCACCGCCGATGGTCATCGGCAGGTCGATGGGGTTCTCGGCCAGCTCCTTGAGCTTGGCCTCCAGCCGGGCGCGCTCGGGCGAGCCGGGGGCGTAGCCGTGCACCGGCTCGTTGACGGGGGTGGGGACCTGGGTCACAGCGTCCATGGGTTCCGTAACTCCTTACTGAGCGTGTGTATCGAGCCGTTGTGCAGGGGCCGGGGGTGGGGCCGCGGTGCGGTGGCTCAGCCCTTGCTGACCATGGAGCGGACGAAGAACCGCAGGTTGGCGGGCTTCTCCGCGAGCCGCCGCATGAAGTAGCCGTACCAGTCGGTGCCGTAGGCCGTGTAGACGCGCATGCGGTGGCCCTCGGCGGCCAGCCGCAGGTGCTCGTCGCTGCGGATGCCGTACAGCATCTGGAACTCGTACTCGTCCAGTTTGCGCCCCGCGCGGCGGGCGAGCTCCTGTCCGATGGAGATCAGTCGCGGGTCGTGGGAGCCGATCATCGGGTACCCGGTGCCCTCCATCAGGATCCGCAGGATCCGGACGTACGCCTTGTCGATGTCCTGCTTGCGCTGCAGGGCGACCTCGGCGGGCTCCTTGTAGGCGCCCTTGACCAGGCGGACGCGGCTGCCGTTCGCGGCGAGGCGGCGGGCGTCGTCGTCGGTGCGGTACAGGTAGGCCTGGATGACGCAGCCGGTCTGCGGGAAGTCCTTCCGCAGCTCCTCGTGGATGGCGAACATCGAGTCGAGGGTGGTGTGGTCCTCGGCGTCCAGCGTGACCGTCGTGCCGATGGCGGCGGCGGCCTCGACGACGGGGCGGACGTTGGCGAGGGCCAGCTCGTGGCCGCCCTCCAGCGCCTGGCCGAACATCGACAGCTTCACGGACATCTCGACGCGCTCGCCGAGCTCCAGGTCCTTGATGCGGTCGACGAGGTGCAGATAGGCGTCGCGGGCGGCGGCGGCCTGCTCGGGGCGGGTGATGTCCTCGCCGACGACGTCCATGGTCAGCTCCAGGCCCTTGCCGGTGAGCTCCAGGACGATCGGCACGATCTCGTCGACGGTCTCGCCGGGGATGAACCGGTCGACGACCTGCTTCGTCACCGGGGCCGCCGAGATCAGGCGTCGCATCCGGTCGCTGCGCGACGCGGCGAGAATCACGGGACCCAGCACGGGGCACCTCCACAGACAACGAAAGGCGGCCGCATCCCGACCATTCGGGTACGGCACGGAGAACCACCGTGAAACCTAGGGATCTCTCCGATCGTCGGCCATCGACAGCTGTCACGCATCCGTGCCGGAGATCTCAGACATATGTATGAGGCCCCCGGTGGAATGAGGGAGAATCGCCCGTGTGACGCCCGCAGACAAGGCCGACTACCAGGAGCTCGTGGACGAGATCTCCGAGCTTCTGGGCGCCCCGGCGACGCTGGAGAACCGCGACTTCGAGCTGATCGCCTTCGGCGCGTACGACAGCGAGGGCGAGCTCGACGCGTCGGCCCTGGACCCGGTGCGCACCCGCTCGATCCTGACCCGGCGCTCCACGGCGGCCGTGCGGACCTGGTTCGAGGGTTTCGGCATCACCCGGGCGAGCGGCCCGGTGCGTATCCCGCGCACCCCGGAGGCCGGGGTGTACCGCGCACGGATCTGCCTTCCGGTACGCCATCGGGGTGTCGTCCTCGGCTATGTGTGGCTGCTGGACGGCGATCCCGGCCCCACCGACCGGCAGCTGGACGACGCGATGGCGGTGACCGCGCGGATCGGCGCGCTGCTCGCTGACGAGGCGCAGCACGGCGCCGATCTGAGCCGTGAGCTGCGCGCGGTGCTGACCGCGGAGCGCGGCTGGCAGAGCGACATGGCCGTCGCCGAGCTGCGCACGGCCCTCGGCCCGCGTGCGGACGGCGTCCACACGGTGCTCTGCGTGGCCCCCTGGCCGTCCGCGGACCCGGACGACGCCCCGTCGGTCCGGACGGTCCCGCACGCCACCGCGCTGTGCACGGTCCCCTGGGGCGCGGCCGGGCAGAGCCTCGCGGTGCTCGTCCGGCTGCGCTCGGCGGACGTACGGACGGCGGCGCACGCGGCGGCGGCCCGGCTGCTGAAGGACGACACGACGCCGGCCCGCCCCTCCGCGGGCCTCGGCGAACCGCGCACCGGGCTCGCCGAGCTGGCCGCGTCCTGGCGTGAGGCGTCGGCGGCGGCGCGCGCGGCGCTGGCGGAGCCTCGGCTCGGCCCGGTGGCCGAGTGGTCCGGCATCGGCCCGTACCGCCTGCTGACCGCCCTGCCCCCGGAGGCGTCCCGCGACGCGGCGATCGCCCCGCTGCTCTCCCCCGCCCAGCGCGAACTCGCCCACACCGCCGAGGTCTATCTGGACCGCGCGGGCCAGGCGGGCCGCACGGCCGCCGAACTCGGCATCCACCGCCAGACCCTGTACTACCGCCTCTCCCGCGTCGAGCAGCTCACCGGCCTGGACCTGGACGACGGCGAGGACCGCCTGCTGCTGCACATGGCGCTGAAGGCCGTCCGGCTGTAGGGGTCGCCTAACCGGCGGCCTCGACGACCATGCCGAGCCCCTCGGTGAGCGCGTCGGCGTCGGGCGCGCGGTCGGGGTCGAACTGCCACTGGACGATGAGGCCGGTCATCAGGGTGGTGTAGAAGCGGCCGAGCGTGTCCAGGGTCCTGTCCGGGACATCCTTCTCGGGCACGCCCGTGAACAGGGCGACGAGGGCCCGTTCGGCGTCCCGCTGCTGGCGCGCCAGATGATCGCGTACGGCGGGCAGTTGGTCCCCCATAGCCACGATCTCGACGCTGAGCCGCCACATCGAACCGGGCTCGCGCATGGTGGCGATGATGTTCGCCCACACCTCGCGGAACCGCTCCAGGGAGCCGGGCGGGGCCGTGACACCCCCGACCTCCGCCCCCTCGAAGGCGTCGGACAGCTCGCCGACCAGGGCCAGGTAGGCCTCCGCCAGCAGCGCGTCCTTCGAGCCGTAGTGATAGCCGATCGACGCCAGGTTGGTCCCCGACTCCTTGACGATGTCGCGTGCCGTCGTGCGCGCGAACCCCTTCGCCAGCAGGCAGCGCTTGGCGCCTTCGAGCAGATCCTCACGGTGTCCCATGCGACTCACCCTACCGCCCATCCATACAGCCGTCCTATACAAGTGTTCTAGACAAGCGTTTAAGACGCGCGTACATTCACCGGCATGACTTCCGAACCGAAGAGCGCCACCCCTGTGCCGACCCGTGCCGGCCGCCGCGAATGGACGGCCCTGGGCGTGCTGATGCTGCCGCTGCTGCTGGTCTCCATGGACGTCTCCGTCCTCTACTTCGCCATCCCGGCGATCGGCGCGGACCTGCGGCCCAGCGGCACCCAGCAGCTGTGGATCTTCGACATCTACGCCTTCGTCCTCGCCGGACTGCTGATGACGATGGGCGCCCTCGGCGACCGCGTCGGACACCGCCGGCTGCTGCTCACCGGCGCCGCCGCGTTCGGCGCTGCCTCGCTCGCGGCGGCCTACGCCGGCAGCGCCGGGATGCTGATCGCGGCCCGCGCGGTCCTCGGCGTCGGCGGCGCTACCCTGATGCCGTCGACCCTGGCCATGCTGCGCGCGCTGTTCCACGACCCCGGCCAGCGCGCGAAGGCGATCGGGGTGTGGTCGGGCGTGATGACGGCGGGGATCGCGCTCGGCTCGGTGCTGAGCGGGGTGCTGGTGGAGTTCTTCTGGTGGGGCTCGGTCTTCCTGGTCAATCTGCCCGCGATGGCCCTGCTGCTGGTCCTCGGCCCGCTGCTGCTGCCGGAGTCGCGAGCGGACCGCCCCGGCCGCTTCGACCTGCTCAGCGTCCCGCTGTCGCTGGCGGCCGTGCTTCCCGTGATCTACGGGCTGAAGGAGATCGCCGCCGACGGCTGGAACGTCCGCTACGTCGTGTCGATCACCGTCGGCCTGCTCTTCGCGGCCCTGTTCGTGCACCGTCAGCGCACGGCGGCGGCGCCGATGATCTCCCCGGAGCTGTTCCGTGGCCGGGGTTTCGCACCGGCCGTCGCCCTCAACCTGCTCTCGGCGTTCGGTGTGATGGGCTCGGCCTACTTCACCACGCAGTACCTGCAGTCGGTGCTCGGCAAGAGTGCCCTGGAGGCGGCCCTGTGGGCGCTGCTGCCGTCGGTGCCGATCGCCGCGGCGGCCCCCGTCGCCACCGGGCTGGTGAACCGGGGCGTGCACCGGGCCCATGTCGTCGCGGGGGGCTTCCTCGTCGCCTCGGGCGGCTTCGGGGTGCTGTCCCTGGCCGGCCCCGACTCACTGGCCCTGGTCCTCGGGGCCTGCGCGATCCTCGCGGTCGGCGGTGTCGTCGTGATGTCCCAGATCATGGATCTGGCGCTGGGAGGCGTGCCGGTGGAGCGGGCGGGGGCCGCGTCCTCGCTGATGGAGACGTCGAGCGAGTTCGGCGGGGCGATGGGCATGGCGGTGCTCGGCTCGATCGGGGCCGCCGTCTACCGCCATGAGGTCCCCGCGTCGGCGCCGGACGCGGCCCGCGAGACCCTGGGCGGTGCGCTGGCCGTCGCGGACCGGGTGCCGGGGCTGGCGGCGGTCGCGCGCGAGGCGTTCACCAGTGGGATGCGGGGCGCGGCACTCGCCGGGGCCGTCGTACTGGCCGGGGCGGCGGTGCTGGCCGCGCTCACCCTGCGGCGCTCCGGCGCCCGGGGGCGGACATGCGAAACGCCGGACGAGCCGAGCACGCTCAGCCCGTCCGGCGTCTGAGAGACGACCTGGATCAGGTCAGGTTCACCGCACGCGCGGACGTCGCGCCGATCTCGGCCGCGACCTCCGCCAGCACCCCGGCGGGCACCGTGTCGTCGACGGTGAGGACGGCCAGCGCCTCGCCGCCGGCCACGGCCCGCGAGACCTGCATACCGGCGATGTTGAGGCCCGCCTCGCCGAGGATGCGGCCGACGGTGCCGACGACACCCGGGCGGTCCTCGTAGCGCAGGACGGCCATGTGGTCGGCCAGCGCGAGGTCCACGTCGTACTCGCCGACGGCGACGATCTTCTGGAGGTGCTTCGGGCCGGCCAGCGTGCCGGAGACCGACACCTCCTCGCCGTTCGCGAGGGTGCCGCGCACGGTGACGACGTTGCGGTGGTCGCTCGACTCGGAGCTGGTCGTCAGCCGCACCTCGACGCCGCGCTCCTGCGCGAACAGCGGGGCGTTGACGTAGGAGACCGTCTCGTCGACGACGTCCTCGAAGACACCCTTGAGGGCGGACAGCTCCAGCACCTTCACATCGTGCTGGGTGATCTCGCCGTACACCTCGACGTCGAGACGGACCGCGACCTCGCCGGCGAGCGCCGTGAAGATCCGGCCGAGGCGCTCGGCGAGCGGCAGGCCCGGCTTGACGTCCTCGGCGATGACGCCGCCCTGGACGTTCACCGCGTCGGGGACCAGCTCACCGGCGAGCGCGAGCCGCACGGAGCGGGCGACGGCGATACCGGCCTTCTCCTGGGCCTCGTCGGTGGAGGCGCCGAGGTGCGGGGTGCTGACGACCTGGTCGAACTCGAACAGCGGGGAGTCCGTGCAGGGTTCCTTCGCGTACACGTCGAGACCGGCGCCGGCGACGCGGCCCTCCTTGAGGGCGGAGTACAGCGCCTCCTCGTCGACGATGCCGCCGCGCGCGGCGTTGACGATGCGCACGCTCGGCTTGACCTTGCGCAGCGCCTCGTCGCCGATCAGGCCGACCGTCTCCGGGGTCTTCGGCAGGTGGACGGTGATGAAGTCGGAGACCTCGAGCAGCTCGTCCAGGGACAGCACCTTGACGCCCATCTGCGCGGCGCGGGCCGGCTGGATGTAGGGGTCGTAGGCGACGACCTTCATGCCGAAGGCGGACATGCGCTGGGCGACGAGCGCGCCGATGCGGCCGAGGCCGACGACGCCGAGCGTCTTCTCGGCCAGCTCCACGCCGGTGTACTTGCTGCGCTTCCACTCGCCGTTCTTCAGCGCGGCGTTGGCCTGCGGGATGTTGCGGGCGGTGGCGAGCAGCAGACCGCAGGCCAGCTCGGCGGCGGTCACGATGTTCGAGGTGGGGGCGTTGACGACCATGACGCCGGCCTTGGTGGCGGCGGAGACGTCGACGTTGTCCAGGCCGACGCCGGCTCGCGCGACGACCTTGAGCTTGTTGGCGGCGGCGATCGCCTCGGCGTCCACCTTGGTCGCGGAGCGGATCAGGATCGCGTCCACGTCGGCGATGGCGGGCAGCAGCTCGGCCCGGTCGGCGCCGTTGCAGTGCCGGATCTCGAAGTCCGGACCAAGTGCGTCCACGGTCGCGGGCGAAAGCTCTTCAGCGATGAGTACGACGGGTTTCGAGCTCACGTGAGTCCTCACAAGTCCATTGCGGACGGCCGTCCCGACGGCCGCAGGCGGTGGAGGGGTGCTAGCCGCGTGGAAGACGCACGACGCTGTGGGCCTGACGCGTATGTAGTACGGCAGTGTAGTGCCGTGACGGGGGCGGTCTCACGCCCCTGCGGAAGGATCACTCGTCCGTGGTTGGACGAGATGGACAACAGGGCCGGAGCGAGCGCTCCGACCCTGTCGGCCTGAGGCTTACGCCTCCTCGTTCACCCAGCTCATGAGCTTGCGCAGCTCCTTGCCGGTGGTCTCCAGCAGGTGCTCGGAGTCCTGCTGCTTGTACTCGTTGTACTTCTTCAGGCCGCCGTGGTACTCGTCCATCCACTGCTGCGCGAAGGTGCCGTCCTGGATCTCGGCGAGGACCTTCTTCATCTCCGCCTTGGTGGCGTCGGTGATGATCCGCGGGCCGGTGACGTAGTCGCCCCACTCGGCGGTCTCGGAGATCGACCAGCGCATCTTCTCCAGGCCGCCCTCGTACATGAGGTCCACGATCAGCTTCAGCTCGTGCAGGCACTCGAAGTACGCGATCTCCGGCTGGTAGCCGGCCTCGGTCAGCGTCTCGAAGCCGGCCTTGACCAGCGCGGCCGTACCACCGCAGAGGACGGCCTGCTCACCGAACAGGTCGGTCTCGGTCTCCTCGGTGAAGGTCGTCTTGATGACGCCGGCGCGGGTGCCGCCGATGCCCTTGGCGTACGACAGGGCGAGCGCGAAGCCGTTGCCCGTGGCGTCCTGCTCGACGGCTGCGATGCAGGGGACGCCGCGGCCCTCCTCGTACTGACGGCGCACCAGGTGGCCCGGGCCCTTGGGGGCGACCATGCAGACGTCCACGCCGGCCGGGGGCTTGATGAAGCCGAAGCGGATGTTGAAGCCGTGGCCGAAGAAGAGCGCGTCGCCGTCGTTCAGGTTCGGGGCGATGTGCTCCTCGTAGACCTGGGCCTGGATCGGGTCCGGGACGAGGATCATGATGACGTCGGCCTCGGCGGCGGCCTCGGACGGGGTCACCACGCGCAGGCCCTGCTCCTCGGCCTTCGCCTTGGACTTGGAGCCCTCGTGCAGACCGACGCGCACGTCGACACCCGAGTCACGGAGCGACAGCGCGTGGGCGTGGCCCTGGCTGCCGTACCCGATGACCGCGACCTTGCGGCCCTGGATGATGGACAGGTCGGCGTCGGCGTCGTAGAACAGCTCGGCCACTTTGGGTTCTCTCCTTGGGTGCAGGTGTTGCGTCCCACCGTATGACGGTGGGGGTGAGGGAGGTCTCGGGGTCTCGGAATGCGGGCGGCCGGATTCGCCCGGCCGCCCGAACGGCGTCCTACGCCGACCGGTCCAGGGCGCGCAGCGACCGGTCCGTGATCGAACGGGCGCCGCGGCCGATGGCGATCGTGCCGGACTGGACGAGCTCCTTGATGCCGAACGGCTCCAGCATCTTCAGCATGGCCTCCAGCTTGTCGCTGGAGCCGGTGGCCTCGATCGTGACGGCCTCCGGGGAGACGTCGACGGTCTTGGCGCGGAACAGCTGGACGATCTCGACGATCTGGGAGCGCGTCTCGTTGTCGGCGCGGACCTTCACCAGAACGAGTTCACGCTGAACGGCGGAACCGGGCTCCAGCTCGACGATCTTCAGCACGTTGACGAGCTTGTTGAGCTGCTTCGTCACCTGCTCCAGCGGGAAGTCCTCGACGCTGACGACGATCGTGATGCGGGAGATGTCGGGGTGCTCGGTGACACCGACCGCGAGCGAGTCGATGTTGAAGCCGCGCCGGGAGAACAGGGCGGCGATCCGGGCCAGGATGCCCGGCGTGTTCTCCACCAGGACGGAGAGCGTGTGCTTGGACATGATCTTTTACGTCTCTCTCGCTCAGTCGTCTTCGTTGTCGCCGAAGTCGGGGCGGACGTCCCGGGCGGCCATGATCTCGTCGTTGGAGGTGCCGGCGGCGACCATCGGCCACACCATGGCGTCCTCGTGGACGATGAAGTCGACGACGACGGGGCGGTCGTTGATGGAGTTCGCCTCCTCGATCACCTTGTCGAGCTCGTCCGGCGACTCGCAGCGCAGGCCCACGCAGCCCATGGCCTCGGCCAGCTTGACGAAGTCCGGCACGCGGGTGCCCTTGGCCTGCGGGTTGACGTCGTCCGGGCCGGAGTGCAGCACGGTGTTGGAGTAGCGCTGGTTGTAGAACAGGGTCTGCCACTGGCGGACCATCCCGAGGGCGCCGTTGTTGATAATGGCGACCTTGATCGGGATGTTGTTCAGGGCGCAGGTGGTGAGTTCCTGATTGGTCATCTGGAAGCAGCCGTCGCCGTCGATCGCCCAGACGGTCCGGTCCGGGACGCCGGCCTTGGCGCCCATGGCGGCCGGCACCGCGTAGCCCATCGTCCCGGCGCCGCCGGAGTTCAGCCAGGTGGCGGGCTTCTCGTACTGGACGAAGTGCGCGGCCCACATCTGGTGCTGGCCGACGCCCGCCGCGAAGACGGTGCCCTCCGGGGCGAGCCGGCCGATCCGCTCGATGACCTGCTGCGGGGAGAGCGAGCCGTCCTCGGGCAGGTCGTAGCCGAGCGGGTAGGTGTCGCGCCAGCGGCTGAGGTCCTTCCACCAGGCGGTGTAGTCGCCCTGGTGGCCCTCGGCGTGCTCCTTCTGGACGGCCTGGACGAGGTCGGCGATGACCTCGCGCGCGTCACCGACGATCGGCACGTCGGCGGCGCGGTTCTTGCCGATCTCGGCGGGGTCGATGTCGGCGTGGACGATCTTGGCGTACGGGGCGAAGCTGTCCAGCTTGCCGGTGACGCGGTCGTCGAAGCGGGCTCCGAGGGCGACGATCAGGTCGGCCTTCTGCAGCGCGGTGACGGCGGTGACCGAACCGTGCATGCCCGGCATTCCCACGTGCAGCGGGTGGCTGTCGGGGAATGCGCCGAGCGCCATCAGGGTGGTGGTGACGGGCGCTCCGGTGAGTTCCGCGAGGACCTTCAGCTCGGCGGTGGCGCCGGCCTTCAGGACGCCGCCGCCGACGTAGAGGACGGGGCGCTTCGCGGAGGTGATGAGCTTGGCGGCCTCACGGATCTGCTTGGCGTGCGGCTTGGTGACGGGCCGGTAGCCGGGCAGGTCCATGACGGGCGGCCAGGTGAAGGTGGTCCTCGACTGGAGGATGTCCTTGGGGATGTCGACCAGGACGGGTCCCGGGCGGCCGGTGGAGGCGATGTGGAACGCCTGCGCGATGGTCCGCGGGATGTCCTCCGCCTTGGTGACGAGGAAGCTGTGCTTGGTGATCGGCATGGTGATGCCGACGATGTCCGCCTCCTGGAAGGCGTCCGTGCCGATCGCCTTGGACACGACCTGGCCGGTGATCGCGACGAGCGGCACGGAGTCCATGTGCGCGTCCGCGATCGGGGTGACCAGGTTGGTGGCGCCGGGACCGGACGTCGCCATGCACACCCCGACCTTGCCGGTGGCCTGCGCGTAGCCGGTGGCCGCGTGGCCCGCGCCCTGCTCGTGGCGGACCAGCACATGGCGCACCCGGGTGGAGTCCATCAGAGGGTCGTAGGCCGGCAGGATCGTGCCCCCGGGGATGCCGAACACGGTGTCGGCGCCGACCTCCTCGAGCGAGCGGATGAGGGACTGCGCACCCGTGACGTGCTCGGGCATGGACTGCTGTCCTCCGGATCGGGGCCGGGGCTGTGGGTGAGCCCCGGAGGCCTGCTCGGTCATCGGCATTCTCTTCTCGATGCTGAGGGTTTTTGCGAGGTTTGGGCGGAGTTTCGGCGTTGCATCACAGGTGCTGGTGCAACAAAAAACCCCTCGTGCCATAAGGCAAGCGAGGGGAGCGCGCCGGGTGTGGGTCGCTGGGATTCCGGGTCGGTCCGGACGTCACCAGCTTCAGCCGACGCGCTTTCCAAGTACGAGAATTCGGGTGCGCATGGCACTGACCCTCCCCCCGGCGCGCACTCGGTGTCAAGTGGGTGGGACGGGAGTCTCATTATGTGAGCGGAGCCCCGTCCCGCCTCCGAGAACGGCCGGAACCCCTCCGGCGTACCTGCCCGTCCCCCGGTCGGCGGGCTCCCGCGCACTGCCCACGAACGCCGGTTCGACGGCGCCGTTCGGTACCGGGTAGTGGCCGGCGGTGAGCGCCCGGCGCAGCCGGTACTCGTCCAGCGGACCGGAGAAGGCCATGCCCTGTCCATGGGTGCAGCCCATGGAGCGCAGCGCGACCACCTGTTCGGGGAGGTCCACCCCGTCGGCCACCGACTGGAGCCCGAGGTCGGACGCGATGCGGAGCAGCCCGCCGGTGATCTTGTGCAGCCGGGCGGACTCGACGACGCCCTCGACCAGGCCCCGGTCGAGCTTGAGCACGTCGACGGGGAGCCGGCGCAGGGCGGTGATGGCCGCGTAGCCGCTGCCGAAGCCGTCCAGGGCGATCCGGACGCCGAGCCGGCGCAGCCCGCCGAGCCGGCGCTCCAGCTCGTCCAGCGAGATCCTCGGGTCGAGGTCGGCCAGCTCGATGACGAGCGACCCGGACGGCAGCCCGTACCGGGTCAGGAGCGTCTCCACGGAGCCGAGGGGCATCGACCGGTCGAGCAGCCGGCGCGCGCCCACCCGTACGGCGACGGGGACGGCGTGTCCGGTCGCGGTGCGCTCGGCGGCCTGCTCGACGGCCTCCTCCAGCATCCAGCGGCCGAGCTCGGCGGTCTTGTCGCTGTCCTCGGCGACCCGCAGGAACTCGGCGGGGGTGAACAGCACGCCCTGCGAGGACCGCCAGCGCGCCTGGGTGGCGACCGACGTGATCCGGCCGGTCTCCAGGCACACCACCGGCTGGTGCAGCAGCGCGAACTCGCCGTCGTGGAGCGCGGCCCGCAGACGCGTGGCCAGCTCCGCCTTGCGGACGACGTCCTGCTGCATCTGCGGCTTGTACAGCTCGACGCGGCCCTTGCCGCCCGCCTTCGCCCGGTACATGGCCAGGTCGGCGTTGCGCAGCAACTCGCCCGCGCCGAGGCCCGGTTCGGCGAAGGCGACGCCGATGGAGGCGTTGACCCGGACATCGTTGCCGTCGATGAGGTAGGGCTGGGACAGCGTCACCCTGAGGCGGTCGGCGAGCTCCAGGATGTGCCCTTCCCGGGCGGTACGGTCGCGTGTGCCGTCCCCGGTGATCAGGGCCGCGAACTCGTCGCCGCCCAGCCGCGAGGCGATGTCCCCGCCGCGGACCGCGTCCTGGAGTCTGCGGGCGGCCTGGACGAGTAGCTCGTCCCCGGCCTGGTGTCCGATCGTGTCGTTGACGCCCTTGAAGCCGTCGAGGTCGATGAAGAGCACGGCCGTATTGCGCAGGGCGGCGCCCCGGTCGGTGGCGCGGCGGCCGGACAGGGCCTGCTGGACGCGCTTGGTGAACAGGGCGCGGTTGGGCAGGTCGGTGAGCGGGTCGTGCTCGGCGTTGTGCTGGAGCTGGGCCTGGAGTCGGACCCGCTCGGTGACGTCCCGGCTGTTGAAGATCAGCCCGCCGTGGTGCCGGTTGACCGTCGACTCGACGTTGAGCCAGCCGCCGTCGCCGGAGCGGAACCGGCACTCGATGCGCGTGGTGGGTTCCTCCAGCGGGCTGGCGGCGAGGAAGCGGCGCACCTCGTGCACCACGCAGCCCAGGTCCTCCGGGTGGATGAGGCCGGCCAGCTCCGAGCCGACCAGCTCCTCGGCGGAGCGGCCGTAGACGCCGGCGGCGGCCGGGGAGACGTACCGCAGGATGCCGCTGGGCGCGGCGATCATGATGACGTCGCTGGAGCCCTGCACCAGGGAGCGGAAGTGGTTCTCCTTCTGGGCCAGTTCCTGGGTGAGGGTGATGTTGTCGAGCAGCATGATGCCCTGGCGCACGACGAGGGCGAGCACCACGGTGCCGCCGGTGATGAGCACCACCTGGTCGACGCTCCGGCCGTTGAGGACGTTGTACAGGATGCCCAGGGTGCAGACGGCGGCGGCGAGGTAGGGCGTGAGCGCGGCCAGGGAGCCGGCGATCGGCCGGGTCAGCGGGTACCGGGGCTGGTCGCCCTGCTGCGGGGCCGGGTGGTGGTGGCCGGCGCCGCGCTGGCCGGGCAGGTGCTCGTGGACCACGCGGGAGTGCCCCCCGTCGTCCTGCGGCCCGGCGGCGCCCTTTCCGCGCCGGGGCGCCGCCCAGGGCGCGTAGGCGAGGAGCAGGGAGCCGGCGAACCAGCCGGCGTCGAGCAACTGGCCGGACTGGTACGAGTGGTGGAACAGCGGCGAGGTGAACAGGGCGTCGCACATGACGGTCAGGGCGAGCGCGCCGATCGCGGTGTTGACCGCGGTGCGGTTGGCCGAGGAGCGCCGGAAGTGCAGGGCGAGCACCATGCTGACCAGGGCGATGTCCAGCAGCGGATAGGCGAGCGAGAGCGCGGTGTGCGCCACGCCGGGCCCCTCGGACTTGGCGGCCTGGGCGAGGGCGAGGCTCCAGGCCAGCGTCAGCAGCGAGCCGCCGATCAGCCAGGCGTCGAGCCCCAGGCAGACCCAGCCGGCCTTGGTCACGGGCCGTTTGGCGAGCACCAGGAGGCCGACGATGGCGGGCGGCGCGAAGCACAGGAAGAACCCGTCGGCGTACGAGGGACTCGGCACGGGCCGCTCCAGGACGACCTCGTACCACCCCCAGACCAGATTGCCGAGGGCGGCCATCGCCGAGGAGAGCGCGAACAGCAGCCAGGCGGGCCGGAAGCGGATCCGGCGGCTGCGGGCGTACCGGAAGCAGGAGACGGCGGCCACCGCGGCGGCGGCGGCCAGCCCGAAGTCGCCCATGATCAGCGCGAGTCGGCCCGAGCCCCAGCCGAGCGCGGACCCGACGGCGTAGGCCGCGCACACCAGGGCCAGCGCGACCTGCTGGGCGAGCGCCGAGCCGCCGAACAGGGGGCGGTGGGGCAGGGCCGGCCGCGGCAGACGCCGGTTCCGCACTCCGTCGACACGTGTCGGGGAGGGCGGCGGCGAGCTCACCGGTCTCCTCCGGTGTGCGCCGCTCGCGGGTCCCGTGGGTCCGGGTGGGCCGGGCGGGTCTGCCGCCTCCTGCCGCCGGGCCCACCATGATGTCGGCCGTGACGGCAGCCGTGACCGTCCTCGTGGCCGCGTCCGCGGGCGGCCGTCCTCCAGGGTCGCCGTCGGCGGCCCCGCCGCGTCGGATCGATCGTCCATAGGCCGTGCATCGCCCGTCGCCCCCCTCACACATCTGGTCTGTCCGTCCCCGGCGCCGAACGGTGCACGGCGCAGCCCCTGTCCGGACGATACACCAGTCTCGTCACTCAGGGACATAGCATCTCTACTCTCCGTGACGACCAGCGCATATGCACGTACGGACCGTTCCCGAAGGGTTGCGGACGGTACTCGAAGCGGATTTCCGGCTTGTTGCGTGCGGCGCGCGCGTCACCCCGCGCGTGGTCGGCCGGTGGGCGTCACGCGGGGTTCGCGCCCGTCGTAAGGATCACGTTCCGCAAGGGCTCCCGGTTCACCCAACGAGTCAACTGGTCCACCAGCAACCGCTTCGCGCGCGGCAGGAACGCGGAGGTGGGTCCGCCGACGTGCGGGCTGATCAGGACGCCGGGGGCGCGCCAGAGGGCGTGCGCCGGCGCAAGCGGCTCGGGGTCGGTGACGTCCAGGGCCGCGGTGATGCGGCCGGTCTCCAGCTCGGCCAGCAGTGCCTTGGTGTCCACGACGCCGCCGCGCGCCACGTTGACCAGCAGCGCGCCGTCCTTCATCCGGGCGAGGAAGGAGGCGTCGACCAGGTGCCGGGTCTCTTCCGTGAGGGGCGTGGACAGGATGACGACGTCCGCGTCGGGCAGCAGCGCGGACAGATCGGTGAGTGGATGCACGGGGCCGCGCGCCGTGGTGCGCGCCGAGCGCGCGACGCGCGCCACCCGCGCCACCTCGAAGGGAACGAGCCGGTCCTCGATGGCGGCGCCGATCGAGCCGTATCCCACGATCAGGACGTTTCTGTCGGCGAGCGCCGGGCGGAAACCACCGCGCCACTCCCCCTTGTCCTGCGCGCGCACGAAGTCGGGGATGCCGCGCAGGGACGCGAGGATCAGCGCGAGCGTGAGCTCGGAGGTGCTCGCCTCGTGCACCCCGCGCGCGTTGCACAGCCGCACGCCGGGTCGCAGATGCCGCAGACCCGGCTCCACGTGGTCGGTGCCTGCGGACAGCGTCTGCACGACCTCCACGGCGGTCATCTCCGGCAGGGGCCGTTGCCCGACCGCGGACGGCTTCATGTACGGCACGACGTAGAAGGCGCAGTCCGCGGGGTCGGCGGGATAGTCCTCGGCGCCATCCCAGAAGCGGTACGCGGGACCTGCGGGAAGGCCCTCGATCTCGTCCGGACGGAGAGGGAGCCACACGTCAGCAGTCATGCCTGGAGGCTATGTCAGGCGAACTGGAGTGCAGAGGTTAGGTTGGGGTGCCGGAAGAGGGAGGGTTACGGCCAGGTGGAGCGCAGGACGATCGGCGCGGGCGCACTCGCGGTGGGAGCCGTCGGACTCGGGTGCATGCCGATGAGCTGGGCCTACAGCTCGTCGCGGCAGCGCGGCGAGGAGTCCCTCAGAACCGTGCACCGCGCGCTCGATCTGGGCACGACGCTGCTGGACACCGCCGACATGTACGGCCCGTTCACCAACGAGCTGCTGATGGGGCGGGTGTTGAAGGAGCGGCGGCCGGACGCCTTCGTGTCGACGAAGGTCGGTCTGCTCGTGGGCGAGCAGCACATCGTGGCCAACGGCCGTCCCGGCTATGTGAAGCGGGCGTGCGACGCCTCGCTGCGCCGGCTACAGACGGACGTCATCGACCTGTACCAACTGCACCGCGCCGACCCGGAGATACCCGTCGAGGAGACGTGGGGCGCGATGGCCGAGCTGGTGCAGGCCGGCAAGGTGCGGGCGCTGGGGCTGTGCGCGGTCGGCGCCCGCGGCGGCCGGCGTTCCGGAGCGCGGCTGCACGACGCCACGATCCGCCAGCTGCAGCGGGTGCAGCAGGTCTTCCCGGTGAGCGCGGTGCAGGCCGAGCTGTCCGTGTGGTCGCCCGAGGCGCTGGAGACGCTGCTGCCGTGGTGCGAGGCCCGCGGGGTCGGCTTCCTGGCCGCGATGCCGCTGGGCAACGGCTTTCTGACCGGCACCCTGACCCCGGGCCAGGGTTTCGAGCCGGACGACGTGCGGGCCCGGCACCCGCGCTTCACCGCCGAGATGATGGCGGCGAACCAGCCGATCGTGGTGGGGCTGCGCCGGATCGCCGCCCGGCACGGCGAGGGGGTCACACCGGCGCAGGTGGCGCTCGCCTGGGTGCTGGCGCAGGGGCGGCACGTGGTGCCGGTGCCGGGTGCCAAGCGGGAGCGGTGGGCGGCGGAGAACGCGCGGGCCGAGGCCCTGCGGCTGACGAGCGAGGACCTGGCCGAGGTGGCGGAGCTGCCCCGGGCACGGGGATCCTGGGACTGACGGCGGTCCCGCGGCCCGGCCGGGCCGCGTGCCCCCTGACCGGAGATCCGGACCCGTGATCCGAGATCCGTGCTCGGAGATCGGGAACCCGTGGGGCCCGGGCGGTGTATGAAGAGTGAGACCCGCCGCGTCGAAGGGACCGTGATCGTGCAACGTCGAGCTGTGTCGGCCGTGTTGGCCGCGGCCGCACTCCTGCTGACGGCCGGATGTTCGTCCGGCGACGGTGACGCGCCGGAGAAGAACGGCGGGGGGAGACCGACCGCGACCGCCGGCTCGGAGACGTCGCCGGGCGCGCGGGCGACCGCGACACCGCCCGCGAAGGGCTCGGTCTCCGTGGTGCGCACGGTCGCCGAGGGCCTGAAGACCCCCTGGGGTCTCGCCCCGATCCCGGGCGGTGACCTGCTGGTCTCCTCGCGCGACGAGGCCACGATCACCCGGATCGACACGAAGACCGGGAAGAAGACCGAGCTGGGCGAGGTGCCCGGAGTGTCACCGGCCGGCGAGGGCGGGCTGATGGGCATCGCCCTCTCCCCGGACTTCGCCGCGGACCACATGATCTACGCCTACTTCACCTCGGCCTCGGACAACCGCGTCGTGCGGATGCTCTACGACGAGAAGCGGCCCGCCGGACAGCAGCTGGGCGCACCGGACACGATCTTCAAGGGCATACCCAAGGGCTTCATCCACAACGGCGGCCGGATCGCCTTCGGCCCCGACCGGATGCTGTACGCGGGCACGGGCGAGAGCGGTGACACCGGTCTGTCGCAGGACAAGAAGTCGCTGGGCGGCAAGATCCTGCGGATGACCCCGGAGGGCGAGCCGGCGCCGGGCAACCCCTTCCCGGACTCCCCGGTGTACTCGTACGGCCACCGCAATGTGCAGGGCCTGGCCTGGGACCGTGAACAGCGGCTGTTCGCCTCGGAGTTCGGCCAGGACACCTGGGACGAGCTGAACGCGATCAAGCCGGGCGACAACTACGGCTGGCCCGAGGCGGAGGGCCGCACCGACGACGACGCCTTCCACAGTCCGCTCGCCCAGTGGGCCACCGACGAGGCCTCCCCGAGCGGGCTGGCCCACGCCGAGGGCTCCCTGTGGATGGCGGGGCTGAGAGGGCGGACGCTGTGGCGCGTCCCGCTGGGCGGCACCGAGGCGTCGGCCGACCCGCAGCCCTTCCTGAAGGAGGAGTACGGCCGGCTGCGGACGGTCGTGGCGGCGGGCGGTGACAGGCTGTGGCTGGTGACGAGCAACACCGACGGACGGGGCGACCCCAAGGCCGGCGACGACCGCGTCCTGGAGCTCAAGGTGAGCTGAGCCTCCGGCCGGGGGCCCGGTCCTGATCCTGGGGCTCGTCGGCGCCGTCCTCCTCGTCGGAGGTCTCCGTGAGCCGTATGACGACCTTTCCGGAGGCGAGGTCTATGGGGCCGCGTCCGGGGTCGTTGTCGCCGACGTCCTCGCGGCTCAGCTCCAGGCGCTTCTGTTCGTCGCGGGTGTGCTTGCGGCCCGGTGCGAAGAGTTCCTCGAACGGGTTGAACACAGGACCTCCCACGGCCGGCGTCCTTCTCAGCGTATGCCTCAGGCGTGCGTTCCGGAGCCGAGCGTCTCCAGGGGAAACAGCCCCATCCGGTGCGCCACGGCGGCCGCCTCGCCCCGGCCGGAGACACCGAGCTTGGCCAGGATGTTCGACACATGGACGCTGGCGGTCTTCGGGGAGATGAAGAGTTCCTCGGCGATCTGGCGGTTGGTGCGGCCCGCGGAGACCAGGCGCAGCACATCGCGCTCGCGGCTGGTGAGGCCGAGGGTGTCGGCCGGGTCGGCGGCGGGCGGGGCCGTGGTCAGGCTGAGGCGGGCCCGCTGGGCCAGCAGGGTCGTGGCGTCGGCGAGGGGGCGGGCGCCCAGGTGGTCGGCGGTGGCCCGGGTGAGCCGGAGCAGTTCGGTGGCGCGGGCGCGCTCGTCGTCGCCGCCCGCGGTCAGCAGCGCCTCGGCCAGGCGCAGGCGGACCCGGGCGAGGTCGTAGGGGCGTTCCAGGGCTTCGAAGGCGGTGACGACGTCGGACCAGGTGTCGGGGTCGGTGTGGTCCTCGGCCCGGTCGAGCTCGGCGCGGGTCCACCGCTCGTGGGCGCGCCACACGGGCGAGCCCGTGGCGAGGGTGCGTACGGCGTCGAAGAGGCGGCGCAGATAGGCGGTGCGTGCTGCGGGCCCGTCCGGCGGCGGGAGGGCGCGGGACTCGGACTCGGCGACGGCGGCGGCCAGCAGCAGTGGCCAGGCGTAGCGCTGGGTGCCGGGCGGGAAGCCGGCGTCGAGGGCCCGGTCGGCCTCGGCGCGGGCGTCGAGGAGGCGGCCCTCGGCGGCGGCGATCTCCAGGGCGAGGTGGGACATGGGGAGGTTGTGCTGGGGCATCGGGTCGTGGGTGCCGTAGGAGGCGCGGGCGGCGGCGAGATGGCGGGCGGCCTCGGCGGTCTCGCCGCGGGCGAGGGCGAGCTGGGCCAGGCGGTTGGCGGCGCCGCCGCGCGGCTTGGCGGACTGGCTGGTGCGCTGGGCGCTCACGGCGGCCTCGGCCGCCTCGTCCCAGCGGCCCAGGGTCGTCAGGGACTCGGCGAGGTTGACCCACACCCAGGCCTCGGAGTCGCGCAGACCCCACTCCTGGGTGAGCCGCAGGCCCTCGCGCAGGATGGACACGGCCTCCGCGGAGCGACCGACGGCCTCCAGGGCGGACGGCAGGTTCACATGGCTGCGGCCCACGACCGAGGTCAGGCCCCGGGCCAGGACGGCTTCCTTGACCTCGTACATCTGGGCGAGACCGGCGCTGTCGCCGGCTTCGACCATGAGTCCGCCGAGGGTCAGGCGGGCGTTCAGCTCGATGTCCTCGGCGCCGACCATGCGCGCGTACTCCACGGCCCGTTCGGCCGCGGACACGGCGTCGGGGCCGGGGTCGCGCAGCATGGACCAGCTGGCGGCGGTGGCCAGCACCTCGGCGTGCACCTCGGACGGCGGCAGTCCGCGCACCAGGTCCTGGGCGGTGCCGATCTCCTTCCAGCCGTCGCCGCGGGCCAGGGCCTGCGTCAGCCGGGAGCGCTGGATCCAGAACCAGGCGGCGCGCAGCGGGTCCTGTTCCTCCTCCAGCAGGTGCAGGGCCCGCTTGGTGATCTTCAGGGCGCGTTCGCGTTCCCCGCAGCGCCGCCCGGCGACGGCCGCCTCGGCCATCAGGTCGAGGTAGCGCAGCGGGGTGGGGGCGGGGTCGTGGGGCTCGCCGCGCCGCTCGGCCAGCGGGGGCGGGTAGGCCTCGGTGTAGTCGACGGGGCGCAGGGTGGCGCGGATGTCCGCCGGGGTGACGTCCCACAGTTCCATCGCCCGTTCCAGCAGCCGGAGTTGCTCGGAGTGGGCGCGCCGGCGGCGGGCGGTGACGGAGGCGTCCAGGACGGCGGGCAGGGCCTTGGCCGGGTCGTGGGCGTGGTACCAGTAGCTCGCCAGCCGCATGACGCGTTCACCGGCCGGGACGAGCGTCGGGTCGGCTTCGAGGGCTTCGGCGTAGCGGCGGTTGAGGCGGGAGCGTTCGCCGGGCAGCAGGTCGTCGGCGACGGCCTCGCGGACCAGGGAGTGCCGGAAGCGGTAGCCGTCGTCGCCGGGCGCGACGCTCAGGATGCTGGCGTTGACGGCGGCCCGCAGCGCCTCGATCAGATCGTCCTCGGCGAGGTCGGCGACGGCGGCGAGCAGCCGGTACTCGACGGTGGAGCCGCCCTCGGCGACGAGCCGGGCGATCCGCTGGGCGCTCTCGGGCAGCCGCTCGACGCGTACGAGCAGCAGGTCGCGAAGGGAGTCGGTGAGGCCGTCGCAGGCGCCCTCGTGGGTGGCGACGGCGAGTTCCTCGACGAAGAAGGCGTTGCCGTCGGAGCGTTCGAAGATGGCGTCGACCTGGGCCGGGTCGGGTTCGCGGGCGAGGATGCCGGCGATCTGGCAGCCGACCTCGTCGCGGGTGAAGCGGCCGAGCTCGATACGGCGGACGGTTCGCAGCCGGTCGAGTTCGGCGAGGAGGGGGCGCAGCGGGTGACGGCGGTGGATGTCGTCGGAGCGGTAGGTGGCGAGGACGACGAGGCGGCCGGTGCGCAGGGTGCGGAAGAGGTAGGTCAGCAGGTGGCGGGTGGAGGCGTCGGCCCAGTGGAGGTCCTCCAGGGCGACGACGACGGTGCGGTGGGCGGCGAGGCGTTCCAGGAGGCGGGCGGTGAGTTCGAAGAGGCGGGCCATGCCCTCCTCGCCGGAGCGGTCCGCGCCGAGGGCGGCGGGGGTCTCGCCGACCTCGGGCAGCAGCCGGGCCAGTTCGTCCTCCTGTCCGGCGGCGGCCGCGGCCAGCTCGTCGGGCAGTTGCCGGCGCAGGGCGCGCAGCGCGGTGGAGAAGGGGGCGAACGGAAGGCCGTCGGCGCCGATCTCGACGCAGCCGCCGAGGGCGACGACGGCGCCCGCGCGGGCGGCGGCGCCGGCGAACTCCTCGACGAGGCGGGTCTTGCCGACGCCCGCCTCGCCGCCGATGACCAACGCCTGCGGCTCGCCCGCGGTGGCACGGGCGAGCGCGTCGTCCAACGTCTCCAACTCGGTGGTGCGGCCGACGAACACGGGACTTACGGAGCGGCTCTCCACGGGCCCGAGCATCGCACGCGGCGCGGTCGGCGCGGCACCGGTTTTCCGGGGGCCGTCCCCGGATCCGGTGTCCCGCGGCCTCACGCGGCGCGTGCGGTGCCGTGCCGGCCGGGGCGGGCGCCGGGCGAGGGCGTGTCCTCCGCGTTCCGTGCGGGGCGCTGGGCGGCGCGGCGCTGGGCGCGGCGGACCCGGACGGCCTCGCGGACCAGGCGCTGGTGCTCGGCCTGGCGGATCAGTTCGTCGGTGCGGAGGTGGTGCATCTCGTGCTCGAAGTGGTCGAACATGGTGGTTTCCCCCTGGTGGGTCCCGGTTGTCATCGCTTCCTGCGATGCCTCAACCTTCGTCTCCCAGGGGGGTCCGCCACATCGGGAGAGTGCCGCATCTTGCCGGGCCGGTGGGTGCCTTAGACACGGCTGAGGGGCCTCAGGCCGCCGTCTAAGGTGCTTACGGCGGCTCTGAGGCCCCTCTGATCTGCGCTGTTCCCGCTCCGATCGGCGCGGGTGCGCGGTGTCTCAGCCGGCGGAGGGCAGGCCGAGCAGGGCGTCGGTGTACTTGAGGACGGCCAGCAGCAGGCCGATGACGCCGAGGGCGACACCGCCCCAGGCGACCGACTTGATCCAGGCGGGCTGCGGCAGACCGGGGGTGCCGAACGCGGGCCGGGCGAGCACCACGACGCCGACGATCAGCGCGACCACCGCGAACAGGCCGGCGAACAGCGCGGAGGCCTGCCAGGCGTCGCCGTAGACCGCCTGGATCTGGGTGGCGACGGCGGCGTCGGAGCGGGTCTCCAGCTGGCCGATGAGTGTCTGGCGGGCGGCGGCGACGGTGCCGATCCAGCCGCCGGTCAGGGACACGAGGCCGAGGGCCGCGGAGACCACCGCGGCGGCGCCCTGGCCGACGAAGGAGGGCGCCGCTTCCGTCGCCTCGGCGGCCACCTCCTCGGACTCGTCGCCGGTGACGGCCTCGGCCGGGGCCTCGGTCGTCTCGGTGACGTCCACGTTCTCGTCGTCGGCCTTGGCCGGGGTCACGGTCTCGTCCACTGTCTTCGTTCCCATGTCTGGCACCGTACGGACGCTTCCTGAGAGGTGTCTTAATGATCGCTGTGCGCGGTGCGCACGCGTGCTTCGCGCCACTCCGGGGCGAGGATCGACCACAGTTCCAGGTCGTGGCGCACCCCACCATAGAGGTGGGCCTGCCGGCGTACGCCGTCCCGGGTCATCCCGAGGCGGCGGGCGACGTTCAGGCTGGCGGTGTTCCCGGCGGCGGCCACCCATTCGACGCGGTGGATGCCGCGTTCCTCGACGGCCCAGTCGATGAGCGGCCGCATGGCCCGGGTGACCAGGCCGCGCCCGGTCGCCGCGGGCTCCAGCCAGCAGCCGACCTCGCAGACCCCGGCGGCGGCGTCGAAGTTCAGGGTGAGGACGCCGCCGACGAGCCGTCCGTCCAGCCAGATGCCGTGGTACGACGCCTTGTCGGCGGCGCGCAGGTCGGCGTACCGCTGGAGGGTCTCGCGGGCGGACACCGGGTCCGTGACGGCCGAGCCGAACGGGATGAACCGTCCGATGAACTCCCGGCCCCGCTCCAGATGGGCCAGGAACTCCTGCGCGTGCCACGGTTCCAGCGGCCTCAGCTCGGCTCCGTCGTCACCCAGGGATATCGCGTACATCGCCCCGCTGCTCCTTCTCCAGTTCCGCCACGACGTCGGTGAGCGTCTCATGGGCGGCACGGCACTCGGGCGGCTCGATGCTGATGCGGGGCATGCGCTTGTCCAGCCAGCGGGGCAGCCACCAGTTGGCTCCGCCGAGCAGATGCATCAGGGCGGGGACGAGGAGGGTGCGCAGGACGAAGGCGTCCAGGGCGACGGCCGCCGCGAGGGCGATGCCGAACATGGCGATCACGCGGTCGCCGCTGAGGACGAAGGCGAGGAACACCGAGATCATGATGACCGCGGCGGAGTTGATCACCCGGCTGGTCTCGGCGAGGCCGATGCGTACGGCCCGCCGGTTGTCGCCGGTCTCCAGCCACTCCTCGTACATCCGGCTGACCAGGAAGACCTGGTAGTCCATGGAGAGCCCGAAGAGGACGGACACCATGATCACGGGGAGGAAGGGCTCGATCGGGCCGGCCCGGCCCAGCCCCAGCAGCTCGCTCCCCCACCCCCACTGGAAGACCGCGACGACGACGCCGAAGGCGGCGGCGACGGCGGCCACGTTCATCGCGGCGGCCTTGAGCGGGATGCCGACCGAGCGGAAGGCGAGCAGGAGCAGCAGACAGCCCAGGCCGATGACGACCCCGACGAACAGGGGCAGCTTGCCGACGATCACGTCGGCGAAGTCGTCGTAGCCGGCCGTCATACCGCCGACCTGTATGTCGAGGGCGGTGCCGGTCTCGGCGCGCGGCAGGACCTCGTCGCGCAGCCGGTCCACGAGGCCGCTGGTCCGCTGGGACTGCGGGGACGACTCGGGGAGCACGGTGAGGTAGGCGGTGTCGCTGTGCGCGTTGTACGTCACCGGGGTGGCCGAGGCGACGCCCTCCGTGGCGCGCAGGGTGGTGTCGAGGCGGTCCAGGGCGAGCTTGTCCTCGGCGCCGTGGACCTCGGTGACTAGGGTGAGCGGCCCGTTGACGCCGGGTCCGAAGCCGTCCGCGAGGAGGTCGTAGGCCTGGCGGGTGGTGGAGGCCGCCGGGTTGTTGCCCTGGTCGGAGGTGCCCAGGCGCAGGCCCAGGGTGGGCAGCGCGAGGACGGTGATGACGGCGAGGGCGATCGCGCCGAGCGCCTTGGGGTGCCGTTCGACGAACGCGGACCAACGGGCGGCGAGCCCGGTGGGCAGCTCGGGCTGGGGGCCGTGCTCGGCGAGCCGGCGCCGCTCGCGGCGGCTGAGGGCGCGCATGCCGATGAGGGACAGCAGGGCGGGCAGCAGGGTGACGGACGCGGCGACGGTGAGGACGACGGTGAGGGACGCGGCGATGGCCACGCCGTTGAGGAAGCTCAGCCGCAGGATGAGCATGCCGAGCAGGGCGATGCACACCGTGGCGCCCGCGAACACCACCGCGCGCCCGGTGGTCGCCACCGCGTTGGTGATCGACTCGGCCACGGGCAGGCCGCGTTTGAGCCCCCGCCGGTGTCTGGTGACGATGAACAGGGCGTAGTCGATGCCGACGCCGAGGCCGATCAGCATGCCGAGCATGGGGGCGAAGTCGGCGACCGTCATGGCGTGCCCGAGGAGCGCGATGCCCGCGTAGGCGGTGCCGACGCTCACCAGGGCGGTGGCGATGGGCAGCAGCGAGGCGGCGAGCGAGCCGAAGGCGAGGAAGAGCACGACGGCGGCGACGGCCACGCCGACGATCTCGGCGGTGTGCCCGCCCGGCGACTCGGTCAGCGCGACGGCGGACCCGCCGAGCTCGACCTGGAGATCGTCGGTCGCGGCGGCCTTCGCCGTGTCCACAACGGCACGGGCCTCGCCCGCATCGAGGTGCTCGGCGCCCGCGTCGAAGGTCACGGTGGCGTAGGCGGTGTGCCCGTCCTCGCTGATCCGGGCGGGGCCCTGCTTGTCGTAGGGGTTGTCCACGGACGCGACGCCGGGCAGGTGGGCGATGTCGTCCAGGGTGCGCGTCATGGTCTGCTCGACGACGCCGGCGCGGACGGTGCCCGACGCGGTGTGCCACACGACGGTGTCGCTGTCACCGCCGAGTCCGGGGAAGCCGTCCTGCAACAGCTGGGTGGCGCGGCCCGACTCGGTGCCGGGGACCTCGTAGTCGTTGGAGTACGCGGAGCCCGTGACGGCGGCGGCCGCGCTCACCCCGCCGAAGGCGAGGAGCCAGAGCAGTACGGCGACGAGGCGGCGTTGGACACACCAGCGTGCAAGAGCTGCCACGAACGTGCTCCCAGGGGGACGATGTGTGGATCTTTGACCGGGAACAGTCGTTCATGAAGTGAACAGCCCGCAAAGAACGCATGAGCGATGTGAAACAACCCTTGCATCAGAAAATGATCGTTTGCCGCGATCGTGGGGTTGTTCACAGCAATAGGAGGAAGATCACAGGAAAGTAACGGCGTTTGCGTCGTCGCAGGTGGCGCCTCTCACAGAAGTGCCCCCGCGCACCGGGAACTTATTCTGAGCGCCCGGCCGGGCTCCTCCGTATCCTTTTCCGCTGTCCCGGACCCAAGGAGCCCATCCACTTATGCCGGACCACACCCCGCACACCCCGAGTGAGCACCTCGCCGCACGGCTGACCCACCCCCGCTATCCGCGCTCCGGCCACTACGACCCCCGCTGGGTGATCGACAACCAGATGGGGCCGAACGCGCTCTGGCTGCTGGAGTGGCTGGCCCCCGCCCTCGGCCTGGACGCCCTGCGCCCCGGCGCCCGCATCCTCGACCTGGGCTGCGGCCGTGCCATGACCTCCGTCTTCCTGGCCAGGGAGTACGACGCGCAGGTCACCGCCGCCGACCTGTGGATCGAGCCCGACGACAACGCCCGCCGGGTCGCCGAGGCCGGCTTCGCCGACCGGGTGCTGCCCGTGAAGGCGGAGGCGCACGACCTGCCGTTCGCCGAGGGGTGCTTCGACACGATCGTCAGCATCGACGCCTACCAGTACTTCGGCACCGACGACCTCTACCTGCCCACGCTCACCCGGCTGCTGCGCCCCGGCGGCCGGATCGGCGTGGTCGTCCCCGCGCTGCGCGAGGAGCCGGACGGCGTGGAGCCGCCGGAGCATCTGCGGCCGTACTGGGAGCCCGCGTACTGGTGCTTCCACAGCGCCGGCTGGTGGCGGCGGCACTGGACCCGCAGCGGTGCCGTGGAGGTCGAGGCCGCCGACTGGCTGGACGACGGCTGGCGGGACTGGCTGCTGTGGTGCGAGGTCGTCGCCGAGGAGAGCCCGGAGGAGTTCCACCGCACGATGGCCCGCCAGGTCGCCGAGATGGTCCGCCGGGACGAGGGCCGCACGCTGGGCTTCGTCCGCCTGGTGGGACGCCGCCTGTGACGACGAGGGGGGACGCACCGGCATCCGGTGCGTCCCCCCTCGGGGTGTCCTGCCTGAAGCTCAGCCTTCGCCGACGCCCAGCTTCTCCAGGATCAGCTCCTTGACGCGGGCCGCGTCGGCCTGGCCACGGGTGGCCTTCATGACCGCGCCGACCAGGGCGCCGGCCGCGGCGACCTTGCCGGAGCGGATCTTGTCGGCGATGCCCGGGTTGCCGGCGATGGCCTCGTCGACGGCGGCACCGAGGGCGCCCTCGTCGGAGACGACCTTCAGACCGCGCTTGTCGACGACCTCGTCCGGGGTGCCCTCGCCCGCGAGGACGCCCTCGATGACCTGACGGGCCAGCTTGTCGTTCAGGTCACCCTTCGCGACGAGCTCCGTGACCCGGGCGACCTGCTCGGGCGTGATGGACAGCTCGTCGAGCGCCTTGCCCGACTCGTTGGCGCTGCGGGCCAGCTCGCCCATCCACCACTTGCGGGCGGAGGCCGCGTCGGCACCCGCGTCGATCGTGGCGACGATCAGGTCCAGCGCACCGGCGTTGAGGATCGCCTGCATGTCGGTCGCCGAGATGCCCCACTCCTCGCGGAGCCGGTTGCGGCGGGCCAGCGGAAGCTCCGGCAGCCCGGCGCGGATCTCCTCGACCCACTCGCGCGAGGGAGCCACCGGCACCAGGTCCGGCTCGGGGAAGTACCGGTAGTCCTCGGCCTCCTCCTTCACACGGCCCGAGGTGGTGGACCCCGTGTCCTCGTGGAAGTGCCGGGTCTCCTGCACGATCGTGCCGCCGGACGACAGCACGGCCGCGTGCCGCTGGATCTCGAAACGGGCCGCGCGCTCCACGGACCGCAGCGAGTTGACGTTCTTCGTCTCCGAACGGGTGCCGAACTTCTCGGTGCCGTGCGGGCGCAGCGACAGGTTCACGTCGCAGCGCATCTGGCCCATCTCCATCCGGGCCTCGGAGACGCCGAGCGCCTTGATGACCTCGCGGAGCTCACGGACGTACGCCTTCGCGACCTCGGGGGCGCGCTCGCCGGCGCCCTCGATCGGCTTGGTGACGATCTCGATGAGCGGGATGCCGGCGCGGTTGTAGTCCAGCAGGGAGTGGGACGCGCCGTGGATACGGCCGGTGGCGCCGCCGACGTGCGTCGACTTGCCGGTGTCCTCCTCCATGTGGGCGCGCTCGATCTCGACGCGGAAGGTCTCCCCGTCCTCCAGCTGCACGTCGAGGTAGCCGTTGAAGGCGATCGGCTCGTCGTACTGGGAGGTCTGGAAGTTCTTCGGCATGTCCGGATAGAAGTAGTTCTTCCGGGCGAAGCGGCACCATTCGGCGATCTCGCAGTTCAGCGCGAGGCCGATCTTGATGGCGGACTCGACACCGGTCGCGTTGACGACCGGGAGCGCGCCGGGCAGGCCGAGGCAGACCGGGCAGGTCTGCGTGTTGGCGTCCTGGCCGAGCGCGGTCGAGCAACCGCAGAACATCTTGGTCTTGGTGCCGAGTTCGACATGGACCTCGAGGCCCATGACGGGGTCGTACGACGCGAGTGCGTCCTCGTACGACACCAGGTCGGTCGTGGTGGTCACGGTGAAACTTCCCTCTCAGCCCAGCAGGACGTCGTCGTCGCCCAGCCGCTTCAGCTCGCGGTAGAGGATGGCGAGGCCGGTGACGATCGCGGTGGCGGAGACGGCGGCGTCGATCAGACGCAGCGTGTCGCTCTCCACGCGGGCCTTCCGGGCCTGCTTGACGACGTTGACCGCACCGAACGCGGTGGTGGCCATGGACAGGTACAGCCCGGACTTCGACTTCTTGAAGCCCTTGGCCTTCGACATTGCCTTGCTCACAGCGACGGAGCCTCCTCGATCAGCGGGTGGCCCCACTTTTCCACGAAGGCCGCCTCGACGGCCGCGCCGACCTTGTAGAGCCGGTCGTCCTTCAGGGCCGGGGCGATGATCTGCAGGCCGACCGGAAGGTTGTCCTCCGGGGCCAGACCGCAGGGCAGCGACATGGCCGCGTTGCCCGCGAGGTTCGTCGGGATGGTGCACAGGTCGGCCAGGTACATCGCCATCGGGTCGTCGGCGCGCTCGCCGATCGCGAAGGCGGTGGTCGGGGTCGTCGGGGAGACGATCACGTCGACCTGCTCGAAGGCCTTCTCGAAGTCACGCGTGATGAGCGTGCGGACCTTCTGGGCGCTGCCGTAGTACGCGTCGTAGTAGCCGCTCGACAGGGCGTACGTGCCGAGCATGATGCGGCGCTTCACCTCGGGGCCGAAGCCGGCCTCACGGGTGAGGGAGGTGACCTCCTCCGCGGAGTGCGTGCCGTCGTCGCCGACGCGCAGGCCGTAGCGCAGGCCGTCGAAGCGGGCGAGGTTGGAGGAGCACTCCGACGGGGCGATCAGGTAGTACGCGGAGAGCGCCAGGTCGAAGGACGGGCAGTCCAGCTCGACGATCTCGGCGCCGAGCTCCTTCAGCAGTTCGACGGACTCGTCGAAGCGCTGGATGACGCCGGCCTGGTAGCCCTCGCCGCGGAACTGCTTGACGACGCCGACGCGCATCCCCTGGACGCTGCCGTTGCGGGCGGCCTCCACGACCGGCGGGACCGGGGCGTCGATGGACGTGGAGTCCATCGGGTCGTGCCCTGCGATGACCTCGTGCAGCAGGGCCGCGTCCAGGACCGTACGGGCGCAGGGCCCGCCCTGGTCCAGGGAGGAGGAGAAGGCGACCATGCCGTACCGGGAGACCGCGCCGTACGTCGGCTTGACGCCGACCGTGCCGGTGACGGCGGCCGGCTGGCGGATGGAGCCGCCGGTGTCGGTGCCGATGGCGAGCGGCGCCTGGAAGGAGGCCAGCGCGGCGGACGAGCCGCCGCCGGAGCCGCCGGGGATCTTGGTGAGGTCCCAGGGGTTGCCGGTCGGGCCGTAGGCGCTGTTCTCGGTGGAGGACCCCATGGCGAACTCGTCCATGTTGGTCTTGCCGAGGATGACCACGTCGGCGGCCTTCAGCCGCTTGGTGAGCGTCGCGTCGTACGGCGGGATCCAGCCTTCGAGCATCTTCGAGCCGACGGTCGTCGGGATGCCCTCGGTGGTGAAGATGTCCTTCAGCGCGAGGGGGACGCCGGCCAGCGGGCCCAGCTTCTCGCCGCGCTCCCGCTTCTCGTCGACGGCGCGGGCCTGCGCGAGCGCGCCCTCGCGGTCGACGTGGAGGAAGGCGTGCACCTTCTCGTCGACGGCCTCGATCCGGGCCAGGTGGGCCTCGGTGACCTGGACGGCCGTGAGCTCGCCGGAGGCGATCTTCTCGGCGGTCTCGGCCGCAGTGAGCTTGATGATGTCCGTCATGACTTCTTAGTCCTCCCCCAGGATCTGCGGCACCTTGAAACGCTGCTGCTCCTGGGCCGGGGCGCCGGAGAGCGCCTGCTCGGGGGTGAGCGAGGGACGGACCTCGTCCTCGCGCATGACGTTCGTCAGCGGGAGCGGGTGCGAGGTCGGCGGTACGTCTTGGTCGGCGACCTCACTGACGCGGGCGACCGCGCCGATGATGTCGTCCAGCTGTCCCGCGAAGTGGTCGAGCTCTTCGGGCTTCAGCTCCAGACGCGCCAGCCGGGCGAGGTGGGCGACCTCCTCGCGCGTGATGCCAGGCATGCAGCGATCCTCTGGGGTGAGTGTGTGTGGTTTGGCCCAATCCTATGGGTCGGGGGGGCGTGCCCGTGCATCGGTTTCCCCGTGGGGCCCGCGGGGTGCTGTTCAGGGCGTCACCAGGTCACTCGGCGGCCGGGAGCGCCGCCTTCGGACGCTGCCAGCCGCGCGATCCGCGCGCCCGCAGCCACGCCGTCGTCTCCTCGGGCGGCATGGCGGCCGCCACCAGCCAGCCCTGGACGGCGTCGCAGCGCAGATCGCGCAGCCGCTCCCAGGTCTCGTCGTCCTCGACGCCCTCGGCGACGACGAGCAGGCCGAGGGAGTGCGCGAGGTCGACCGTGCAGCGCACGATCTCGGCGTCCTCGGCGTCCACCGCGAGGCGGGCCACGAAGGAGCGGTCGATCTTCAGCTCGCTCACCGGCAGCCGCCGCAGATGCACCAGCGAGGAGTAGCCGGTGCCGAAGTCGTCCAGGGACATCTTCACGCCGTGCCCGGTGAGGGCGGCGAGGGTGTCGGCGGCGCGGGTCGGGTCCTCCAGCAGGACGTGCTCGGTGATCTCCAGCTGGAGCGCCCCCGCCGGGACGCCGTGCCGGGCGAGGCGCGCGGCGACGGAGCCGGCGAAGCCGGGGGTGTGCACGTCGCGCGGGGAGACGTTGACGGCGACCGGCACGAACAGGCCCTGGGAGCGCCAGCGCGCCACCTGGCCGAGCGCGGTCTCCAGGACGTACTCGGTGAGGTGCGGCATCAGCCCCGAGGACTCGGCTATCGCTATGAACTCGTCCGGCGGCACCCTCCCGCGCTCGGGGTGCACCCAGCGGACCAGCGCCTCGAGGCCGGCGACCTGTCCGTCGAAGCGGACCTTCGGCTGGTAGTGCAGCTCGACCTCGTGCGCGTCCAGGGCGCGGCGCAGATCGCCGAGCAGGCCGAGCCGGTCCGGGGTGTTGGAGTCCCGCTTGGACTCGTAGACCTCGACGCCCGTACGGTCCCGCTTCGCCTGGTACATGGCGACGTCCGCGCGGCGCAGCATCCCCTCGGCGTCCAGCGCGTGGTCCGGGAAGACGGCGACCCCGGCGCTGGCCTCCAGCACCAGGGTGAGGCCGTCCAGGTCGAGCGGTGAGCTGAGCGCGGCGACCAGACCGCGGGCGACGCGGGTCGCGGACGTGGTGGAGTCGGCGACGGGCAGCAGGACGGCGAACTCGTCTCCCCCGAGCCGCGCGGCCTCCGCCCCGCGCGGCAGGGCGAGCTGCAACCGGTCGGCGATCTGCAACAGCAGTCGGTCACCGGCGAGATGCCCCAAGGTGTCGTTGACCGACCGGAAACGGTCGAGGTCGATCAGCATGAGCGCGGACCGGGCGCCGATGCGTTCGGCGTCGTCCAGCGCGGTCCAGATCCGCTCCTGCAGCCACTGCCGGTTCGGCAGCCCGGTCAGCGGATCGCGCAGCTGCTCCTCCGCCCGGGCCCGGGCGATCCACAGCGTGGAGTCGAGGGCGATGAGCGGTATGGCGAACAGCGGCAGCAGCAAGGGCTTGGCGACGGCGACCACGCACACCAGCGGGGCGATGCCGAGCAGCGCGACGGCGACCAGGCCCTGTCTGACCAGGGCGGTGCGGGCGACGGTGGGCAGGCCGCCGCGCGGGGCGTGCAGATACCAGTGCAGGACGCGGGTGACGAGGAGGTAGGCGACCGCGACCAGGACGACGCCCGGCGCGGTGTACGGCGTCCAGGTGTCGGGGCTCCAGGGTCTCTCGACGCTCGGCACCCGGCCGAACGCGGCCAGCACCAGGGCGCCGGAGGCGATGCCGAGGATGTCCACCGCGCCGTGCAGCACGCCCTGGCGCCAGCTGCCGCGGCGGGCGACGCCGACCAGGACGACGACGGTGAGGCTGACCATGCCGGCCGGCACCCAGCCGTACAGCAGCAGGACGGCGAGGGTGAGGGCGGCGCCGGAGCCGGTGCCGCCCCACCAGCGGGCGCGGCCGAGAGCCACCAGATGGCCGACGATGACGCCGGTCAGCACGGCCAGGGACCAGCCGACGGTGCCGGACGGGAAGAGGGCGTGGCCGCCGGTGAAGGCCCGGTAGAACCCGGCGCCGAGGACGAACGCGGCGGCCCCGACCACCGCCGCGGGCAACGTGGGCCAGTAGGGGTGCCGTTCCTGTCCGGAGTCGGGCGGCCCGGCGCCGGGCTCGCCGTCGCGTCGTACGCCGCCGCCGTCCGTGGTGTCCCGCCCGGTGCCCGCGCCCGGGCGATCCGCGGTCCGTGTCGCCCACCCGCGCCATGCGCCGGCCGTCCGGCGCAGCCGTGAGTGCGGGGCGGCACTCTCGGTCGGTTCCATTCCCGTCCCTCTCACAGCCGGCGGTGCCCACGCCACGCGGCCCGTCGCCCGACAACTTCCCTCGACGGCCCCGCGCCGGAAAACCCTTCCCTCCGCCCTTCCTTGCTCCTCGACGGCGAAGGGATGCCCCGACCGCAGCTGGGCACGGCAGGCGCACATCTCAACAGTAGGCCGCTGAAGGCGCGTACGGGCAGCGGTCGTCGACGGTTGCCCGAATGCGCCCCAGCCACCCGTATGCATCTGATATGCGCCTATCGGGCCAGGTTCAACCGCTACTGCTCCGCGGACAGGGCAACTTCGGCCGCCGCTTCCGGCCCCTGTTCCAGCAGGACGGCGAAGCCGTCCTCGTCCAGAACCGGCACCTTCAGCTGCATCGCCTTGTCGTACTTGGACCCCGGGCTGTCGCCCACGACGACGAAGGACGTCTTCTTCGACACCGAACCGGTCACCTTCGCTCCGCGGCTCTCCAGCGCCTCCTTGGCCCCGTCCCGCGTGTAGTTCTCCAGCGTGCCGGTGACGACGACCGTCAGCCCTTCCAGCGGGCGGGGGCCCTCGTCCTCGCCGGAGGACTGCTCCTCCAGCGGCACTCCGGCCGCCTTCCACTTGCGGATGATCTCGCGGTGCCAGTCCTCGGCGAACCACTCCTTGAGGGCGGCGGCGATGATGGGACCGACTCCGGCGGTCGCCGCGAGCTCTTCCTCCGTGGCCTGTTCGATGCGGTCGATGGAGCGGAACTCACGGGCGAGGGCCTGCGCCGCGACCGGGCCGACGTGCCGGATGGACAGGCCGTTGAGGAACCTCGCGAGCGGGCGCTGCTTGGCCGCCTCGATGTTGGCCAGCAGGGCGAGGGTGTTCTTCTTCGGCTCGCCCTTCTGGTTGGCGAAGACCGTGACGACCTTCTCCTTGCCCGTCTTGGGGTCGCGCTTGGGCAGACCGCTGTCGGGGTCGAGGACGTACGCCTTGATGGGCAGCAGCTTCTCCACCGTCAGGTCGAACAGGTCGCCCTCGTCGGCCATGGGCGGGTCGGCCGGCTCCAGCGGGCGGGTGAGCGCGGCGGCGGCCACCGCGCCGAAGTGCTCGATGTCCAGGCACTCCCGGCCGGCGAGGTAGGTGAGGCGCTCCCGCAACTGGGCGGGGCAGGTACGGGCGTTGGGGCAGCGGAGGTCGATGTCGCCCTCCTTCATGGGCCGCAGCGGGGTGCCGCACTCGGGGCACTCGCTGGGCATCACGAACTCCCGCTCGCTGCCGTCCCGCAGGTCGACGACCGGGCCGAGGATCTCCGGGATGACGTCGCCGGCCTTGCGGATGACGACGGTGTCCCCGATGAGGACGCCCTTGGCCTTGACGACCTCCTGGTTGTGCAGGGTGGCGAACTCGACCTCGCTGCCCGCGACGGTGACCGGCTCGACCTGGGCGTACGGGGTGACGCGGCCGGTGCGGCCGACGCCGACCTTGATGTCGATGAGCTTGGTGTTCACCTCCTCCGGCGCGTACTTGTACGCGATGGCCCAGCGCGGGGCGCGCGCGGTGGAGCCGAGGCGGCCCTGGAGCCGGATCTCGTCGAGCTTGACGACGACGCCGTCGATCTCGTGCTCGACGGAGTGGCGGTTCTCGCCGTAGTACGCGATGAACTCGCGGATGCCTTCGAGGTCGTCGACCACGCGGTTGTGCGGGGAGGTGGGCAGGCCCCAGGTCTTCAGCAGGTCGTAGGCCTGGGAGAGCCGGGTCATGCCGGAGAAGCCCTGGAGGGCGCCGATGCCGTGGACGACCATGTGCAGCGGGCGGGTGGCGGTGACGCGCGGGTCCTTCTGGCGCAGCGAACCGGCCGCCGCGTTGCGCGGGTTGGCGAAGGGCTTGTCGCCGGCGGCGACCAGGCGTTCGTTGAGCTCGAGGAACTTCGCCATCGGGAAGTAGACCTCGCCGCGGATCTCGACCAGCTCGGGGACCTCGTCGCCGTGGAGGCGCTCCGGGATCTCCGCGATGGTGCGGACGTTGGGCGTGATGTCCTCGCCCGTGCGGCCGTCGCCGCGGGTGGCGGCACGGGTGAGACGGCCCTTCTCGTACGTCAGGTTGACGGCGAGTCCGTCGACCTTCAGCTCGCACAGGAAGTGGTACTCCTGATCGCCCAGTTCACGGGCGATGCGGTCCGCCCAGGCGGCGAGCTCCTCGTCGTTGAAGGTGTTGTCGAGCGACAGCATCCGCTCGCGGTGCTCGACCGCGGTGAACTCCGTCTCGTACGAACCCGCGACCTTCTGGGTCGGCGAGTCCGGGGTGCGCAGCTCCGGATACTTCTCCTCGAGGGCCTCCAGCCTCTTCAGCAGCCGGTCGAACTCGGCGTCGCTGACGACGGGGGCGTCCTTCACGTAGTACCGGAAGCGGTGCTCCTCGATCTGCTCCGCCAGCTGCGCGTGCTCTTCGCGGGCCTCGGCGGGCACCGCCGTCGTCTCCGCCTGCTTGTCGCCGGCCACCGTGTTTCCTCCCGTTACTCTGGGTTGTCCGCGAGGGATCTCGCCGCCTGGACGCAATGGGCGAGTGCCCGGCGCGCGTAGTCGGGGGACGCGCCCGCGAGTCCGCACGCCGGCGTGATCGTGACCGTCTCCGCGAGCAGCCCCGGTGACAGCCCCAGCCTGCGCCACAACGTCCTGACACCCATGACGCTACCGGCAGGGTCCGACAACGGGACGTCCGTGCCGGGGACGACACCGGCGAACAGCCGCGTGCCGCCTTCCACCGCCTCGCCGATCGCGTCGTCGTCACGCTCCGTGAGGAGGGAGAGGTCGAAGGAGACCGCGGCCGCGCCCGCCCGGCGCAGCAGCGCGAACGGCACGTCCGGTGCGCACGAGTGGACCACGACCGGGCCGTCGCCGTGCACCCCGACGACGTCGCGGAGGGTGGCCTCGACGATCTGCCGGTCGACGGCGCGGTGGGTGCGGTAGCCGCTGGCGGTCCTGACCTGTCCGCGCAGCACCGCGACCAGGGACGGCTCGTCGAGCTGGAGGACGAGCCGGGCGCCGGGGACCCGGCGCCCGACCTCCGCGAGATGCTCGCGCAGGCCCTCGGCGAGCGAGGCGGCGAGGTCCCGGCAGGCGCCGGGGTCGGACAGCGCGGCCTCGCCGTTGCGCAGCTCCAGGGCCGCGGCGAGCGTCCAGGGCCCCACGGCCTGCACCTTCAGCGGCCCCTCGTAGCCCTGGGTGAACTCCTCCAGCGCGTCGAGGTCCTCGCGCAGCCAGGACCGGGCCCGCCGGGTGTCGCGGCCGGGCCGGTCGCCGAGCCGCCACCCGCTGGGCTCCACGCGCGCGTACAGCTCGACGAGGAGCCCCGCGGTCCGCCCGATCATGTCGGCGCCGGGCCCGCGGGCGGGCAGTTCGGCCAGGAACGGGAAGTCCTCGAAGGAGCCGGTGGCGGTCTTCGCGGCCTCGCGGGCGTCGCCGCCGGGCAGCGAACCGACGCCGGTGGCCGCGCCGAACGGGAACTCAGTGCTGTTGCTCACCCGGAAAGACTATGCAACGCCGGGCGGGCGCACCGCCGCTCACCTGCCGGGCCGGACCGTCAGGTCGTTCACCTCCGCGTCGCGCGGCAGGTCCAGGGTCATCAGGATCGTCGTGGCGACCGACTCGGGGTCGATCCAGCGCGCGGGGTCGTACTCCTTGCCCTCCTGCTGGTGCACCTTGGCCTGCATGGGGCTCGCCGTGCGGCCCGGGTAGACCGAGGTGACCCGGACGCCGTTGCCGTGCTCCTCGGCCCGCAGGGAGTCCGCCAGGGCCTTCAGACCGTGCTTGGAGGCCGCGTACGCCCCCCATTGGGCGTGGGCGGTGAGACCGGCGCCGGAGTTCACGAACAGCACGTGCCCGCGCGCGGCGCGCAGCTGGGGCAGGAAGTGCCGGGTCAGTTCGGCGGGGGCGATCAGGTTGACGTTCAGCTGGTGGCGCCAGGTCTTGGGGGTGAGGTCGCCGACCGGGCCCAGGTCGACGACGCCGGCGATGTGCAGCAGGGAGTCGACCCGGTCGGGCAGCGACTGGTGGGAGAAGGCCCAGGACAGCCGGTCCGGGTCGGCCAGGTCGCCGACCAGGGTCCTCGCGCCCTCGTAGCGGGCGGCGAGCTCCTTCGCGCGGGCGGCGTCGCGCGCGTGCAGGACCAGGTCGTCCCCGCGCGCGTGCAGACGGCGGGCGACGGCCGCGCCGATTCCGGAGCCGGCTCCGGTGATCACATGTGTAGCCATACCCGCCATGCTCGCACCAGGCCCGGATCGGCTCCGGATCAGGCCACGCCCTGGCTCTCCTCCAGGTAGGCGAGGGCGCCCACGGGCTCCTCGGCGAAGAAGACCAGGTCGGTGAGCGGGCGGGGCAGGAAGCCTTCGTCGTCCATACGCCGGAACTGCTCCTTCAGGCCGTCGTAGAACCCGGCGGTGTTGAGCAGGACGACCGGCATCTCGGTGTGGCCGTGCTTCTTCAGCTCCAGGATCTCGGTCGCCTCGTCCAGGGTGCCGGTGCCGCCGACCATGATCACCACGGCGTCGGCCTTCTCCAGGAGCAGCCTCTTGCGCTCGGCGAGGTCCTTGGCGACCACCATCTCGTCGACGCCCGGCCGCGCCTTGGCGGAGAGGAACTCCACGGACACCCCGACGAGCCGGCCGCCCGCCTCCTGCACACCGTCCGCGACGACCTTCATCAGCCCCACGTCGGAACCGCCCCAGACGAGCGTGTGCCCGCCCTTGCCCAGCAGTTCCGCGAACTCGCGCGCGGGGCCGGTGTAGCGGTCGTCGAGGTCGGCGGCGGAGAGGAAGACGCAGATACGCATGGGCCCACGGTACGCGGGAAGAACCGGCGGCCCGCGCGCGCTGTCCCCACATGACCCTTGGACACACGATCACGATCGAACAGGGGACCCGGCGCGTACGGGTCGTGCACGACGGCCAGGTGCTGGCGGAGAGCGACCGCCCGCTGGTGCTGCGGGAGACGGGCTGTCCCGTGCGGTACTACCTCCCGCCGGAGGACGTCCGCCTGGACCTGCTGACCCCGTCGGCCACCCACACCCACTGCCCCTTCAAGGGCGACGCCTCCTACTGGTCGCACGGCGACACCGCGGATCTGGTCTGGGCGTACCCGGACCCGAAGCCGGACGTCGCGGCGATCAAGGACCACCTCTGCTTCTACGAAGTCGAGGTGTCGTAGGCGATTACTTCCGTGCCGTACGGCAATCTGCACAGGCATGGACAAGAAGACCATTTCAGCCGACGGCACCTCCCTCGCCTACGCGAGCCGGGGCGAGGGTCCGCCGGTGATCCTCGTCAGCGGCGCGATGTCCACCGGGGACACCGTGGCGCCCCTGGCGGAGGCGCTCGCGGACCGCTTCACGGCCGTCGTCTACGACCGCCGGGGGCGCGGCGCGAGCGGTGACACCCAGCCGTACGCGGTGGAGCGCGAGGTGGAGGACCTGGCGGCGCTGATCGGCGCGGTCGGCGGCGAGGCGGCGCTGTACGGCGTCTCCTCGGGCGGCGCGCTGGCGCTGCGGGCGGCCGCGAGCGGGCTGCCGGTGCGCCGGATCGCCGTGTACGAGGTGCCGTTCGCCGTGTACGAGGGCGGCGCCGAGGAGCGGGCGGAGTACACCGAGCGGCTGACGAGCGCGCTGGAGCAGGACCGGCGCGGGGACGCGGTCGAGCTGTTCCTGCGGCTGACAGGGCTCGGCGAGGGCCTCATCCAGGGCGCCCGGCAGTCCCCGATGTGGCCCGGCATGGAGTCGATCGCGCCGAGCCTGGCCTACGACGACGCCGTGATGGGCGACGGTCTGGTGCCGGAGGCCCGGCTGGCGTCGATCACGGCGCCGGTCCTGTCGCTCGCGGGCGGCGCGAGCCCCGAGTGGATGCGCGAGGCGGCCCGCATCGTCGCGGACACGGCACCCCGGGGGACGTACCGGGTGCTGGAGCGGCAGTCCCACATGGTGGAGCCGGAGGTGCTGGCGCCGGTCCTGACGGAGTTCTTCGGGCAGTGACCGGCGCGGGGCACGCGCGGGTGCGGGCAGCTCGCGCGCGTGGCCTCAGCCCGCCGGGGTGGTCTCCTTCACCCGGACCGTCGACGCGATCGTCGCCGAGCCCACCACGCGGGTGCCGTCGTACAGGACGATCGCCTGGCCGGGGGCGACCCCGCGGACCGGCTCGCCGAAGGTGACCTCCAGGCGGTCGCCGACCAGTTCGGCGCGCACCTCGGTCTCGCCGCCGTGGGCGCGCAGCTGGGCGGTGTAGGTGCCGGGGCCGGACGGGGCCACGCCGCACCAGCGGGGCTTGACCGCGGTCAGGGCGGACACGTCGAGGGCGGCGGCGGGGCCGACGGTGACGGTGTTGTCGACCGGCGAGATGTCCAGGACGTAGCGCGGCTTGCCGTCGGGTGCCGGGGTGCCGATGCGCAGGCCCTTGCGCTGGCCGATGGTGAAGCCGTACGCGCCCTCGTGGGTGCCGACCTTGGCGCCGGACTCGTCGACGATGTCGCCCTCCGCCTTGCCGAGCCGCTTGGCGAGGAAGCCCTGGGTGTCGCCGTCGGCGATGAAGCAGATGTCGTGCGAGTCGGGCTTCTTGGCGACGGCGAGACCGCGGCGCTCGGCCTCCGCGCGGATCTCGTCCTTGGTGGTGACGGTGTCGCCGAGCGGGAACATCGCGTGGGCGAGCTGCCGGTCGTCGAGCACGCCGAGGACGTAGCTCTGGTCCTTGGCCATGTCGGAGGCGCGGTGCAGCTCGCGCGTGCCGTCCTCGCGCACGATCACCTGGGCGTAGTGGCCGGTGCAGACCGCGTCGAAGCCGAGGGCGAGGGCCTTGTCGAGCAGCGCCGCGAACTTGATCTTCTCGTTGCAGCGCAGGCAGGGGTTGGGGGTGCGGCCGGCCTCGTACTCGGCGACGAAGTCCTCGACGACGTCCTCGCGGAAGCGGTCGGCGAGGTCCCACACGTAGAACGGGATGCCGATGACGTCGGCGGCGCGGCGGGCGTCTCGGGAGTCCTCGATGGTGCAGCAGCCCCGCGCGCCCGTGCGGAAGGACTGGGGGTTCGCGGAGAGCGCGAGATGGACGCCGGTCACGTCGTGCCCCGCTTCGGCCGCGCGGGCGGCGGCGACGGCGGAGTCGACCCCGCCGGACATGGCGGCGAGGACGCGGAGGGGGCGGGAGGGCTGCGCGGTGTCAGTCATAACCCCTCCAGGGTACGGGGACGCGGGAACCAGGACCCCCGGGTATCCGTTGACGATCACATGGGACAGGGGAAGGCTTCCAAGGACGGCGACCGGAGGATCGGGCGCCGTGCGGTGCTGATCGGCGGGGCGGTGGCCGCGGCGGGCTCGGCGGTGCTCGCCCGTGACGAGCTGGCCCGCCTGTGGTGGCGGGCGCCGGGCGTGGAGAAGCCGCGCAAGGAGGGCGAGGTCGACTACGCGGGGGCGCGGTGGGTGGCCGCGTCGGAGGCCAACTGGCGGCGGGCGGACCGCCCCGACGACTACGGCATCGACATGGTCGTCATCCATGTCACGCAGGGCAGCTTCGCCAGCGCGGTGAAGGTGTTCCAGGACCCGGAGCACAAGGCGGCCGCGCACTACATCGTCCGCAAGGACGGGCACATCACACAGATGATCCGCGAGCTCGACGTGGCGTACCACGCGGGCAACCGCGCCTACAACGAGCGCAGCGTCGGCATCGAGCACGAGGGCTTCGTGGAGCGCCCCGAGGACCTCACGGACGCGATGTACGAGGCGTCGGCCAGGCTGACGGCCCGGATATGCGCGCGCTATGACATCCCGGTCGACCGGGAGCACATCGTCGGGCATGTGGAGGTGCCGGGGACCGACCACACGGACCCCGGCAGGCACTGGGACTGGGACCGGTACATGAAGCTGGTGCGCGCCGCCCGCACGGCGCCCGCGTAGATCCTCAGGTGAGACCGGCCGCGCGGGCCCGTTCCACCGCCGGGCCGATCGCCCGGGCGACGGCCTCCACATCGGCCTCGGTGGAGGTGTGGCCGAGGGAGAAGCGCAGGGTGCCGCGGGCCAGGTCGGGGTCGGTGCCGGTGGCGAGCAGGACATGGCTGGGCTGGGCGACGCCCGCGGTGCAGGCGGAGCCGGTGGAGCACTCGATGCCCTGGGCGTCGAGCAGCAGGAGCAGGGAGTCGCCCTCGCAGCCGGGGAAGGTGAAGTGCGCGTTGGCCGGCAGCCGCCCGCCGGGCGCGGGGTCGCCGCCGAGGATCGCGTCCGGGACGGCCGTACGGACGGTCTCGACGAGGGAGTCGCGCAGGGCGCCGATCTCGCGGGCGAACCACTCCCGCTGCTCGGCGGCGAGGCGTCCGGCGACGGCGAAGGAGGCGATGGCGGGGACGTCGAGGGTCCCGGAGCGCACGTGCCGCTCCTGGCCGCCGCCGTGCAGGACGGGGACGGGGGTCTGGTCGCGGCCGAGGAGGAGCGCGCCGATGCCGTACGGGCCGCCGATCTTGTGGCCGGAGACCGTCATCGCGGCGAGCCCGGACGCGCCGAAGTCGACCGGGACCTGACCGAAGGCCTGGACCGCGTCGGCGTGCAGCGGCACCCCGAACTCGGCGGCGGTATCGGCCAGTTCACGGACCGGCATGACCGTGCCGATCTCGTTGTTGGCCCACATCACGGTGGCGAGGGCGACGTCGTCGGGGTTGCGGGCGATGGCCTTGCGCAGGGCGTCCGGGTGGACCCGGCCGTGTGTGTCGACGGGCAGGTACTCGACGGTGGCGCCCTCGTGCTCGGCGAGCCAGTGGACGGCGTCGAGGACGGCGTGGTGCTCGACGGGGCTGGCGAGGACGCGGGTGCGGGCCGGCTCGGCGTCGCGGCGGGCCCAGTACAGGCCCTTGACCGCGAGGTTGTCGGCCTCGGTGCCGCCGGAGGTGAAGACGACCTCGCTGGGGCGGGCGCCGAGCGCTTCCGCGAGGGTCTCGCGGGCCTCCTCGACGGTGCGCCGCGCGCGGCGGCCGGAAGCGTGCAGGGAGGAGGCGTTGCCGGTGACGCCCAGCTGGGCGGTCAGTGCCTCAGCCGCCTCCGGGAGCATCGGAGTGGTCGCGGCGTGGTCGAGGTAAGCCATGGTGGCCACGATTCTAGAGGGCCCCGGTGAGCGCTTTCGTGTCAAGGCCCCGGGCGGGACCCGGGCGGAACCCCCTGGGTCGTGTCCGGCCTACAGACTCCAGGACAGCGTGTCGTCCAGCTGCAGGAAGGCGAGCAGCACGACCAGGTCGGCGACGCCCAGGCCCATGCCGAGATAGGCGCGGCCCTTGCGTGCGGTGCCCCGCCACAGGGCCACCGCGGCCAGGACGACGGCGGTCGGGCCGAGGAAGACGTTGAAGACGAGGAGGCCGAGCAGGCCGAGGATGAAGGACGCGACGGCCATGCCGTCGGCGTCACGGGTGCGGGTCCGGGTGCGCGGCCGTTCGGCGGCCGGTGCGGTGAGATGCATGGGTGTCAGCTCCTGTTGGGTCGTCGGACCGACCGGTCGGCTGCCGGTGACAGACGTGTCGGTGACAGACGTGTCGGTGACGGGCGTGTCAGTGACGGCGGGCGTGCCGCTCGCGGGCGGCGAAGACGGCCAGCCAGCCGGCGATCACGGCGGCGGTGACGGCGCTGAAGGCGAGCGGCGCGTGGGCGACGGCGCCCAGCAGCACGCCCAGCAGCAGGAGCGCTGCGACGAGGAACAACATGGTCGGATCCCCCTCCGAGATCACGTGTCGATCTCTCTCAATTCGGTGAACAGTTGTGGTTACACTTGTTCACTGACTTCAGAGTACCCCGCCCCATGACTTCCCAACTCCAGAGAACAGTTGTTAACTGCATGGCATGAGTCACACCCTCGGCATACGGCAGGCCCAGAAGCAGAAGACCAGGCAGGCGCTCCTGGACGCCGCGTTGGCGCTGCTGGAGGACCAGAGCCTGAGCAGTCTGGGTCTGCGCGAGGTCACCCGAGCCGTGGGCGTCGCGCCGACCGCCTTCTACCGGCACTTCCGCTCCACCGCCGACCTGGGCGTCGCCCTGGTCGAGGAGGCGCTCGGCAGCCTGCACCCGATGATCCGCAACATCGTCGCCTCGGCCGGTGAGAGCGACCGGCGCATCGAGCGGGCGGTGGAGCTGATCGCGGACCATGTCGAGCGGTATCCCGCCCATGTGCGGTTCATCTCCCGGGAGCGGCACGGCGGCGTGCAGCCCGTGCGGGCGGCGATACAGGACCAACTCGCCCTGTTCGGCGAGGAGGTGAAGGCCGCGCTGGCGCAGGACCCCGTCTCGGAGGGCTGGCAGGACGACGACCTGCGGATGCTCGCCCATCTCTATGTCGACCAGATGCTGGTGACGGCCTCGCTGTTCCTGGAGGCCCTGGAGGGCCCGGAGGACGCGCGCCGGCAGGTCGCCGAGGACGCGATCCGGCGGATGCGGCTGATCACCCTCGGCCGGGAGCACTGGCTGGACTGAGCGACGGCGGACACAGAGGGACGGCGAACACGGACGGGCCGGGCGGCGGACGCCGAGGGACGGCGGACGCCGAGGGGGACGGCGAACACAGAGGGGCGGCACCCCCGTTCACCGGGAGTGCCGCCCCTTGCCGTACGGGTACGGCCTCAGCCGAGCCGCACCCGCGCCAGTTGACGGGACTGGGCGACGAGCCGGTCCGCGCTGTCCCAGACCTCGGCGTCCTCCTCCAGGAAGCCGCCCGCGAGATTGCGGGTGGTGATGGAGACGCGCAGCGGGCCGGGCGCGGGACGGTGGCGCACATGGACCGTGAGCTCGACGGTCGGGACCCAGCCGGAGATGCCGATCTCGAAGGCGGTGGGCGGCAGGGCGTCCACGGCCAGCAGCAGCGAGAGCGGGTCGGCGTCGCGGCCGTCGGCGAGGCCGAACCAGGCGCGCATCTCCCCCTTGCCCGAGGGCCGGCCGATCGCCCAGCCGACGGTGGCGGGGTCCAGCTTCAGCATCAGCCGCTCGGTGATGGCGGAGCTGCCGTCGACCGGGGCCGGGCCGTCGTCGGCGCCGAAGCAGTGCTCGATGGGCGGGATCGCCGGCGGCCGGGCCGTCGTGCGGACGTCGTCGGGCAGGGTGTCCAGGTCGCCGTAGGAGGCGAGGACGCGGATGCGCTCGACCTCGTTGCCTTCGGCGTCGTACTGGAAGAGGGAGGCCTGGCCGGTGGAGAGGGTGCGGCCGGTGCGGACGACGTCCGTGCGCACGACCGCGGGGCCCGGCTGGGACGCGGTCAGATAGTGCGCGGAGATCGTGAACGGGTCGCGGTGCGGCAGGGCGTCCGCGAGGGCGCGGCCGAGCACGGCCAGCAGATAGCCGCCATTGACGGCGCTGATGATGGTCCAGCCGGCGGAGAGGTCGATGTCGTACACGCCGGGCTCGCGCCGGGTGAGCGCGGTGTCGCGGTCGAACTCGCTGTCGCCGATCGTGGCCCGCTGGGCCGTGGTGGCGGAGGCTGCTTCTGACATGCCTGAACGGTACAACAGCTAACTACTAAGCGGTAGCTTTTCGTTGGGCGAGGGCTTGATCGTGAAACCCGGGGCCCGCTTCGCCCCTCTATGAGGACATGAGTCTCACCGGGACCCCGTTCCTCGTCACGCTCGGCGTGCTGTGCGCCGTCGCCGTCGCCCTGCCGCTGGCCCTCTGGTCACGGGTGCCCGGGCCCAGGGCCGCGCGGGCCGCCGCCCGGCTGGCCATGCTGCTCTTCGCGCAGGCCACGGCGGTCGCGCTGGTCTTCACGCTGGTCAACAACTCCAACCAGCTCTACGACAACTGGGAGGATCTGCTGGGCACCGGCGACCACGTCCGCACGGCCGCCGACCTCGGCGCGAGCGGCACCGGGGGCATAGCCGTGGAGACCCTGCCCAGGGTCCGCCAGACCTTCGAGCCGGGCAGGGGGCCCGGTATGCGCGCCGAGGGCGGGGTGCTCGTCACCCGGCTCGACGGCCGGGTGTCGGGGGTCCACGCCGAGGTCAACGTCTGGCTGCCGCCCCAGTACGACGACCCCGCCTACCGCGAGCACCGGTTCCCGGTGGTGGAGCTGTTGCCCGGCTATCCGGGCTCCTCGAAGGCCTGGTTCGGGTCGATGGACGCCACCGAGCAGCTGGCGCCGCTGATGCGCGCCGGGCGGATCGAGCCGTTCATCCTCGTCTCGCCGCGCACCAACCTGCTGCCCGGCGCGGACACCGGGTGCGCCAATGTGGCGGGCCGGGTCAACGCCGACACCTGGCTGAGCGTGGACGTGCCGAAGATGGTCATGGACAACTTCCGGGCGCTGCCCGCACCCGACGGCTGGGCGGTGGCCGGCTACTCGGCGGGCGCCCACTGCGCGGCGAAGCTGGCCGTGGCCCACCCCGACCGCTACCGGGCCGCCGTCGGGCTGTCCGGGTACAACGACCCCGCCTCCGAGGCCGGCTCGCTCGCCTCCCGCACCCCCGCGCTGCGGGCCGCCAACGACCCGTACGTCCTGCTGACGCGGTCCCCCGCGCCGCCGCCGGTCGCGCTGTACCTGTCGGGGCAGCCGGGCGACGGGTACGAGGCCGCGCAGGCCCTCGACCGCGCCGCCCGGCCGCCGACGCGGGTGGACGTGGTGTTCGTCCCGGGCAGCGCGGGAGGCCACACCATGGCGCTGTGGAAGCCGCAGGTGGTGCCCGCCTTCCAGTGGCTGAGCGAGGTGATGACCGCCCAGGACGCGCCCCGCGCTACTCCTCTCGCACGGTCGAGCGCCGGTTCCACGCACGCGGAGCCCGCCAGTGGAACCGCATGGCCAGCAGCCGCAGCACGAAGGCCGTGACCGCCGCGAGCGTGCCGGTGACCGGGGTCAGCGCGTCGTAGTGGATGCACAGGACGGTCAGCGAGGCGCCGACGATCGCGGGGACGGCGTACAGGTCGCGGTCCCAGCGCAGCAGGGAGGGCACCTCGTTGGCCAGCACGTCCCGCAGCACACCGCCGCCGACGGCGGTCGCCAGGCCGAGGGCCACGGAGGCGGTGAGGTTCAGCCCGTAGTCGTACGCCTTCGCCGTCCCGGCGACGCAGAACAGGCCGAGGCCCGCCGCGTCGAAGACGTTGACGCCGGTCTGGATGCGCTCGACGTGCGGGTGGAGGAAGAAGACCAGCGTCGTGGCGAGCAGCGGGGTGAGGAAGTACCCCAGGTCGGTGAACGCGGCCGGCGGCACGGCGCCGATGACCACGTCCCGGAACAGTCCGCCGCCCAGGGCCGTGACCTCGGCGAGGACGGCGATGCCGAAGACGTCGAAGTTCTTGCGGACCGCGAGCAGGGCGCCCGAGATCGCGAACACGAAGATCCCGATCAGGTCGAGCGTGTGCTGGACGGACGGGGCGAAAAGTTGCTGGAGCACCCGTACATTCTTACGCAGCAAACAGCCCCCGCCTTACAAAAGAAGGCGGGGGCTGCGGCGTGGCTACTTCTCGTCACCCTCGGCGGGAGCGTCCACGGACGCCTCGGCGTCCGTCTCCGAGGTCTCCGCGTCCGTCTCCGGGGCCTCGGCAGCAGGCTCCGGCTCCTTCGAGACGGCCTGCGAGTCGCCCTTCGATACCTTCCCGGCCTGCGGCAGCACCTCGGCCGCCACCGCCGCCGACGTCTGCGCGGACTCCGCGAGCACCTCGTCGGCCACCAGCTCGGCGGCCTCCTTGGCGGCGGTCAGCAGCACCGTGTCCTGCGGCTGCTGGTCCTCGAAGTTCTCCGGGTGGTGGCAGGCCACGCGCTGGCCGGGCCGCAGCTCCAGCAGCGGGGGCTCCACCGTCCGGCAGACCTCGGTCGCCTTCCAGCAGCGCGTGTGGAAGCGGCAGCCGGGCGGCGGGGCGATCGGCGAGGGCACGTCGCCACGGAGCAGGATGCGCTCGCTCTTGGCGCCCCGGCGCTTGGGGTCCGGAACCGGCACCGCCGACATCAGGGCCTTGGTGTACGGGTGCATCGGCGCCTCGTACAGCGAGGTGCGGTCGGCGAGCTCGACGATCTTGCCGAGGTACATCACCGCGATACGGTCCGACACATGCCGGACGACCGAGAGGTCGTGCGCGATGATCACGTAGGTCAGGCCGAGCTCCTCCTGGAGGTCGTCCATGAGGTTGACGACCTGCGCCTGGATGGAGACGTCCAGGGCGGAGACCGGCTCGTCCGCCACGACCAGCTTCGGCTTGAGCGCGAGCGCCCGGGCGATGCCGATGCGCTGGCGCTGGCCGCCGGAGAACTCGTGCGGGTAGCGGTTGTAGTGCTCGGGGCTCAGGCCCACCAGCTCCAGCAGCCGCTGGACCTCCTTCTTCACCCCGCCCTCGGGCTCGACGCCCTGGAGCCGGAAGGGCGCCGAGACGATCGAGCCGATGGTGTGCCGCGGGTTCAGGGAGCCGTACGGGTCCTGGAAGATCATCTGGATGTCCCGCCGCAGCGGGCGCATCCCGGCCGTGTTCAGCCGGGTGATGTCCTTGCCCTCGAAGTGGATCGAGCCGCCCGTCGGGTCCTGGAGGCGGGTGATGACCCGGCCCATGGTCGACTTGCCGCAGCCGGACTCGCCGACCACGCCCAGGGTCTCGCCCTTGCGCACCTCGAAGTCGATGCCGTCGACGGCCTTGACCGCGCCGACCTGACGCTGGAGGACGCCCTTGCGGATCGGGAAGTGCTTCTGCAGGCCCTCGACCTTGAGCAGCACCTCGCGCTCCTCGGCGGGGGCCGGCGCCTGGGCCGGTACGGCCGCGTCCGATTTCTTCGTCTCACTCACAGCTTCGGCGCAATCTCTTCGGTCCAGATCCGCGTGCGGTCCTCGGCCGAGAGGTGGCAGGCGGAGAAGTGCCCGCTGCCGACCTGCTGGAGCTCCGGGCGCACGGTACGGGTGACATCGCCCTTGGGGATGTCGGCGTACGGGCAGCGTGGGTGGAAGGCGCAGCCCGACGGGACGTTGATGAGGCTCGGCGGCTGGCCCTTGACGGGGATGAGCCGCTCCGAGGTCTCCCGGTCGATGCGCGGCATCGAGCCGAGCAGGCCCCAGGTGTAGGGGTGCTGCGGCCGCTCGAAGACGTCGTCGACGGACCCGCGCTCCACGCACCGGCCGCCGTACATCACGAGCACGTCGTCGGCGATCTCGGCGACCACGCCGAGGTCGTGGGTGATGAGGACGACCGCGGAGCCGAACTCCTTCTGCAGATCCCGGATGAGGTCGAGGATCTGCGCCTGGACGGTCACGTCGAGGGCGGTCGTCGGCTCGTCCGCGATGAGCAGCTCGGGGTTGTTGACCAGCGCCATCGCGATCATGGCGCGCTGGCGCATACCGCCGGAGAACTCGTGCGGGTAGTTGTCGACGCGCTTGCCGGGCTCGGGGATGCCGACCCGGTCGAGCATCTCGATGGCCCGCTTGCGCGCGGTCTTCTTGTTGACGTCGTGGTGGACCCGGTAGGCCTCCACGATCTGGCTGCCGATCGTGTAGTACGGGTGCATCGCGGACAGCGGGTCCTGGAAGATCATCGCCATCTCGCGGCCGCGCAGCCGGCGCACCTCGTCGGGCTCGGCGGAGATGAGCTCCTTGCCGTCGAGCCAGATCTCGCCGGACATCCGGACGTTCTTGCCGCGCGCCCCGAGCCGGTGCAGGCCCATGACGGCGAGCGAGGTGACCGACTTGCCGGAGCCGGACTCGCCGACGATGCAGAGGGTCTTGCCCTTCTCCAGCGAGAAGCTCAGCCCGTCGACGGACTTGACGAGGCCGTCGTCGGTCGGGAAGTGCACCTTGAGGTCGCGGACTTCGAGGAAGGCCGTGGACGCGTCGGAGGTGCCCTTCGCGGGCTCCCCCACTGCGGCACCGGTCTTGGAGAGTTCGGTCACGAGATCCTCACCCGCGGGTCGGCGGCGGCATACAACAGGTCCACCAGGAAGTTTGCGAGGACGACGAAGAAGGCGGCCAGGAGCGTGACGCCGAGGATCGGCGGCAGGTCGTTGTCGCGGATGGACTGCACCGCGTACTCGCCGATGCCGTGCAGGGAGAAGACCGTCTCGGTGATCACGGCGCCGCCGAGCAGCAGTCCGAGGTCCATGCCGAACACGGTGATGATCGGCGTCAGCGCGGCCCGCAGACCGTGCCGGACGACGACCTTGCGCTCCCGCAGGCCCTTGGCGCGGGCGCTGCGGATGAAGTCCTCGTTCATCGTCTCCAGCATCCCCGAGCGGGTGAGCCGGGCGTAGATGGCGGAGTACAGCAGGGCGAGCGAACACCAGGCGGGGAAGAGCGTGTTGGCCCACTGCGAGGGGTTCTCGGTGAACGGCACGTACTCCCGGCCGAAGATCGGCCACTGGTAGGTGAAGAGGAACAGCGCCAGCTGGCCGGTGAAGAACATGGGCAGCGAGACACCCGCGAGGGCGATGCCCATGAACGTGCGGTCGGCGAACGACCGCGGCTTCAGCGCGGAGATCACACCGGCCGTCACACCGCCCACCAGCCACAGCACGGCGGCACCGGCGGCCAGCGAGACCGTCACGGGCATCCGGTCGGTGAGCTGGGGCCAGACCTCGACGTGCGTCTTGAAGGAGTAGCCGAAGCACGGCGCGTTGCAGTGCGCCGTGGTGGGGCCGAGGTCGTAGGTGGCGCCGGAGACGATCCCCTTGATGAAGTCCCAGTACTGCACGTACACGGGCTGGTCGAGACCGAGGTTCTGCTTGACCGCCTCGATGTCGGCCTGGGTGGGACTCTTCCCGATGTACTGCTGGGCCAGCTGGTCGGCCGTCTGGCCGGCGAGCCGGGGCAGCAGGAAGAAGATCGCGAAGGTGACCGCGGTGACGACCAGCAGCAGGATCACTGCCGCGAGCGTCCGGCGGAGGATATACGAGATCACGGGGATCGGCGCTGGTGCCCGCGGGCCGTATGGCCCGCGGGCACCAAAGCCTTCACCTGCCTTCCGGGGCTACTTCTTGGTCGTACCGATGTTGAGGTAGTCGTACTGACCGCTCCAGGCCGCCGACGACACCAGGTTGGTGAAGTTCGCCGGGCGGTACAGCAGGACCTTGAAGTAGGTCAGCGGAACGAGGGCCGCCTCCTCCATCGTCTTCTTGTCGATCTGGGCGTAGAGGCTGTCGCGCTCGCCCTGGTCCTCGCTGGCGATGGCCTTCTCCAGCAGCGAGTCGACGTCCTTGTTGTCGAGCTGCGACAGGTTGGTGTTGCCGGACTCGCCGATCGCGTCGCTGTGCAGGATCTGCTGCAGGAAGCCGTAGCCGGACGGCCAGTCGGCACCCCACTGCATCATGTGCAGGCCGATGTTCTGCTTCTTGTTGAACTGCGGCACACCCGCGGCGTCGGTGAAGTACTTGCCCGACGGGAACTGCTTCAGGCTGGCGTTGATGCCGACCTTCTTCAGCGAGTCGATGATCGCGGTGGCCGCGTCGATCTCCGCCGGACGGTCGCTGCGCGCCGAGATGTTGGTGTCGATCGACGTCTTGCCGCAGGCCTTCAGCTGGTCCTTGGCCTTGGCCACGTCGCCCTTGTTGCCGGGCGTCGCGTACAGGTCGGACTTCTGGTAGCCCGGGATGTCCGGCGGCAGGACGGTGGAGGCGATGTCACCGCGGATCGGGCCGCCGAGGGCGGTCTGCACGGAGACCTTGTTGACCGCGAACTCCACGGCCTTGCGGCACTCGACCTTGTCGAACGGCGCGAGCTTGGTGTTGATCGCCATGTAGACCAGGCGGCCACCGTAGGTGTTGTCGGTGTTGGCCTTCTGGTCCGAGGAGTTGACGACCTTCGCCTGGGTCGCGGCCTGGACGCCCGTACCACCGAGGTCGATGGCCTTGCCGGACATGACGTCCTGGTCGATCGTCTCGGCGTTGACCTTCAGCTTGACGACGATCTTCTCGGGGTACTGCTTGCGCAGCGGGTCGCTCTTGGCGTCCCAGTTCTCGTTGCGGACCAGGACGGCTTCCTTGCCCTCCTGGTAGCTCTGGAACTTGTAGGAGCCCGACGACACGATCTTCTTGACGTAGTCGACGCCGGTGTCCTTCGCCTTCGGCACGGGGGCCGTCTGCGGGGTGGCGACCAGGTAGTCGAACTCCTGGAAGGCGCGGTTCAGCTTGAAGACGATCGTGGTGTCGTCCGGGGTCTGGATGGACGAGATGCCCTTGTCGCTCTTGTCCTTGTACGGGCCCTTGTACTTGTCGCCGCCCTCGAGGAACTGCTGGAAGTAGCTGGGGCCGAGGGAGAGCACGTCACGCGCGAAGTTGGAGCGCTCGACGGCGTACTTCACGTCCTTCGACGTGATCGGGGTGCCGTCCTCGTACTTCAGGCCCGGACGCAGCTTGTACGTCCAGGTCTTGCCGCCGTCGCTGGGCTCGCCCGGGGCGGAGGCCAGGTCCGGGACCAGCTCGTTGCCGGCCTCGCCGGCACCGGGCTTGAACGTCATCAGCGGACGGGCGTACAGCCGGCTGAGGTTGTACATGTACGCGTAGTACGTGTTGCCCGGGTCGAAGGAGTCCGGGACGTCGGAGTACTCGTACGTGACCGTCCCACCCTCCTGGGTGGAAGCGTTGACGACGCCCTTGGTGGCGGCGTTGGCACCGGCCGACTTCGATCCGTTGTTGTCCGACTTGTCATCGGCCTTGCTGCAGGCCGAAAGCAGCAAGCTCGCACTGCCGACGACCGCAACCGCGGCCAGCACTGACCTTCGCATGATGGTCTGCTTCCCCTCCATAGTTGGAAACTTGATGGGCTCTCGTCGCGGCCGCATGTCAGCGGCTGCGCGGGTCGAGAGCGTCGCGGAGTCCGTCGCCGAGCAGGTTGAACGCCAGGACGGTGACGAAGATGGCGAGGCCGGGCACGATCATGAACTGCGGGTCGACCTCGTAGAAGTCGACCGCCTGGTTGAGCATGCCGCCCCAGGAAGCCTGCGGGGGCTGGATGCCGACACCGAGGAAGCTCAGGCTGGCCTCGAAAAGGATGTTCGTCGGGATGAGCAGCGTCGAGTAGACGATGATCGGGCCGACCAGGTTCGGGAGGAGCTCCCGGAAGAGGATGTACGGCCCCTTGGCTCCCATCCCCCGGGAGGCGTCGACGAACTCGCGCTCCCTGAGGGCCAGGGTCTGACCGCGGACGATGCGGCCCAGATACGGCCAGTTGAAGAAACCGATGATGAAGATCAGCACGCTGATGTGCAGCGGCAGGCCCTCCAGGCCGAAGGCACCGCCCTGCAGGGTGGCCGAGATGGCGATGGCGAACAGCAGCAGCGGGAAGGCCAGGAAGGTGTCCATCAGCCGGCTGATGATCGTGTCGACCCGGCCGCCGTAGTAGCCGGCGACGACGCCGAGGATGGCGCCGATCGTGTTCGACAGGAGCGTGGCGCCGAACGCGACGACCAGCGACACCCAGGAGCCCTCGAGGATGCGGGTGGCGATGTCACGGCCGAACTTCGGCTCGACACCCAGCGGGTGCTCCCAGCTCATGCCGCCGAAGTCACCCTTGGGCAGCGAGGTGTTGGGATCGATGAGGTCCTGGTTGAGCGCGTTGGGGTCCAGGCCGAACAGCGCCTGGAGGGGGCGTGACAGGATCGCGAGCAGGATCAGCAGGATGACGATGACGCCGCCGGCGACGGCCACCTTGTCCTTCTTGAACCGGGACCAGGCGATCTGCCCCAGCGAACGCCCCTCGATCTTGCTCTTCTCGATCCCTGAGAGCACGGCCTCGGGCTGTGCCCCGGCCTCCGCTCCCGTTGTCTCGATCGGTGCGGTCACAGTGGAATTGACCCCTCTCGGCCGGCGGTTGCCGACCCCCCTGGCTGCCGCGGTAGCGGTTGCTCTCACTCGCACACAGGGCCGACCGGCCCGTGCCTAGCGGGGAGTCTTCAATGCAGGGGCGATCAGTCGCCAGAGCTGGCGGGGAAAGGATGCGTAACCGTGATGCTGTTTGGGGGATTCCGTTATCCGAACAGCGGGTAACAGCGGCCGGACGGGCACCAGTTGGGGCGTATGAGGGCGGACCGGGACCTTCTGATCGCATCTACGCGCGGAGATCCGCCTGGGAAACCACAGCGGGAAGGCGCTCACACCTACGACAGCGGGGGGTGGGACGAACCGGCGTTCTGGCAAGCCGAAGCTCAGTAACGGCCCTGTGCCGGAGGGTAGCCGTAGCCCGCGGCAGGGGCGGTGGCGTGTGCCTCGCGGTCGTAGAAGGGGCGCGCGGCCTGCCGCATCCACATCGCCACCGGGTCGTCCTCGTCGGCCATCGCGACCGTGGAGACGGGCAGTCCGTCCGGGACCGCGCCGACCGACTGGAGCATCATGGAGCGCACGGCGTCCACGGCGGGCGGGCTGGTGTCGTAGACGTCCAGGCCGATCGCCAGATACGGCGCCCCGAGCGCGGGCTGCACCCAGGCGCGGCGCAGGGTGCGCACGGCCGGGGTGCGGTGGGCGTTCTGCGAGAGCAGGGCGTAGAACTGCGGGATCTCGATGGCGGGCTCCGACAGCCGCAGCGGTCCGGCGGGCTGGCGGTCCAGGCCGGTGGCGATCCGGCGCAGGTCGAGCCAGGGGATGCCGAGGCCGCCGCCGGGGGCGTGCGGGTTCAGCCAGAGGCCGTAGTGGTCGGGGTAGAGGGTGCGGGCCACGTCGAGTCCGTCGACGACCTCGTAACTGCGGTTCCAGCCGCTGGCCGACAGCTCCTGGGCGGAGGTGACGCACGGGGCGTAGCCGTGGCCTTCGACCTCCATGTTCCCGTACTGGGCGTCCGGGGAGCCCGCCTGACCGTGCCACAGCAGCATCCAGACCTGGCCGGTGGCCGGGGTGGCGAGGGCGCGCAGGAGTGCCTCGTAGGCGTCGTAGCGCCCGGGGGTCACCTGGCGCAGCATGTGCTCGACCTGCCCGGTCGAGGTTGTGCCGCTCGCGCTCACCTTTTACCGCCCCTTCGGGAAAACATGGCATTGAGCCCGACATGGCTCTGAGCCCAGCTTAGGGCCTGTCGTCCGGATCGGTCCGGCGTCGCGGGGCGCCGGACCGCTCGTCGAAGATCTCGCGGACCACGCGTGCAGGATCTCAGGGCTCGCGTGTGTAGAACGGGCGGACCTTGGCGCGCATCCAGTCGATGACCGGGTCCTGGGCCACGTCGAGGAGGACCAGGTTGACCGGCCAGCGCACCGGGACGCGGCCGAGGGCGCGGCCCAGGGCGTCCATCGGGGCGGCCCGCAAGTCGCCCTCCCACTGCGTCAGTTCGACGCCGACGAACAGCACCGGCTCGCCGTCCTCGATCGCGCCGAGACAGCGGCGGGCGGTGGCGACGACGCCGATCGCGGCGAACTCGGCGGACGCCGCGGACAAAAAGTCGACCGGGTCGTCCTGCCAGTCGGGCTCGGAGAGCTTGACGCGGCCTCCGGAGGCGAAGCCGTCCAGCGGGGTGCGGCCCGCCCGGCACACCTCGGCCACCGCGGCCGGGGGCAGCGGCACGCCGACCACTCCGCCCGGGTTGACCGCGATGCCCACGTGCGGCGGCAGCCCGCGGGCGAACTCCACGGCCGGGGCGACGGTGTACGCCATGTGGGAGCCGACGACCTGCCGGAACTGCTCCTCTGAGGAGAAGACCGGGACATAGCCCTGGCCGTCGATCTCCATGCCGGGCAGGTCGAGCGGACCGCTGTCCGGGCCGCCGCCGTTGGGCAGCGGCACCCAGACGAAGCTGCGGCCCAGCACCTCCACGATCCGCCCGCCCGCCGACGGCCGGCCGAGGGAGGCCGAGAGCACCTCCTCCAGTTCGTTGCCGGGCCAGCCGCCGTGCGGGTGGAGGGGAGAGCCTGCCGGGAAGTCCGCGGGGAGATCCGCTGCGAAGTCCATCTGTCTGTGACCGCCTGCTGTGAATCACGTCTGAGGGTCGAAAGGCTACCGGGACCCGGCCCCGACCGGCCGGGCCCGGGTCAGCCCGTGAACCCGATCCGGCGCAAGGTGCCGGCCGCGTCCCGGTCGAGCAGCACCGCGGAGCCGCAGCCCCGGGGCAGCTCGCCGCTGTCGACGGCGCGCAGCAGCCGGGCGGCGGCGCGCCGGTGGCGCAGGAAGGCGTACCGGGAGACGCCCCGGCCGCGCTCGCGCTGCCCCTCCAGCGCGGTGTCCGGGTCGACGTCGAGCACCAGCAGGTGCAGGACGCCGCCGCGGCGCCGGGCGGCCCGGGCGAGCCAGCCGCGCACCCACGCCTGGGTGCCGCAGTCGTGCACGACGACCCCGCCGCCGCGGCGGACGGCGCGGCGCAGCCCGGCGTAGTGGGAGAGACGGACCAGGGGACGGTAGAGGGCGTAGGGCAGGAAACCGGGCATCCGGGCGTCCCAGCGGTCCCGGGTGTCCTGGGAGTCGACGCGCGGGCCGCGGACGGTCCGCCGCATCAGGGTGGACTTGCCGCTGCCGGGCAGGCCGGTGATCACGACGAGGTCGCGGGGGCCGAACAGCAGGGCGTGCGGGCCGCGACCGGACCGCTCGCGCAGGTCCCGCACCACCGGCGCCGGACGCGTCCGGGCCTCGACGACCGGGGCTCCCGGCTGCCCGGGCAGGGCGATGCCCGACGTGGTGGCGTACGCCGTGGTGCGCTTCACCGTCATCGTCCTCCTCCGCATACAGGCTTCCCCATCCCCACCGAGCGTAAAGAGAAGGTAATGGAGGATCCTCTCTGTTTTCGTTCGCTTACTGCCACAGGCCGGTTACAGATGTGGCCTGGGGCAGACGGGGCCGGGCATGCGATGATGGCGGCGCCAACTGCATACCGGCCGTTTGAATCCGCGCGGGAGAGTCCCCGGCTGTACGCCGCCGGGGCGCCGAAGGAGCAAGTCCCTCCCTTGAATCTCTCAGGCCCCGTTACCGCGCGGGCGAGGCACATCTGAAAAGCGGGCCGCCGTCGCCGGTGGTCCCACCCAAGGTGCAAGTCATGCCCACGCGCGGTCATGACGAACCTCTCAGGTTCCGATGACAGATGGGGAGGAACGACCGCCCGTCATGCCTTGGGAGACGACCGACCGATGAGCAGTTCCGAACCGCGCCGTACCGCCCTGGACGCCCTGCACCGCTCGCTGGGCGCCACCATGACCGACTTCGCCGGCTGGGACATGCCGCTGCGCTACGGCTCCGAGCGCGACGAGCACAACGCGGTGCGCACCCGCGCCGGCCTGTTCGACCTCTCGCACATGGGCGAGATCACGGTCACCGGCGCCCAGGCGGCCGCCTTCCTGAACCACGCCCTGGTGGGCAACATCGCCTCCGTCGGGGTGGGCCGCGCCCGCTACACCATGATCTGCCGGGCCGACGGCGGCATCCTGGACGACCTGATCGTCTACCGGCTCGACGAGACCGAGTACATGGTCGTCGCCAACGCCTCCAACGCCCAGGTCGTGCTCGACGCGCTGACCGAGCGGGTGGCCGGCTTCGACGCCGAGGTCCGCGACGACCGTGACGCGTACGCGCTGATCGCCGTCCAGGGCCCCGAGTCCCCCGGCATCCTGAAGTCGCTCACCGACGCCGATCTGGACGGCCTGAAGTACTACGCCGGCCTGCCCGGCACGGTCGCCGGCGTGCCCGCCCTGATCGCCCGCACGGGCTACACCGGCGAGGACGGCTTCGAGCTGTTCGTGAAGCCGGAGCACGCCGTGGAGCTGTGGCAGGCGCTGACCGAGGCCGGCCAGGGCGTCGGCCTGGTCCCCTGTGGCCTGTCCTGCCGTGACACGCTCCGCCTGGAGGCGGGCATGCCGCTGTACGGCAACGAGCTGTCGACCTCGCTCACCCCCTTCGACGCCGGCCTCGGCCGGGTGGTGAAGTTCGAGAAGGAGGGCGACTTCGTCGGGCGCGAGGCGCTCCGGGCCGCCGCCGCCAAGGCCGAGACCAACCCGCCGCGCGTCCTGGTCGGCCTGATCGCCGAGGGCCGCCGCGTGCCGCGCTCCGGGTACCCGGTCGTCGCCGACGGCGAGGTCATCGGCGAGGTGACCTCCGGCGCCCCCTCCCCCACCCTGGGCAAGCCGATCGCCATGGCCTACGTCGACGCCGCGCACGCGGCGCCGGGCACCCCCGGGGTCGGCGTGGACATCCGCGGCAGCCACGAGCCGTACGAGGTCGTGGCGCTGCCGTTCTACAAGCGGCAGAAGTAGGAACCGCGCGCGGCACGAGCCGCGCCGCGCGTACAGACTGGCAGGGCGGCGTGCGACCGCGCACGCCCGCCGCCATGTCCGCCGTCCCAGTCGTCTCAGTCCCCCTTCATCAGCACTGACGCGTGTACAGGAGAATTCAGGCCATGAGCAACCCCCAGCAGCTGCGTTACAGCAAGGAGCACGAGTGGCTCGCGACCGCCGAGGACGGCGTCGCCACCATCGGCATCACCGAGTTCGCGGCCAACGCGCTCGGCGACGTCGTCTACGCCCAGCTCCCCGAGGTCGGTTCGACCGTGACCGCGGGTGACACCTGCGGCGAACTGGAGTCGACGAAGTCCGTCTCCGACCTGTACTCCCCGGTCACCGGCGAGGTCACCGAGATCAACGAGGACGTGGTGAACGACCCGGCCCTGGTGAACTCGGCCCCCTTCGAGGGCGGCTGGCTGTTCAAGGTGCGCGTCACGGAGGAGCCGGCCGACCTGCTCTCCGCCGACGAGTACGACGCCCACACCGCCGGCTGAGGAGCCCGTACCCCCCATGTCTGAGAACTCCCTTCTGAACACGCCCCTGCACGAGCTGGACCCGGCGGTCGCCGCGGCGCTCGACGCCGAGCTGGAGCGTCAGCAGTCCACCCTCGAGATGATCGCGTCGGAGAACTTCGCCCCGGTCGCCGTCATGGAGGCGCAGGGCTCGGTCCTGACGAACAAGTACGCCGAGGGCTACCCGGGGCGGCGCTACTACGGCGGCTGCGAGCACGTCGACGTCGCCGAGCAGATCGCGATCGACCGGGTGAAGGAGCTGTTCGGCGCCGAGTACGCCAACGTCCAGCCGCACTCGGGCGCCTCGGCCAACCAGGCCGCGCTGTTCGCGCTGGCCCAGCCCGGCGACACCATCCTGGGCCTGGACCTGGCGCACGGCGGCCACCTCACCCACGGGATGCGGCTGAACTTCTCCGGCAAGCAGTTCCAGGTGGTCGCGTACCACGTGGACCCGGAGAGCGGTCTGGTCGACATGGACGAGGTGGAGCGCCTCGCCAAGGAGCACCGCCCGAAGGTGATCATCGCGGGCTGGTCGGCGTACCCGCGCCAGCTGGACTTCGCGGCCTTCCGCCGGATCGCCGACGAGACCGGCGCCTACCTGTGGGTGGACATGGCCCACTTCGCGGGCCTGGTCGCGGCGGGGCTGCACCCCAACCCGGTGCCGCACGCCGACGTGGTCACCTCCACCACCCACAAGACGCTCGGCGGGCCGCGCGGCGGGATCATCCTGGCGCGCAGCAAGGAGTTCGCGAAGAAGCTGAACTCCTCCGTCTTCCCGGGCTTCCAGGGCGGTCCGCTGGAGCACGTGATCGCCGCCAAGGCGGTCTCGTTCAAGGTCGCCGCCTCCGAGGAGTTCAAGGAGCGCCAGCGCCGCACGGTCGAGGGCGCCCGCATCCTCGCGGACCGGCTGACCGCGGCCGACGCCCGTAAGGCCGGGGTGAACGTGCTGTCCGGCGGCACGGACGTGCACCTCATCCTGGTCGACCTGCGGGAGTCCGAGCTGGACGGGCAGCAGGCCGAGGACCGCCTCCACGAGGTGGGGATCACGGTCAACCGCAACGCGGTGCCCAACGACCCGCGTCCGCCGATGGTGACCTCCGGGCTGCGCATCGGCACCCCGGCGCTGGCCACGCGCGGTTTCACCGCCGAGGACTTCACCGAGGTCGCGGACGTGATCGCCGAGACGCTGAAGCCGTCGTACGACGCCGCGGCGCTCAAGGCCCGGGTGAAGGCGCTGGCCGACAAGCACCCGCTCTACGCCGGTCTGAACAAGTAGGACCGTCGTCCCTTTCCCGGGGCGTCCCGCACACTCGAAGGTGCGGGGCACCCCGGGAAAGCCCCCCGCACCACCCCGCACCGAGGAGTTTTCCGTGGCCATATCGGTCTTCGACCTGTTCTCGATCGGCATCGGCCCGTCCAGCTCCCACACGGTCGGCCCGATGCGGGCGGCCCGTATGTTCGCGCGCCGGCTGCGCAACGAGGGCGTCCTGGAGTCCGTCACCGCCGTACGGGCCGAGCTGTACGGCTCGCTCGGCGCGACCGGGCACGGCCACGGCACCCCGAAGGCGGTGCTGCTGGGCCTGGAGGGCGATTCCCCGCGCACCGTGGACGTCGAGTCCGCGGACGGACGGGTGGAGTCGATCAAGGAGTCCGGCCGGCTGCGGCTGCTCGGCGATCACGAGATCGCCTTCTCCTTCGACGACGACCTGGTCCTGCACCGCCGCAAGGCCCTCCCCTACCACGCCAACGGCATGACCCTGTGGGCGTACGACGCCCAGGGCGGGGAGCTGCTGACGAAGACGTACTACTCGGTGGGCGGCGGTTTCGTCGTCGACGAGGACGCGGTCGGCGAGGACCGGATCAAGCTCGACGACACCGTCCTGAAGTACCCCTTCCGCACGGGCGACGAGCTGCTGCGCCTGACCCGGGAGACGGGGCTGTCGATCTCGGCGCTGATGCTGGAGAACGAGCGGGCCTGGCGCACCGAGGAGGAGATCCGCGAGGGCCTGCTGGAGATCTGGCGGGTGATGCGGGAGTGCGTGGCGCGGGGCATGTCCCGCGAGGGCATCCTGCCGGGCGGCCTGAAGGTCCGCCGCCGGGCCGCGAACACCGCGCGCAAGCTGCGCTCCGAGGGCGACGCGAAGGCCCTGGCCATGGAGTGGATCACGCTCTACGCGATGGCCGTGAACGAGGAGAACGCCGCCGGCGGCCGGGTGGTCACCGCCCCGACGAACGGTGCGGCCGGCATCATCCCGGCCGTTCTGCACTACTACATCAACTTCGTGCCGGGCGCCGACGAGGAGGGCGTGGTCCGCTTCCTGCTGGCCGCGGGCGCGATCGGCATGCTCTTCAAGGAGAACGCGTCGATCTCCGGTGCCGAGGTCGGCTGCCAGGGCGAGGTCGGCTCGGCCTGCTCGATGGCGGCGGGCGCGCTGGCGGAGGTCCTGGGCGGCTCCCCGGAGCAGGTGGAGAACGCCGCCGAGATCGGCATGGAGCACAACCTCGGCCTGACCTGCGACCCGGTCGGCGGCCTCGTGCAGATCCCCTGCATCGAGCGCAACGGCATGGCGGCCGTCAAGGCGGTCACGGCGGCCCGTATGGCGATGCGCGGCGACGGCTCGCACAAGGTGTCTCTGGACAAGGTCATCAAGACGATGAAGGACACGGGCGCCGACATGTCCGTCAAGTACAAGGAGACGGCGCGCGGGGGACTCGCCGTGAACATCATCGAATGTTGACGATTCCACGTCCATGACGCGTCGGCCGTGCCACGGTGGGGCATAAGCCAGGTCAACTCCTGTCCCCCCACGGCACTCAGGGAGTCCCCCCATGCTGCGCGGCATCGACGTGAGCGCGTACCAGTCCTCGTCCTACGACACCGACGGTCTCTCCTTCGTCTTCGTCAAGGCGACGGAGGGCCGCTCGTACGTCAACCCCAAGCTGTCCGCCCAGACGAAGCGGGCCCGTGACGCGGGCCTGGTCGTCGGCTTCTACCACTTCCTGTGGCCGGGCAATCTGACCGCCCAGGCCGACTACTTCCTGAAGAAGGCGCCGGAGAAGGCGGGTGACATCCTCGCCGTCGACTGGGAGACCACCGGCGACGGCACGCACGCGAGCAACGCGGAGAAGGACCGGTTCATCCGCATCCTGCGCGAGAAGCGGCCGGACAACCGGGTGGTGCTCTACTGCAACCGCCACTACTGGCTGAACGTCGACACCACGTCGTACGCCGGTGACGGCCTGTGGATCGCCGACTATGTGACGGCGGGCAAGCCCCGTATCCAGGCGAAGTGGCGGTTCCACCAGTACACGGACGACCCGCTGGACAAGAACGTCGCGAACTTCTCCAGCAAGGCGGCGCTGCGGGACTGGGCCGAGGACGCCTGAAGGGGCGCCTTCCCGGAGGAGGGCGCCCCTTCGGCGGGGTCCTACTTGCTCAGGAAGGCCCAGAACTCGTCGAACGACAGCACCTTGTCGCCGTTGAGGTCGCGGCTCTTGATGATGGCCTCGGCGACGGCCTCGGTGACGTTCCAGTCGCCGCCCTGGGCGAGGGCGGTCTTGAACTCGGCGGCGGTGATGGTGCCGTCGCCGTCCGCATCGATGCGCTCGAACTGCTTGCGTGCTTCCTCGATGTCGATGTGCGCCACCGGTCCGCCCCTCTACTCGCGTGTACTCGCGTCAACTCGTGTCGTGCTGGCTTTGTGCCGCAGGTCAGATTATCCGTTCGCGGGAGGGGGGCGGCCCTCAGCGTTCGGTGACCCTCATCTCGAACCAGGTGGTCTTGCCCCGGGGCAGCAGATCCACGCCCCAGCGGTCGGCTAGCTTGTCGACGAGGAACAGGCCCCGGCCGCTGACGTCCATCTCCTGAACGGGCATCAGACAGGGCAGCCCGCGCGAGGGGTCGCGGACCTCGATGCGGATCCAGCCGCGGCGGCGGCGCATCCGTAAGCCGAAGACCCGGGCGCCGGTGTGGCGGACGGCGTTGCCGACGAGTTCGGAGACGAGGAGCACGGCGTCCTCGGCCATCCTGGGGCTCAGCGCCCAGTGCCGCAGGACGATCACCTGGGTCAGCCGGCGCGCGGTGGCGGCGGACTCGGGGCGGGACGGCAGCGGAACTTCGGCCTCCGTGGGATTGCCGAACAACTCCAGCGCCTTCGCGGCAGTTTCGTCCTCGACCGCCGGCGACCAGCGCGCCGCGGTCGCACGGCTGTGTCCCCGCGGCTGTTCGATACCCTCCAGCCCCGCCATGCCCCCATCATGGCCGTCCGCGGGCCTCCGCGTGGCCGTTCCCGAGGAATACACCCCCCGGAAGCGGTCATTCCGCCGCACTCGATCGGCATATGCCAACGGCAGTTCGGTCCCGTCCACAGCCTCGCTGAGCTGCGGCGGAGCCCCCTCCGGCGGCCTTCGCCGGGCTCCCTCGACAAGGCAGGCTTAAGGCTGGCTTAAGGTTCCCATAAGCCGCCCCATCGAGGGATCCGGGTCAGACACCGTGTCAATTGCAAGGGGTACGGCGAACTTTCACCGGACCGCCGCGAGCCGTTAGAGGAACTTGGCCTTGCCCGGGCCCTCCTCGACGAAGCTGCGCATACCGCGTTCGCGATCCTCGGTCGCGAACAGGCCCGCGAACCAGTTCCGCTCGATCGCGAGGCCCGTCTCGATGTCCGTCTCCAGGCCGGCGTCGATGGACTCCTTGGCAGCGCGCAGCGCGATCGCCGGGCCCTGCGCCAGCTTCGCCGCCCAGGCGCGCGCCTCGGCGTAGACCTGGTCCGCCGCCACCACCCGGTCCACCAGGCCGAGTTCACGGGCCTCGTCGGCCTTGACCATCCGGCCGGTGAAGATGAGGTCCTTGGCCTTCGACGGGCCGACCAGACGGGCCAGCCGCTGGGTGCCGCCCGCGCCCGGGATCAGGCCGAGCAGGATCTCGGGCTGGCCCAGCTTGGCGTTGTCCGCGGCGATGCGGAAGTCCGCGCACAGGGCCAGCTCGCAGCCGCCGCCGAGCGCGTAGCCGGTCACCGCGGCCACCACCGGCTTGGGGATCCGGGCCACCGCCGTGAACGACTCCTGCAGAGCGCGGGCGCGCAGGACCATCGCCGTGTGGTCCATGGCCTGCATCTCCTTGATGTCCGCGCCGGCCGCGAACACCTTCTCCCCGCCGTAGATCACCACGGCCCGCACGTCGTCGCGGCGGCCGGCCTCCTCGGCGAGCTCCTTGAGCCGGTCCTGGGTGGCGACGTCCAGCGCGTTCATCGGCGGCCGGTCGAGACGGAGGGTACCGACGCCTTCGGCGACTTCGAGATTCACGGTCATGCGAGCAGGTTAACGGGGGCTAACCCGGGGCGGAGGGGTGCGGTCGGTCACATCCCGCGCCGGAGAACGCGAACGGCCCCGGTGCGGGTGCGCACCGGGGCCGTCGGGCCGTCACAGGCGGGCGTTACGCCTTCCACTTCTCCCAGGACATGTTCCAGCCGTTGAGGCCGTTGTCCGGGGCGACCGTGGCGTCGGCGGAGTTCTTCACGACCACGACGTCACCGATCATCGAGCGGTTGTAGAACCAGGCGGCCGGGGCGTTCTTGTCCCAGGCGCCCTTCACGTCGCGCAGGCCGACACAGCCGTGGCTGGCGTTGGTGTTGCCGAAGGCGCCGCTCGCCCAGTAGTTGCCGTGGATGAAGGTGCCGGAGTCGGTCAGGCGGATGGCGTGCGGCACGTCCTTGATGTCGTACTCGCCCTCGTAGCCGACCGTGTCGCCGTTCATCCGGGTCTGGACGAACTTCTCGGTCATGACCATCTGGCCGTTCCAGGTCTCGTAGCCGGGCGCGCCGGTGGTGACCGGGATGGTCTTGATGACCTTGCCCTCGCGGGTGACCTTCATCTTCTTGGTCTTCACGTCGACGTAGGAGACCTGGTCGCGGCCGATGGTGAAGGTGATCTTCTTGTCCTGCTTGCCGTAGACGCCGTCTCGGCCCTCGACGCCGTCGAGGTTCAGGTCGACGGTGACCTTGGTGCCGGCCTTCCAGTATTTCTCGGGCCGGAAGTCCAGGCGGTCGTTGCCGAACCAGTGACCGGCGACCTCGACGGCCGGCTCGGTCGTGATCCTCACGGCCTTCTCGACGTCGTCGGGGTTGGTGATGCCCCGGTCGAAGCGGAGGGAGAACGGCATGCCGACCCCCACCTTGGAGCCGTCCTCGGGGGTGAACCGGCCGAGGAAGGCGGCCTTCGGGGTGAGCGTGGTGAAGTCGGAGTCCTGTGTGGTCTCGACGCCCTCGGTGTCCTTGGCGACCGCGTGCACCGTGTACGTGGTCGAGGCGGCGAGATGCGTGGCCGGCGTCCAGGTGGCGCCGTCGCCGGATATCTCGCCGTCGACCTTGTTGCCCTTGCCGTCCTTGACCTCGACGGCGGTCAGCTTGCCCTGGGCCGCGGTGACCTTCAGCTCGCCGCTGGTGTCGACGGACTTGGCCCCGTCCTTCGGGGCTATGGTCACCTGCGCGCGGGACTTGCGGACCTCGGCCTGCGAGGAGTCCCCGCCCTTGGCGGTGTCACCGCCCGAGTCCGATCCGCCGCCGCCCCCGCACGCGGTGACGGCCAGCAGCAGCACTCCGGCGAGCGCCGCCATGCCCTTGCGTCCGCGCCGCGCGCGTGCGTCAACCGACGCCCCCGATATCGGCCGCACGTTCAATTCCGTGTCCCTCCCCCGGGCCTTTCCGGCCCCATTCCCCCGCGCGTCCACCGCGCTCACCGGCGCATATTAACCACAAGGTCAGGTCGTGGACGCCGGTGCTTCTGTCACCGTTTCGTTCCAACATCACCGGACGGGCGGCACGGCCCCCCGCCGCCCCCACCCGGCGGCGTCGTGCGGCTACTTGACGGCGGTCCCCGCCTTCCAGTCCGTCCAGCCCATGTTCCAGCCGCCGAGGCCGTTGTCCGGGGCCACCCGCTTGTCATTGCTGTGCACGACCTCGACGACGTCCCCGACGAGGCTGCGGTCGAAGAACCAGCCCGCGGGGGTGTCGGAGCCGCCGCCCTTGACGTCCCGCAGGCCCACGCATCCATGGCTGACGTTGGCGCTCCCGAAGACGGAGGGGTCCGCCCAGTAGTTGCCGTGCAGGAACGTGCCCGAGTCGGTCAGGCGCATGGCGTGCGGGACGTCGGGGATGTCGTACTCGCCCTTGCCGTCGGCCTTCTTGAAACCGACGGTGGCGCCGTTCATCCGGGTCAGCTCGAGCATCTCGGTGACGACCATCTTGCCGTTGTAGGTGGTGGTCTTCGGCGCGCCCGCGGTGATGGGCACGGTCGTCAGCAGGGCGCCGTCGCGCCGCACCTCCATGGTGTGCCGGGCCGCGTCGACGACGGAGACCTGGTGCCGGCCGACGGTGAAGGAGAACGTCTTGCGCTGCAGGCCGTACACGCCGGGCGCCCCCTCGACGTCCCGCAGGTCCAGGGCGACGGTGACCTGCGTGCCGGGCTTCCAGTAGTGCTCGGGGCGGAAGTCCAGGCGGGTCGCGCCGAACCAGTGCGGGCGGATCTCCACGGCCGGTTCGGCGGTGACCCGGACCGCGCGCTCCACGGCGGCCCGGCGGGCGATCGCGCGGTTGAACTTCAGGGACACGATCATCCCGGTGCCGACGGTCGAGCGGTCCTCGGGGGTGACGTAGCCGATGAACCGCTTGTCGGGGACGTACGTGGTGAACGTCGTGTGCCGTGCGCTGCGGCGCCCGTGGCCGTCGAGGGCCACCGCGTCGACCGTGTACCGGGCGGCCAGGGCGAGCCTGGGTTCGTCCGGCTCCCAGCGCAGGCCGTCCTTGGAGATCCGGCCGGGCACCGGGGTCTCCTCGGCGTCCTGCGACCGCACCACCCGCACCGACTCCAGGCGCCCGCTGCGCACCCGGACCAGCAACCGGTCGTCGGGGGACGCGCCCTCGGCCTTGTCCTCGGGCGTCACCCGGATGACGTCCTCGGGTGCCGGTGCCTTGTCGAGCATCCGGCCGAGCCCGGCCCGGTCGCCGTCCTCGGTGCAGCCGGGCACACCGGCCAGCAGCCCCGCCCATGTCAGTACGGCGGCCACCACGGCCACCGCGCGCCGCGCGCGCCCTTGTACGTGCCTCACGAAGACCCCAACGACGGGGGCGGCCCTGGGGAAACGTGAGTGCGAGCTACGCGCTGGGCAGAACAGTGGGGAGACGACGCGACGGGGAGCCGCGGCACGGGACGGCCGCGGCCCCTTTCCCTACGCGTGTGGTCCCTGAGCCGTGGGAGGCCGTCAGGTGTCGAGCGCAGCCGAGCAGGAGGCGGTGGCCGGGGCGGTCGCCGCTGAGGAGGGGCGCCCGGCCGTTCTGAACGGGGCGCGCGGCAGGGCCCCGGGGGTCCCCGTGCGGCCGGGGGCGCCGGTGCCGCTCGGCGCCCGCTTCCGGGTCGGGCCGGACGGGGTGGCGGGCACCAACTTCGCGCTGTGGGCGGGCGGGGCGGAGGCCGTGGAGCTGTGCCTGTTCGACGAGCGGGGCAAGGAGACCCGCGCCAAGCTGACCGAACTGACGCACGAGATCTGGCACGGCTTCGTCCCGGGCGTGATGCCGGGCCAGCGCTACGGCTACCGGGTGCACGGCCGCTGGGACCCGTGGACCGGCGCCCGCTGGAACCCGGCGAAGCTGCTCCTCGACCCGTACGCGCGTGCGGTGGACGGCGACTTCACCCTGCCGCCCGAGGTGTACGGGCACGTCCGGGACTGGCCGCAGCAGCATGTCGCGGACACCGTGCGCGACGAACGGGACTCGGCGCCGTACGTCCCCAAGGGCGTGGTCGTGCACGACGACGCGCCCGACGACGAGTGGCAGGACGACCGCCGCCCCAAGACCCCGTGGGCCGACTCGGTCATCTACGAGCTGCATGTGCGCGGCTTCACCAGGCTGCACCCCGGTATCCCCGAGGAACTGCGCGGCACCTACGCCGGGCTGGCGCACCCGGCGGCGATCGAGCACCTGGTGAAGCTCGGGGTGACGGCGGTGGAGCTGCTGCCGGTGCACCAGTTCGCGCACGAGGACCATCTGCTGCGGCGGGGCCTGCGCAACTACTGGGGCTACAACTCCATCGGCTACTTCGCCCCGCACGCCGGGTACGCCGCCTCGGGGACGACCGGCCAGCAGGTCGGGGAGTTCCGGCGGATGGTGCGCGCCCTGCACGCGGCCGGGATCGAGGTCATCCTCGACGTCGTCTACAACCACACGGCGGAGGCGGGCGAGCTCGGCCCGACGCTGTCGCTGAAGGGCGTCGACAACCGCGGCTACTACCGGCTGCAGGCGGACGCCCGCCGCTACGCCGACTACACGGGCTGCGGGAACACCCTGCACGTCGTCCAGCCGCAGGTGCTGCGGCTCATCACCGACTCGCTGCGGTACTGGGTGACGGAGATGGGCGTGGACGGCTTCCGGTTCGACCTGGCCGCCGCGCTGGCCCGCTCGATGCACGACGTCGACATGCTGTCGCCGTTCCTCGCCGTGATCGCGCAGGACCCGGTGCTGCGGCGGGTGAAGCTGATCGCCGAGCCGTGGGACGTCGGCTCCGGCGGCTACCAGGTGGGTGCCTTCCCTCCCCTGTGGACCGAGTGGAACGACCGCTACCGGGACGCCGTGCGGGACTTCTGGCGCGGCGCCCTGCCGGACGTACGGGACCTCGGGTACCGGCTGTCGGGGTCGAGCGACCTGTACGCATGGGGCGGGCGCAGGCCGTACGCGTCGGTGAACTTCGTGACCGCGCACGACGGCTTCACGCTGCGGGACATGGTGAGTTACGAGCACAAGCACAACGAGGCGAACGGCGAGGGCAACCGGGACGGCTCCAACGACAACCGGTCCTGGAACTGCGGCGCCGAGGGCGGGACCGACGACGAGGACGTCCTGGCCCTGCGCCGCCGCCAGCTGCGGAACCTGCTGTCCACCCTGCTGCTGTCGACGGGGGTGCCGATGCTGGTCGCGGGCGACGAGATGGGGCGCACCCAGCGCGGCAACAACAACGCCTACTGCCAGGACAACGAGATCAGCTGGCTGGACTGGGGGCTGCTGGAGGAGCCGGGCTGGAAGGCGCTGTTCGAGCTGACCTCGCGGCTGATCGCGCTGCGCCACCGGCATCCGGTGCTGCGCCGGAGGGCGTTCTTCTCGGGCCGGCCGCACTCGGCGGACGGGCTGCGCGACCTGGCCTGGTTCACCGCGCGCGGCACCGAGATGACGGAGGCCGACTGGTACGCGCCGGCCGCGACGCTGGGCATGTATCTGTCCGGACGGGACATCCCGGGCCGGGACGAGCGGGGGGCGCAGATCCTCGACGACAGCTTCCTCGTGGTCCTGCACACCGGGCACCGGCCGGTGGACTTCGTGCTGCCGGGGACGCCGTGGGCGCGGCGGTACGAGGTGGTCGTCGACACCTCCCGGGAGGAGCAGGGACGGGAGCCGGGCGCGGAGCATCCGGCCGGCACGGAGATCACCGTGCCGGAGCGGACCGTGCTGCTGCTGCGGGTGACGGGCTGATCAGCCGAGGATGCCGCGCTCGTAGGCCGTCGCGACGGCCGCCGCACGGTCGTTGACGCCGAGCTTGGCGTACAGATGGGTGAGGTGCGTCTTCACGGTCGCCTCGCTGATGAACAGCTCGCGGGCGATCTCCCGGTTGGAGGTGCCCCGGGCGACCAGCGCGAGGACCTCGCGCTCGCGGGCCGACAGCGGCTCGTCGCGCTCCCTTCTCGGGGTCCGCACGGCGGAGACCAGCCGGGAGGCGACGGCGGGCGAGAGGACCGTACGGCCCTCGGCGGCGGCCCGGACCGCGGTGAACAGCTCGTCGCGCGGGGCGTCCTTGAGCAGATAGCCGGTGGCTCCCGCCTCGATCGCGGGGATGGTGTCGGTGTCCGTGTCGTAGGTGGTCAGGACGAGGATCCGGGCGCGGGCGCCGGTGCGGGTGAGGTGGGCGATGGCCGCGACCCCGCCGCCGCCCGGCATGCGCAGGTCCATCAGGATCACGTCGGGGTCGAGGGCGGCGGCCCGCTCCACCGCCTCCTCGCCGCTCGCCGCCTCGCCGAGCACGGTGAAGCCGGGCGCGGACGCGAACATGCCGCGCAGACCGTCCCGGACGACGGGGTGGTCGTCGACGATCAGCAGGGTGATGGGGGACGACGTCCCGGTCTCACGGCTCATGGCGGACCAACGGTACGCGAGCCGACAGGGCCGTGCCGCGCCCCGGTTCGGACTCCACGGCCAGACAGCCCGCGATGCGCTCGGCGCGGGCGCGCATCCCGGCGAGACCGAACCCGCCGCTGCGGCTGCGCTCCGGCAGGGTCTCGGGGTCGAAGCCGCGGCCGTCGTCGCGGATGTCGAGGATGACCTCGTCGCCGAGGAAGGTGAGGGTGACGCCCACCCGGGTGGCGGCCGCGTGCCGGGCGGTGTTGGACAGGGCCTCCTGGGCGATCCGCAGCAGGGTCGCGGACAGCTCGTCGTGGAGGTGCTCGGTGGTGCCGGTGACGGTGAAGTCGGCGCGGGTGCCGGTGCGTTCGGACCACTCGGCGACCGTGCCCTTGAGGGCCTGCGGCAGGCCGTCGTGCTCCAGGGCGACGGGCGCGAGGTTGTGCACCGAGCGGCGGGCCTCGCCGAGGCTGTGCCGGGCCAGCGCGGAGGCGCGGTCCAGGTGGGTGCGGGCGGTGGCCAGGTCGGGGGCGCTCGCGACGACCTGGAGCTGGGCGATGATGCCGGTCAGGCCCTGCGCGATGGTGTCGTGGATCTCGGCGGCGAGACGGCGGCGCTCGTCGGCGACGCCCGCCTCCCGCGCCTGCACGAGCAACTGGCTGTGCAGGGCGGCGTTCTCCGCGAGGGCCTGGTGCAACGCCGTATTAGTGTGCTCCAGTTCCGCGATGGTCTCCGCACGGGCGCGGGAGCGTTCCTCCTGCTGCGCGGTGAGATGCCCGACGACGACGAGGAGGACGCTGTTGACCACGACGAGCCCGGCGAACACCACCCACTGCACGGGCCGTTGGAACGGCAGGCCGCCCGCCTGGGAGCCGGAGACGGTGACCGCGCTGGCGAACGGCCCGGCCCAGCGCAGCCGCCGCCCCCGCATCAGCTCCTCGGCGTCGAAGTAGCCGGCGGCCGCGTAGAACGCGAAGAACGGGTTGAGCCAGGTCAGCGCGAAGCCGAGGGCCCAGCGCACCGCGTAGTACACGGTCCCCGCCGTGGACGGGCCGGTCCTGGTGCGGCTCGCGCGGCCCCACCACAGCTGGAGCCCGAAGCCGGCGGCGACCAGGGCGCCGGCCGTCACCCGCTCCCCCGCGGCGGGCGTCAGTTCGGCGGTGGCCAGCGCCAGCAGTGTGGCGACGGCGAGGAGGACGTACGGTCCCCTGGCGCGGATCGCCTGCCAGCGCCGCTCGATGTCCCGGTCCGACAGGGTCATGGCACCAGTCTGCACGGCGGGTCTCCTACTCCCAGCGGAACCAGCGCGCGGCCGCCGCCGACAGCAGCACCGCCCAGCCGGCCATGACACCGAGGTGGGACCAGGCGGGCCAGTCGCCGGCCGTGGCGTCGCCGAGGGACTGGGCGGCGGCCCCGAACGGCGTGAGGACGACGATGTCCGCCAGCAGGTCCGGCATGGACGGCACCGGCAGCCACACGCCGGCGCAGAACAGCGTCGGGAAGAACACCGCCGTGCCGATCGCGCCCGCGATCTTCACCGTGCGGGAGACCGCCGCGATCACCGAGCCGAGCGCGAGCGCGGCGAGGACGGCGAGGAGCAGCGCCAGTAGATAGCCGAACGGCTGCCGGGGCAGGTGAACGTCGCACACGAGCCGTCCGACGGTGAGCGTCACCAGGGCGGAGAGCACCGCGGCGAGCGCGTGCACCAGCATCTGCGCGGACAGCAGCGCAGAAGGCCGGACCGGGGTGGTGGCCATACGGCGCAGGATGCCGTGCTCCCGGTAGCCGGTGAGGCCGGCCGGCATGGCCTGCACCCCGGCGACGATCATGCCGACGAGCACGGTGACCGGGACATAGGTGTCGACGACGCGCAGTCCGCCGAGCCCGTCCTGGGGTTCGCGGAACGCGGGGACGGCGCCCAGGATCACCAGCAGCAGCGGCGGGAACGCGAGGATCCAGAAAAGGCTGCCCGGTTCGCGGGCGAGCAGCCGGGCCTCGGTGCGCAGGACGGCGGTGTTCATGAGGGGGTCTCCGTGAGGTCCAGGTAGGCGTCGTCCAGGGTGGCGTCGCCGACGCGCAGTTGGTGGGCGGTGACGCGGTGCCGGGCGAGCAGGCTGATGACGGCGTTCACCGTCTCGTCGCCGCCGGTCAGGGTGATCCGGCCGTCCTTGTGGCTGATGGAGGCCAGTCGGGGCAGCGCGTTCAGCTCGCGTTCGTCCAGCGGCGCGGACGGGGTGAAGGCGATGACCGTGGCACCGGCGGAGCGGCGGATGAGGTCGGCGGGGGTGCCGAGGGCGGCGATCCGGCCCTGGTCGATCACGGCGACGCGGTCGCAGAGCCGCTGCGCCTCCTCCATGAAGTGGGTGACGAGCAGGACGGTCACCCCGCTGTCCCGGATCTCCTCGATGAGCTTCCAGGTGTCGCGGCGGGCCCGGGGGTCGAGGCCCGTGGTCAGTTCGTCGAGAACGACGACGCGCGGGTCGCCGACGAGGGCGAGCGCGATGAACAGGCGCTGCTTCTGCCCGCCGGAGAGCTTGCCGAACCGGATGTCGAGCCGGCCGGCGAGGCCCAGGCGGCCGGCGAGCGGACGCCAGTCGACGGGTGCCGGGTGCAGGGCCGCGTACAGGCGCAGGGCCTCGCCCACGGTGAGCTTCTCCTGCAGGCGGCCCTCCTGGAGTTGGGCGCCGAGGACGTGGGTGACACGGTCGTGGTCGGCGACGGGGTCGAGGCCGGTGACCCGCACCCGGCCGGCGTCGGGGACGCGCAGGCCCTCGACGCACTCGACGGTGGTGGTCTTCCCGGCGCCGTTCGGGCCGAGGATGCCGAAGATCTCGCCCTCCTCGACGGTGAAGGAGACGCCGTCGACGACGGGCCGGCCGCCGTAGGACTTGCGCAGATCGGTGACTTCGATGACGGGCATGCCCTCAGCGTGGCCGCGCGGGCCGGTCCCCGGTATCGGCCGTCGCGCTCGGAATCGCATCCCCCGATCGGATGATGCGCGGGGTACGACCTCGCCGCACCGGTGTGTGCGGCCGGTCGAACGCGCAGGTCGTAGGACCGGGGACGGATGCGGGTCCGGCCAAAACTCGGTGGGCAGTGTCAGTGGCGATCCGTAGGCTCGCTGCTGATGGCCACTACACAGGAAACCCCAGGGAGCAGTTCCGAGCGATCCGCCGTGCGTACGCTGCTGCGGCTGTGGCCGTATGTGCGGCCGGTGCGGGTGCGGTGGTTCACCGCCGCCGCCGTGGCCGTCGTCGCGTCCTGTCTGGCGCTGGTCATCCCGCTGGTCCTGAAGTGGATGGTGGACGGCCCCATCACCGACCGGGACCCGGCCGGGGTGTGGCTCGGCGCGCTGTTCCTGCTGCTCCTCGGCATAGGGGAGGCGCTGCTGTTCGGGCTGCGGCGGTGGCTGGTGGCGCGGCCCCTGGCCGGCGTCGAGGCGTCGATGCGCGCGGAGCTGTACCGGCATCTGCAGCGGCTGCCGGTGGCGTTCCACGACCGGTGGGCGTCGGGGCAGTTGCTGTCGCGCGGCACCACCGATCTGATGCTGGTGCGGATGTTCCTGGCGTTCCCGCTGACGTTCCTGCTGGTCAACAGCGTGACGATTCTGGCCGGCGTGGTCATCATGCTGGTCCAGGACGTGACGCTCGGGCTGGTGATCCTGGTGCCGGCGGTGCCGGTCATGGTCATGTGCGTGGTCTTCGAGAAGCGGTACGCGCTGGTGGCGCGGCGGGCGCAGGACCAGGTGGGCGATCTGACGACACTCGTCGAGGAGAGCGTGCTCGGCATCCGGATCATCAAGGGGTTCGGGCGGCACCGCAGCCAGGCCCGGGCGTTCCGGGAGATGGCGCGGACGCTGCGCGGCACCGAGCTGCACAAGGCCCGCCTGCTGGCGACGATCTGGGCCGTCATCATCACGCTCCCCGAGCTGGCGATCGGCGCGGCCCTGGTGCTGGGCACCGTACGGGTCGCCGACGGCGAGCTGTCGGCGGGCACCCTGGTGGCGTTCCTGTCGACGGCGCTCGCGCTGCGCTGGCCCGTGGACTCGATCGGCTTCCTGCTGGCGATGAGCCAGGAGGCGGCGACGGCCACCGAACGGTACTTCGAGGTCATGGACGAGGCCCCCGAGAGCCGGGCGGTGGTGGCAGAGGCCGGGGCCGGGGCGGACCGCGCCGACCGCGGGCTGCGCTTCGAGGGCGTGCGGTTCCGCTACCCGGACGCCCCCGAGGACTCCCCGCCCGTCCTGGACCGTATCGATCTGCACATCCGGCCCGGCGAGTCCCTGGCGCTGGTCGGCGCGACGGGCAGCGGCAAGACGACGCTGACGGCCCTGGTGCCCCGGCTGTACGAGCTGACGGCCGGGCGGATCACCCTGGACGGCAAGGACATCGCGGCCATGCCCCGCGAGGAGCTGCGCGCGCTGGTCGCCGTCGCCTTCGAGGAGCCCACGCTGTTCTCCGCGAGCGTCGCGGACAACGTTCTCATGGGGACCGCGGCGGACGCCGGTGAGCCGGAGCTGGAGCGGGCCCTCGCGGTCGCGCAGGCCGGCTTCGCGCACGACCTGCCGCACGGCACCGCGACCCAGGTCGGCGAGCAGGGGCTGAGCCTGTCCGGCGGCCAGCGCCAGCGGCTCGCGCTGGCCCGGGCGGTCGTGGGCCGCCCCCGCTTCCTCGTGCTGGACGATCCGCTGTCCGCCCTGGACGTGCACACCGAGTCGCTGGTCGAGGCGGCCCTGCGGGACGTCCTCGCGGACACCACCGCCCTGATCGTCGCGCACCGCCCGTCGACGGTCCTGCTCGCGGACCGGGTGGCCCTGCTGTCCGAGGGCCGGATCGCGGCGGTCGGCACCCATCACGAACTGCTGCGGGACAACGCCGAGTACGCGTATCTCATGGCCGGAGCAGAGGAGGCCGCCCGATGACGGCGACGACCGCGAAGCCGGGCACCGGCCGGCCCGACGAGCGGCCCGGGACCCGGGACGAGCAGTTCGACCAGGACGCCCTGCCCTCGCCGCCGGGCGCCACGGCCGCGCTGCTGCGGTCGCTGCTGGCCCCCATGAAGGCCCGGGTCGCGCTGACCACGCTGTTGCTGCTGCTCCAGCAGGCGGCTGTGCAGGCGGGGCCGCTGCTGGTGGCGTACGCCATCGACTCGGCGGTGCCCGCGTTCCGGCGCGACGACCTGGGGCCGCTGATCGCGGTCGCGGCCGGCTATCTGCTGTGCTCGGTGGCCTCCGGCGGTCTGCAGTACGCGTTCTTCCGGGTGTCCGCCCGCGTCAACCAGGACGTGCTGCTCGATCTGCGGGGCCGTATCTTCCGCCACGCGCAGGCGCTGAGCCTCGACTTCCACGAGCGCTACACCTCGGGCCGGCTGATCTCCCGCTCCACCACGGACGTCGAGTCGCTGCGCGAACTGCTCGACGAGGGCCTGCAGGAACTCGTCACCGTGGTCCTGTCGTTCGTCTACATCTCGGCGATGCTGCTGTGGCTGGACCTCGGGCTCGGCGCGGTGGCGGTGGCCTCCTTCGTGCCGCTGTACCTGCTGGTGCGGTCCTACCGGCGCCGGGCCGCGCGCGTGTACACGCAGCGGTCCACGGCGATCGCGGCCGTCATCGTGAAGTTCGTGGAGACGATGAACGGCATCCGCCCGGTGCGCGCGTTCCGCCGCGAGCGGGCCAACGACGCCGACTTCCGGGTCCTCAACCACCGGCACGAGCGCACCAACGGCGACGCGCTGCTGGAGATGGCCCGGTACGTCGTCGGATCCCGGCTGGTCGCCAACACGGCGGTCGCGGGGATCGTGCTGTGGGGCGCCTACCGGGTCGCGGGCGGCACCCTGGCCCTCGGTGTGCTGGCGGCGGCCGTGCTGTATCTGCGGCGGCTGTACGACCCGATCGACCGGCTCGGCATGTTCCTCAACTCGTACCAGTCGGCGGGTGCCTCCCTGGAGAAGATCGCCGGTCTGCTGGCCCAGACGCCGTCCGTGCCGGAGCCGGCCGCGCCGAAGGAGCTCCCGGCGAAGGTGGGCGGGCAGCCCGGCCGCGAGGTCGTCTTCGACGAGGTCCGGTTCGCCTACCGCACGGGCGGCGAGGTGCTGCCCCGCTTCGACCTGACCCTGCCGGCCGGGCAGACCGTCGCCGTCGTGGGTTCCACGGGCGCCGGCAAGTCCACGCTGGCCAAGCTGCTCGCCCGGTTCTACGACCCGTCCGACGGACGGGTCCTGCTGGACGGCGTGGACCTGCGCGACCTGGCCGGGCCGGAGCTGCGGCGCGGGGTCGTGATGGTGACGCAGGAGGCGTTCCTGTTCTCCGGCACGGTCGCCGAGAACATCGCGATCGGGCGGCCGGACGCGACCCGTGCGGAGATCGAGCGGGCGGCGAAGGCCATCGGGGCGCACGACTTCATCGCCGCGCTGCCCGAGGGCTACGACACCGACGTACGCAAGCGGGGCGGCCGTATCTCGGCGGGTCAGCGGCAACTCGTGGCGTTCGCGCGCGCGTTGCTGGCCGATCCGGCGGTGCTGATCCTGGACGAGGCGACCAGTTCGCTGGACATCCCCGGGGAGCGTGCCGTGCAGCGCGCGATGTCGACGGTCCTGCGCGGCCGTACGGCCGTCGTCATCGCGCACCGGCTGTCCACGGTGGAGATCGCCGACCGGGTGCTGGTGATGGAGCACGGCAGAATCGTCGAGGACGGCACACCGGCCGAACTCATCGGCGGTACGGGCCGGTTCGCGGATCTGCACCGGGCGTGGCGGGACAGCCTGGCGTGACGGACGGGCCATCGGGACGGCGGACGGGACACGGGGGACGATGATCGACGCGTACGGGGATCCGGGCGAGCCCGACCGCCGGGGCGGCCGGCGCTACCTGGGGTGGCTGGTGCGGCGGCAGGCGGCGCGGTCCGCCGCCGGGGCGCTGATCTCCAGTGTGTGGATGGTGCTGCTGGCCGCCACGCCCTATCTGCTGTCGCGGGCCGTGGACGACGGGCTCGCGGACGGCGACCGGGGCGCGCTGCTGGGCTGGACGGCGGCGCTGTTCGGGGTGGGCGCGTTCAACGCCTGGCTGAGCATCATGCGGCACCGCACGATGACCCGGGTCCGGATGGACGCCAACTTCCGCACGGTGAAGGTGCTCATCGACCAGGCGGTGCGGCTCGGTGCCGCGCTGCCGCGCCGGATCGGCGCCGGGGAGGTCGTCACCATCGGGGTGGGCGACGTGCAGACCATCAGCACGTCCCTGACCGTCGTGGGGCCCGGGATGGGCGCGGTCGTCGCCTATCTGGTGGTCGCAGGACTGCTGGTGTCCGTGTCGGTGCCGATCGCGGTCGTGGTGCTGCTCGGGATGCCGCTGATCGGCGTCCTGGTCGGACCGCTGCTCGGCCGGCTGCAGGGCGCGGAGACGGAGTACCGGGAGCTCCAGGGGGTGCTGACCGCCCGGATCACCGATCTGGCGGGCGGGCTGCGCGTGCTCAACGGCCTGGGCGGCAAGGGCCTGGTCGCGGACGCCTTCCGGAGCGACTCGCGGCGGCTGCGGGCGCAGGGCTACCGGGTGGGCGCGGTGACCAGCTGGGTGCAGGCGCTCGGCGTGGGACTGCCGACGCTGTTCCTGGCCGTGGTGACCTGGCTGGCGGCCCGGCTCGCCGCCCAGGGGGCGATCACCGTGGGCGAGCTGGTCGCGGTGTACGGCTATGTGGCGGTGCTGGTGATGCCGGTGGCGTTCTTCATCGAGTGCGGTTACCAGGTCAGCCGGGGCGTGGTGGCGGCCCGTCGGGTCGTACGGTTCCTGCGCCTGGAGCCGATGGAGGACACCGGCACCCGGGAGGCGCCCGCCGGGCCCGCCCCGCTGGAGGACCCGGAGTCCGGGGTGCGGGTCCTGCCGGGCCGGTTGACGGCGCTGGCCGGGGCGCGGCCCGCCGACGCGGTGGCCGTCGTCGACCGCATCGCCCGGTACACGCCGTCGGCGGCGACCTGGGGCGGTGTACCGCTGGCCGAGATCCCGGCGGCGCGGGTGCGGGAGCGCATCCTGGTCGCCGACCACGAGGCCGACCTGTTCGCCGGTCCGCTGCGCGAGCTGGTGTCCGGGTCCGCCGACCGGGACGACGAGGCGATCGCCCGGGCCGTGCGCACGGCGGTGGCCGAGGACATCGTCCGCGGGCTGCCGGACGGGCTGGACTCCCCGGTGGACGCGCAGGGCCGCAATCTGTCCGGCGGGCAGCGCCAGCGGGTCCGTCTGGTGCGCGCGCTGCTGGCCGATCCGGAGGTGCTGCTGGCCGTCGAGCCGACGTCGGCGCTGGACGCCCATACGGAGGCGCGGGTAGCCGAGCGGCTGCGCGAAGAGCGCGCCGGGCGCACCACCGTGGTCACGACGACGTCCCCGCTCGTCCTGGACCGCGCGGACGTCGTGCACTACCTGGTCGACGGCAAGGTGGCGGCCACCGGGACGCACCGCGCGCTGCTGGAGGAGGAGCCCGGCTACCGGTCGCTGGTGGCGCGGGACGAGGACGCAGAGGACGCCGAGGAGGCCGTACGGTGACGGACGCACAAGGCTCCCGGGAGTCCGCGCGCGGGGCGCTTCCCGTGGCCGGGCCCCGGGACGTCCGCCGGGCCACCGTCCGGCTGGTCCGTGCCGACGCCCGCGCCTTCGCCGCCGTGCTCGCCCTGAACGCGCTCGCCGCGCTCGCCGGTCTGGCCGCGCCCTGGCTGCTGGGCCGGATCGTCGACGAGGTCCGGGCCGGGTCCGGGGTGTCGGCGGTGGACCGGCTGGCGCCGGCCATCCTGGTGGCGGCGGTGACCCAGCTGCTGCTGGCCCGCTGGGCCCGCTACGTAGGCCACCGCTTCGGCGAACGCACCCTCGCCCGGGTCCGCGAGGAGTACGTGCGCCGTACGCTCGCGCTGCCCGCGTCGGTCGTGGAGCGGGCCGGCACCGGCGATCTGACGGCCCGGGGCACCGCCGACGTCACCGCCGTCGGCACCACCCTGCGCGACGCGGGCCCCGAGCTGCTCATCAACGGCGTGCAGGTGCTGTTCCTGCTGGTCGCGGTGTTCGTGCTGGACCCGCTGCTGGGCGCCTGCGGACTGCTGGGGCTGGGCGTGCTGTGGCCGGTGCTGCGCTGGTATCTGCGCCGGGCCCGCACGGGCTATCTCGCCGAGGGCGCGGCCAACTCCGACGTGGCGGAGGTCCTCGCGGCCACCGCGTCCGGCGCCCGCACGGTCGAGGCGCTGCGGCTGGAGCGCCGGCGGGTGTCGGCGAGCCGGGACGCGCTGGACGTCTCGCGCCGGGCCCGGCTGCACACCCTCTTCCTGCGCTCGGTGTTCTTCCCCTCGGTCGAGATCGCCTATCTGGTGCCGGTGGTGACGGTCCTGCTGACCGGCGGGGCCCTGCACGCGCGCGGCGCGGTCAGCCTGGGCACGGTGGTCGCGGCGGCGCTGTACCTCCAGCAGATGGCCGGCCCGCTGGACGAGATCCTGATGCGGGTGGAGCAACTGCAGAGCAGCGGCGCCTCGTTCGCCCGGGTGGAAGGGCTGGCCCGTGCCCCGCAGGCGGCGGACGGGGCCGGTCCGTCCCCGGACGGCGACCGGATCGACGTGACCGGTGTGCGGTACGCCTACGACCGGGGCGGCGAGGTCCTCGGCGGCGTCGATCTGGCGGTGCGCCCCGGCGAACGCCTCGCGATCGTCGGCCCGTCGGGCGCCGGGAAGTCGACGCTGAGCCGGCTGCTGGCGGGTGTGGACGCGCCCACCGCCGGCGCGGTGACGGTCGGCGGGGTGCCCGTGGCCGGGCTCGACCCGGAACGGCTGCGCCGTCAGGTCGTCCTGGTGACCCAGGAGCACCACGTCTTCCTGGGCACGGTCCGCGACAACCTCCGGATCGCCGAGCCGTCCGCGTCCGACGAGGCGCTGTGGGCCGCGCTCACCGCGGTCGGCGCCGACACCTGGGTGCGGGAGCTGCCCGCGGGACTGGACACCCGGCTCGGCGACGGAGGCACCCCCACGGACGGCTCCCAGGCCCAGCAGCTCGCCCTCGCCCGCGTGGTGCTCGCCGACCCGCACACCCTGATCCTCGACGAGGCCACGGCCCTGCTCGACCCGACGACCGCCCGGCACACCGAGCGGGCCCTCGCGGCGGTGCTGCGCGGCCGTACGGTCGTCGCCGTCGCCCACCGGCTGCACACCGCGCACGACGCCGACCGGGTGGCCGTGATGGAGGGCGGTCTGCTCACCGAGCTGGGCACGCACGAGGAACTGGTCGCGGCGGGCGGGGCGTACGCGGCGCTGTGGCGGTCCTGGCACGGCGAGCGGCCCGCGGCTCCCTTCACGGCGCCTCGGACCCCGGGCCCTGCATCCGAGGGCGCATGATCGGAAGATCTATGCTCAATGGGGTACTAGAGGCTGACACGCCGAAGAACGTCCAGCAGAAAGCCACGGTCCATTGAACTTCTGGTCGATCTACCAGCACGGCTTCGCGCGGGTGGCCGCGTGCACGGGCCACACCGTCATCGCCGACCCGCGGGCCAACGCGGAGGCCGCCCTGCGGCAGGCCCGGCGGTGCGCCGAGGAGGGCGTGGCGGTCGCCGTCTTCCCCGAGCTGGGGCTGACCGGCTACTCCATCGAGGACCTGCTGCTCCAGGACGTGGTGCTGGACGACGTGGAACGGGCGCTGGACACGGTGGTCGCGGGGTCGGCCGACCTGTTGACGGTGCTGGTGGTGGGCGCCCCGCTGCGCCACCGGAACCGGGTCTACAACTGCGCGGTCGTCGTGCACCGGGGCCGGATCCTCGGCGTGGCGCCGAAGTCGTACCCGCCGAACTACCGCGAGTTCTACGAGAAGCGGCAGATCGCGGCCGGTGACGACGAGCGCGGCGGCACCATCCGGATCGGCGGCGAGGAGGTCCCGTTCGGGACGGACCTGCTCTTCGAGGCGCGGGACGTGCCGGGCCTCGTGCTGCACGCGGAGATCTGCGAGGACATGTGGGTGCCGGTGCCGCCGAGCGCGGAGGCCGCGCTCGCGGGTGCGACGGTGCTGGCGAACCTGTCGGGCAGCCCGATCACGGTGGGCCGGGCGGAGGACCGCCGGCTGCTGTGCCGTTCGGCGTCCTCGCGCTGCCTCGCGGCCTACGTCTACTCGGCGGCCGGTCTGGGCGAGTCGACCACGGACCTGTCCTGGGACGGGCAGACGATGATCTACGAGAACGGTGTGCTCCTCGCGGAGACGGACCGTTTCTCCGCCGACGACCAGTTCGCGGTGGCCGACGTCGACCTGGACCTGCTGCGCCAGGAGCGGCTGCGGATGGGCACGTTCGACGACAACCGGCGCACCCACGCCGGGCGCACCGGTGACTTCCGGCGGATCGCGTTCCTGCTCGACCCGCCCGCCGGCGACCTGGGACTCAGGCGCCGGGTGGAGCGCTTCCCGTTCGTGCCGGCGGACGCCGGCCGGCTCGCCCTGGACTGCTACGAGGCGTACAACATCCAGGTCGCGGGGCTCCAGCAGCGACTGGCCGCGATCGGGAACCCGAAGGTCGTCATCGGGGTGTCCGGCGGTCTGGACTCCACGCACGCGCTGATCGTCGCGGCCCGCGCGATGGACCGGGCGGGCCGGCCGCGCAGCGACATCCTGGCGTTCACGCTGCCGGGCTTCGCGACCAGCGACCACACCAAGGACAACGCGCACAAGCTGATGAACTCGCTGGGTGTCACGGCGGCCGAGCTGGACATCACGCCGACCGCGCGGCTGATGCTCGAGGAGATGGGGCACCCGTTCGCGTCCGGTGAGCCGGTGTACGACGTCACCTTCGAGAACGTGCAGGCCGGCCTGCGCACCGACTACCTGTTCCGGCTGGCGAACCAGCGCGGCGGGATCGTGCTGGGCACGGGCGACCTGTCGGAGCTGGCGCTGGGCTGGTCGACGTACGGCGTCGGCGACCAGATGAGCCACTACAACGTCAACGGCGGGGTGCCGAAGACGCTGATGCAGCATCTGATCCGCTGGGTCGTCGCCTCCGGGCAGTTCGACGAGGAGACCGGCCGTACGCTGACCGCGATCCTGGACACGGAGATCAGCCCGGAGCTGGTGCCGGGCGAGGAGATGCAGTCGACGGAGTCGAAGATCGGGCCGTACGCGCTGCACGACTTCACGCTGTTCCATGTGCTGCGGTACGGCTTCCGGCCGTCGAAGATCGCCTTCCTGGCCTGGCACGCCTGGCACGACGCGGAGGCGGGCGCCTGGCCGCCCGGCTTCCCCGAGGCCAAGCGGGTGGCGTACGACCTGGCGGAGATCAGGCGCTGGCTGGAGGTCTTCTGCCGTCGCTTCTTCGCATTCGCACAGTTCAAGCGCTCCGCGATGCCGAACGGCCCGAAGGTCTCGGCGGGCGGCTCGCTCTCGCCGCGCGGGGACTGGCGGGCGCCCTCGGACGGCAACGCGGCGGCGTGGCTGCGCGATCTGGAGCGCATCGACGTCTGAGGCGGTCAGGGCGTCCCGAATCCTCCGGAGCGCCCGAGGCGTCCGGTCCGTTTATCGAACGTGAACTCCCGGACAACGAACGATTTCCGGCCAAGTTCCTGACGCGCCCCTGACAGAAACCGCAATCACCTGCCACTCTTCCCACGGCCGCGACACAGCAACCCCACAGCACCGCCGTACGGCGGTGGCCGCGGCCGAGCTCCGCACGCGCACGTCGTTCTGCGTACCACCCCGATCTGCCCGGACGGCCCACCCGCCGGCCGGTCTCCCCTGGCCGTGTGATCCGCGGCCGCGCAGAAGGAGTCAGTGTTGAGAGACAGGTCCTCCCACAGACGCACCCCCCACACCCCCCGCCGCCGGGCCGCCGCCGTGGCCCTCGTCGGCGTCGCCGCGCTCGTCGCGGCAGCCGTCCAGACGGGCGCCGCGACCGCGGCCCCGCCCCGGGCCCCGCAGGCGGCCGGCCAGGTGCTCCCGGGCGCCGAGTCGGTCAAGCTCACCCCCGCCCAGCGCGCCGAGCTGATACGCGAGGCCAACGCCACCAAGGCGGACACCGCGAAGGACCTGGGCCTCGGCGCCAAGGAGAAGCTGGTCGTCCGTGACGTCGTCAAGGACGGCGACGGCACGGTCCACACCCGCTACGAGCGCACCTACGACGGTCTGCCGGTCCTCGGCGGCGACCTCGTCGTGGAGACCGCGAAGTCGGGCGCCACCAAGGACGTCGTGAAGGCGACGAAGGCCGCCATCAAGCCGGCGACGACGGCCGCCGCCGTCCCCGCCGCGAAGGCGGAGAAGCAGGCGCTGGCCGCGGCGAAGGCCGAGGACGCCAAGAGCCCGGACGTCAACAAGGCTCCGCGCAAGGTGATCTGGGCCGCGCAGGGCAAGCCCACCCTCGCCTACGAGACCGTCGTCGGCGGCCTCCAGGACGACGGCACGCCCAACGAGCTGCACGTCATCACCGACGCGGCCACCGGCGAGAAGCTCTACGAGCACCAGGGCATCGAGACCGGCACCGGCAACACGATGTACAGCGGCACGGTGACGCTCGGCACCACGCAGTCGGGGTCGACGTACAACCTGACCGACGGCGCGCGCGGCGGCCACAAAACGTACAACCTCAACCGCGGCACCTCGGGCACCGGGACGCTCTTCTCCGGCGCCGACGACGTGTGGGGCAACGGCTCGGCGTCCAACACGGAGACCGCGGGCGCCGACGCGCACTACGGCGCCGCGCTGACGTGGGACTACTACAAGAACGTGCACGGCCGCAGCGGCATCCGGGGCGACGGCGTCGGCGCCTACTCCCGCGTGCACTACGGCAACAACTACGTGAACGCGTTCTGGTCCGACAGCTGCTTCTGCATGACCTACGGCGACGGCTCGGGGAACACCCACCCGCTGACGTCGATCGACGTGGCCGGCCACGAGATGACCCACGGCGTCACCTCCAACACCGCGGGCCTGGTCTACAGCGGCGAGTCCGGTGGTCTGAACGAGGCGACGTCCGACATCTTCGGCTCGACCGTCGAGTTCTACGCGAACAACTCCTCCGACGTCGGCGACTACCTCATCGGCGAGGAGATCGACATCAACGGCGACGGCTCGCCGCTGCGCTACATGGACAAGCCGAGCAAGGACGGCGCGTCCAAGGACGCCTGGTACTCGGGCATCGGCTCGATCGACGTGCACTACTCGTCCGGGCCGGCGAACCACTTCTTCTACCTGCTGAGCGAGGGCAGCGGCACCAAGACCATCAACGGTGTCACCTACAACTCGCCCACCTCGGACGGCCTTCCGGTCACCGGCATCGGCCGCGCCAAGGCGGAGAAGATCTGGTTCCGCGCGCTGACCACGAAGTTCACCTCGAACACCAACTACGCGGCCGCCCGCACCGGCACCCTGGCCGCGACCGGTGAGCTCTACGGCACCACCAGCGCCGAGTACAAGGCGGTCCAGGACGCCTGGGCGGGTGTCAACGTGGGCACGCGCTCCGACGGCGGGGGCGGCGGCGGCACCGTCTTCGAGAACACGGCCGACGTCTCCATCCCGGACCGCGGCTCGGCGGTCACCTCGTCGATCACCGTGTCGGGGCGGACCGGCAACGCGCCGTCCAACCTCCAGGTCGGTGTGAACATCGTCCACACCTACATCGGTGACCTGAAGGTCGACCTGCTCGCTCCCGACGGGAGTGTCTACGTCCTCAAGGGCTACGGCACCGGCGGCAGCGCGGACAACATCGACACCACGTACACCGTGAACGCGTCCTCCGAGGCCGCCAACGGTGTCTGGAAACTGCGGGTCCAGGACAACGCGTCACTCGACACCGGCTACATCAACAGCTGGAAGCTGACCTTCCCGTAGGCCGCACGCACGCGGTGCTTCCCAGTGCGGGGCGCCGTCCCGGTGGGTTCAACTCCCGCCGGGGCGGCGCCCGTTCACATATCAGAAACATTTTGATGAATGGTCAAGTTCAGGTCAACATCATCTCGGGCTCATGACATGTACGCGACCTAGATGCCACTCTTCCCTCAACCGCCGCACAGAACTCCCCGTCCTTCCCCCACCAAGGAGCCCGTGTGACCCCCCTCTACGCGCGTCGCAAGCGCACCACCCTGGCCATATCGACCGCCGTCGCGGCCGGGGCACTCCTCACCACCGCCCTGACCACCGGGACCTCGTCCGCGGCCCCCGGCGCCGAGGCCGCCCCGCTCGCCGTCCCGGTCGCCCTGGCGCCCGCCGCGCGCACCGCCCTGATCCAGGACCAGCAGGCCGAGGCCGCCGGAACCGCCGAGGACCTCGGCCTCGGCGCCCAGGAGAAGCTGGTCGTCAGAGACGTCGTCAAGGACGCCGACGGCTCCGTGCACACCCGCTACGAGCGCACCTACGCCGGACTCCCCGTCCTCGGCGGCGACCTGGTCGTCCACGAGTCGGCGTCCGGCGCGCGCAAGGGCGTCACCAAGGCGACGAAGGCCGCCATCGAGGTGTCCTCGCTGAAGCCGGCGATCAGCGCCGCGAAGGCCGAGGGCCAGGCCCTGAAGCGGGCCGAGGCGGCCGGCGCCGAGAAGACCGAGGCCGACCGCGCGCCGCGCAAGGTGATCTGGGCCGCGAGCGGCAAGCCGACCCTCGCCTACGAGACCGTCGTCGGCGGCCTGCAGGAGGACGGCACCCCGAACGAGCTGCACGTCGTCACCGACGCCGCGACCGGCGCGAAGCTCTACGAGTTCCAGGGCATCGAGACCGGCAGCGGCAAGAGCCTGTACTCGGGCAGCGTCACCCTCGGCACCACCAAGTCCGGTTCGACGTACCAGCTGTACGACACCGGGCGCGGCGGTCACAAGACGTACAACAAGGCGCGCAGCACCAGCTCGGCCGCGGGCACCCTGTTCACCGACGCGGACGACGCCTGGGGCACCGGCAGCGCCTCCAGCTCCACCAGCGACCAGACGGCCGCCGTGGACGCCGCGTACGGCGCCCAGGTCACCTGGGACTTCTACAAGAACACCTTCGGCCGCAACGGCATCAAGAACGACGGCAAGGCCGCCTACTCCCGCGTCCACTACGGGAACGCCTACGTCAACGCGTTCTGGTCGGACAGCTGCTTCTGCATGACGTACGGCGACGGCACGGGCAACACCCACCCGCTGACCTCGCTGGACGTGGCCGGCCACGAGATGACCCACGGCGTCACCTCCAACACCGCGGGCCTGAACTACTCGGGCGAGTCCGGCGGCCTGAACGAGGCCACCTCGGACATCCTCGGCACGGCCGTGGAGTTCTACGCGGCGAACTCCTCGGACGCCGGCGACTACCTCATCGGCGAGAAGATCGACATCAACGGCGACGGCACGCCGCTGCGCCACATGGACAAGCCCAGCAAGGACGGCGCCTCCGCCGACAACTGGTCGTCGAGCCTGAAGAACCTCGACGTGCACTACTCGTCGGGCCCCGCGAACCACTTCTTCTTCCTCCTCGCGGAGGGCAGCGGCGCCCGGACGATCAACGGGGTGAGCTACAACTCCCCGACCTCCAACGGCTCGACGCTCACCGGCATCGGCCGCGCCAAGGCCGTCCAGATCTGGTACAAGGCGCTGACGTCGTACATGACGTCGACGACGAACTACGCGGGCGCCCGCACGGCCACGCTGAACGCCGCGTCGGCCCTGTACGGCTCCACCAGCACCGAGTACAAGGCGGTGGCCGCCGCCTGGGCCGCGGTCAACGTGAGCTGACCCGGTCCTGAACCGGCGGGCGGCACCCGGGACGACCGCGTCCCCGGGTGCCGCCCTACTCTTGGGACCCATGTCCTTCACGTACGACGCCGTCGGCGCGACCCGGGAGACCGGCTTCTGCCCGCCCGGCTTCCACCCCCTCCATGTGCGCACCCGCGTAGGCGAGGGCGAGGACGTCTTCCGCAGAGCCGCCGAGGCGGTGATGACCTGGGAGATGCACCGCGCGATGGGCGTCGGCATCGACGCCTCGGCCGACCGCGCGGCCACCGGCGTCGACGTCACGGTCACCCTCGCCGGCATGATCAAGGCCCCCTGCCGGGTCGTGTGGACCGTCGAGGAGTACCGCAGGACCGGCTGGGCCTACGGCACCCTCAGCGGCCACCCCGAGTGCGGCGAGGAGGCCTTCGTCGTGGAACGCACCGGCGACGGCACGGTCTGGCTGTCCGTGAACGCCTTCAGCCGCCCCGCCAAGTGGTACTCCCGCGCGGCCGGCCCGGCCACCCGAGGCCTCCAGCACGCCTACGCCCGCCGCTGCGGCACAGTGCTGCGCAGGCTCTGCGGAGAAGACACCTGACGGTCGCCCCACTCCCCCGGGTGATCGTACGATCGGCGTGAGGTGAGGGGGGTTCGTGGACATCTCCGAGGTGACCAATCCGTACGACTACCGGAATCCGGTGCGCGACGCCGCGGTCTTCGCAGGCCGGGACGAGGAACTCGCCACCATCTCCCACGAACTCGTCCAGGCGGCGGTCGACCGGCCCTCGGTCTGCGTCGTGCTGGACGGCCCCCGGGCGGCCGGCAAGACCAGCCTTCTCAACGCCGCCGAACGGATGGCCCGCGCGCACGATCTGACCACGGTCCGCGTCGAGCTGATCGCGGGCGACGGAGACCCGCTCGTCTTCTTCCGCAAGCTGTACGACGAACTCGTCGCGGTGATCACCTCGGGCTCGGAGGGGCCCCCGCTGCCGTTCGAACTGGCCGCCGTGCGGCGGGTGATGGCCGGGGCCGGTGACGCCTCCTCGGTGGCACCGCTCCAGTTCCCCGAAGCGGTGGCCCTCGCCGGTCCGGGCGGTCGGGTGCCGGAGGCTGCGCTCCGTGCCGACCTCGCCGCATTCGTAGCCCTGCTCGGGCACCCGATCGCACTGATGGTGGACGAGGCCCAGGTGATCGCGGACGACGCCCGCGCGCTCTCCGCCCTGCGCTTCCTCACCTCCCGCGTCGACGGTCTGGTGCTGGTCCTCGCGGGCACGTCGGGGCTGACGGACAGGATCGCGGAGGTGCACTCGCCGATCCTGAGACAGTTCCGGCGGATCGAGGTCAGACGGTTCGTGGAAGAGGACGACATCCTCGCCTGCATCGAGCGCCCCCTGATGAAAGCCGGTGTCTTCGGCATCTCCGTGAAAGACCTCGTGTCACCGCTGAGGCAGCTCACCGACGGCAATCCGTACGCCATCCAGTTGTACTGCCATGAGATGTTCGAACGTCTCAGGCGGGGTCTCACGGCCGATCTGGAACTCACTCCGGAAGTGCTCGCCGACATCCGCTCCCGCATGGAGTCGGAGTCGCACAGCAGCGTCCTCGAACGCCCGCTGATCCGCGCCGTGCGCGCCATGGGGCGAGCCGAGCTGATCGCCTTCAACGTGCTGACCTCCGCCCTGGACCACGCGACGGCGGACGAGGCCTGGTTCTGCCACTGCCTGGCGGAGACACCGGAGATCACCCACGAGGAGTACGAGCAGTACCGCGCGGCGCTGGTGGATCGGGGCATCCTCCAGGACGGGGACACCGTGCGGCTCGCCATCGAGACCGAGCTCTTCGACGAGGTGTACACCCGTGTGTGGTCGGCCGGCGTTCTCGGGCCCTTACCGCACGCCCAGCTCACCAGCCGGGCCGACGTGCGGGGAATGCTGACGAACCGTCTGTTGTGCCTGCTGCACGAGTTCGCCGAGGAGCCCCTTCGCATCATGCCGACCTGCTGCGCGCGGATGGGCGCGACCGCCCTCGAGCGCAGCTTCGACGCGCTGGGCCGCCTCCCCGCCGCCGGCCCGGACGCCACCCCGCCGATCGACTTCGTGCACTTCGCGATCCTCCAGGCGGGCGAGCCCAAGGCACTCGACCTCACCACCGTCACCTGCTCCTACGGGGAGCATGTCGTCCAGCGCTGGCTCTACGCGGCAGACACCGACGACATCGAGCTCGGTCAGCGGGCCGACTTCACAGCGGCGGCCGAACGCATCGCCGGGTTCGGCGGCCGACTCACGGCGGAGCGCGTCCGCCAGCCCCTGCGGACCTGGCCGGCCGAGGAATGGTTCCAGAAGGCGACCGGCAGGCTGCGGTACGAACTGGGCTACAACCACCGGGTGGCGGCGTACGGCGCCTACGCCACCGGCGACCTCGTCCGCGCGCGGGCACGCTTCCAGTCGTCCTTCGCGCTGGACCCCGGCTGGGAACAGGCCAACTGCCTGGGCTACCTCCATCTGAAAGCCGGCCTCCGCGAGGACGCGCTCGAATGGTCGCGTCAGGCCGTCGCCCTGGCCGACAACCCCTGGAATCGCGCACTGAGTCTCTACAACACGGCCATGGCACACCTGCTGGCCGGAGAGGCGGACCTGGCAGCGGGGCGGCTCAAGGAGACGGCGGCCGAGCTGGACAGAGTCGCGATGACCAACTACTCGATCGGCTACCTCCTGCTGCCCGATCCCGAGGACTCCTCCCTGTTGCGCGAGGAGACCGACGTGGATCTCATCGACGCGGCGCGGCGGGCCCGGGCCGCGCTCGGGGTGACCGCCGAGGTCCCGGTGGCCATGGGCGCCGAGCCGCCTGCCCTGCGTACGGCCACCGACACCCCGGCCCCCGAGTCCGCGGACCGTCCCCCCGTCGTGCTCTCCGTCGCCACCGAGTGGTCCTCCTCGCACGGAGGTCTCAGCACCTTCAATCGCGAGCTGTGCCGTGCCCTGGCGGCCGCCGGGGCCCAGGTGTTCTGCGTGGTGCTGGAGGCCACCGCCGAGGAGATGTCGGCCGCCGACGCGGCCGGCGTCACCCTGCTGCCCGCCCGCAGGATCCCGGGGGCCTCGGCGGACATGCGCCTGGCCGCCCGCCCACGCGACCTCCCCGCGGGCGTCGAGCCCGACCTGGTCCTCGGCCACGGCCGCATCACCGGCCCTCCGGCACAGCAGCTGCGCGACGACCTCTTCCCCGGCGCCCGCCGCCTGCACTTCGTGCACATGGCCCCGGACGAGATCGAGTGGCACAAGCCGGACCGGGGCAACGACGCCGGTCTGCTGGCCGAGGAACGCACCCGCATCGAGCGCGCCCTGGGCGGAACCGCCCACCGTGTCATCGCTGTCGGGCCCCGGCTGTACGACCAGTTCCTCGACGAGGTGCGGAGCCCCGAGGGGCTCTGGCCCGAAAGGCTCGACCCGGGGTTCGACACCGAGGTGCCGGGCGCGGCCGATCGTGTCCCACCGAAGGGGCGGCCGCTCCGGGTCTTCCTGCTCGGCCGTATCGAGGACGCGGAGCTCAAGGGCCTCGACATCGCCGCCGGGGCCTGCGGCAAGGTCGCGCAGTGGTTCCATGCCGAAGGTCTGCGCTTCGGTGTCCGCCTGGTCGTGCGCGGGGCGCCCGAGAGCGAGGTGGAGGCCTCGTGGAAGCAGATCAAGGCTTGGGCGGGCACCGGCAGGCTGGACGTGGTCGTCCGGCCCTACACGGCGGAGCAGGACCGTATCGAGGACGACTTGCGCAGCGCCGGCCTCGTGATCATGCCGTCCCGCAGGGAGGGGTTCGGTCTGGTCGGTCTGGAGGCGATCCTGGCCGGCATCCCGGTGCTGGTGGGATCGGACAGCGGACTGGCCGACCTGCTGCGGGAAGAGCTCGGGCACGAGCCGGCGAGCCGGTTCGTCGTCGAGCTCTCGGGAGACGACCACGAGGACACCGAGAAGTGGGCACGGGCCGTCAACGGGAAGCTGCGCGACCTCGAGGGGGCGTTCCGTCAGGCCGCGGAGCTTCGCCGGGTCCTCGCCGGGAAGGTGCCGTGGCAGCGGGCGGCGGACGTGGTCCTGCGGGAACTCCCGAACCGTTGACCGGCGTCACCGCCCGAACGCGGACGCTGTGACGTCCCGTTCCGGGGTCGCCCGGTGGTATTCGTACGTGCCGATGTCGGTGACCTTGATCAGGAGGCAGAAGCGGTCCACCGACGGGAGCCGTTCCGCGACGTGCGCGTACTCGCGGCGGAGGTAGTGGACGGCCGCGAGGTTCGTCACCGAGGACTGGCCGCAAACCAGGAACACGGGGCGGCTGGACTCGGCGGGCGTGAACTTGGCGACCAAGGCGTACTCCTGGTTGCCGCGGTCGAAGAGGAACTTCTCGCCTCCGACCTCGATGGCCACCGACTCCGGCCGGATGCCGTCGTAGGGGTGGACGGTGACCCCGGGCAGATGGGCGGCGAGGTGGCCGCCGGTGCGGAGGTTGGCGCCGCCGGCCGGGCCGCCGACGCAGAACTCCGTGCGGTCGTCGTTGCCGCCGCGGAAGGCCCCCGGCTCGACGGCGGCCTTGCACCCCAGCTCGCCGATGAGCAGCGTCAGTTCGACGACGGCCCGGACGTCACGGTAGTGGGCGGTGCCCGGTGCGTCGTGCTTGTTGCCCAGGACGATCAGGCACGTCTCGCCCGGCCGGACGCCGAAGAACGCCGCCCTCCTGTTCACCGCCCGGGCCTTCTTGGCCCGCTCCCACAACCAGACGAAGCCGCCACCGAGCAGACTGGTCACCAGCCCGATCACGATGTTCCCCAGGACCGACTGAATGGGGTCCCCCTCTCCACGATGAAGCGCCCCCATTCTCACAGGGTTCGCTCCCTCCGTGGAGAGGGATCTTCACCTCCGGGCCGGTTCCCGCACGCTCAGCGCAGCAGGACCCCGCCGCCCTCCCCCGTCTCCTGGGAGGGAACCGCCAGGAGGCCGAGTTCGGCGCTGGAGGCGAGGAGGCGGTGGGACGGGAGGATGCGGACCGTGTAGCCGTAGGGGCCGGTGCGGTCGAGGGAGAGCGGGCCCTCGTAGACCCAGCGGCCGTCCGTGTCGGGGCTGCCCACCGGCTTCAGCGGCACCGTGGAGGCGTCCGCGATCCGGTCCTCGCCGTCGACCCGGCCCGAGACGGCCTGCACCTCGACGTCCTCCGGGCCCAGCTCGCCGAGGCCGACGCGCACGCGCAGGCTCAGGGTCGAGCCGAGTTCCGCGGTGGGTGCCGCGGCCGACGTCTCGACGTGGTCGACGGTGACGGCGTGCCACGCGGAGCGCACCCGGGCCTTCCAGCCGGCCAGTTCGCGCGCCGCGTCCGGGGTCATCGCGCGGTGGGCGTGCGCGGCCGGGGTGTAGAGGCGGTCGACGTACTCGCGGACCATGCGGCCTGCCAGCACCTTCGGGCCGAGCAGGGTCAGGGTCCGGCGGACCATCTCGATCCAGCGGTCCGGCAGACCGTCCCGCCCGCGCTCGTAGAAACGGGGGGTGATCCGCTGCTCCAGCAGGTCGTACAGCGCCGCGGCCTCTATGTCGTCCCGGCGGTCGGGATCGGTGCCGGTGCCGTCGGCCGTGGGGATCGACCAGCCGAAGTCGGGCTGGAACCACTCGTCCCACCAGCCGTCCAGGACGGACAGGTTGAGGCAGCCGTTGAGCGCCGCCTTCATCCCGGAGGTGCCGCACGCCTCCAGGGGCCGCAGCGGGTTGTTCAGCCAGATGTCGCAGCCGGGGTAGAGCTTCTTGGCCATCGCCATGCCGTAGTCGGGCAGGAAGACGATGCGGTGGCGCACCCGGGGGTCGTCGGCGAAGCGGACGAGTTCCTGCACGAGGCGTTTGCCGCCGTCGTCCGCCGGGTGCGCCTTGCCGGCGACCACGATCTGGACGGGCCGCTCCGGGTGCAGCAGCAGGCTCATCAGCCGGTCGGGGTCCCGCAGCATCAGCGTCAGCCGCTTGTACGAGGGGACGCGGCGGGCGAAGCCGATGGTGAGGACGTCGGGGTCGAGGACGCCGTCGACCCAGCCGAGCTCGGCGGTCCCGGCGCCCCGCTGCCGCCAGGAGGCCCGCAGCCGCTCGCGCACCTCCTGGACGAGCTGTTCGCGCAGCACCCGGCGCAGCTCCCAGACCTCCTGGTCGGGGATGTCGGCGACGGCGTCCCAGCGGTCGGAGCCGCCGACGGTCAGCGCGTCCTCCATGCGCCGGGCGCCGATCCGGTCCGCGCCGAGGCGGAACACCTCGGGCGCGACCCAGGTCGGGGCGTGCACACCGTTGGTGACGGAGGTGATCGGCACCTCGTCGGGGTCGAAGCCCGGCCACAGCCCGGAGAACATCTCGCGGCTGACGTTGCCGTGCAGCAGGGACACGCCGTTGGCGCGCTGACCGAGGCGCAGGCCCATCACGGCCATGTTGAACAGGTTGGCCTCGCCACCGGGGTAGGTCTCCATGCCGAGCTGGAGGATGCGCCCCACCTCGATGCCGGGCAGTTCGGCGTCGGGCCCGAAGTGACGGGCGACCAGTTCGCGGTCGAACCGGTCGATGCCGGCCGGGACGGGGGTGTGCGTGGTGAACACCGTCCCGGCCCGGACGGCCTCCAGTGCCGCGTCGAAGTCGAGGCCGCCCTCGCACAGTTCGGCGATGCGCTCCAGGCCGAGGAAGCCGGCGTGGCCCTCGTTGGTGTGGAAGACCTCGGGCGCCGGGTGGCCGGTGAGCCGGCAGTACGTCCGCACGGCCCGCACCCCTCCTATGCCGAGGAGCATCTCCTGGAGCAGCCGGTGCTCGCTGCCGCCGCCGTAGAGCCGGTCGGTGACGCCGCGTTCGCCGAGGTCGTTCTCCTCGACGTCGGAGTCGAGCAGCAGCAGCGGGACCCGGCCGACCTGGGCGAGCCAGATCCGGGCGTGCAGCGACCGGCCGCCGGGCAGGGCCAGCCGGAGCCGGGCGGGGGTGCCGTCGGCCTCCTCGAGCAGGGCGAGCGGCAGCTCGTTGGGGTCGAGGACCGGGTAGTGCTCCTGCTGCCAGCCGTCCCGGGACAGGGTCTGGCGGAAGTAGCCGTGCCGGTAGAGCAGGCCGACGCCGATCAGCGGGACGCCGAGGTCGCTGGCCGCCTTCAGATGGTCGCCGGCGAGGATGCCGAGGCCGCCGGAGTACTGCGGCAGGGCGGCCGTGATGCCGAACTCGGGCGAGAAGTAGGCGATCGCCGCGGGCAGTCCAGCGGGCTGCAGCTGGTACCAGCGGTCGCCGGTGACGTAGTCGTCGAGGTCGCGGGCGGCGGCGGCCAGCCGCTCCAGGAAGGACGCGTCCTGGGCCAGCTCGGCGAGCCGCGCGGGCGGGACGCTGCCCAGGAGCCGTACGGGGTCGTCGCCCGAGGCGGCCCAGCGCCCGGGGTCGACGGAGCGGAACAGTTCGCGGGTCTGCGCGTGCCAGGACCAGCGCAGATTGCGCGCCAGATCGCTGAGGGGCCGCAGGGGTTCGGGGAGGACAGGACGGACGGTGAACCGACGGATCGCCTTCACTTTCCACCTCGGGCAGCACGTGGCAGGGGACACACGGCGGTGTGGGTCCCGTCAACGCCCCCGACGGTATCGGTATGCGGGGCTTCGTCACCAGCGTGCGTTTTGCGTACCCGGGGCGCGTCGTACGGCCGATGTCCGTCCGAAAGTGGACGCAACCTTTACGCATCCGGCCATGGCGGATATGGCCGATTCCACCCCCGTAGGCGTCCTTGTGGCGACTTCTCGCATCAGGAGAGGGTGACGGATGGCGCGCCGGCCCACGCCGGGTGCACCGGGTGCTTCAGGGCCGCCGTGCGCCGAGTCGAGGAGGGGAAGCCACACCATGGCACGGACGCGCACACGGCGTCTGCGCTGGGCGGCCGGCCTGACCGCGGTGACCTGTGTCGCCGCGCTCTCGGTCGTCACCGCGCCCGCGCACGCCGCACCGGAGGGGCGGATACAGGGCGCCGGGCTGCCCGGCGCCGTCGGCGGCAGTTACGTGGTGACGCTCAGACAGGGGACGGCGGCCCTGTCGCCGGCCGGAAAGAGTCTCGCCGCGCGCTATGGGGTCGAAATCAGCCATACGTACGGCACGGTCCTCAACGGCTGGGCCATCCGCGCCGACGCGAGACAGGCCAGGCGGCTCGCGGCCGACCCCCGGGTCGCCTCGGTCGCGCAGGACACCCGGGTGACGCTGGAGGACACGCAGGAGAATCCACCGTCCTGGGGACTCGACCGCGTCGATCAGGCCAATCTTCCACTGAGCATGAGCTACAGCTGGCCGCGCCCGGCGGGGGCCGGTGTGACCGTGTACGTCATCGACACCGGCGTCCGCGTCTCGCACCGGGACTTCGGCGGCCGCGCCCGCTACGGCTGGGACTTCGTGGACGACGACCGCACGGCGGGCGACGGCAACGGCCACGGCACCCATGTCGCCGGCACGATCGCGGGCACCACGTACGGCATCGCCAAGAAGGCGCAGGTCGTGGCGGTCCGGGTGCTGGACGACACGGGCGGCGGCAGCACCGCCGACGTCATCGCGGGCATCGACTGGGTGACCCGGAACGCGAAGAAGCCGGCCGTCGCCAACGTCAGTCTGGGCGGCCCCCGCAACCGCCAGCTGGATGCCGCCGTACGCGACTCCGTGGCGTCCGGCGTCACCTACACGGTCGCGGCGGGCAACGCCGGACAGCCCGCCGCGCTGTACTCCCCCGCCGGGGTCTCCCAGGCCGTCACCGTGGGCGCGACCGACCGCACCGACCGGCGGGCCGGCTTCTCCAACCACGGCCCCGCCCTGGACCTGTTCGCCCCCGGCGTGTCGATCACCTCGGCGTCGAACGCGAGCGACACCGCGAAGGCGGCCTACTCGGGTACGTCGATGGCGTCGCCGCACGTCGCGGGCGCCGCCGCGCTCTATCTGGCGGACCATCGGCGGGCGACGCCCGCACAGGTGTCCAAGGCTCTGGTGGCGCGGGCCGTCTCCGGAAGGATCTCCGGCCGCGGGGCCGGCTCACCGGACGAACTCCTGCGGGTTCCGAAGCCGTGACGCCCGTGTGACGGCCACTCACGGGGACCGGTCCCGTTCGTCCGGAACGGGACCGGTCTTGTGCGTAGACATACGCGTGAGTAGTTAACAAAGTGCCGGATTGCCCACCCGAATAGGGTGGGAAGGCTCCTCCGGTACACCCCACCGTGCGCTCCCGGGCGCACACCCCCACGGGGTGCATCCGACAGCGACACCGTCACACCGCAGGACCCACCTCCCCATTGTCATCCGCCCACCAACGTTGACGCGGACAGGAGCGGTCATGCCCGCCAAGCACCACCAGTCGTCCTCACCCCCGACGCCCCGCGCCCAGGCCCGGCCCACCCGCGCCGAGTCACCGCCCGCCCATGACACCGTGACCGCCGACCCGGGACCGCCGACGCCGCGGCGGCCCGCCCCGGCCGCCGGGGCGGCGGACCGGATCGGGCGCATACCCGTCCTCGACGTCCGCCCGGTCGTGCAGCGCGGGCGCAGGCCCGCCAAGGCGGTGACCGGCGAGTCCTTCATGGTCACGGCGACCGTGTTCCGGGAGGGCCATGACGCGGTGGCCGCCAACGTCGTGCTGACCGATCCGAGGGGCCGCCCGGGTCCCTGGACCCCGATGCGCGAACTCGCCCCGGGCACCGACCGCTGGGGCGCGCTCGTGACACCGGACGCGCCCGGTGACTGGAGCTTCCGGGTCGAGGCGTGGAGCGATCCCGTCGCCACCTGGCGGCACCACGCCCAGATCAAGATCCCGGCCGGCATCGACACCGAGCTGGTGCTGGAGGAGGGCGCGCGCCTGCACGAACGCGCCGCCGACGGCGTGCCCGAGGGCGCGGGACGGACGGTGGTCCTGCGGGCCGCCGAGGCATTGCGGGACGAGTCCCGCCCGGCGGCATGGCGGTTGTCGGCCGCGCTGACGCCCGAGATCGACGACGTCCTCGGCCGGTATCCGTTGCGGGATCTGGTGACGGCGTCGGAGGCGTTGCCGTTGCTGGTGGAGCGGGAGCGGGCGCTGTTCGGGTCGTGGTACGAGTTCTTCCCGCGCTCGGAGGGGACGCCGGAGCGGCCGCACGGGACGTTCGAGACGGCGGCGCGCCGGCTGCCGGCGATCGCCGCGATGGGCTTCGACGTCGTGTATCTGCCGCCGATCCATCCGATCGGGACGACGTTCCGCAAGGGCCCCGACAACACGCTGTCGGCCGGGCCGGACGATGTGGGGGTGCCGTGGGCGATCGGCTCGCCCGAGGGCGGGCACGACGCCGTGCACCCGGATCTGGGGACGATCGAGGACTTCGACCGGTTCGTGGCGCGTGCGCGGGAGTTGGGGCTGGAGATCGCGCTGGACTTCGCGCTGCAGTGCTCGCCCGATCATCCGTGGGTGTCGAAGCATCCGGAGTGGTTCCACCACCGCCCGGACGGCACGATCGCGTATGCGGAGAACCCGCCGAAGAAGTACCAGGACATCTACCCGATCGCGTTCGACGCGGACATGGACGGGCTGGTCGCGGAGACCCTGCGGATCCTGCGGCACTGGATGGGCCACGGGGTGCGGATCTTCCGGGTGGACAACCCCCACACCAAGCCGGTGGTGTTCTGGCAGCGGGTCATCGCCGACATCAACCGCACCGACCCCGATGTCATCTTCCTGGCGGAGGCGTTCACCCGTCCGGCGATGATGCACACGCTGGCGCAGATCGGCTTCCAGCAGTCGTACACGTACTTCACCTGGCGGACCGGCAAGCAGGAGCTGACGGAGTATCTGACCGAGCTGTCGGGGGAGGCGGCCGCCTACATGCGGCCCAACTTCTTCGTCAACACCCCCGACATCCTGCACGCCTACCTCCAGCACGGGCACCGTCCCGCCTTCGAGGTCCGTGCCGTCCTGGCCGCCACCCTCTCCCCCACCTGGGGCGTCTACAGCGGCTACGAACTGTGCGAGAACACCCCCCTGCGCGAGGGCAGCGAGGAGTACCTGAACAGCGAGAAGTACCAGCTGCGCCAACGCGACTGGGAGACCGCCGAACGCGAGGGCCGCACCATCACCCCCCTCATCACCCGGCTGAACATGATCCGGCGGGAGAACCCGGCGCTGCGGCAGCTGCGCGACCTGCACTTCCACCACGCGGACAAGGAGGAGGTGCTCGTCTACTCCAAGCGCAGCGGCTCGAACACTGTTCTGGTGGTCGCCAACCTCGACCCCCACCACACCCAGGAGGCGACGGTCTCGTTGGACATGCCGCAACTCGGCCTGGACTGGCACGAGTCGGTGCCGGTGCGCGACGAGCTCACCGGCGAGACCTATCACTGGGGCAGAGCGAACTATGTGCGTCTGCTGCCCGGCGGCGCGCATGTGCTCGTCGTCGGACAGGAGCCCGGGGGGCGTCCCCGGGATGCGCGCGGCGAGGCTCTGCGACCGTCCACCCCGCAGATCGGAGGGTCACCCGCCACATGATCGTCAACGAGCCCGTCCCGGACACCTTCGAGGACACCCCGGCCAACGACCGTGATCCCGACTGGTTCAAGCGCGCCGTCTTCTACGAGGTCCTGGTCCGCTCCTTCCAGGACAGCAACGGCGACGGCGTGGGCGACCTCAAGGGCCTGACCGCCAAGCTCGACTACCTGCAATGGCTCGGCGTCGACTGCCTGTGGCTGCCGCCCTTCTTCAAGTCCCCGCTGCGCGACGGCGGCTACGACGTCTCCGACTACACCTCCGTGCTCCCCGAGTTCGGCGACCTCGCGGACTTCGTGGAGTTCGTGGACGCGGCCCATCAGCGGGGCATGCGGGTGATCATCGACTTCGTCATGAACCACACGAGTGATCAGCACCCGTGGTTCCAGGAGTCCCGCAAGGACCCCGAGGGCCCCTACGGCGACTACTACATGTGGGCCGACGACGACAAGGCCTATCCCGACGCGCGCATCATCTTCGTCGACACCGAGGCCTCCAACTGGACCTTCGACCCGGTCCGCAAGCAGTACTACTTCCACCGCTTCTTCTCCCACCAGCCCGACCTCAACTACGAGAACCCGGCCGTGCAGGAGGAGATCCTCTCCGCCCTGAAGTTCTGGCTCGACCTCGGCATCGACGGCTTCCGCCTCGACGCCGTCCCCTACCTCTACGCCGAGGAAGGGACCAACTGCGAGAACCTCCCGGCGACCCACGAGTTCCTGAAGCGGGTGCGCAAGGAGATCGACGCGCAGTACCCGGACACGGTGCTGCTGGCGGAGGCGAACCAGTGGCCGGAGGACGTCGTCGACTACTTCGGGGACTACGCCTCGGGCGGCGACGAGTGCCACATGGCCTTCCACTTCCCGGTCATGCCCCGCATCTTCATGGCGGTGCGCCGCGAGTCCCGCTACCCCGTCTCGGAAATCCTCGCGAAGACCCCGGCCATCCCGTCCGGCTGCCAGTGGGGCATCTTCCTGCGCAACCACGACGAGCTGACCCTGGAGATGGTCACCGACGAGGAGCGCGACTACATGTGGGCGGAATACGCCAAGGACCCCCGCATGCGCGCCAACATCGGCATCCGCCGGCGTCTGGCCCCGCTCCTCGACAACGACCGCAACCAGATCGAACTGTTCACCGCGCTGCTGCTGTCCCTGCCGGGCTCGCCGATCCTCTACTACGGCGACGAGATCGGCATGGGCGACAACATCTGGCTCGGCGACCGCGACGCCGTCCGCACGCCGATGCAGTGGACGCCGGACCGCAACGCCGGCTTCTCGTCGAGCGACCCCGGACGGCTGTTCCTGCCGACGATCATGGACCCGGTCTACGGCTACCAGGTCACGAACGTCGAGGCATCCATGTCCTCGCCGTCCTCGCTGCTCCACTGGACCCGGCGCATGATCGAGATCCGCAAGCAGAACCCCGCCTTCGGACTCGGCTCCTACACCGAACTCCAGTCGACGAACCCGGCGGTGATCGCGTTCCTGCGGGAGTACGAGGACGACCTCGTGCTCTGCGTGAACAACTTCTCGCGGTTCGCGCAGCCGACGGAACTCGATCTCAGCCCGTTCACCGGCCGCCATCCGGTCGAGCTGTTCGGCGGGGTGCGATTCCCGGCCATCGGTGAGCTCCCGTACTTGCTGACGCTCGGGGGCCACGGCTTCTACTGGTTCCGGCTGCGCAAGGACGCCGCCTGAGAGCCCGGCGGGGCGGTTTCCACCGCCCCGCCGGGGGCACGCAGAAGTATCACCCCGACCGCCCGGGGAAAGGACGCGACGTCATGTCGGAAGCCGTCACCCGCAGCTCCCTCTCCACCCCGCCCGGCCTCCTCGCGTCACTGGAGCCCCTGCTCAGGGACTGGCTGCCGCGGCAGCGCTGGTTCGCCGGCAAGGGGCGTCCGGTCACGGGCTTCTCGATGGTCGCGGCGACCGCCCTGCTGCCGCCCGGCGGCACCCGGGGCCTGTACCACCTGCTGGTGCGCGCCCATCAGCCGCTCACACCCGCGCGGGGCGCGCCCGAACAACCGGCGGACTGCTACCAGTTGCTCATCGGTGAACGCGAGACCCTGCCGCCCCGGCTGGCACCCGCGCTGATCGGGCATGTCACCGGCGGCCCGCTCGCGGGACGCACCGTGTACGACGCGCTGTACGACCCCCGCCCCTGCGAACTGCTCCTGGAGGCCCTGCGCACCGGGGCCCGTATCGGCGCTCTGCGCTTCGAACGGGACAGCGGCACCGAGATCCGGTCGGGCCTGGTGCCCCGCCTGATCACCTCGGAGCAGTCCAACTCCTCTGTCGTATACGGCGATACGTTCATCCTGAAGCTGCTGCGCAGGGTGGTGCCCGGCGTCAACCCCGACCTGGAGCTGCCTCTGGCGCTGGCCCGCGAGGGCTGCGACCGGGTGCCCGCGCCGACCGCGTGGATGCGGGCGGAGCTCTCGGGTGAGCCGTATGTGCTGGGGGTGCTCCAGCCGTTCGTGCAGGGCGCGGCGGACGGCTGGGACCTGGCGCTGCGCGGGCTCGCCAAGGGCGAGGACTTCGCGGCGGCCGCGCGGGCGCTGGGGCGCGCGACCGCCGAGGTGCACACGGCGCTGGCCCGCGCCCTGCCGACCGTCACGCTCGGGCACACCCAGGTGCGGCAACAGGTCGAGGGCATGCTCGAACGGCTCGACGCCGCCGCCCAGGCGGTGCCCACGTTACGGCCGTACGCGCCCGCCCTGCGCTCGGCCTTCGACGCGCTGGCCGAACTCGCCGCCGAGGGCTCCACCTGGACGGCCCAGCGTGTCCACGGCGATCTGCACCTCGGGCAGTGCCTGCGCTCGCCCTCCGGGCAGTGGTGGCTGATCGACTTCGAGGGCGAGCCGTCGAAGCCGCTCGCGGAACGGCGGATGCCGCAGCCGCCGGTACGGGACGTGGCCGGCATGCTGCGCAGCTTCGACTACGCCGCCCACTCCGCCGAGCATCCGGCCCCCGGCTGGGCCGAGGCCTGCCGGGCCGCCTACTGCACCGGGTACGCCGAGGCCGGCGACGCCGACCCGCGGACCGATCCGGTGCTGCTGCGGGCGTACGAGACGGACAAGGCGATCTACGAGGTCGTGTACGAGGCCCGGCACCGGCCGGACTGGCTGCCGGTGCCGATGGCGGCGATACGCCGGCTCGCCGCCGACGCCCCGCCCGCACCCCCCTCCACCCCTGTGTTCCCCCCTTCGCCGAGGAGGCCCCGCCCGTGACCCCCCGCACCACTCCCCCCAGCGAGCCGGACCCGCAGACACCGGCCGAGTCCACGACGGCCGAGACGAAGACGCCGGCGAAGAAGACGGCGGCCAGGAAGGCGCCCGCGAAGAAGGCCGCGCAGGCCGGGACGGCCAGGTCCGCGCAGGCCGTGGAGAAGGCCGTGGCGTCCATGCGGGAGGGGGCCGCGAAGAAGGGGACGGCGAAGAAGGCCCCGGCCGCGGCGGCCGCGAAGAAGGCCGTCGAGAAGACGGCGGTCGCGAAGAAGACGGCTGCGAAGAAGACGGCTCCGGCCGAGAAGACGGCTGCCAAGAAGGCCGCGGCGACGAAGAAGGCCGTGGCGAAGAAGACGACCGCCAAGAAGGCCGCGACCACGACCGCCACTGCCAAGAAGGCGGTGGCCAAGAAAGCGGTGGCCAAGAAGGCCGCCGCTCAGCAGTCCCCCGCGAAGAAGACCGTCGCCAAGCAGGCCGGCGCGCGGACCCCCGCCAAGGCCGCCGCTGGGAAGGGCTCCACCGGCGAGGGCCCCACCGCGCCGCCGTCCGGGGGCGCGGGTGCGAAGAAGGCCGGGACCCGGCGGATTCCCGCCCAGCAGGCCGCGCAGAAGAAGATCCCCGCCCAGCAGGCGAGCGAGGGCAAGGGCGGCGGCGAGCAGCAGCCTCCGGCGCCCGTGACGGTCGCGGACTCCGCCGCCCTGGACGCCGCCGACCGCGACCGGCTGCTGTCCGGCACGCACCACGAGCCGCACTCCGTGCTCGGCGCGCACCCGGTCCCCGGCGGGGTCGCCTTCCGTGCCTTCCGGCCGTTCGCCCTGTCGGTGACGGTCGTCGCCGGTGCCGTACGGGCGGAGCTGCACGACGACGGCGACGGCTTCTTCACCGGGCTGCTCCCGCTGCGGGACGTACCGCAGGACTACCGGCTCCTCGTGGCGTACGAGGGGACGGTGCAGGAGACCGAGGACGCGTACCGCTTCCTGCCCGCGCTGGGCGACCTGGACCTGCATCTGATCGGTGAGGGCCGGCATGAGGAGCTGTGGCGGGCCCTCGGCGCCCAGCCGATGACGCACCAGGGCGTGACCGGCACCCGCTTCACGGTGTGGGCGCCGAACGCGCGCGGCGTCTCGCTCGCCGGCACCTTCAACTACTGGGACGGCACCGGCTACCCGCTGCGCTCGCTCGGCGGTACGGGCGTGTGGGAGCTGTTCGTGCCCGGCATCGGGGAGGGCGAGCTCTACAAGTTCGAGATCACCCGGCCCGACGGTTCGAAGACGCTGCGCGCGGACCCGATGGCCCGGCGCACGGAGGCCCCGCCGAACACGTCGTCCATCGTGTACGCCTCGGGGTACGAGTGGGGTGACGCGGCCTGGCTGGAGCGGCGCGGGACACCGGCCCCGCACGAGGCGCCGTTCTCGGTGTACGAGGTCCATCTGGCTTCCTGGCGGCCGGGGTTGACGTACCGCCAGCTCGCGGAGCAGCTGCCCGCCTACGTCAAGGACCTGGGCTTCACGCATGTGGAGCTGATGCCGGTCGCCGAGCATCCGTTCGGGGGCTCGTGGGGCTACCAGGTCACCGGGTTCTACGCGCCGACGGCCCGGCTCGGCACCCCCGACGACTTCAAGTACCTCGTGGACCGGCTGCACCAGGCCGGGATCGGGGTGCTGATGGACTGGGTGCCGGCGCACTTCCCGCGCGACGACTGGGCGCTGGCCGAGTTCGACGGGCGCCCGCTGTACGAGCACGAGGACCCGCTGCGTTCCGCGCACCCCGACTGGGGCACGCTGGAGTTCGACTTCGGACGGCGCGAGGTGCGCAACTTCCTGGTCGCCAACGCGGTGTACTGGTGCGAGGAGTTCCACATTGACGGCCTGCGGGTGGACGCCGTCGCCTCGATGCTCTACCTGGACTACTCACGTGAGCCCGGCCAGTGGGTGCCGAACGAGCACGGCGGCCGGGAGAACCTGGACGCGGTGGCGTTCCTGCAGGAGATGAACGCGACCGTCTACCGGCGCAACCCGGGGATCGTGACGATCGCGGAGGAGTCGACGGCCTGGGACGGGGTGACCCGGCCGACGCATGTGACCGGTCCCGGCGGCTTCGGCGGGCTGGGCTTCGGGCTGAAGTGGAACATGGGCTGGATGCACGACTCGCTGCAGTACATGACGAAGGAGCCGGTGCACCGCAGGTACCACCACGACGAGATGACGTTCTCGATGGTGTACGCGTACAGCGAGAACTACGTCCTGCCGATCTCGCACGACGAGGTGGTGCACGGCAAGCGGTCGCTGGTGTCGAAGATGCCGGGTGACTGGTGGCAGCAGCGGGCCAATCTGCGGGCCTACCTGGGCTTCATGTGGGCGCACCCGGGGAAGCAACTTCTCTTCATGGGGCAGGAGTTCGCGCAGGGCGCGGAGTGGTCCGAGGCGCACGGGCCGGACTGGTGGCTGCTGGACCCCGCGTACGGGGCGGAGGCGGACCATCGGGGGGTGCGGGATCTGGTGCGGGACCTGAACACGGTGTACCGGCATACGCCGGCGCTGTGGCAGCGGGACACGGATCCGTCCGGGTTCCGGTGGGTGGTGGGTGATGCCGCCGATGACAACGTGTTCGCGTTTCTGCGGTACGACGCGGAGGGGGTGCCGTTGCTGGCGGTGTCGAACATGTCGCCGGTCGTGCGGGAGGAGTATCGGCTGGGGGTGCCGGAGGAGGTGCCGGCGTGGCATGAGGTTCTGAACACGGATGCGGCGCGGTACGGGGGCGGTGACGTGGTCAACCCCGAGCCGGTGAAGCCCGAGCCGCAGACCTGGCACGCCCACCCGGCCAGCATCCGCCTGACGCTGCCACCCCTGGCCACCGTCTGGCTCCGCCCGGCCTAGGTTTCCTCGCCCCCGCCGCCCCTACCCGCCCCATCCTTCTGGGGCTCCGCCCCAGACCCCGCTCCTCAAACGCCGGAGGGGCTGAATTCAGCCCGTCCGGCGTTTGAGGACGAGGCCCGTCCAGGGCCGAAACGGGGGCCCGGGGGCGGCAGCCCCCGGGGACGGGACGGGAAGGGGCGGCGGGGGCGAAGGAAGTCAGTTCTCGGACAGGGCCTTGGGGAGGCGGCCCGTGTGGAGGACGCCCAGGCGTTGCGTCGCACGCGTCAGGGCCACGTACAAGTCGCTCGTGCCGTACAGCCCCGGCTCCACCACCAGCACCGAGTCGAACTCCAGCCCCTTGGCCTGACGGGGGTCGAGGAGCACGACCGTACGCGTGAGATCGGGCTGCTCCCCCGCCGTCACCCCGTCCAGCCGAGCGGCCAGCCGCCGGTGCAGATGCCGCGGCGCGATGACCGCGAGCCGCCCCTCCGCGGGCGTCAGCTCCTTCACCGCCGAGGCCACGGCCTCGGGCAGATCGTCGGTGGCCCGGATCCACGGCCGCTCCCCCGTGGACCGTACGGAACTCGGCGGTTCGAAGTCCGGGTCCTCCGCCCGGACGACGGCCGCCGCCAGCTCCATGATCTCGGCGGGCGTACGGTAGTTGACGCCGAGCCGGGTGTGCTCCCAGCGGTCCTCGACGTACGGCTGGAGGATCTTCTCCCAGGAGCCGACGCCGGCCGCCTCGGCGGTCTGCGCCGGGTCGCCGACGAGGGTCATCGACCGGGTGGGGACGCGCCGCATGAGCAGGCGCCAGGCCATCGGGGACAGCTCCTGCGCCTCGTCGACGATGATGTGCCCGAACGCCCAGGTCCGGTCGGCCGCCGCGCGCTGGGCGGCGCTGCGGTGGTCGTCCTCCTCCTGGCGTTCGGCGAACCGCTCGGCGTCGATGATGTCGTGCGCGGAGAGGATCTCGCTGTCCTCCTCGTCCTTGTCGTCGAACTCATAGGTCCGGGACGCGTACGACACGTCCAGCACGCCCTGCGCGTAGGCGATCTGCGTCTCGCGCTCACGCTCGGCGCGGGCCCGGGCGAGCCGGTCGTCCTCGCCGAGCAGTTCGGCGGCCTCGTCGAGCAGCGGTACGTCCGCCACGGTCCACGCCCGGGTGACGGGCCGACGGATCGCGGCGGCGTCCTCGTCGGGGAGGTAGCCGACGGGGTCGGCGAGGAAGTCGGCGACCAGGCGCTGCGGGGTGAGCCGGGGCCACAGCTGGTCGATGGCCGCCCACACCTCGGGGTTCTCGGCGATCTCGTCGCGGATCTGGGTGATGTCGCTGGGGTCGAGCAGGCTGGTGCCGTCGAAGGGGTCGGTGCCGACCCGCTCGGCGTACAGCTCGGTGAGGGTGTTGAGGATGTGCCCCTCGAAGTGCTCCCGGGCCGCGTTGTGCGGCAGCCGGGCGGCGCGGGTCCTCTCGCGGGCGACCTTGACGAGTCCGTCGTCGAGCATGAGGACCTCGCGGTCGTGCTCGATGGCGATGACCGGGTCGGGCAGCGCCTGCCAGTCCCGGACGACCTCGGCGAGGACGTCGGCCATGTCGGCGCGGCCCTTCACGGCGGCCGCCTCGCGGGTGTCGGTGGCGGTGGCCTTCACGCCGGGGAAGAGTTCGCCGACCGTGGCCAGCAGGACGCCGGTCTCGCCGAGGGAGGGCAGCACCTCGCCGATGTAGCCGAGGAAGGCGGGGTTGGGGCCGACGATGAGGACGGCCCGCTTGGCGAGCAGCTCGCGGTGCTCGTAGAGGAGGTAGGCGGCGCGGTGCAGGGCGACGGCGGTCTTGCCGGTGCCGGGGCCGCCCTCGACGACGAGGACTCCGCGGTGCGGTGCCCGGATGATCTCGTCCTGCTCGGCCTGGATGGTCTGCACGATGTCGTGCATCCGGCCGGTGCGGGCGGCGTCGAGCGCCGCGAGGAGCACGGCGTCGCCGCTGGGGTCCTCGTGGCCGGTGCGCTCCCGGTCGCCGAGGTCGAGGATCTCGTCGTGCAGGGCGGTGACCGTCCGCCCCTCGGTGGTGATGTGCCGCCGGCGGCGCAGCCCCATCGGGGTGTGGCCGGTGGCCAGGTAGAAGGGGCGGGCGACGTCGGCCCGCCAGTCGATGAGGATCGGGGTGCGTTCGGTGTCGTCGGCGCGCAGGCCGATCCGGCCGATGTGGTGGGCGCCGCCCGAGGAGAGGTCGATCCGGCCGAAGCACAGGGAGCCGTCGACCGCGTTGAGCGCGGCGAGCAGCCCCGAGCGTTCGGCGACGAGGATGTCCCGCTCCAGGCGGGCCTGCATGGGCTTGTCGCCCTGGGCGAGCGCGTCCGTGACTCCGGCCTCGGTGTCGCCGCGCAGGGCGTCGACGCGTGCGTACAGGCCGTCGATGAATTCCTGCTCGCGTCGCAATTCACCGTCTTGGAATTCGGTGTTTGACAATTCCGCTCCCGCCCGGATATACTGTGCTCACTGAACTTCTCCGCGCCTTCCCTATTCGAAGTCGCGAACCATTGAATATACGCAAAGAAATCCCCCGGGCGCAATTGCCCGGGGGATTTCTCGTTGCGTGTGGCGCGGTGCTCAGAGCACGTCGGCCAGCTCCTCCAGCAGCCGCCGCTTGGGCCGCGCCCCGACCATCGCCTTCACCGGCTCGCCGTCGCGGAAGACGAGGAAGGTCGGCATGGACAGCACCTTGTAGGCGTTGGTCGTCAGCGGATTGGTGTCCACATCGAGCTGAACGACCTTCAGCCGCTCCCCCTCCTCCGCGGCCAGCGCGCCCAGCACCGGTCCCATCTGCCGGCACGGCGGGCACCAGTCGGCGGTGAACTCCACCAGCACCGGCAGCTCCGCCCCGATCACCTCCGCCGCGAAGTCCGCGTCCGTCACCTCGGTCACGCCCGCCGCCTTGATCACAGCTCCCGCCCTCCCAGTTCGCACAACGGTGGTTCGCTCTCGGCCAGCGCCAGCCGCAGCCCTATCTGCTCGCGGACGGCCCGCAGCTCGCCGATCAGCGCGTCGAGCTCGTCCAGCTTGCGCCGGTACACCGCGAGCGAGGCCGGGCAGGTGTCGCCCTCCGCATGGCCGGCCCGCAGGCACTCCACGAACGGCCGGGTCTCCTCCAGGTCGAACCCGAAGTCCTGCAGCGTCCTGATCTGCCGCAGCAACCGCAGGTCGCCCTCGTCGTACACCCGGTGCCCGTTGGGGCCGCGCCGCGCGGGCAGCAGCCCGCGTGACTCGTAGTAGCGCAGGGTGCGCGTCGTGGTCCCGGCCCGCGCGGCCAGCTCGCCGATTCGCATGCGGTCGAACGTAGTCCTTGACGCCGACGTCAGGGCAAGGGCCGCACACGGCCGGACGCCCGGCCCCGGTTCAGGCGGGGCCGGGCGTCCGGTGCGAAGGGGCCGGTCAGGGCGGTCACGCCTTCGCGAGCTCCTTCTCGCCGTCCTGGCCGGGGGCCTCGGCCGGGGCGGGCTCGGTGTCGTGGCCGTGGTCGTCGAGCAGGGTCTTCTCGTCGAAGGGGATACGGCCCGCGAGCACCTCGTCGACGCGCTCCCGGTCGATCTCCTTCGTCCAGGTGCCGATGAGCACGGTGGCGACGGCGTTGCCCGCGAAGTTCGTCAGGGCGCGGGCCTCGCTCATGAAGCGGTCGATGCCGACGATCAGGCCGATGCCGTCCACCAGGGCCGGCTTGTGCGACTGCAGGCCGCCGGCCAGGGTCGCGAGCCCGGCGCCGGTGACACCGGCGGCGCCCTTGGAGGCGACCAGCAGGAAGAGCAGCAGCGGGATCTGCTCACCGATCGACATAGGGGTGCCCATGGCGTCGGCGATGAACAGGGACGCCATGGTCATGTAGATCATGGTGCCGTCGAGATTGAAGGAGTAGCCGGTCGGGACGGTGATGCCGACGACGGGCTTGCTGACGCCGAGGTGCTCCATCTTCGCGATGAGGCGCGGCAGGGCCGACTCGGAGGACGACGTCGACAGGATCAGCAGGAACTCACGGCCCAGGTACTTGAACAGCGTGAAGACGTTGAGGCCGGCGACGATCCGCAGCAGCGCGCCCAGCACCAGGAACACGAACAGGAAGCAGGTGACGTAGAAGCCCAGCATCAGCACGGCGAGGCTCTTGAGCGCGTCCACGCCGGCCGAGCCGGTGACGGCGGCGATGGCGCCGAAGGCACCGATCGGCGCGGCCCACATCACCATGGCGAGGATGCGGAAGACGAGCCGCTGGATGTGCTGCACCCCGCGCAGGATCGGCTCCCCGGCGGAGCCCATGGCCTGCAGCGCGAAACCGGCGAGCAGGGCGATCAGGAGGGTCTGCAGGACCGACTCGGAGGTGAAGGCGGAGACGATCGTGGTCGGGATGATGCCGAGCAGGAACTCGGTGGTGTCCTTGGCCTCCGCGTCCACCTGCGCCTGGCCGACGTCCTTGACGGCGTCGGTGACGGCGAGGCCGGTGCCGGGCTCCAGGATGTTGCCGACGACGAGGCCGATGGCGAGGGCGACCAGCGACATCGCCAGGAAGTAGACCAGTGCGATACCGCCGACGGCGCCGACCTTGGCGGCCTTCCGTACGGAGCCGATGCCCAGCACGATCGTGCAGAAGATGATCGGCGAGATCATCATCTTGATCAGTGCGACGAAGCCCGTGCCGATCGGCTTCAGCTCCACGGCGAAGTCGGGCGCGACCAGGCCCACGGTGATACCGAGGGCCACCGCGATGATCACCGCGATGTAGAGGTAGTGCGTGCGGTCCCGCTTGGCGACGGGTGCGGCAGGTGCCGTATCGGGGGAACTGGCGGCGGCCACGGCTGCCCTCCTTGACGTCTTCGTCGGTTGTCACCGGCGTGCGGCTCACGTCCGGGGTGGGGGTTCGCTGGGGACCAGGGCGTGTTTCCGAGAACACGCCCCAGCGCGCCCCTGGGGACGGGGGTCGTATGCAGCGATGCGGTGACTATCTCCCGGCGTGTGAGGGCGGTCACCCTTCCGTTCATTTAGTTCACCGGGAACCGTGCGGGCAGACTGGCGGCATGCGTATCCCCGTCCCGAGACCCCGCAGCCTGGCCGGGCAGCTGTTCGCCATGCAGGCCGTGCTGATCGCGGTGCTGTTCTCCGGGTACGCCGTGTTCACCTACCTCAGCGACCGCGATCAGGCCGAGGACGCGGCGGGCCGGCAGGCCGCGGCGGTGGCCCAGTCGATCGCCGACGCCCCGTCGACGCGCGAGGCCATCCGCACCGACGATCCGACGGCCGACCTCCAGCCGTACGCGCTGCGGGTCCAGCGGGACGCCGAGGTCGACTTCGTCACGATCATGGATCCGCGCGGGATCCGCTGGACCCACCCGGACGACCGGCAGATAGGGCGGCCGTTCCGCGGGCACACCGAGCGCGCGCTCCACGGGGAGCCGTTCACGGAGACGTACACCGGCACCCTGGGCCCGTCGGTGCGGGCGGTGGTGCCGATCTACGACGGCGGCACCGGCCGGGACGACATCGTCGGCCTGGTCAGCGCGGGCATCCGGGTGGAGGAGATCAGCAAGCGGGTGCAGGAGCAGCTGACCGCCCTGATCGGCGGGGCGGCGGGCGCGCTGACGCTGGGCGCGGTCGGCACGTATGTGATCAACGCGCGGCTGCGCCGGCACACCCACGGGATGAACGCGGCCGAGCTGAGCCGGATGCACGACTACCACCAGGCCGCCCTGCACGCGGTGCGCGAGGGGCTGCTGATGCTGGACGGGCAGTTCCGGGTGGCGCTCATCAACGACGGGGGCCGGGAGCTGCTGGGCGTCGGCGACGTGGTGGGCCGGTCCGTGGCGGAGCTGGGGCTGCCGGCGCCGCTGACGGGCGCGCTGCTCGCGTCCGAGCCCCGGGTGGACGAGGTGCATCTGACCGCCGAGCGGGTGCTGGTCGTGAACACCTCACCGGTCTCGGGCGGTGAGCGGCGGGGCACGGTGGTGACGCTGCGCGACGTGACCGAGCTGCAGTCGGTGATGGGTGAGCTGGACTCCGAGCGGGGCTTCACGCAGGCGCTGCGCTCGCAGGCGCACGAGGCGGCGAACCGGCTGCACACGGTGGTGTCGCTGATCGAGCTGGGGCGGGCCGAGGAGGCGGTGGAGTTCGCCACCGCCGAGCTGGAGCTGGCGCAGGCGCTCACCGACCAGGTCGTCGCGGCGGTGAGCGAGCCGGTGCTGGCGGCGCTGCTGCTCGGCAAGACGGCCCAGGCGAACGAGCGGGGCGTGGAACTCGTCGTCTCCGAGGACAGCCGGCTCGACGACGGGCTGCTGAGCGAGGCACTGCCCGCCCGGGACCTGGTGACCGTGCTGGGCAATCTGATCGACAACGCCGTGGACGCGGCACAGGGAAGCGTGGGGGCACGGGTGACGGTGACGGCGTACGCGCGGGACGGCGAACTGGTGCTGCGGGTGACGGACACCGGCACCGGGGTGGACCCCGCGCACGCCGAGGCGGTGTTCCGGCGCGGGTTCTCCACCAAGCCGGCCGGGCCGGGCGGCCGGGGCCTGGGGCTGGCGCTGGTCCGGCAGGTCGTGACCCGGCACCGGGGGGAGCTGGCGGTGACCCGGGCCGAGGGCGGCGGGGCGGTGTTCGAGGTGCGGCTGCGCCTGGCGGACGGCGGCTCCGGTGACCCGGGTGCGGGTACCGTGCCCGCGCAGGGCGGATCCGTCGAGGACGCCGTGGCCGTGAGAGGTGACGTATGACGGGGGGCGGCGCCGCGCAGCCGATCCGGGTGCTGGTGGTCGAGGACGACCCGGTAGCCGCGGACGCTCATGTGATGTACGTCGGCCGGGTGCCGGGTTTCGTCGCGGTCGGTACGGCGCACACGGGCGCGGAGGCGCGCCGGGCGCTGGAGCGGACGCCGGTGGATCTGCTGCTGCTGGACCTGCATCTGCCGGATGTGCACGGGCTGCAGCTGGCCCGGTCGCTGCGGGCCGCCGGGCATCACGCGGACGTGATCGCGGTGACGTCGGCCCGGGATCTCGCGGTGGTGCGCGAGGGGGTGTCGCTGGGCGTCGTGCAGTACGTGCTGAAGCCGTTCACCTTCGCCACGCTGCGGGACCGGCTGGTGCGGTACGCGGAGTTCCACGCGGCCGTCGGCGAGGCGAGCGGCCAGGACGAGGTGGACCGGGCGCTCGCGGCGCTGCGGGCGCCGGGCCCCGCGGCGCTCCCGAAGGGGCTGAGCGGTCCGACGCTGGAGCGGGTGACCGGTGCGGTGCGGGACGCGGACGGCGGGCTGACGGCGGCCGGGGTCGCCGAGGCCGTGGGGATCTCCCGGATCACGGCCCGCCGCTATCTGGAGCATCTGGTCGATGCCGGGCGGGCCGAACGCAGGCCGGTGTACGGGCAGGTGGGGCGTCCGGAGCTGGTGTACCGGTGGCTGCCGGGGCCGGGGACGGGCCGATAGACGCCGGCCGTCACGACCTCCTCAAGCGCTTTCCCCCGCACATCCATTGACCTGACTAGACCACTCCTCTTAGGTTCACCGGGCAGCCGTCCAGCGCCACAACGTCGTGCGCCCGCAGGAGGTCATGCCCGTGCGCCCCACCGCCGCCCTCCCCCCGCTCCTCGCCGTCGCCCTCGCCGTCACCACGCTCACCGCGTGCGGCGGCGGTTCCGGCAGCGACCCGGACACGCTGAAGGTCTCCTTCAAGCAGTCCACGGACAACTCCGTGAAGGTGATGGACACCTATCTCGCGGACATCAAGAAGCAGTTCGAGAAGGCGAACCCCGGCAAGAAGGTGGAGTTCGTCCCCATCAAGGCCCCGGACTCGGAGTACTACACCAAGCTGCAGCAGATGCTCCGCTCCCCCAAGACCGCTCCCGACCTGGTCTACGAGGACACCTTCCTCATCAACTCGGACATCACCAGCGGGTACTTGAAGCCGCTCGACCCGTATCTCGCGAAGTGGCCGGACTGGGACCAGTTCATCGACACGGCGAAGGCCGCGGCCAAGGGCGAGGACGGCAGGACGTACGGCGTCCCGGACGGCACCGACACCCGGGGCCTGTGGTTCGACAAGGGGATCTTCGCCAAGGCGGGTCTGCCCGCCGACTGGCAGCCGAAGACCTGGGACGACGTCCTCGACGCGGCCCGTGCCATCAAGACGAAGGTCCCCGGCGTCACACCCCTGAACGTCTACACCGGCAAGCCCGCCGGCGAGGCCGCCACCATGCAGGGCTTCGAGATGCTGCTGTACGGCACGAACGACGGCTCCTCGGACCCGCTGTACGACAAGGGGTCCAAGAAGTGGATCGCCGGAAGCAAGGGCTTCAAGGACGCCCTGGCGTTCGTGGAGACGGTCTACAAGGAGAAGCTGGGACCGGACGTCTCTGACGCCCTCGACCCCAACTTCGGTACCCGGGTGCGCGGTGAGCTGCTGCCCGAGGGCAAGCTCGGCATCGACCTCGACGGGTCCTGGCTGCCGCAGGACTGGCTGGAGGGCAGCGGCCACGAGTGGCCGGAGTGGTCGCGGAAGCTGGGGCTTGCCGCCATGCCCACCCAGCACGGGCAGGCGCCCGGCAAGGTGAGCATGTCCGGCGGCTGGACCTGGGCGATCCCCGCCAAGGCCGGCAACCCCGACCTCGCCTTCGAGTTCGTGAAGACCATGCAGACCAAGGCGAACGCGAAGAAGTGGTACATCGCCAACTCCGGTATCGCGGTCCGCGAGGACGTCGCCGCCGACCCCGGGTACGTCGAGGCGCAGCCCGGCATCAAGTTCTTCACCGATCTGGTGGCCTCCACGCACTACCGGCCCGCCTACCCGGCGTACCCGAAGGTCTCCACCGCGATCCAGGAGGCGATGGAGGGCGTGACCACGGGTGACGCGTCGGTGGAGGAGGCGGCGAAGGCGTACGACGAGGAGCTGGAATCGGCGACCGACGGCCAGGTGATCGAGAAGTGAGCCGCCGCCCATGAGCACCGCCACCGATCCCGGCCTCGAAAAGAGGCCGGGTCCGGGCGCCGCGCCGCCCCGCCCGGCCGCCCGGTCCCCTCGCGTCCCGCTGCTGCGGGTCCTGCCGCTGGCCCCGGCCGTCGTCCTCCTGCTGCTGTTCCTGGCCGGCCCGATCGCGTACTGCGCCTACATCGCGTTCACCGACCTCCAGCTGACCGGGCAGGCCGAGGACTCGTTCGTCGGGTTCGAGAACTTCACCACCGCCTTCGGCGACGACGCGTTCCTGAACGCCGTCTGGCTCACCCTCGTCTTCACGGTGATCTCGGCCCTGGTCGGCCAGAACACCCTGGGGCTGGCGCTGGCGGCGCTGATGCAGCGCGCCTCGAAGCCGGTGCGCACGCTGGTCGGCGGCATCGTCATCACGGCGTGGGTGCTGCCGGAGGTCGTCGCCGGCTTCCTGCTGTACGCCTTCTTCCGCCGCGAGGGCACCCTGAACGCCGTACTGGACTGGCTCCATCTGCCCACCCAGAACTGGCTGTTCACCCTGCCGATCCTGGCGGTGTCCTTCGCGAACGTCTGGCGGGGCACGGCCTTCTCGATGCTGGTGTACTCGGCGGCCCTCAACGAGATCCCGAAGGAGATCACCGAGGCCGCGGAGGTCGACGGGGCCGGCGGTTGGCGCCGGCTGTGGCACATCACGCTGCCGATGATCCGGCGCTCCATCGGCACCAATCTGATGCTGATCACCTTGCAGACGCTGTCCGTGTTCGGGCTGATCTGGGTGATGACCCGGGGCGGTCCGGGCGGCCGCAGCCAGACGCTGCCGCTGTTCATGTACGAGGAGGCGTTCCAGAAGAGCATGATCGGCTACGGCACCGCGGTCGCCCTGCTGCTGCTCGTGGTGGGCTCGCTGTTCTCGGTGGTCTATCTGCGTCTGCTGCGAACGGAGGTCTGAGCATGGCGCGTACGCTCACGTCCCGCCGGGCCTCGCACCGGCTGGCCGCCGACGCCGGACTGCTGGTGGTGGCCGCCGCGTTCGTGCTGCCGCTGGCCTGGGTGGTGCTGTCCGCCCTGGACCCGCACGCGGATCTGCGGGTGAAGCTGCCCGACGGGCTGACCCTGGACAACTTCGACGCGGTCATGACCCCGGAGATCACCTTCACCCCGCTGCTGAACAGCCTGCTGCTGTGCGGCGGCGGGACGCTGCTGACGGTGGCCTGCTCGGCGCTGGCCGCCTATCCGCTGTCGCGGTTCCGGTCCCGGTTCAACCGGCCGTTCCTGCTGACGGTGCTGTTCGCGACGAGCCTGCCGATCACGGCGATCATGGTGCCGGTGTACGCGCTGTTCGTGCAGGTGAACCTGATCGACACGATGGAAGGCACGATCTTCTTCTTCGCCGCGTCCCAACTGCCCTTCTCCATCTGGCTGATGAAGAACTTCATGGACGGGGTGCCGAAGGAGCTGGAGGAGGCGGCCTGGACGGACGGAGCGTCTTCCTTCCAGTCGCTGGTGCGGATCGTGCTGCCTCTGATGGGGCCGGGTGTGGCGGTCGTGACGGTGTTCTCGTTCGTGATGATGTGGGGGAACTTCTTCGTCCCGTTCATGCTGCTGCTGACGCCGGACCAGATGCCGGCGGCGGTGAGCATCAACGAGTTCTTCGGCAACCGGGGCACGGTGGTCTACGGCCAGCTGGCCGCGTTCTCGATCCTGTACTCGACGCCGGTGATCCTGTTGTACGTGCTGGTGGCGCGCCGGCTGGGCGGCGGGTTCGCGCTGGGCGGGGCGGTCAAGGGGTGACGGGCGGGGGCGGCCGTCGGATTCGAGCCGCCTCCCGGGGCGCGTCGGGCCGTGGCCGGCACCGCACGGGCCGCACGCGTCTTCGAGTCCCGTCCGTGCGGTCGGCTGCCGCGGGTCGGTCCGACGGGAGACCCGGCTGTGGATACGGCTCCGCACACGAGGCCGAATATGCCGCCTGAGCTTGCCGTTCCCCGGGCGCGGGCACCCGAGGGGTCGGCCGGGGCGCTTCGGGGCGGTGTCCGACCGGGTGCGACACCGCCTCCCTCCAGGGACCGAACCCGCCGGTAGCCGTATCTTCGTACGATCCGTGATCCTGGCTGAACAGACCGTAGTCACCGCTTCGGGGCCGTCCTACGGTGTGGGCCGTGCGCCGACCGCCAGCTCAGCAGAACCAGCCGCCCCACCGTTCCAGCCATCGCAATCCGCCCACCCCGCCGTTCAACGCCCCCGCCGCCCGCCGTCTGAGAGCCGGCCTCAGCATGGGGCCAGAGCACGTCGCCTACGGCATGCGGGTCTCCTACGGCCTTCCCCATGTCACCGGGGACCTCGTCCTCGCGTGGGAGCGCGAACTCGTGGCGCCGGACAACGCCGAACTCACCGCCCTCGCGGGCGTCCTGTGGTGCTCGCCGGGCGAACTGCTCGGCAGACCCCGGACGTTGCGCGAGCACCGTGTCGCCCGGGGCCTCGCGCCCGAGGACGTGGCCCGTGCCGTCGGGGTCGATCTGCACGCCTACTTGACGATGGAGGAGCACGACGCGTGGCGGGGCACCGACCGCCAGTCCGCCGCGCTCGCCGACGTGCTCGGGCTGTCGCTGCCCGACTTCATCACCGTGACCGGCCGCGACGGACGCCTGGCCGACCTGCTGCGCAGCGCCGTGACGACGCGCTGGCAGGCGTACGTCCGCCCGGTGGGCGCGATCGCGCCGCTGGACCGGCGGCTGATCCAGGACGCCCTGCGGGAGCTGCACCAGGAGTACCAGGGGCAGATGACCGCCACCCTCAGCTGGGGCGCGGGCTCCGGCGACTCCAGCGCGGCGGGCCGGGCGTTCCTGGACGGGATCGTGGAGCGCTTCTGGACGGCGGTGCAGGGCGGCACGCCCTGACACCGGCCGACACCCCCTAGAAGACGGACTCCGCCTCGTCCATGCGGTCCTTCGGGACCGTCTTCAGCTCGGTGACTGCCTCGGCGAGCGGGACCATCACGATGTCCGTGCCGCGCAGGGCCGTCATCCTGCCGAACTCGCCGCGGTGGGCGGCCTCCACGGCGTGCCAACCGAACCGGGTCGCGAGGACGCGGTCGTACGCGGTGGGCACGCCGCCGCGCTGGACATGGCCGAGGATGACCGGCTTGGCCTCCTTGCCGAGGCGCCGCTCCAGCTCGAAGGCGAGGGCGGTGCCGATGCCCTGGAAGCGCTCGTGGCCGAACTGGTCGATCTCGCCCTTGCCGTAGTCCATGCTGCCGTCGGCGGGGTGGGCGCCCTCGGCGACACAGATGACCGCGAACTTCTTGCCGCGGGCGAAGCGTTCCTCGACCATCTTGACGAGGTCGGCGGGGTCGAACGGCCGCTCCGGGAGGCAGATGCCGTGCGCGCCGGCGGCCATGCCGGACTCCAGCGCGATCCAGCCCGCGTGCCGGCCCATGACCTCGACGACCATGACGCGCTGGTGCGACTCGGCCGTGGTCTTCAGGCGGTCCATGGCCTCGGTGGCGACGCCGACGGCGGTGTCGAAGCCGAAGGTGCGGTCCGTGGAGGAGATGTCGTTGTCGATCGTCTTGGGGACGCCGACGACCGGCAGGCCCGCGTCGGAGAGCATCCGGGCGGCCGTCAGGGTGCCCTCGCCGCCGATCGGGATGAGCGCGTCGATACCGAAGTCACGGGCGATGTCCGGGGCGTTCTCACAGGCCTCGCGCAGCCGGGCGCGCTCCAGGCGGGAGGAGCCGAGGATGGTGCCGCCGCGGGCCAGGATGCCGCTGACCGCCTCCAGGTCGAGGGTGCGGTAGTGGCCGTCGAGCAGGCCCGCGAAGCCGTCCTCGAAGCCGATCACCTCGTCGCCGTATTGGGTGACGGCGCGGTGCACGACCGACCGGATCACGGCGTTCAGGCCGGGGCAGTCGCCGCCTGCGGTGAGAACTCCGATGCGCATCGTGCTGTGTCTCCTGCTCGCTGTCGTGATACCGGTGAGCCAATCCGATTGTTTCACGTCTCCGAGGGCCCTGTCGCTTGCGTCCGGTCCGCCCCGCTCCGTCCTGTTCCGGGCCGTGCCGGCGCCGCCCCCGTCCCGCGCGTACCCCCTGCCGGGCCCCTCATCCTGGCGGGCGCCTTAACGACGGCCAAGGGTAGTGTCAAGAGGGTTTCACTCCTCTCACCGGGTGATGTCGCGGCCCGACGTGGGACCCGAGGACGCGACGGACGAGACGGCGACAGAGGAAACGGAGATCACGCGTGACGCGCAGCGTGTACGTGACCGGCATCGACCGCGGCGACGGCCGCCAGGTCGTCGAGCTGGGGGTGATGGAGCTCCTGACCCGCCAGGTCGACCGGGTCGGGGTGTTCCGGCCGCTGGTCCACCACTCACCCGACCGCCTGTTCGAGCTGCTGCGCGCCCGGTACCGCCTCTCCCAGAACCCGGCGACGGTCTACGGCATGGACTACCACGAGGCGTCCGCCCTCCAGGCCGAGCGCGGCACCGACGAACTGGTGTCCACGCTCGTCGACCGCTTCCACGCGGTCACCCGGGACTACGACGTCGTCCTGGTGCTCGGCACCGACTTCGCCGACACCCAGCTCCCGGACGAGCTGTCCCTCAACGCCCGGCTGGCCAACGAGTTCGGCGCCTCCGTCCTCCCGGTCGTCGGCGGACGCGGGCAGAACACCGAGTCGGTGCTCGCCGAGACCCGCAACGCCTACCGCGCGTACGAGAACCTGGGCTGCGACGTGCTGGCCATGGTGACCAACCGGGTGGCCCGCGAGGACCGGGACGAGATCGCCGGGCGGCTGGCCTCCCGGCTGCCCGTGCCCTGTTACGTCGTCCCCGACGAGCCGGCCCTGTCCGCGCCGACGGTCGCGCAGATCGTCCAGGCCCTGGACGCGAAGGTGCTGCTCGGCGACGACTCGGGGCTCGCGCGCGACGCGCTGGACTTCGTGTTCGGCGGCGCGATGCTGCCGAACTTCCTGAGCGCGCTGACGCCGGGCTGTCTGGTGGTCACCCCGGGCGACCGGGCCGACCTGGTCGTCGGCTCGCTGGCCGCGCACAGCGCCGGCACCCCGCCGATCGCCGGGGTGCTGCTCACCCTCGACGAGCGGCCCGGCGACGAGATCCTCACCCTGGCCGCGCGGCTCGCGCCGGGCACGCCGGTGCTGTCCGTGCCGGGCTACAGCTTCTCCACCGCCGAGCGACTGTCGTCGCTGGAGGGCAAGTTGAGCGCGGCCACCCCGCGCAAGGCGGAGATCGCGCTCGGCCTGTTCGAGCGGTACGTCGACACCGGGGACCTGCTGGGGCGGGTCTCGGCGCCGAGCTCCGACCGGGTCACGCCGATGATGTTCGAGCACAAGCTGCTGGAGCAGGCGCGCGCGGATCTGCGGCGCATCGTGCTGCCCGAGGGCACCGAGCCGCGCGTCCTGCAGGCCGCCGAGGTGCTGCTGCGGCGGAACGTCTGCGACCTCACGCTGCTCGGACCGGCCGACCGGATCCGCAAGACCGCCGCCGACCTCGGTATCGACCTGGGCGACACCCAGCTGATCGACCCGGCGACCAGCGAACTGCGCGACTCCTTCGCCGAGAAGTACGCCGGGCTGCGCGCCCACAAGGGGGTCACCGTCGAGCTGGCGTACGACGTGGTCAGCGACGTCAACTACTTCGGCACCCTGATGGTGCAGGAGGGGCTCGCCGACGGCATGGTGTCGGGGTCGGTGCACTCGACGGCGGCGACCATCCGGCCCGCGTTCGAGATCATCAAGACGAAGCCGGACGCCGGCATCGTCTCCTCGGTGTTCTTCATGTGCCTCGCCGACAAGGTGCTCGTCTACGGCGACTGCGCGGTGAACCCGGACCCGGACGCCGAGCAGCTGGCCGACATCGCCGTGCAGTCGGCGGCCACCGCCGCGCGGTTCGGGGTGGAGCCGCGGATCGCGATGCTGTCGTACTCGACGGGCACCTCCGGCTCGGGCGCCGATGTCGACAAGGTGCGGGAGGCGACCGAGCTGGTCCGTTCGCGCCGGCCCGACCTGCGGATCGAGGGTCCCATCCAGTACGACGCCGCCGTGGAGCCGACCGTGGCCGCGACCAAGCTGCCGGAGTCCGACGTGGCCGGCCAGGCGTCCGTGCTGATCTTCCCGGACCTCAACACCGGCAACAACACCTACAAGGCCGTGCAGCGCTCGGCCGGCGCGATCGCCGTCGGCCCGGTCCTGCAGGGTCTGCGCAAGCCGGTCAACGACCTGTCCCGGGGCGCCCTCGTCTCGGACATCGTCAACACCGTCGCCATCACGGCGATCCAGTCCCAGCCCCCCGTCCCGTCCTCCGAGCGGAAGGCCGCCGCCCCGTGACCGCCACCCGCGTCCTCGTCCTCAACTCCGGCTCGTCGTCGCTGAAGTACCAGCTGCTCGACATGCGCGACCGTATGCGGCTCGCCACGGGGCTCGTCGAGCGCATCGGCGAGCGGACCTCCCGGCTGAAGCACACCCCGCTGACGGGCGGCGGCGAGAGCCGCGAGCGCGGCGGCGCGATCGCCGACCACGACGCCGCCCTGAAGGCCGTGGCGGCGGAGCTCGCCCAGGACGGCCTCGGGCTGGACTCGCCGGAGCTGGCCGCGATCGGGCACCGGGTGGTGCACGGCGGCAAGCGGTTCACCGAGCCGACCGTCATCGACGAGGCGGTGCTCGCCGAGATCGAGCGGCTCATCCCGGTGGCGCCACTGCACAACCCGGCGAACCTCACCGGCATCCGCACGGCGCGCTCACTGCGCCCGGACCTGCCGCAGGTCGCCGTCTTCGACACGGCCTTCCACACCACGATGCCGGAGTCGGCCGCCCGCTACGCCATCGACGTCGAGACCGCCGACCGGCACCGCATCCGGCGCTACGGCTTCCACGGCACCTCGCACGCGTACGTCTCGCGGGCCACCGCCGAGCTGCTCGGCAAGGCACCCGAAGAGGTGAACGTCATCGTGCTGCACCTCGGCAACGGCGCCTCGGCGTCGGCGGTGCGGGGCGGAAGGTGCGTGGAGACCTCCATGGGGCTGACGCCTTTGGAGGGACTCGTGATGGGTACGCGATCGGGTGACACCGATCCCGCCGTCATCTTCCATTTGACGCGCGTCGCCGAAATGTCCATCGAGGAAATCGACGCCCTGCTCAACAAGAAGAGCGGATTGATCGGGCTCTGCGGCGACAACGACATGCGGGAGATCCGGCGCCGCGTCGACGAGGGCGACGAGCGCGCGCAATTGGCGTTCGACATCTACATTCACCGGTTGAAGAAGTACATAGGCGCCTATTACGCGGTGCTCGGCCGGGTGGACGCCGTCGTGTTCACGGCCGGGGTCGGGGAGAACGCGGCCCCGGTCCGCGAGGCGGCCGTGGCGGGCCTGGAGCAGCTGGGTCTCGCCGTGGACCCGGAGCTGAACGCGGCGCGCGGCGACGGGGCGCGGGTCATCTCACCGGCGGGCGCGCGGGTCGCGGTGGCGGTGGTGCCGACGGACGAGGAACTGGAGATCGCGACGCAGACCTACGCTCTGGTCGGCGAGGCGGCGACTGAGCGAGGACGATGAACGACGGCAACGGAGGTAAACGGCCCGGTAACACGGCTGAGCAAAGCACAGCTCATTTGTACTTTCCACCAGACGGAATATTCCGCGGCGAAACAAACCGATAGGATCGTCCCATGCGCCGTTCGAAAATCGTTTGTACTCTCGGCCCCGCGGTCGACTCCCATGAACAGCTCGTGTCGCTGATCCAGGCCGGCATGAACGTGGCCCGCTTCAACTTCAGCCACGGCACCCACGAGGACCACCAGGGGCGGTACGAGCGCCTGCGGGCCGCCGCCAAGGAGACCGGCCGCGCCATCGGCGTGCTGGCCGACCTCCAGGGACCGAAGATCCGTCTGGAGACCTTCGCCGAGGGCCCGGTCGAGCTGGAGCGCGGTGACGAGTTCGTCATCACCACCGAGGACGTCCCGGGCGACAAGTCCATCTGCGGGACGACCTACAAGGGCCTGCCCGGAGACGTCTCCAAGGGCGACCAGATCCTGATCAACGACGGCAACGTCGAGCTGAAGGTCACCGAGGTCGAGGGCCCGCGGGTGCGGACCATCGTCATCGAGGGCGGTGTGGTCTCCGACCACAAGGGCATCAACCTGCCGGGTGCGGCGGTGAACGTGCCGGCGCTGTCCGAGAAGGACGTCGAGGACCTGCGCTTCGCGCTGCGCATGGGCTGCGACCTGGTCGCCCTGTCCTTCGTGCGGGACGCCGACGACGTGCAGGACGTGCACAAGGTCATGGACGAGGTCGGCCGCCGCGTCCCGGTCATCGCCAAGGTGGAGAAGCCGCAGGCGGTCGCCAACATGGAGGACGTCGTGATGGCGTTCGACGGCGTGATGGTCGCGCGTGGCGACCTGGCCGTCGAGTACCCGCTCGAGAAGGTCCCGATGGTGCAGAAGCGCCTCATCGAGCTGTGCCGGCGCAACGCCAAGCCGGTGATCGTGGCGACCCAGATGATGGAGTCGATGATCACCAACTCCCGTCCGACCCGCGCCGAGGCCTCCGACGTGGCCAACGCGATCCTGGACGGCGCGGACGCGGTCATGCTGTCGGCGGAGTCCTCGGTCGGCGCCTACCCGATCGAGACGGTCCGCACGATGTCGAAGATCGTCACGGCCGCCGAGCAGGAACTGCTCTCCAAGGGCCTCCAGCCGCTGGTGCCGGGCAAGAAGCCCCGCACCCAGGGCGGTTCGGTCGCCCGCGCGGCCTGCGAGATCGCCGACTTCCTCGGCGGCAAGGGCCTGGTCGCCTTCACCCAGTCCGGCGACACCGCCCGCCGCCTGAGCCGCTACCGGGCGGCGCAGCAGATCATCGCGTTCACGACGGACGAGTCCACGCGCAACCAGATGACCCTCAGCTGGGGCGTCGAGCCGCACGTGGTGCCGTTCGTGAACAGCACCGACGAGATGGTCGACCTGGTCGACCAGGAGATCGTCAAGCTGGGCCTGTTCCACGAGGGCGACATCGTGGTCATCACGGCGGGCTCCCCGCCCGGGGTCCCGGGCACGACGAACATGGTCCGGGTCCACCACCTGGGCGGCCAGGGCCGCGACTGACGGCTGGACGTCTCGGTTCTCGGAGGGCGCCCCACGCTTCGCGGCGGGGGGCGCCCTCCGCGTGTGTCACGCCTCGGCGACCGCGCGGACGACGGCGGACGCCAGGGCGTCGAAGTTCTCCCGGTAGAAGCCCGTTCGGATGTGGAAGGGCTCCTGCGCGAAGAGGCCGCCACGCTCGACGAACCTGATGGGCAGTGCGGTCAGCGCGCTGTGCATCGTGTGCAGTTCCTCGATGGTGAACCGGAAGTCGCGAGACTCCGTGTGCCGCCCGGCCAGCCGTCCCACGAGCGCGTCGACGGCCTCCCGCCCCGCGCCGACCAACAGGATCAACTGCGTGTCACCGTAGTCCAGTCCTGCGAGAAAGCTCAGCGCCTCGTACATCGCCGAAACCTGACGGGGCGCTAGCCGGACGACGAAGACATCGCCGTCGCGGGTCACTTTCAGCTGGGTTCTCAACTGTTCCTCTCTCCTGGGCGGCGATGCGGCCAGCGCGTGCGAAGGGCGCCCCCTCCCCTGTCGGCAGGGGGCGCCCTCTGGTGCCCGACCTCTTTGTCAGTCCTCGTCCTCGGGAAGCAGACCCATCGCTTCGGGGAACTCCAGAGCCAGGCCCCTGCGTTCAGGGTCCTCCTCCGCCTCAGCGATGGCGCGGAAGTGGTCGATCAGGGCGTGCCGGTCCTCCTCGGAGGCCTGGTCCAGTCCCGTCTGCAGACCTGCCGCGGCCCACTCGCCGACCTTCACGGCGTCGTCCGGGTCGATGACGTCGTCGTCCGCCAGCTCGATCGCCAGAAGCAGATTCATGACGGCTTCCGCGAGCACACGGACGACGGCCTCGGGCCGGCCGACCCGAGCGGAGTGCTCGGGGGCGGCGCGCAGCGACTCGGCGAACTCGACGGCCGCCGCCTTCCGCTCCGGCACTCCTTCACGGTCGGCGTTCTCCTGGAGAACCAGCGCCAGCGCCCGCTGTTCCTCACCGGTGGCGTCGGCGAGCCCAGACCGGAGGATGCCCAGCGCTCCCTCAGTGAGTCGCCCGGCGTCATCCGGATCGAGTCCGCCGGGGCGTGCGGACCGCAGAGTCACCACGACGTCCATCAGGACGTTCGCGAGAAGGCGTTCGAGTTGGGTCACGGTGCCACGATCCTCACTCGGATGTTGGTGATGAGCTGCTTCGCGAGGATCTTCCGCGCCTCGTCAGCCACCTTGGCGCTCGGAACCTCCCAGACACCTGTCATCCCGTTCTGTTCCAGGGCCAGGGACTGGTTCTGCGCCTGCCTGTAGGACTTGGGATACCGGGTGACGTTGTACTTGCGGTCGATCATGATCTTGTTGGCGACGTCGATGCCGTCGAACTTGATCTCCGCGAGTCTGACTGCACCGGGCTTGTAGTACTGAAGGGCCGGAGCGAATCCCTGTCGGGCCCCCATCGCTCCCGCATCGTACTTCGCGGCGTCGGAGCCGGCAGACAAGGTTTCCGTGAGCCATCGGATCTCGCCGTCGCAGTTGTGCGCCAGGACCGGCGCGTCTCCTGCGAGCACATAGAACGTGTGCAGGTCGGCGACAGTGATGTCGTACACCGACCGAGGGGCGAGGTCGGGCCGGTCCCGCAGAGCCGTCACCACGCGGACCGTTCCGTCCGGGGTGCGCAGACGGTCGCCGACGCGCAGGTCGGCCACCAGGGTCCACCCACGGCCGGTGACGAAGAAGCGGTGGCCCGTGGTGCTGGAGAGCCGCCCGCCGTCGGCAACCGTGATGTCGACCAGATGGTCGGTGTCGTGGCGCCATGTCCGGGTGACCTGACGCGCCTTCAGAAGGCCGGTCTCCGTGTCGGCGGCCAGAACCGTGTCGTTCTCCCGCACGTCACGGATCGCCTTGCGTGATCCGTCACCCATCAACACCCGGGTCTCGCCGGGGAAACTGTTGATCCGGCACGCTGTCTTGAGCCCGTCGGAGGTGTTGATGATCCGTTCGACGTCGGCCAGTGTCGCGGGGTTGATACGCAGGATCTTGAGCGCGTCGAATGCGTCCCTGACCCCGATCCCGGTCCGCATCGCGGCGTCCACGGCTCGGATGCCGTCGGCCACGGCTGTCACGGCCTTGCCGGGCACGAACCAGGTCGCCGCCCACGCGCAGCCCGAGACGGAACCGTGGTAGCACGCGGTGAAGTCGTGCGTGAGCGCCTCGATGATCGGCGCCCACAGCTGTTCGACCACGTCCCAGGCGCTGACCAGGATCGCCTTGTTCTCAGTGATCTTCTTGACCTCGGTGTCGAGGAAGATCGAGCTCTCGTCCGGGCAGCCGGACTGCGTGGCGGGGACGTTCGGGTCGGTGCACAGGTAGTAGTCGACGGTGACGTTGACCGTCACCTCGAACTCGTTGCAGTGGGTGGTGGGGTCGGCCCAGGCGATCCCACACACGCTGAGCGACTTCTGACCGAGCCACTTCGGCTCACCGACCGGATCGATCTTGTCGATGACGTAGAAGACACTGCCGAGCCCCGTCCCGGCGCCCGACGCCACCTGCTTGTTCGCGTCGGTGCGAGCCGCCTGCTCGGCCGCCTCCTGTGCCTCCTCGGCGTACTTCTCGGCGTCCTTCGCCGCCTCTTCCGCCTCTGTGGCCGCCTTGTCCGCACGGTCGGCTGCCGCTCGGGCCTCCTTGGCGTCCGCCTCTGCCGCCGAAGCGGCCTTGCGGGCCGCTTCCGCGTCGAGCGCCGCCTCGTCGGCGGAGTCTCGGGCCGCCTTTGCATGGCTCTCGGCACGGCCCGCCGCCTTGTCGGCCGCCGCCGCGTCCTCCGCCGCCTGGCGGTCGTACTCGACCGTGCGGGCCAGTGACGCGACCGCCTTCGACGCGGCCTTCGCGGCGTCGGCGGCGTATCCCAGGGCCTCCTTGGCGTAACCGCGGGCGTCCGACGCGTGCTTGGCGGCGTTCGCCGCGTGCTGGTAGGCGGCCTTGGCGTCGCCCTTCGCCTGGTCGGCGAGCGCCTGCGACGAGGCGGCCTCCTCCTGGGCGTTCTTGGCATGCGTCTCGGCGACGGCCTGCTGCTGCTCCGCGATCGTCTTGGAGCCCTGCCCGGCCAGCACCACCAGACCGGCGACCGAGTCGGTGTCGACGTACGGCGAGCCGAGCTGGATGGCGTCGTTGGCCGGCTTGGCCACCTGCGCGGCGGCCTTCCCGGCGTCCACGGCGGCCTGCGCCGTGACATAGGCGAAGCCCGCCGCCTTCGCGGACGCCGCCAGTGCCTTGCCGGCCTCCTTATTGGCCTCGTCCGCCTCGGACTTGGCGGTCTTGGCCTTCGCCTCCGCCTCGTCGGCCAGCTTCACCGCCGTCTTGGCCTCCGCAGAGGCGTGCTGCGACGCCTTGATGGCGTCGGCCGTGGCGCTCGTCGCGGTCTTCACCGCGGCGTCCGCCTTCAGCTTCGCGGCCTGCGCGGCATCGGCGTCGGCACGCGCCCGCTTGGCCGCGGACTCCGCACGGGTGGCCGCCGCGTCCGCGTCCGCCGCGGCCTGGGTCGCCGCGTCGGCCGCGGACCGGGCCTTGCCGGCAGCGGTCTCGGCGTCGTCGGCGTGCTTGTCGGCCTGGTTGGCGGCGGCACGGGCCTCGTCGGCCGCGCTTCCGGCCTCCAGCGAGTCGGCGTAGGCGGCCTTCGCGTCGGCCTTCGCCCGGGCGGCGTCCGCCTTCTGCTCGGCGTCCCACGCGTCGTCCCGCATGCTCTTGGCGTGGTCACGGGCCTTGACGGCCACGTTGCGCTTCTCGACCGCGGTGCCTTCGGACGCCTCGGCCTTCTCACGCGCGTCCTTGGCCTTCGCCGCCTCGCTCTGGGCCGTCTTCTTGTGCTGCTCCGCCTCCGCCTGTTTGGCGGCGGCCTTCTCCTTCTCCGCCTTGGCCGTCTTCTCCTCGGCCTCGGCGGCCAGCCGCTTGGCGTGGGCCGTGGCCGCCGCCGACTTGGCCTCGCCCTCCGCCTTCAGGGCCACCGCGAGCTTGGCCTCCGTGGTCTCCTTGTCCTTCTTGGCGTTGTCGCGGTGCACCTTGGCGGCGTCCGCCGCGGCCTTCGCCTGCAGCTCGGCCGTCTCGGCGGCCTTCTTGCGGAACTCGGCCTTGGCCTGCGCCGCCTGGGCGAGCGCGCGCTGGGCGATGGTGTCGCTGTCGCTCGCGGAGGCGCGGGTCGCCGCCTCGGCGGTCTCACCGGCCTTCACCATCGCTTCCAGCGCGGCCACCGCACCCTTGGTGACCTGGGCCTTCTGCTGGCCCACGAGCAGCCCGCGGCCCCGCGGGGCGCCCTGCTGGTCGGCGATGGTGTACGCCGCCTGCTCGGCGGTGTCGGAGATGGTCGCCGCCTTCTGCGCGGCGGCCAGCTGCGCCTTCAGTGCCGTCAGCTGGTTGGCCGCACTGGTGCGCGCGGCCGTGAGGCCCGCCTTCGCCTTGTCGAACTGGGCCTTCGGTGGGACGGTCCCCTTCTGGCCGGACGGCTTGATGGTGACCTTCTGCGCGGTGGCGCCGGAGCACGTCCACAGCCGGGAGTCCTGGCCGTTGTCGTACGTCTTCAGGTCCAGGCACTTGCCCGTGCCCACGTTCTTCAGCGGCGTGGCCGCGCGGACGTTGTACTCCCAGGTCTGCGCCGGGATGCTCTTGCACGTCGCGAGCTGGATCTTCGTACCGTCGGCCGCGTTGTTCCCCGCGACCTCGACGCACTTGAGCGCCTTGACGTTGCGCAGGTGCAGGCCCTTGTCGTCGCCCTCGACGGTCCACTGCTGGGCGGCGGAGCCGTTGCAGGTGTAGATCTGGACGGCGGTGCCGTCGGTCGTGCCCCCGCCCGCGGCGTCCAGGCACAGGCCCTTCTTGCCGGTCACCTCGATGGTGGTGGGCGCGTTCCCGATGGCGCCGACGCCGCCGGCGGACCAGTAGTCCTGCCAGCGGGTGAGGTGGTCGGCGGTCCAGGACTGCCCGATCAGGTCGCCGAGCGCCTTGGCGCCGGCGGTGAGCGCCTTGGTGGCGTCCTTGTTGGCGGTCAGGATCTGGTTGCGCTGCGTGGCCTGGGCCGCGATCTCCTGCTGCCACTCGGCCGCCGCGGTGGCGGTGGCGTCGCTCAGGGCGTCGCGCGGGTCGAGCGGGTCGCGCCAGGCGCACGTGGCGAAACGGGACTTGAGGTCCTCGACCGCGACACGGTACTCGGGCGAGCCCGGTTCCGGGGCGGTACGGGGGAAGCCCCCGGAGGTCAGGAAGATCCGGGCGTCATCGGCTCCGGGCTGGCCCGAGGTGTCCGTGAGCCACCGGAAGGCGTCGCGCTCGGCGAGGGCCCGGTTCCATTCGTCGCTCGGCAGACTCGGGTCGGGGTCCTTGCCGTAGAGCGGGGTGCCCAGGTCGGCGACGGCCTTGCGCGTGGCGGCGTCGGCGGCGGGGGTGGAGTCCTTGTAGAAGGTCTCCTCGTCCTGCCAGAAGCGGTCGGCGGTCCACCGGTCGAGACCGGTCTGGGTGTAGAAGCCGGGCTTGCCGTTGCCGCCGTCCGGCGGCCAGTGGAAGCCGGTGTCGGTGAAGCCGGCCGGGTTGGTCAGGCCCTCGAGCGGCTTCTTCCAGGTGTCGCGCTGGGCGGCGAGGTCCTGCAGCGCCTTGTCGGCGGTGGCCCGGTCGCTCTTGAACGCCGTGGCCAGCGGCGTGTTCTCCCAGTACTTCCGGTCGGCGAGGGTGTGCAGCTCCTCGGCCGGCCGGTTGAGGGCGTCCTGCGCCGTGCCGGCCATCGCGGGGCCGCCCAGGCGCAGGACGTCGGCCATCAGGCACTGGTCCTGGCGCAGTTGCTCGGCGGCCGTGTCGTCGAACCACGGGCTCGAACCGGCCACGGGGGCGGCGTCGTCGAGCGAGTTCGTGGGGCGCGTGAGCAGGTCGGGGCTCACAGCGAGGCCGGTGAGGAGGGCGGCGGCCAGCGGGAGTGGAAGCAGCCGGGTGAAGCGGCTCCGTCTCATGCGCGGCGCCGGCCCGGAGGACCCGGGGGGTCTGGAACGCAAGGGGGCATCCCTTTCTGGGTGCGGAGGGCAACCAGGGGCGGGCGTTCACAGATGGGGCGCGAGAAGGCGATGAGAGGTCATGCGGGCACGGCAGACGTGCGCTTCCCCTGTTCCCCCGTCGACGACGCAGTTCCCCCGGTCGCAGTCGGTCGTACACGGTCCGAATGTGGTCATGTTCGGAACACGTGCAGCCCAACTGTACCCAAAGTCAGTCGACTTGAGGGAGGAAAAGGGGAGGCGGAGTGAAGGAAGAGTGACGCGAAGCCGGAACACGACTGTGGCCCGGCCCTCGGACGAGGACCGGGCCACAGCCACTGTGCGGCTCCCGAACGGGCTCGTGTCGGCGTCCCGGTGACGCCCGGCTCAGTCGGTCGTGAAGTTGTGCAGCCCCGGCACATGCAGGGTGCCGCCGAACTGGGCGGCCTGCGTGACCTTGACCTTGGTGAAGTAGATCAGGGGGATGTTCAGCGGCGGCGGGTTCTCCGGGTCGAAGGTGACCGGGATCAGCCCGAGCAGGTTGCCGGAGATGCTCTCCGTGTACATCACCGTCTTGCCACCGCGGATGGTCGACGTCGAGCCCTCGGCCGCCTGCACGTGGTAGGTCTTGCCGGACTGCTTGTCGTTCACCGTCTGGTGCAGGTCACCGATGTCGGTGCCGTCGGAGATGACGTACTTCAGCACCTTCTTCTTCTTGCCGCTGGCCGTCTTCACCTCGACGATGCCCTGGTAGTCGGCACCCTTCAGCAGCAGCGAGCTGGCGTTGAGGTACCACGGGTCGTCGGGCAGCGGCACGGTGTTGTCGACGCCGCCCTCGTCGTCGGTGGCGACCGGACAGTCGTCCGGGTCGACGCCGGCGCTCTCGGACGGGCTCGGCGTGGCGGTGACCTCGTCGGCCGCCTCCTTCACCGCGTCGGAGGTGTCCTTCCCCGCGTCGGACGCCTTGTCACCGGCGTCCTCGACGGCCTTCCCCGCCGTGTCGGTGACCTTGTCGGTGGTCTCCTTCACCGGGTCGGACGCCGCGGAGGACTCCTTGGCGGAGGGCTCCTCGCCGGACGACGCCTCCTCGGTGGCGCTCGCCGAGGGCGACGGTGTGGGGCTCGCGCTCTCGTCGCCCTTCGCACCGCCCGTGAAGATGCCCTCGATGGCGTCGCCGATGTTCTCCAGCAGGTTGCCGCCGCTCTGGGAGGGCGACGGGGACGGCGTGGCCGTCTCGGCGGACGGGGCCTCCCCGGTCTTGCTCTCCGACGGCTTCGGCGCGGGCTCGGCATCGTCGGAACCTGAATCCGACGAGGACGAACCGCCCGCGGACTGCGAGGAGTCCGAGGAGCCGGAGTCCGAGGAGTTGCCGGAGCCGGAGTCCGAGGAGTTGTCGGAGCCGGAGTCCGAGGGGTCCGGCTTGGCCGTCTCCTTCTCGTCGGCCGACGCGCTGGCGCTCGGGGACGGGGACGCCGAGGCGTCGGCGTCGTCCTCCAGCGCGGCCACGCAGTCCTTGTACTCGTCGGCCGTCAGGCTGTTGGCCGTGGGCTTGGTGGCGTTGTCGCTGTCGGCCTGCGCGAGCGTGGGCGTGAAGCCCATGCCCATCAGGACCGCAGTCGGCATCGCCGCCAGGGCTATCGCCTTGCCCGCGGGCATCTGGAATCTGGTGAACAGCGGCTTCTTGGGCGCCGCGTGTCGCGGCCCGGTTCTCACACGGGACGTGTCCACCTCAGTCCCGTGGGTCACCTCGTCAGCCGGCACTGTGCCTCCCGTTCGCCCCGTTCGCCGGGCTCGTTCCTGACAGATCGTTCGACTCGCCCACCACGGGCTTCAGGGCGGTGGTGTCGGAGTCCGCGGCACCTTCCGGCGCGGACCCCTCACTCGTCGTGCCGGCCTGCGCGGGCTGCGCGTCCTCGTCCTCCCCGGGCGCCCAGGACACGGCCATCGCTCCGCCGATCAGGGCGAGGAGGAAGCCGATGAGGAAGCCACCGAGGTTGGACACGGGAATGGACACCAGGCCCAGCAGGATCGCCGCGATGCCCGCGAAGACGCGCACGTGCTTCTGGAACCAGAGGCTGATGCCCAGGACGACGAGCAGCACACCGATGATCAGCGATCCGGCACCCGCCGTCGTGGCCATCGCCAGCGTCAGGTGCCCGATCTGCAGGTGGGCGTACGGGAAGTACGCGATCGGGAGGCCGCCGAGCATGATGAACAGACCTGCCCAGAACGGCCTGGTGCCCCGCCAGGCGCGGAACTTCCGCCTGGCGACCCGGAGGTAGTGCTCATCGGTGCCGGGAACGGCAGGAGTCTCGGCGCTCATGGAAAACAGCTCCCTGGTGCGGCGTTGCTGTGGTGGTGAAGCGAGGGTGAGTCGTTGGCCCGCCCGCCTGCGCGGCAGACGGGTGGAGAGTGCACGGGCGGGGGTGCCACCGGCTCCCCCGCCCGTCAGAGAGTGCTCAGTAGCACTCCGCGCCGTCCGTCGACAGCGACATCTTCAGGCCGCTGAGCTTGAAGGTTCCGGCGGTGGTCGCCCACGCCGTCTGCTTCACGTCCGTGAGGACGGCCTTCTCGGCCTGCTGGGCGAACCCGTACGGGTTGGCCTGCTCGCCGCCGCCCTTCATGCCCGGACCCTTGTTGGCGTCCTTGGCGGCCACACCGATGTCGATGTTCGTGAACTCGGCGTCGGCCTTCAGGTCGGCGACGTCGATGTAGAGGTTCTTCGCCTCGACCGGCTTCTTCGGGTCGGTGCCGGCCCGCAGGACCAGGCTCACGTCACCGACGAACGGCAGGTCCGGGGTGACGACCGACTGGCACAGGTTGTTGATCGTGGCGTTCGTGAACGCCGAGACGGCGACGGGGTGAACCGTCTTCTTGCCGGAGAGCGTGTAACCCTCGTCAAGAGCGCCGTACTGCGAGAAACCGGTACCGGTGAGCTTGTCCGTCGTCACCTTGAACGACTGACCCGAAACGCTGAACGACGCTGCCAGAGCGCCCTGCGCGAGGGCGACACCTATCGCTGCCGTGGCGGCGACGCTGGGCACCATGACCACAGCGAACCGCTTCCATCTGGTCCCGCCACGCACCTGGGACTCCATATTTCCTCCTTCTCGGACGTACATCTCCGGCCCTGGCTGCCACTGTCGGCTCGACGGCTCAGCCGGGCAGGGATGGGAGAAGTGCTACGTCCTCGGGAAGGAGAGCGCCCGCGCTCGGTGGCGCGAGAACCGCGCCCGAATCACCGGCGATCACCCCCGAGCGACAACCACTGGTCGCGCCTGACACGCATCACGCACAACCTTGCTGGACAGGCTTCACCGAAACGGGTGAAGACCCCCCTGCCCAAGAGCCGGCGCCACTGCCGCCGGCTCTGCTCGGTGGGGACCCAGGAACTCCCGCGACCCGACCGGCTGTCGGGGGTGGGGAACAGGACCGAGCGTGGCCGATCGTGGTGCATTCTCGCCGCCCGCACAAGGGGCCTCGTTACTGGGTAGTAACGGCGGGATAACCGAACAACGACCCGCCGGTCTCGGTCGACGACACAGGGTGGCCCCGGACGACCGGACAAATCCAAGAATGGACAGACGAAAACCGACAGAACGACGCCTGCGACTTACCCGCAGTAACGGCGGCCGCGATTACCAAGATTTGGCAAAGCGCGGCCGCCTGGATGCTCTGTCGGCCAATCCCTTCACTGCCGCAACATGGCGCAGAGCGATCGACGACCGGTCGGAACCGGCCCCTCGCCCCGGTCGCGGAGCGCCTAGAACAGCGCCCGCGCCAGCGCCCTGCGCGCCGCCGCCACCCGAGGATCGTCGGCGCCGACGACCTCGAACAGCTCCAGCAGCCGCAGCCGTACGGCGTCCCGGTCGTCGCCCGCCGTGCGCCCGATCGCCTCGATGAGCCGGCCGAAGGCGTCCTCGACGTGCCCGCCCACCAGGTCCAGGTCGGCGGCGGCGATCTGCGCCTGCACATCGGCGGGCCGGTCGGCGGCGTCCTTGCGCACCTGCTGCGGGTCGAGGCCCTGCACCCGCTGGAGCAGCTCGGCCTGCGCGAGGCCCAGCTTGGCCTCGCTGTTCGCCGGGTCGTCGGCCAGGACGTTCCTGTACGCCTGGACGGCACCGGCCAGATCGCCGGCGTCCAGGGCCTCGACGGCGGCCTCGAGCTGGGCGTCGTACGGACCGGCGGGCACCTCGGGGGCGGTCTGGGCGCCGCCCGGCTCGGCCTCGGGGTCGACGGCGAGGCCGGTGAGCCCGAAGCGCTGCTCGGCCACCGCGACGAGCTGGTCCAGCGTCTGGCGGATCTGCGCCTCGCCGGCCGCGCCCTGGAAGAGGGGCAGCGCCTGGCCGGCGACGACCGCGAAGACGGCGGGGATGCCCTGCACGCCGAACTGCTGCATCAGCATCTGGTTGGCGTCGACGTCGATCTTGGCGAGGAGGAGACGGCCGTTGTACTCGACGGTGAGCCGCTCCAGGAGCGGGCTCAGCTGCTTGCACGGCTCGCACCACTCGGCCCAGAAGTCGATGACGACCGGTACCTCGGCGGAGCGCTGGAGGACGTCGCGCTCGAAGCCCGCCTCATCCACGTCGATGACGAGGTCGGCGGGTGACACGGCTCCCGGCCCGCCCTGCCGGGCGGCCTGGGCTCGCGCCTGCTCCGCCTTCGCCTTGGCCTCCTGGGCCGCCTTCACCGCGGCGAGGTCGACGACCCCGCTCATGGACATGTTCCGTGGCTGCATGCGTCTATCCTCCCCCGTTCGGCGCGCCCTGTGAAAAGCGGTGTGAAAACCGGCCCGGGCCGGTGTGGTTCGACGCGGGTCCCCACCCGCGTCAGCGTGGTCAAGCGTGGTGCGTGGTCAAGCGTGGTCATCGCTTTCGCTACGAGTCGTAGCGTAATGGCATCGGAGGCCCCCTGGACACCCCCCGGCCGTGATCTCCCTCACCGGCCGCACGACATCCGCACGGATAGGGTCGAACCATGGAGAGCCAGTCCGTTCCCGCCCGCCCGGGACGCCCGCGCAGCGCCGCCGCGGACGCGGCGATCCTGGCGGCCACCCGGGAGGCGCTGGTCGAACTGGGCTGGTCGAAGCTCACCCTCGGCGATGTGGCGACCCGGGCCGGGGTGGCGAAGACGACCCTCTACCGCCGCTGGTCCGGCAAGCACGAACTGGTCGTGGACGCGGTCGCCGAACTCTTCGACGCGCTGCGGCTGCCCGACCGGGGCAGTCTGGCCGCCGACATCGAGGGCGTCGTGCTGCAGTTCGCGGCGATCCTGGCCCGGCCGGAGGCGAAGAGCGGGCTGATGGCGGTCGTGGCGGAGTCGACCCGGGACGAGGCGCTGCGCGACCGTATCCGCACCTCGATCGTGGACCGGCAGAAGCGGCTGGTGCTCGAGGGCCGGGCGCGCGCCCAGGGCCGCGGGGAGCTGCCGCCGCCGTCGGGCCCTGCGGAGTCGGACCGGACGGCCGACCTCATCTTCGACATGGTCGCGGGGGCCGTCGTGCACCGGACGCTGGTGAGCGGGCATCCGGCGGACGAGGAGTGGGTGCGCGGCTTCACCCAGGTGCTCCTGCTGGGGCTGGCGGGGGCGGCCACGGCCGGCGACTGAGCGTCGGCCGCGGCCGCCCTCCGATGGGGCTCAGAAGCCCGCCGGCTCCGTGTAGACGCCCCACTCGTCGCGCAGGACGTCGCAGATCTCGCCCAGGGTGGCCTCGGCGCGTACGGCGTCCAGCATCGGCTCGATCATGTTGGCGCCGCTGCGGGCGGCGTCCAGCATCGCGTCCAGCGCGGTGCGTACGGCGGCGTCGTCGCGGGCGGCCTTGCGGGTGGCCAGCACCCGCACCTGCTCGCGCTCCACCTCGTGGCTGACCCGCAGGATCTCCAGGTCGCCGGTGACCGAGCCGGTGTGGACGTTGACGCCGACGACCTTCTTGTCGCCCTTCTCCAGGGAGCGCTGGTACTGGAAGGCGGACTCGGCGATCTCGCCGGTGAACCAGCCGTCCTCGATCCCGCGCAGGATGCCGGAGGTGATCGGCCCGATGGGGTGCCTGCCGTCGGGGTGGGCGCGCAGGCCGCGCTCCTTGATCTGGTCGAAGATCTTCTCGGCGTCGGCCTCGATCCGGTCGGTGAGCTGCTCGATGTACCAGGAGCCGCCCAGCGGGTCGGCGACGTTGGCGACGCCGGTCTCCTCCATGAGGACCTGCTGGGTACGGAGCGCGATCTCGGCGGCCTGCTCGGAGGGGAGCGCGAGCGTCTCGTCGAGGGCGTTGGTGTGCAGGGAGTTGGTCCCGCCGAGCACCGCGGCGAGCGCCTCGACCGCGGTGCGGACGACGTTGTTGTACGGCTGCTGCGCGGTGAGCGAGACACCGGCGGTCTGGGTGTGGAACCGCAGCCACTGCGCCTTCTCGCTCTGCGCCCCGTACACGTCCCGCATCCAGCGCGCCCAGATGCGGCGGGCCGCGCGGAACTTGGCGATCTCCTCGAAGAAGTCGACATGGGCGTCGAAGAAGAAGGACAGGCCCGGCGCGAAGACGTCGACGTCGAGGCCGCGGCTGAGGCCCAGCTCGACGTAGCCGAAGCCGTCCGCGAGGGTGTACGCCAGCTCCTGCGCGGCCGTGGCCCCGGCCTCGCGGATGTGGTACCCGGAGACGGACAGCGGCTTGTAGGCGGGGATGCCGGCCGCGCAGTGCTCCATCAGGTCGCCGATGAGGCGCAGATGCGGCTCGGGCTGGAAGAGCCACTCCTTCTGCGCGATGTACTCCTTGAAGATGTCGGTCTGCAGGGTGCCGTTGAGCACGCCCGGGTCGACGCCCTGGCGCTCGGCGGCCACCAGGTACATGCAGAAGACGGGCACGGCGGGCCCGCTGATGGTCATGGACGTGGTCACGTCGCCGAGGGGGATGTCCTTGAACAGGACCTCCATGTCGGCGGCGGAGTCGATGGCGACGCCGCAGTGCCCGACCTCGCCGAGCGAGCGCGGGTCGTCGGAGTCGCGGCCCATGAGGGTCGGCATGTCGAAGGCGACGGAGAGACCGCCTCCGCCGTTGCCGAGGATCATCTTGTAGCGCTCGTTGGTCTGCTCGGCGTTGCCGAACCCGGCGAACTGCCGGATGGTCCACGTCCGCCCTCGGTAGCCGGTCGGGTAGAGCCCGCGGGTGAAGGGGTACTCCCCGGGCCAGCCGATCCGCTCGAAGCCCTCGTACCTGTCTCCCGGCCGGGGCCCGTACACCGGCTCCACGGGGTCCCCGGAGAGCGTGGTGAAGTCTGCGTCGCGCTTGCGCGCGGCGTCGTACCGGGCCTGCCAGCGGCGGCGGCCCTCCTCGATGGCGTCAGCGTCCATACCCATGAATTTACTTGGACGTCCTAGTAAATGTCGATGGGAGAACCGCCGCACCCGGGGCGCGGCGGTCGGATCAGGCCTTGGCGACAGCCGGCTCCACGCCGCTGACCAGCGGTTCCACATCCCGTGTGACCTTGCGCTCCACGAAGAAGGCGGCCAGCGGAATGGTGCCGGAGAGGAGCACCCAGAGCAGCTTCCCGAACGGCCACTTCGCCTTGGACCCGAGGTCGAACGCGAAGATCAGGTAGACGATGTAGAGGAAGCCGTGCACCTGGGAGACGGCGAAGGTGACGTCCTCGCCCATGTCGAAGCCGTACTTGAACACCATGCAGGTGCACAGCACGAGCAGCATGACGGCGGTGACGTAGGCCATCACCCGGTAGCGGGTCAGGACGCTCTTCTTCATGCAGAAGAGCGTAACCACCTGTTCCGGGAGATCTTGGCCGGGGTCAGCTCTCCTCGAAGTCATGTGCCGCGACCCGCAGCGGGCGCAGCATCGCGAAGATCTCCGCGCACTCTTCGGCGTCGTACACCCCGAGTCCGAAGTCCATGGCCATCAGATCGCGGGTGGCGGCGTCGACGACCTCGCGGCCCTTGTCGGTGATGGAGGCGAGGGTGCCGCGCCCGTCGTTGGGGTTGGGGCGCTTGGCCACCAGGCCGGAGCGCACCAGCCTGTCGACGGTGTTCGTCACCGACGTGGGGTGCACCATCAGCCGCTCGCCGATCTTGGACATCGGCAGCTCGCCGGCCTTGGAGAAGTTCAGCAGCACCAGCGCCTCGTACCGGGCGAACGTCAGCCCGTACGGCTTGACCACCGAGTCGACCTCGGCGAGGAGGATCTGCTGGGCGCGCATGATCGACGTGATGGCGGCCATGGACGGCACGCTGCCCCAGCGCTGCTTCCAGAGTTCGTCGGCGCGGGCGATGGGGTCGAAGGGAAGACTGAGCGGCTTCGGCACGTCCCCGACCTTACCGGCCGGTCACATGCTGGTCAGCCCCGTCTCGCCCTTCGGTCCCGCTCCCGGCGCCCCGCGCCGGCCGCTCAGGCGGTGGTGCTCTCCCTGACCTGGAAGACCGCCGTCCAGCGGTCGTCGTGCAGACAGGCGTTCATCGGCTCGACCAGGGTCCGGTGCGCGGAGCCGGTGCGCCAGGCCCGTACCGCCTCGAAGCTCTCCCACTCACTGGTGAGCAGCCACTGGGCGGGGTCGTCCAGCGAGCGGCACAGCTGCTCGCCGAGATGGCCGGGGACACCGGCCGAGCCCCGGCGGACCTCGCGGTAGGACGCCACGAAGTCCGCCTCCATCCCCTCGCGCACGCGCAGCAGCCGCACCACGCGTACCCGCTCCGGGGCTCCGCCCGTCATGACGGGTCGAGGACGACGGGGAGCTCGGCGAGGCCCCGGAAGGCCGGGAACGGCACGGTCATCCAGCGCGCGTCCTCGGGCTTCTGCGCCAGCGCCACCTTGGGGTGCCGCGCGAAGAGGGTGCCCAGGGCGATCTGCATCTCCAGCCGGGCGAGCGGGGCGCCGACGCAGTAGTGCGGGCCGTAGCCGAACGCGAGGTGCGAGGCCTGGACGTTCGGGCGCCGGACGTCCATCTCGTCGGGGGCGGCGAACATCTCCGGGTCCCGGTTGGCGCCGGTGATGGAGATCTGGACCAGGGCGCCCTTGGGGATCAGGGTGTCCCGGACGACCACGTCCTCCTTGGCGTAGCGGAACGTGGAGTTCTCCACGGAGGTCTCGAACCGGAAGACCTCCTCGATGGCCGAGGCCAGCGAGCTCGCGTCCTTCAACGCCAGTTCCTTCTGGTCGGGCCGGCTGAGCAGGTGGTGGACCGCGTTCCCGATCTGGTACGCCGTCGACTTGTGCCCGGCGAAGAGCAGCACCCAGGCGGTGGAGACGAGTTCGCCGTCGGTGAGGGCGCCCTCCTGGTCCTGGGCGGTGACGAGGGCGCTGAGCAGACCGCTGTCGGGCTCCCGGCGCTTACGCGCGCACAGGTCGACGAGATAGTCGCGGAGATTTCCCTCGGCGATCTCCAGTTTCGCGCGCGCCTCCGGACCGAATCCGGTCTGGGCGACCGTCGCGGACCATTCCTGCGCCTGCTTCCGCTCGTTCTCCGGAACGCCGAGGAGTTCACAGATGACCTGCAGCGGAAGGGGGAAGCAGAATTCCGGCAGGAGATTCACCGGCTCGTTCGTCGGGCAGGCGTCGAGCAGTTCGTCGGTGATCTGCTGGACCCGGGCCCGCAGGGATTCGACGCGCTTCGGGGTGAAGGTGTTGCCGACGATGCGCCGCAGCCGGGTGTGCTTCGGCGGGTCGGAGAAGAGCATGTTGTCGTCGAGGGCGATCGACGAGTCGCCGAAGATGCGGTGGTAGGCGTCGATGGCGCCGTACATGTCCTTGCTGAACCGGGGGTCGGCGAGGGCGGCGCGGGCGTCGTCATAACGCGTGATGAGGTACGTCTGCACGCCGTGCGGCGGGGACAGCGGGCAGACCGGCGCCGACTCCCTGAGGGCGGCGTACACGGGGTGCGGGTTTGCGCGGAACTCCCGGCTGCACGAGGACGCCGCGGCGGCCGCCTCCTGTGCCGACAGTGCCTCGGATTCCTCGGATGCGAACGCTTGCGTCATGACTGGTCCCCGGGGTTGGCGTGAAAGTCCGTGGTTTCGAAGCCACAGTTCCCCGGGGCGTTCAGGGCCGCAAACGGTGCTGCGCCATACGGGTTCGGTCGGTGAAGGACGTGTGGCTCGGAGCCCGTCACGGTAGACATCGACGACGTGAGCGGACACGAAGCGGAATCTGTACCAGTTCTCGTCGTCGGCGGCTCCCTGGTGGGTCTTTCCACTTCGGTCTTCCTGGGACGCCTCGGAATTCAGCACCTGCTCGTGGAACGGCACGAGGGGACGTCCACGCACCCGCGCGGCCGGGGCAACAACGTGCGCACGATGGAGATCTACCGGACCGCCGGGGTGGAACCGCGGATCCGTGAGGCGGCGCGCGTGCTCTCCGGGAACGACGGGATCCTCCAGGTGGACACCCTCACCGGGTCCAGACGCCGCTGGATCATCGGGGACATCTCCGGCGGCATGGACATCACCCGGGTGAGCTCGTCGGACTGGTGCCTGTGCAGCCAGAACGACCTGGAGCCGGTCCTGCTGCAGTACGCGCGGGAGTTGGGCGCGGACATCCGGTTCGGCTCCGAGGTGGTCTCCTTCGAGCAGGACGGCGAGGGGGTGCGGGCCGAGATCCTGGACCGGGCGTCCGGCGCGACCCGTGTCGTGCGCGCCGAATACCTGGTGGCGGCCGACGGCCCGCGCAGCCCGGTGCGCACCCGGCTGGGGATCGGGCAGTCCGGTCCGGGCGAGCTGTTCCACAACGTGAGCGTCACCTTCCGCAGCCGGAACCTGAAGGACCACGTCGGCAAGAAACGTTTCGTCGTCTGCTACGTCACCGACCCCGAGGGCGAGGGCGCCCTGCTCCCTGTCGACAACGAGGAGCGCTGGGTCATCCATGTGCCCTGGTATCCGGCGCGGGGCGAGACCCTCGACGACTTCACCGACGAGCGGCTCACCGCGCACATCCGCGCCGCGGCCGGCGTCGACGACATCGACGTCGAGGTCACCGGCCGGGCGCCCTGGCACGCCTCGAAGCGGGTCGCGGACGCCTACGGCGAGGGCCGGGTCCTGCTCGCCGGGGACTCCGTCCACGAGATGCCGCCGACCGGCGCGTTCGGCTCCAACACCGGTATCCAGGACGCCCACAACCTGGCCTGGAAGCTGGCGGCCGTGCTGCGCGGCTGGGCGGGCCCGGCGCTGCTGGACACGTACGAGGCGGAACGGCGCCCGGTCGCGCTGGAAACCGGCACCCGCGCCTGCGTCCAGGCCGCCGACGAGCAGCACCCCGGCTTCAGCCCGACGGGCCGCAACGACGATCCGGCGGACCTGATGACCGTCGCCCTCTGCTACCGCTACGCCTCCCGGGCCGTCGTGGACGCCCCCGCGCAACGCCCGGTCGTCCCCGACGCCTTCGAGCTCGGCGGTGAACCGGGCAGCCGCGCGCCCCACATGTGGGTGATCCGGGACGGCTCCCGGATCTCCACGCTGGACCTGTACGAGCAGTCCTTCGTGCTGCTCGCCGGGTCGGGCGGGCAGAAGTGGCGGACCGCGGTCCAGAAGGCGTCGGCGAATCTGGGCGTGCCCGTCGAGGCGTATCTCGTGGGCACCGGTCCCGACCACGACCTGGCCCCGGAGACGGACGCCGACTGGGCCGAGCTGCACGGCACCGCCGAGGACGGCGCGGTGCTGGTGCGCCCCGACGGCTTCGTCGCCTGGCGGGCCGACGCGGCGATGCCGGACGCCGACCGTGTGCTGACGAACGTGCTGCAGAGCGTGCTCTGCCGCGACTGACCCGCGCCTGACCCGCGCCGAATCACCCATCCACTGCTTCGAGCACCGAGGACGGTGTGCCATGCCCCCTCTCGCCGGACGTATCGACGTCCACCATCACTTCACCGCCCCGGCCTGGCTGGACTGGGCGGAACGACGCGGCGTCGTCGACCGGGAGCGGCTGCCCTGGTGGACCCGCTGGGACCGGGACGCCGCCCTGGAGATCATGGACAAGACGGGCATCGGCACCGCGGTGATGACCGTGGCCATGCTCGGCCGGTTCCAGGAGCGCGCCGAACGCCAGGAGAGCGCCCGGGTCGCGCTGCGCGCCGCGGCCGACGTCGTCGAGGCCGACCCGGAGCGCTTCGCCTTCTTCACCCCGGTCTTCCTGGACGACCTGGAGCTGTCGTCCTGGAGCGTGCGGCACGGCCTCGACGAGCTCGGGGCGGTCGGGGTGAGCACCCGGACCAGCATGAACGGCGTCTTCCTCGGCGACCCGGCGCACGACCGGCTGCTGCGTGAGCTCGACGAGCGCTCCGCGGTGGTCAGCACGCATCCCATGGAGGTGCCGGCCGGCAAGGACGGCGGAGGCGGGCTGCCCGGCATGCCGCCCTTCGTGTGCGACTTCCTGATGGACACGACCCGCGCGGCCGTGAACCTCATCCGCAACGGCACCCTGGACCGCTACCCCAACCTGAGCTTCATCCTGCCGCACGGCGGTGGCTTCCTCCCCTACATGGCGACCCGACTGGAGCTGTTCGGCGGGGCCGTGGAGCCGGCCGTCGAACCCGAGCGGGTCCGCGACTATCTGCACCGGTTCTACTTCGACACCGCCGGGCCGATGTCGCCGTCGGCGACGCCCACGCTGATGGCGACGGTGGATCCGGACCGGATCCTCTTCGGCACTGACTGGCCGCCCACGCCCGCCCATGTCATCGCCGACCGCGTCACGCCCGCTCTGGACAGCGACCCGTTCCTGTCCGAGGAGCAGCTCCAGCGGATCAACCGGGACAACGCGCTGCGCCTGATGCCGGCGCTCGACCGGTCGTAGCCGGGACTAGGCGGACGAAAGGCCGCCGCCCGCACCGGATCGGTGCGGGCGGCGGCCTGTGTGCTGCGCTCAGTCCTTGCGCCACTGGTAGAAGCAGCGGGCCATCGCGTCCTTCGGACTCCGCCAGGTCTGCGGGTCGTAGGGGCTGACGAACGCCTCCAGGCGGCGGCTGATGCCGACGAACTCGGGGTGCCCGGCCACCTTGGCGATGGCGGGCCCCGGGTCCTGCTCGGCCTCGATGAAGTGCATGTAGACGTCGCCGAACTGGAACAGCGAGCGCTGGGTGACGCCCACGAGGTGGGGCAGTTCGCCGCGGTCGGAGTCGGCGAAGACGCCGGCGATGTCCTTGGCGGCGCCGGGCTCCATCCGGGCGACGATCAGTGCGTGGTGCATGCCGCCTCCACACGGTCGCGGATGAGGGCCATCTGGATGGGCGAGTTGCGGTTGATGTTGTCCGTCATCCACGCGTCGTCGACCGGGGCGTCGGGCTTCATCTCGAAGTCCTGCGTCCAGTGCATCCGGGTGCCGTCCGGGGTCTCCTCGTACTCCCACACGATGTTCATGTAGGCGAAGGGGCCGGTCTCGATACGGCGGGCGCGGACGATGAGCTTCTCGCGGTCGGCGACGCGCTCGGAGACCCAGCTCCAGACCTTGCCGTTCTCGTCGGGGTGCATGGTGAGGCGGAACGTCACCGTGTCGCCGTCGCGGGAGAGCACCTCGCAGGAGGCGTACTCGCTGAACAGCTCGGGCCAGCGCTCCAGGTCGTTCGTCATGTCCCAGACGAGGTCGACGGGCGCGGCGATGGTGATCTCGTTCTCGGTGTGTCCGGCCATGTCAGGCTCCCGTCGCGAGCGAGCCGTTGACCAGGTCGAGGAAGGCCCGGGGGCTCTTGCAGCGCTCCGCGTCGGTGGGCAGCGCCCGGCCGTGGCGGTTCTCCAGCTCGCCCACGATGCCGAGCAGGCCGAGGGAGTCCAGCCCGAACTCGGCGAACGGGGTGTCGGCCCGGCCCTCCAGGTCGTGCGGGTCGACGGTCACACCGGCGGCCTGCTTCATCAGGGTCGCCAGTTCCGTGAAGGTCACCTGGGTCACTTGAGTCGTCATACGCGTTCTCCTTGTCGTCTATCCGGCGGTCGTGTCGCCCCGGCGCAGGACGAGCGCCGCGTTGGAGCCCATGAGTCCCCGGCTGAGGACGAGGGCGGTGCGCAGGTCGGCCGGGCGGGCCGAGGACGTCACCAGGTCGATGTCGTGGCAGACGTCGAAGACGCCCGGGGTCGGCGGGATCAGCCCGTGCTCCATGGCCTGCACCGCGGCCACGACGTCGAGCAGGGGTGCGCCGCAGTAGGAGCGCCCGATGCCGGCCTTGGGGGCGGTCACCGGCACACGGGTGCCGTGCGCGCCGAGCGCGTCGGCGAGGGCGAGTGCCTCGGCGCGGTCGGCCTCGGGGACGCCCAGCGCGTCGGCGAAGACCACGTCGATCTCCTCCGGTGCGCAGCCGGCCTCGTCGAGGGCGCCCCGGACGGCCTGCGCGAGCCCTTCGCGGGAGCGGTCCCAGCGGGAGGCGCCGGTGAAGGTGGCGGAGTGCCCGGCGACGGTGGCCCGGACGTCCGTGCCCCGGCGCCGCGCCCGGTCCAGGTCCTCGACGACCAGGACGGCTCCGCCCTCGGCGGGGACGAATCCGCAGGCCGCCGAGGTGAAGGGGCGGTAGGCGCGGGTGGGGTCGGCCTCGGTGCTGAGCTCGGGGTAGCCGAGCTGGCAGACGGCCGAGTAGGGGGCGAGGGGGGCCTCGGCCGCCCCGACCACGATGACGTCGGTGCCGCGGTGCACGGCCCGGGCGGCGTGCGCGACGGCGTCGAGGCCGCCCGCCTCGTCGCTGGCCACCACCGAGCAGGGGCCCTTGAAGCCCTTGCGGATGGAGATCTGGCCGGTGCTGGCCGCGTAGAACCAGGCGATGGACTGGTAGGGCCCGACGAACCGGGAGCCCTTGCCCCACAGTTTCTGCAGTTCGCGCTGGCCGAACTCGCCGCCGCCGGACCCGGCGGCGGTGACGACGCCCACGGAGTACGGGGCGTTCGTCCAGGCGGCGGGGCTGAGCCCGGCGTCCTGGAGGGCGGCGTCGGCGGCCGCGAGCGCGAAGTGGGTGAACTTGTCGGTCTGGACGAGGAAGGTCTCCTCGATCAGCGCGGTGGCGTCGAAGCCGCGGACCTCGCCCGCGACCCGCAGGGGCAGGTGCTCGCAGCCCTCGCGGGTGACCCGGTCGAGGACGCTCGTGCCGTCCTTGACGTTCTTCCAGTAGGTGTCCGCGTGCAGTCCGTTGGGCGCGACCACGCCGATGCCCGTGACGGCCGTCCGCCGGGTGCGTCGACCACTCATCGTCGTCTCCTCCCCTGCGGGCCCGTCAGGAGCACCGCGGACTGGAACCCGCCGAAGCCGCTGCCCACGGACAGGACGTTGTCCAGCCGGCGGGGGCGTGCGGTGCGCGGGACGTAGTCCAGGTCGCACTCGGGGTCCGGGGTCTCGTAGTTGGCCGTCGGCGGCACCACCTGGCGGGCCAGCGCGAGGACGCAGGCCACGACCTCGATCGCGCCGATCGCGCCGAGCGAGTGGCCCACCATGGACTTGATGGAGCTCATGGGGGTGTCGTAGGCGTGGGAGCCCAGCGACTTCTTGACGGCGGCGGTCTCGTGCCGGTCGTTCTGGCGGGTGCCCGAGCCGTGCGCGTTGACGTAGTCGATCTCCGTGGGGTTCACCCGCGCGTGGTCGAGCGTCTCGTCGATGGCCCGGGCCATCTCCAGGCCCTCACTGGTCAGACCGGTCATGTGGTAGGCGTTGCCGAACGTGGCGTAGCCGCCGATCTCGCAGTAGACGTGCGCGCCGCGGGCCCGGGCGTGCTCCAGTTCCTCCAGGACGAGGACGGCGGCGCCCTCGCCCATGACGAAGCCGTCGCGGTGGGCGTCGAAGGGCCGTGAGGCGTGGGCCGGGTCGTCGTTGTTCGGCGAGGTGGCCTTGATGGCGTCGAAGCACGCCATGGTGATCGGGGAGATCGGGGAGTCCGAGGCCCCGGCGAGGCAGATGTCGGCGCGGCCCTCCTCGATGGTGTGGAAGGCGTAGCCGACGGCGTCGAGGCCGGAGGTGCAGCCGGTGGACACGGTCTGCACCGGCCCCTGGGCGCCGAAGCGTTCGGCGACGTCGGCGGCGAGTGTGCTGGGCGAGAACGCCCGGTGCAGCTGGGGCTCGGCGGCCCGGTGGTCGACGTCCCAGCGCTCGCCGTGCGCGCTGACCAGGACGTAGTCGTGCTCCAGGCGGGTGGTGCCGCCGACCGCGCTGCCGAGGGAGACGGCCACGCGCCAGGGGTTCTCGGCGGCGAAGTCGACCCCGCTGTCGGTCACCGCCTCCTGGGCGGCGACCAGCGCGAACTGGATGTAGCGGTCGGCGCGTTCGCCGACAGCGGGGTCGAGCCCGTGCGCGACGGGGTCGAAGTCGCACTCGGCGGCTATCCGGGAGCGCAGGCCCTCGGGGTCGAACAGGGTGATGCCGCGGGTCGCCGTACGGCCGCTGGACAGCAGGTCCCAGAAGGCGGGGACCCCTATGCCGCCGGGGGCGACCACGCCTATGCCGGTCACCGCCACGCGCCGGGTCATGACAACACCCCGGGCCGGGCGGGACTCGCTCCCTCTTCCTGGACCAGCGGGTACGGCTTGACGTCGTCGCTGATCTCCGGGGCCTCGGTGTCGACGTGGCCGAGGCTCGGCTTGGGGGCCAGCGGGCTGAGATGGAAGACCATCCGGGCCTCCTCGTCACCGACGTTGCGGAAGCGGTGCCGCATGTCGATGGGGATCATGAGGCCCTGGTCGGCCCGGAGGGGAAACGTTTCTCCGTCCAGGTCCACCTCCAGCCGGCCCTCCACGACGTACACGAACTCCTCCGAGTACGGGTGGTAGTGCTCGCTGATGCGTTCGCCCGGCCGCATGATGGCCAGGCCCATGAAGCCGCTCGTGGCGCCCACCGTGACGGGGGTGAGCAGGGTGCGCAGATCGCCGCCGCGCTTGCGGTTCGGCTCGATCTCGTTGAGGTCCACGACGCGCGGGCGCATCTTGTCCATGGGTTGTCTCCAGGTCGTTCGGTGAGGTGTCGGTCCCCGCGCCGTCAGGACTGCGCGGCCCTGCGGTCGGTGATCAGCGCCATGCCGGCGTGGGCGAGGAGGCGGTTGGCCTCGCGCTCGCCCGGAAGCGGCCCCGGCACGCCGAGCGCCTCGCCGTCGAGCAGGCGGGCGAGGACGGCGGCCTTGCGGGGGCCCTGGATGCCGAGCGTCCTGACCGGGTCGGTCTCGGGGTCGCCCCGGACGTCGATCAGGCGGACGACGATGTCCTCGCGCTGGAAGACGGTGCTGCGGTGGACGGGTGACGCCGGGTCGGCGGCGGCCGCCTCGTCCTGCCGGCCCAGCAGTGCGGCGAGCGCCATCCCGCTCCCCGGCCGGGCCGGGTAGTAGAGGGCGTGCCGGGTGATGCCGTCCGGTTCCGGGCCGCCGCGCGCCACGTGGTGGACGGGCGGCATCGCGGCACGGATGAAGAAGGTGCGGGCCGAGTCGGGGTCGGTGAGGTCCCGGTCCTGCTCCAGATGCGGGTTGAGGGCCTCTTCCACGGCCCGGATCTCGGGCTGGCGGGAGACGTGGCGCAGCGCCTTGGTCAGGTCGCCCTCGACCTCGACGGTGCGCACGACGCGGTTGCCGTGCATGAAGAGGGTGGTCCGGCGCAGCCGCGTGGTGTCGTCGACGCGGGCCTCCGGCGGGGTGTAACCGGCGAGGATCTCCGCGACCTTGGACTCGGAACCGGGCTTGACGGTGAAGGTGAGGGCGTGTCGGATCACTCCGTCGCCGGTCCGCGGGGCGGACTGCAGCCCACCGGTGGGGCGCTGGTGTCCGCCGGTCTCGCGGACGACGCCGAAGCGCGTCGAGCGGAGCTCACGGACGCAGTTCTGCAGCGGCCGGACCGTCTCGATGTGGTCCTCGCTGTTGACCCAGGCGAGGTAGGGCGGGGCGGACTCCCACTCACTGGTGATGATCCACTGGGCGGGGTTCTCCACGGACTGGCAGAGCTGGTCACCGAGGTGACCGGGTATCGACGCGACGCGGTCGCGCATCTGCTCGTAGGCGGCCAGGAACTCGTGCTGCGCGCCTTCTTTGAGGTCGACGAACAGGAGGACGCGCATCCTGGAGCCGTCGAACGCCGACTGCGACGTGTAGGGCGAAGTGGTCATCCGGCGGACCCTTCCTTCGCGGGAGCAAGCGGCGGCCGTACCCTCGTCCACCAGCGCGAACGCGGGTCCCGGCCCTGAGCCTTCATCGTGGGTCAGGGCTTTGGGGAACGCGAGCCGCGCGGGCCATCCGAGGGATCTTCGCGCGGCCGGAACGCCGCGAGGCGCCCCCGCGGCCGGGGGCGCCTCGAAGTCCCCCCGTGACGAGGGGGGTTGGAGCGGGCCGGTGCGCGCCGGCCGCCGGTCACCCGGCCAGGTACCGCTCCACGGTCTCCACCTTGGAGGTGAGGCCGTCGCTCACGCCGGGCCGGATGTCGGCCTTCAGCACCAGGGAGACCCGGGGCGCGCGCGCCTCGACGGCCGCGACGGCGCGCTTGACGACGTCCATGACCTCGTCCCAGCTCTCGCCCTCGACCGAGGTGAACATCGCGTCGGTGCGGTGGGGCAGTCCGGACTCGCGGACCACCCGGACGGCGTCGGCGACGTACTCCCCCACGTCCTCGCCGACACCGAGCGGGGTGACGGAGAACGCGACGATCATGCGTTCACGACCCCTTCCTTACGGGCGCGGGAGGCGATCACCGCGTCCTCGGCCTCGCGCTTGAGGCGGCGGTCGGCGAAGAAGCCGCCGGTCGGCAGGACGGACAGGACGAGGTAGAGGGCGGCGGTACCCAGCGGCCACTTGGCGCGGTTCCAGGCGTCCGCCCAGAAGACCAGGTACAGCACGAACAGCATGCCGTGGACCGCGCCCATCACGGGAACCGCGTTGAAGTCCGTGGTCCGCTTCAGCACCGAGCAGACGAGCAGGAGCAGGAACGACACCGCCTCGGGGGTCGAGACGAGGCGGAGGCGGCGCAGAGCGCCGGCGGTCTTGATGTCCACGGGTCACCTTCGGGGTGGAGTCGGCGGGAGGGGCGGCGAGCGGCCCGCATCGCTTGTGAACGCAAGCACAATCGCCCCGGCCATTGTGGCAAACCCGCCGGGCGCCCGGGGCGCGGGGGTGGAAGGCGCCCGCGCGTCTTCCTCCCAGGGTCGTGTCAGGGGTGAAGTCCGTCGCAGGTATCTGTCCGCCGGGGGCGCCTGCGGTTACCTTCGCTGCGTGGCGATGTTCCGACTCCAGGGCAGCAAGGTGCTCGCCGTCGACATGACCGGGGACGCCGTGAGGGCGAAGAACGGCTCGATGGTCGCGTACGACGGGCAGATGGCCTTCAAGAAGATGAGCGGCGGCGGCGAGGGCATCCGGGGCATGGTGACCCGGCGCCTGACCGGTGAGCAGATGACGATGATGGAGGTGAAGGGGCACGGGACCTGCTGGTTCGCGGACCGGGCCTCGGAGATCAACCTGGTCGGCCTCCAGGGCGACAAGCTGTACGTCGAGTCGAGCAACCTGCTCGCGACGGACGGCGGGCTGCGCACCGGCACGACCTTCACGGGGATGCGCGGCGCCTCCCAGGGCAACGGGCTGTTCACGACCACGGTCGAGGGGCACGGGCAGGCGGCGATCATGTCGGACGGCCCGGCCGTGGTGCTGCGGGTCAGCGCGCAGTACCCGCTGACGGTGGACCCGGGGGCGTATGTGGCGCACCAGGGGAATCTGCGGCAGTCCTTCCAGTCCGGTGTGACGTTCCGCACGCTGCTGGGCGAGGGCGGCGGGGAGGCCTTCCAGATCCGCTTCGAGGGGGACGGGCTGGTGTACGTGCAGCCGAGCGAGCGCAACACGATCGCGGGGGACGTCTGAGATGGGCTTCCGTGAGATCAACTCCAAGATGATCGAGGCGACGGTCGTCCCCGGGCAGCGGCTGTTCAGTCAGCGCGGCGCGATGCTCGCGTACAAGGGCGACGTCTCCTTCACCCCGAACATGGCCGGCGGCCAGGGCGGGATCATGTCGATGATCGGGCGCCGGGTGGCGAACGAGGACACCCCGCTGATGACGGTCGAGGGCAACGGCACGGTCCTGTTCGGGCACGGCGGCCACCACATCCAGGTGATCGACCTGACCGGGGACACCCTGTGCGTCGAGGCGGACCGGCTGCTCGCCTTCGAGGGCACCCTCCAGCAGGGCACGCTGTTCCTCGGCTCGCAGGGCGGCGTGATGGGCATGGTGCGCGGGCAGATCAGCGGGCAGGGCCTGTTCACCACGACCCTCAAGGGGCACGGCTCGGTGGCGGTCATGGCGCACGGCGGTGTCCTCGAGGTCCCGATCACCCCGCAGCGCCCGGTCCACGTCGACCCGCAGGCGTACGTCGCCCACCACGGCGACGTGCGCAACAAGCTGTCGACGGCGCTGGGCTGGCGGGACATGGTGGGCCGGGGCTCCGGCGAGGCGTTCCAGCTGGAGCTCAGCGGCAGCGGTGCGGTGTACGTGCAGGCGTCGGAGGAGAAGCTGTGAGCCACTACCCGGGCGCGGGTCCCACGGTGTACGACCCCATGACGCTGCCCAGCGACGACAACGTGAACTCGTACACCTTCTGCGTGGAGCTCAAGGGGAACCAGTGGTTCCTGCAGAAGGGCAAGATGATCGCCTACTACGGCTCGATGGAGTTCAACGGCATCGGGCACGGCCGGCTGGACCGACTTGTCCGTACGTCCTTCCATTCGCCACTGCACGCGAGCGACTGGGTCGTGGCGGAGGGCTCCGGCAAGATGCTGCTGGCCGACCGGGCTTTCGACGTCAATTCGTACGACCTCGAAGACGGCAACCTGACCATTCGCTCGGGCAACCTGCTCGCTTTTCAGCCAACTCTTGCCCTCAAGCAATCGATCGTGCCGGGTTTTCTGACGCTGATCGGAACCGGAAAGTTCGTGGCCGCATCTAACGGGCCGGTGGTGTTCATGGAACCGCCGATCCGGGTGGACCCGCAGGCGCTCGTCGGCTGGGCCGACTGCCCGTCGCCGTGCCACCACTACGACCATGGCTACATGACCGGCGTGATGGGCGGTCTACGTGCACTGACGGGCCTCGGAGGGGCCTCCGGGGAGGAGCATCAGTTCGAGTTCGTCGGGGCCGGCACGGTGCTGCTCCAGTCGAGCGAGACCCTCATGGCGGAGCAGGCGACGGGGGTGCTCCCGCCGGACGCCGGAGTCCCCGGTTCCGGTGGGGCGCACACAGGCCCTTCACAAGCGGGCGGGGCACCGCGCCTTCCCGGACAGCTGGGAGACCTCCAGCGTCGCTTCGGGCTGTGAGCGGTAGTCTGCGGAGTGTGACATCGAACGTGTGCGCACACGAGTGACCCGTCACAGACCACCCCTCACTAGTTCGCCTTTCAACATTTTAGGTAGACTTCATTCATGGAGACCGAGACGGCCACCCGCTGGCTGACCAATGCGGAGCAGTGCGCCTGGCGCACCCACCTGGAGGTCAACAGGCTGTTGACGTACCAGCTCGAGAAGGACCTCCAGCCGTTCGGCCTGACAATGAACGACTACGAGATCCTGGTGAACCTGTCCGAGTCGGAGGACGTACGGATGCGGATGAGCGACCTCGCGTCGGCCACCCTCCAGTCCAAGAGCCGGCTCTCCCACCAGATCACCCGGATGGAGAACGCCGACCTGGTCCGGCGCGAGAACTGCGAGTCCGACCGGCGCGGGCTCTACGCGGTCCTCACCGAGCACGGCATGGAGACGATGAAGAAGGTCGCGCCGCATCACGTGGCGTCCGTGCGCAGGCACTTCATCGACCTGCTCTCCCCCGAGGCGCTGACCGAGCTCGACAAGGCCCTCAAGCCGATCGCCGAGCATCTGCGCAGCCAGCGCGGGCGCCCCTGACCAGGACGGCGCCCCGCACCTAACGAGCCCGCGGCAGGCGGAGCTCGAACAGAGCTCCGCCCGCGGGCGCCCGGCCCACGGTCAGCGTCCCCCCGTGCCGTACGGCCACGTCACGGGCGATGGCCAGACCGAGCCCGGCACCCCCGTCGTCCCGGCTGCGCGCCTCGTCCAGCCGGACGAACCGCTCGAAGATGCGCTCCCGGTCGGCCTCCGGCACCCCGTCCCCGTCGTCGGCGACGGCCACGACCGCCCACTCCCCCTCCGCCCGCACGCCCACGGTGACCGCCGAACGGGCGTGCCGCCGCGCGTTGTCCAGCAGGTTGGTGAGCACCCGCCCCACCTGCGCCCGCGACCCGGCCACCGGCACCTCGTCCGCCGTCACCGTCACCCCGGCCCGCCCCTCGGCGTGCTCGCGGGCCAGCGCGCCCAGATCGAAACGCGCGTCCCCCGGCCGCTCCCCCGCGTCCAGCCGGGCGAGCAGCAGCAGGTCGGCGGCGAGCGTCTGCAGCCGTACGGTGTCCGTCACCGCCCCGTCCAGGTCGAGCAGTTCGGGGTGCGCGGCGCCCACCTCCAGCTGGGTGCGCAGCGAGGCGATGGGGCTGCGCAGCTCGTGCGAGGCGTCGGCGACGAAGCGGCGCTGGCGTTCCACGGAGCTCTCCAGCGCGGCCAGCGTCTCATTGGTCGTCAGGGCCAGCCGGGCCACCTCGTCATGGGTGGCCGGCACCGGGACGCGGCGCGCGAGGTCCTCGCTGGCGGTGATGGCCGCCATCTCCCGCCGGATGCCCTCGACCGGGCTCAGCGCGCGCCGGGTGACCAGCCAGGTGGCGCCCGCGACGACCGCGAGCAGCAGCGGGAAGCCGATCAGCATGGCGGTGGTGGCGGTGCCGACGGCGCTGCGCTCGGCGGCGAGCGGCGCCCCGGCGTACACGGTGAACTTCCCCCGGTCCTCGAACTCCACCTCGACGGCGGCGAAGCGGTAGTCCGCGGTGGTGCCGTCGATGGTGGCCGTGCCGGTGCTGAAGTCCGTGTCGGAGTCGACTTCACCGCGGGGGGCGGCGTCGTCGTCCGGCCCGTCGGAGCCGTTCGCGTCGTCGGAGTCGTCCGCGTCGTCGTCGGCGTCCCCGCCCGCCCGTCCGCCCGGATCCCCCGGCCGGGCGGTGTCGGCGCCGGTGCCGGTGCCGGTGACGCGCTCCAGGTCCTCGCTCACCGCGACCACCCTGCCGCGTTCGTCGACGATCTGGACGGGCCGGTCGTCCTCGTCGAGGCCGGTGAGCTTGTCGTAGGGCCGGCCGTCGGACAGCTCGACGGCGACGGCCCGCGCCGCGCTCGCCGCCTCGGACTCCGCCTGCCCCGTCAGATCGGAGCGCAGCGACAGCAGGACGGCCGCCCCGGCGGCGAGCAGGGCCACCGCGACCACGAGGGTGGCGGCCAGTGTCGCCCGGGAGCGGACCGAGCCGAACCAGCGGCGCGTCACGACGCCGTCTCCGGACGCTCCAGCCGGTACCCGGCGCCCCGCACGGTCCGGATGAGCTCGGGCCGCAGCTTGCGCCGCAGCGCGCTGACGTAGACCTCGACGATGTTCGGGTCTCCGTCGTACGCGAAGTCCCAGACGTGGTCCAGGATCTCCGACTTGGACACCACCTCGCCGGGCCGTGTCACGAGTGTCTCGAGCACCGAGAACTCCCGGGTGGTCAGCGGCACCTCGTCGGCGCCGAGGAAGACCCGGCGGGCGGCCGTGTCGACCCTGAGGTCGCCGAGGACGTGGACGGGTGAGGCGCCCGCGCCCTGGCGGCCGCGCCGCAGCAGCGCCTTGACCCGGGCGACCAGGACGACGTACGAGAACGGCTTGGTGAGGTAGTCGTCGGCGCCGGTGTCCAGGCCCTCCGCCTCGTCGTACTCGCCGTCCTTGGCGGTGAGCATGAGGATGGGCACGTCGTGGCCGGCGGCGCGCAGGGCGGCGCAGACCCGGTAGCCGTTCATGCCGGGCAGCATGATGTCCAGGATCACGAGGTCGTGGATCCCCTCACCGGCCAGGTGCAGCCCCTCCAGGCCGTCGTGGACGACGTCCACGGCGTAGCCCTCGGCGGTCAGGCCCTTGGCGAGGGACCGGGCCAGGCGTCTTTCGTCCTCCACGATCAGCAGGCGCATGCGTACAGCCTGGCAAAGCCCACCTGAAGACGTCTTCAGGGTCCTTCAGCTTCCTCTCAGCATCGAACGGGCACATTGAATCCCGTCGAAAGGCACCGAGCCGGAATGTTCGGCGGAAAACGGGAGGAAACCCATGAAGCGCAACATCGTCCTCGCCACCGTGGCCGCGGCGGCCCTGATCGGCGGCGGCACGGTCGCGGCCTACGCGGGCAGCGGTGACGACGGCGCGTCGCCCCGGCAGTCGGACGTCCGGGTCGCCGACGACCGCGACGACGCGCCGAAGGACGACACCGACGACCGGGACGACGCCCAGGACGACCGGGACGACGCCCGTGACGACCGCGAGGAGGCTGCTGCGCAGGCGCGGGGCGCCGATGTCACCGCCGCCGAGGCGATCGCGGCGGCGCTGGAGCGGACGCCGGGCACGGCCGTCTCCGCCGAACTGGACGACGACGGCTCGCGCGTCTGGGAGGTCACCGTCGTCAAGGCCGACGGCACCGAGCACGACGTACGGGTCTCCGCCGGCGACGGCAAGGTCCTGAGCGACCGGCGCGACGACGACGATGACGACGACGGCCGACGGGACCTCGCCGCGCTGAAGGGCTCCACGGTGGACGCCCGCGAGGCCGCCGAGGCGGCGGCCGCGAAGGGCACCGTCGTCGAGATCGACCTGGACGACGACGGCCCGGCCGTCTGGAAGGCCGAGACCACCAAGGGCGAGTGGAACGTCGACCTCAAGAGCGGCGCGGTGACCGCGCACCACGACGACGCGGGCCAGGACGACGACCGTAACGACCGCGACGACGACTGACGACACGACTTCAGGACGTCAGGACGTCTTCGCCACAGGAACCCCGTCCCCCACGGGGTGAGGGGCGCCTCCCTTGCGGGTGGCGCCCCTCGCCACTGTCCCGGCCACCAGCAGGGTCGCCGCGCCGGTCGCCGCCAGGCACCAGCCCGTCGGCAGCAGCCCCGCCAGCACCCCGGCGCCCGCCGTCCCGGCCGTACTGCCCGCGTTGACCGCGGTGTTGACCCAGGCGCCGGCCCGCACCCGGGCATCGGCCGGGGCCGCCGCGTCCGCGAGGAGGTAGGCCGTGGTGAGCGCGGGCGCCACGAAGAACCCGGCCGCCGCCATGACCGCCGTGAGCGTGCCGAGGCCGGTCGCCAGGCCCGCGAGCAGCACGGCCAGGCCGAGACCGGCCGTCAGCAGCGGCAGCCGTACGCCCGCCGAAGTGCGCCAGGACACCGCGCCGTTGAGCAGCCCGCCGACGGCACTCCCCGCCGACAGGGCGGCCAGCGGCCAGGCCGCGCCCCCGCCGCCCGAGCCGTGGCCCTCGGCGAACGCGACGACGAGCAGATCGACGGCGCCGAGCGCGAGCCCGACGCCCAGGGCTGCGAGCACGGGCCGCCGGACCGCCCGCAGGACACGGCCCCGGCCGCCCTCATGTTCCTTCGCTCCCGCACGCTCGGGCCGCACCGACCGCACCACGGGCGACAGGACGAAGCCGGCCGCGCCCGCCGTGATCAGTACCGCCCCGACCGCGATGCCGACGGCCGGCGGAGCGAGGGCGACGAGGAGGCCGACGAGCAACGGGCCCGTGACGAACAGCAGTTCCTCGGCGACGGCGTCCAGGCTGTAGGCGCGCCGCAGCAACTCCGGGTCGGGGGCGATCCTCCCCCACACGGCCCGCATCGCCGGGCCGAGCGGCGGCGTACAGGCCCCGGCCGCGGCGGCCACGGCGCCCACGACCAGCGGCGGGGCGGCGCCCGGCCGCAAGACGACGGCCGTCAGCAGCCCGAGCAGCCCGGCGTAGGCGGCGGTCATCGGTACGAGCGCCCGGCGCGGCCCGTGCCGGTCGATCAGCGCCGCCCGGGCGGGCGACAGGAAGACGCTCGTCGCGGAGAACAGCGCCATGACGGCGCCCGCCACCGTGTAGGACCCGCTGGTCCGGGTCACGGCGAGCATCAAGGAGAGGGGGACGATCCCGTACGACAGCCGGCCGAGCAGGGCGGCGGCGAAGGTCGTCCGGGCATGGGGCAGGCGCAGCACGTGCGCGTAGGAGGCAGGCATGACGAGTCCTCGTGATGGCGTGGGAGAAGGGGGCACCGAGGAGCCACGGGAGCCGTGAGGCTCGGACCGTGGCCCGGTGTCCGCCTACGCCAAGGAGAGGAACATGCGGATCAAGGTAGCAAGAAGGACTGACGCCGCCTAGGGCCTTTCGTTTGGATCAGGCCGGATCAGGGAGCGGGCTCTGGGGCCGTGCATCGCAAGGCGGAGGAGGGCGCCATGGCGGAGCCATGGCAACCGACGACAACGCGGCGAGGCGCGGCCCCAGAGCCCGCGACCCCGGCATGATCCAAACGAAAGGCCCTAGGTGCGCGTCAGGCCCGCCACCAGTTCGTCCGCCGCGCGGTACGGGTCGAGTTCGCCGGCCGTGATCCGCTCCGCGAGGGCGCCGAGGCGGCGGTCGCCGTGCAGGTCGGCGATGCGTTCGCGAAGGGCGGTGACGGCGATGGTCTCCACCTCGCGGGCGGCGCGGGCGCGCCGGCGCTCGGTCAGGACGCCCCGCTCCTCCATCCAGGCGCGGTGCTTCTCCAGGGCCTCCACGACCTCGTCGACGCCCTCGCCGCGGGCGGCGACCGTCTTGACGATGGGCGGGCGCCAGTCGCCGGGGCCGCGGGACTCGCCGAGGCCGAGCATGTGGTTGAGCTCGCGGGCGGTGGCGTCGGCGCCGTCACGGTCCGCCTTGTTGACGACGTAGACGTCGCCGATCTCCAGGATGCCCGCCTTCGCGGCCTGGATGCCGTCGCCCATGCCGGGGGCGAGGAGGACGACGGAGGTGTCGGCCTGGGAGGCGATCTCCACCTCCGACTGGCCCACGCCGACGGTCTCCACCAGGATCACGTCGCAGCCGGCCGCGTCGAGGACGCGGATGGCCTGCGGGGCGGCCCAGGCGAGGCCGCCGAGATGGCCCCGGGTGGCCATGGACCGGATGTAGACGCCGGGGTCGGAGGCGTGGTCCGACATCCGGACCCGGTCGCCGAGCAGCGCGCCTCCGGAGAAGGGCGAGGACGGGTCGACGGCCAGGACGCCGACCCGCTTCCCCTGCTTGCGGTAGGCCGTGACGAGCGCGGAGGTGGACGTCGACTTGCCCACGCCCGGGGACCCGGTCAGACCGACGACGTAGGCGTTGCCGGTCAGCGGGGCCAGTGCCGCCATGACCTCCCGCAGCTGCGGGGACGCCCCCTCCACGAGGGAGATCAGCCGGGCCACGGCCCGCGGCCGGCCTTCCCTGGCCTGGGCCACCAGGGTGGAGACGTCCTGCATCACAGCTCCGTTCACAGATCGTTCGCTACTGCGTCCTCGCGAAAGGACGTCAGGCCTTCGGTACCCGCACGATCAGCGCGTCACCCTGACCGCCGCCACCGCACAGCGCGGCCGCGCCGACGCCGCCGCCGCGCCGCTTCAGCTCCAGGGCCAGGTGCAGCACGAGCCGGGCACCGGACATGCCGATCGGGTGGCCCAGGGCGATGGCACCACCGTTGACGTTCACCTTTTCCGATGACACGCCGAGGTCCTTCATTGACTGCACCGCGACGGCGGCGAAGGCCTCGTTGATCTCGATGAGGTCGAGGTCGGAGACCTCCAGGCCCTCCTTCTTCAGGGCGTGCAGGATGGCGTTGGACGGCTGGGACTGCAGCGAGTTGTCGGGGCCCGCGACATTGCCGTGGGCGCCGATCTCGGCGATCCAGTCCAGGCCGAGCTCCTGGGCCTTGGCCTTGCTCATGACGACGACCGCGGCGGCGCCGTCGGAGATCTGCGAGCTGGAGCCGGCCGTGATCGTGCCGTCCTTGGCGAACGCCGGGCGCAGCTTGCCCAGCGACTCGGCGGTGGTGTCGCCGCGGATGCCCTCGTCCTTGCTGAACAGGACCGGGTCGCCCTTGCGCTGCGGGATCTCGACCGGGGTGATCTCGGCCTCGAAGACGCCGTTCTTCTGGGCGGCGGCGGCGCGCTGGTGGGACAGGGCGGCGATCTCGTCCTGCTCGGGACGGGCGATGCCGAGACGGGTGTTGTGCTTCTCCGTGGACTCGCCCATGGCGATGTTCTCGAAGGCGTCGGTCAGGCCGTCGTGCGCCATCGCGTCGAGCACCTGCACCGCGCCGTACTTGTAGCCCTCACGGGACTTGGGCAGCAGGTGGGGCGCGTTGGTCATGGACTCCTGACCACCGGCGACGATCACGTCGAACTCGCCGGCGCGGATCAGCTGGTCCGCGAGGGCGATGGCGTCGAGGCCGGACAGACACACCTTGTTGATGGTGAGCGCCGGGACGTTCATGGGGATGCCGGCCTTGACCGCGGCCTGGCGCGCCGGGATCTGCCCCGCCCCGGCCTGGAGCACCTGGCCCATGATCACGTACTGGACCTGGTCGCCGCCGATCCCCGCACGGTCGAGGGCGGCCTTGATGGCGAAGCCGCCGAGGTCGGCTCCGGAGAACGACTTCAGCGAGCCCAGCAGCCGTCCCATCGGGGTGCGGGCACCCGCGACGATGACGGACGTCGTGCCGTTTCCAGAAGACATGAGATGAGATCCCCTTCCAGCCTGCACAGCCGAGGAGTGAACGAGGGTTTACTTCGAATGTACTGAGTGGCACTCCGTGCCGTCACCGGGCCGTCGGTGTGATCGCGCGCACGTTGCGTAACCACCCCGTGAGCGCTCCACTGAATCCATGCTGACGCGAATCGACCACATCGGAATCGCCTGCTTCGATCTCGACAAGACCGTCGAGTTCTACCGGGCCACCTACGGCTTCGAGGTCTTCCACTCCGAGGTCAACGAGGAGCAGGGCGTCCGCGAGGCCATGCTCAAGATCAACGACACCTCCGACGGCGGCGCCTCCTACCTGCAGCTTCTCGAGCCGACCCGCCCGGACTCCACCGTGGCGAAGTGGCTCGACAAGAACGGCGAGGGCGTCCACCACATCGCCTTCGGCACCGCGGACGTGGACGGCGACGCCGCCGCGATCAAGGAAAAGGGCGTGCGCGTGCTCTACGAAGAGCCGCGGATCGGCTCCATGGGGTCACGTATCACGTTCCTGCACCCCAAGGATTGTCATGGTGTTCTGACAGAACTGGTCACTTCGGCGCCTGTTGAGTCACCTGAGCACTGACCCTCGTACATAGGGGCCGGTAGGGTTGGGGGCGGTCGCTCTCTGAACCGAGGTGACCGCATGCCGGGGTCCGGGTATCGGGGGGCGAGCGTCGGGGCGGCAGCCCATGCTCCGCCGTTGATCTGACACCATTCCCCGGGGGCACCGTCCGTTCGGACGGACGGGGCTCATGGCCAGGGATGCGACCAGGGGACGGATGGGACCGCGCAGTGCGGGGCTACGAACGCCAGGAGCGAGAGCCGGCGGCTGACGTCGACCACCTCTCTCGGTTCGAGGCCGAGATGGATCGGCTGAAGACCGAGCGGGAGAAGGCGATCCAGCACGCCGAGGACCTCGGCTACCAGGTCGAGGTGCTGCGCGCCAAGCTTCACGAGGCGCGCCGCACCATCATGTCCCGGCCCGCCTTCGACGGCGGTGACATCGGATACCAGGCCGAGCAGTTGCTGCGCAACGCCCAGGTGCAGGCCGACCAGCTGCGCCAGGAGGCCGAGCGCGAGCTGAGCCAGGCCCGCGCGCAGACGCAGCGCATCCTCCAGGAGCACGCCGAGCAGGCCGCCCGGCTCCAGGCCGAGCTGCACCAGGAGGCGGTCACCCGGCGCCAGCAGCTGGACCAGGAGCTGGCCGAGCGCCGGCAGACCGTCGAGTCGCACGTCAACGAGAACGTGGCCTGGGCGGAGCAGCTGCGCGCCCGCACCGAGCAGCAGGCCCGCCGGCTGCTGGACGAGTCGCGCGCCGAGGCCGAGCAGGCCCTGTCGGCCGCGCGCGCCGAGGCCGAGCGGCTGGCCGGCGAGGCCCGCCGCCGGCTGACCGACGCCGCCGAGGAGGCCCGTACCGAGGCGGAGCAGATCCTGCGCCGGGCGCGGACCGACGCCGAGCGCCTGCTGAACGCCGCCTCCACCCAGGCCCAGGAGGCCACCGACCACGCCGAGCAGCTGCGCAGCTCCACGGTCAACGAGTCGGACGCCGCCCGCCGCCAGGCCACCGAGCTGAGCCGCGCCGCCGAGCAGCGCATGGCCGAGGCCGAGGAGGCGCTGCGCAAGGCGCAGTCCGAGGCGGAGAAGCTGGTCACCGAGGCCAAGGCGGCCGCCGAGAAGACGCTGTCCGGGGCCGAGTCGGCCAACGAGCAGCGCATGCGCACGGCCAAGGAGCAGGTCGCCCGGCTGGTCGAGGAGGCCACCAAGGAGGCCGAGAACACCAAGGCCGACGCCGAGCAGGTCATCGCCGACGCCCGCGCGGAGGCCGAGAAGGTCCTCGCCGAGGCCGCCGAGAAGGCCCGCACGCTCACCGCCGAGGAGAGCGCGACCCAGCTGTCCAAGGCCGCCAAGACCGCCGAGGACGTGCTCAACAAGGCGCAGCAGGAGGCGCAGAACACCACCAAGGCCGCCGTCGAGGAGGCCGAGCGGATCCGCCGGGAGGCGGAGACCGAGGCGGACCGGCTGCGCGCCGAGGCGCACGACATCGCCGAGCAGCTCAAGGGCGCGGCGAAGGACGACACCAAGGAGTACCGGGCCAAGACGGTCGAGCTGCAGGAGGAGGCCCGCCGGCTGCGCGGCGAGGCCGAGCAGCTGCGCTCGGAGGCCGTCGCCGAGGGCGAGAAGATCCGCGCGGAGGCCCGCAAGGAGGCCGTCCAGCAGATCGAGGAGGCGGCCAAGACCGCCGAGGAGCTGCTGGCCAAGGCCAAGCAGGACGCGGACGACCTGCGCCAGAAGGCCACCACGGACAGCGAGAAGGTCCGCACCGAGGCCATCGAGCGGGCGACGACGCTGCGCCGGCAGGCCGAGGAGACGCTGCAGCGCACCCGGCAGGAGGCCGAGCGGCACCGCGAGGAGGTCGTCGAGCAGGCCGAGGGCATCAAGGCCGACGCCGAGCGGGCCGCGCAGGAGCTGCGCGAGGAGACCGAGCGCGGCGTCGAGGCGCGCCGTGCGGAGGCCGCCGAGGAGCTGACGCGGCTTCACACCGAGGCCGAGCAGCGGCTCGCGGCGGCCGAGGAGGCCCTGCGCGACGCCCGCGAGGAGGCCGCCCGTATCCGCCGGGAGGCCGCCGAGGAGACCGACCGGCTGCGCGGCGAGGCCGCCGAGCGGATCCGTACGCTCCAGCAGCAGGCCGAGGAGGAGGCCGACCGGCTGCGCACCGAGGCCGCGTCGGACGCGTCGGCGTCCCGTGCCGAGGGCGAGGCCGTCGCCGTACGGCTGCGGTCGGAGGCCGCGGCCGAGGCCGAGCGGCTGAGGTCGGAGGCCCAGGAGACCGCCGACCGGGTGCGTGCCGAGGCGCAGGCCGCCGCCGAGCGGCTGGCCACGGAGGCGTCGGAGACGCTGGCCGCCGCCCAGGAGGAGGCCGGCCGGCGCCGCCGCGAGGCCGAGGAACTGCTCGGTTCCGCGCGCCAGGAGGCCGACCAGGAGCGCGAGCGGGCCCGCGAGCAGAGCGAGGAACTGCTGGCCTCCGCCCGCAATCGGGTGGAGGAGGCGCAGACCGAGGCGGAGCGCCTGGTCGAGGAGGCCGACCGGCGCGCCACCGAGATGGTGTCGGCGGCCGAGCAGCACGCGCAGCAGGTCCGCGACTCCGTGACCGGGCTGCACGAGCAGGCCCAGGAGGAGATCGCCGGGCTGCGCAGCGCCGCCGAGCACGCGGCCGAGCGCACCCGCCGCGAGGCCGAGGAGGAGGCGGACCGGGTCCGTTCCGACGCCTACGCCGAACGGGAGCGGGCCGGCGAGGACGCCGCGCGGCTGCGGCGCGAGGCCAAGGAGGAGACGGAGGCCGCCAAGTCGCTGGCCGAGCGGACGGTCGGCGAGGCCATCGCCGAGGCGGACCGGCTGCGCACGGAGGCCACCGAGCACGCCCAGCGGCTGCGCACCGAGGCGTCCGACACGATCACGGAGGCGGACCAGGCGGCGTCCCGGACCCGGGCGGACGCCCGCGAGGACGCCAACCGCATCCGCTCAGACGCGGCGGGGCAGGCCGACACGCTCATCACCGAGGCCCGTTCCGAGGCGGAGCGGTTGCAGTCGGAGACGATCGCCGAGGCCGACCGGATGCTGGCCGAGGCGCACGCCAAGGCGGAGGAGCTGCGCGCCGAGGCCGCGGACACGGTCGGGTCGGCGCAGCAGCACGCCGAGCGGGTCCGCAGCGAGTCGGAGCGGGTCCGGGCCGAGGCGGCCGCGGAGGCGGAGCGGCTGGTGGCCTCGGCCCGCGAGGAGGCCGAGCGCACCCTGGACGAGGCCCGCAAGGACGCCAACAAGCGGCGTTCGGAGGCGGCCGAGCAGGTCGACACGCTCATCACGGAGACCACCGCCGAGGCGGACAAGCTGCTCACCGAGGCGCAGCAGCAGGCGCACAAGACGACCGCGGACGCCGAGGCGCAGGCCGACACGATGGTGGGCGCGGCCCGCAAGGAGGCCGATCGGCTGGTCGCCGAGGCGACGGTCGAGGGCAACACCGCGGTGGAGAAGGCCCGTACGGACGCCGACGAGCTGCTGGTCGGGGCCCGCCGGGACGCCACCGCGATCCGGGAGCGGGCCGAGGAGCTGCGCGACCGCATCACCAGCGAGATCGAGGAGCTGCACGAGCGCGCCCGGCGGGAGGCCGCCGAGACGATGAAGTCGACCGGCGACCGCTGCGACGCGCTCATCAAGGCGGCCGAGGAGCAGCTGTCCAAGGCGCAGGCGAAGGCCAAGGAGCTGGTGTCGGAGGCCAACTCCGAGGCGGGCAAGGTCCGTATCGCCGCGGTGAAGAAGGCCGAGGGGCTGCTCAAGGAGGCCGAGCAGAAGCGGGCGACGCTGATCCGCGAGGCCGAGGAGCTGAAGGCCGAGGCGATCCGCGAGGCCAAGGCCACGGTCGAGGAGGGCAAGCGCGAGCTGGAGGTCCTCGTCCGGCGCCGCGAGGACATCAACGCCGAGATCTCACGCGTCCAGGACGTCCTGGAGGCGCTGGAGTCCTTCGAGGCTCCGGGCGGCGCGAAGGACGGCGGGGTCAAGGCGGGGGCGACCGTGGGGGCTCCCCGATCGGGTGGCAAGACGTCCGACGGCTAGCGTTCGACGCGGGTTCCGGTGTCTCCTGGGGGCTTTGACCGGGTTTTTGGCAAGCCGTCCGACGGTTAGCCACTCAAAAGGGGTCTCATTCTCCAGATCAAACACGTATCCGCTCGATGACACACCGCTTCGGCCCCTAGGATTCCACTTATCACCTCACCGGTCTCATTCGACAGGAACCCCATGAGCGACACTTCCCCCTACGGCTTCGAGCTTGTGCGGCGTGGGTACGACCGCGCTCAGGTGGACGAACGGATCTCGAAGCTCGTCTCCGACCGTGACAGCGCTCTCGCCCGTATCACCGCCCTGGAGAAGCGCATCGAGGAGCTCCACCTCGAGACGCAGAACGCCCAGGCGCAGGTGACCGACTCCGAGCCGTCGTACGCGGGCCTCGGCGCGCGTGTCGAGAAGATCCTCCGCCTCGCCGAGGAGGAGGCCAAGGACCTGCGCGAGGAGGCGCGTCGGGCGGCGGAACAGCACCGCGAGCTCGCCGAGTCCGCGGCCCAGCAGGTGCGCAACGACGCGGAATCGTTCGCGGCGGAGCGCAAGGCCAAGGCCGAGGACGAGGGTGTCCGCATCGTCGAGAAGGCGAAGAGCGACGCCTCCCAGCTGCGTTCCGAGGCGCAGAAGGACGCTCAGTCCAAGCGTGAGGAGGCGGACGCCCTCTTCGAGGAGACCCGCGCCAAGGCCGCGCAGGCCGCCGCCGACTTCGAGACCAACCTGGCCAAGCGCCGGGAGCAGTCGGAGCGCGACCTGGCCTCGCGTCAGGCCAAGGCCGAGAAGCGCCTCGCCGAGATCGAGCACCGCGCCGAGCAGCTGCGCCTGGAGGCCGAGAAGCTGCGCACCGACGCCGAGCGCCGCGCCCGCCAGACGGTGGAGACCGCGCAGCGCCAGGCCGAGGACATCGTGGCGGACGCGAACGCCAAGGCCGACCGGATCCGTTCGGAATCCGAGCGCGAGCTGGCCGCTCTCACCAACCGCCGCGACAGCATCAACGCACAGCTGACCAACGTGCGCGAGATGCTGGCGACCCTCACGGGCGCCGCGGTGGCCGCCGCCGGCACCCCGGCCGAGGACGAGCCGATCTCCCGCGGGGTCCCCGCGCAGCAGACCCGGTGACCGGCTGACGCCCGTAGAACGACCGAGGCCCGTGCCCCTTCGTGGGGCGCGGGCCTTCGCCGTGCGCGGGTGAGGCGGAATCACCGAGGACTGTTTGCACCGCCCGGGTGGCATCGGCCCAACGGTCCCCCTAGCGTGGCCGCATGATCGAGCTGTCGGGGCTGACCAAGCGGTACGGCGAGAAGGTGGCGGTGAACAACCTGTCCTTCACCGTCAGACCGGGCATCGTCACGGGCTTCCTCGGCCCGAACGGCGCGGGCAAGTCGACGACGATGCGGATGGTGCTGGGCCTGGACCATCCGACGGCCGGTGACGTCCGTATCGACGGCCGGCACTACCAGGAGCTCAAGGACCCGCTGACGTACATCGGCGCCCTGCTGGAGGCGAAGGCCTGGCACGGCGGCCGCAGCGCCTACAACCATCTGCTGTGTCTCGCGCAGAGCAACGGCATCCCGGATGCCCGGGTCCGCGAGGTGCTGGAGACGGTCGGCCTCACCGCGGTCGCCCGCAAGAAGACCAAGGGCTTCTCGATGGGCATGGGGCAGCGCCTGGGCATCGCGGCCGCGCTGCTCGGCGACCCCCGGATCCTGATGTTCGACGAGCCGGTCAACGGCCTCGACCCCGAGGGCATCCACTGGATCCGCAATCTGATGAAGTCGCTGGCCGCGCAGGGCCGTACGGTCTTCGTCTCCTCGCACCTGATGAGCGAGATGGCGCTGACCGCCGACCACCTCGTGGTCATCGGGCAGGGCCGGCTGCTCGCCGACACCTCCATGGCGGACTTCATCGCCCGCAACTCCCGGGCGTACGTCCGTGTCCGCAGCCCCCAGCGGGAGCGGCTGCTCGACCTGCTGCACGCCGAGGGCGTCACCCCGGTCGAGGCGGGCGACGGCGCGCTGGAGGTCGACGGCGCCACGTCCGAGCGGATCGGGGAGCTGGCGGCGCGGCACCAGATCGTGCTGCACGAGCTGAGCACCCAGCAGGCGTCCCTGGAGGAGGCCTTCATGCAGCTGACCGCGGAGTCGGTCGAGTACCACGCGCACACCGGTCAGGCCCCGGCCCCGCCGCCTGAGCCGCAGCAGGCGTGGGGCGAGGGCTGGAGGAGGAACTGACATGGCGACGACGCAGGTACTCCGCTCCGAGTGGACCAAGATCCGCTCGGTGGCCTCCACGGTGTGGACGCTGTCCCTGGCGCTGGTCGTGACCGTGGCCCTCGGCATGCTGATCTCGGCCCTGTCGAAGAACGAGTTCGACAACCTGAGCGAACGGGACCGGCTGGAGTTCGATCCGACCTTCATCAGCTTCGCGGGGATGAGCCTCGGTCAGCTCGCGATGATCGTGTTCGGGGTGCTGGTCGTCTCGAACGAGTACAGCACCGGCATGATCCGGATCTCGCTGGCCGCCGTGCCGCGCCGCGGCACCTTCCTGTTCAGCAAGATCGCGGTGGCAACGGCGCTGGCGCTGGCCGTCGGCCTGGCGACCAGCTTCCTCACGTTCTTCCTCGGGCAGGCGATGCTGGGCGACCACCGGGCGTCGATCGGCGACCCGGGGGTGCTGCGCGCGGTGTTCGGCGGCGGGCTGTACATGATGCTGATCGCGATGTTCTCGATGGGGGTCGCCGCGATGCTGCGCTCCCCCATGCTGTCGCTGGGCATCCTGATGCCGTTCTTCTTCCTGGTCTCCAACATCCTCGGCAACGTCTCCGCCACCGAGAAGGTCGGCCGCTATCTGCCCGACCAGGCCGGCAGCGCCATCCTCCAGGTGGTCACCCCGGTCGACGACGACCGTCCCTACGGCCCCTGGGGCGGGCTCGGCATCATGGCGCTGTGGGTGATCGCGGCCCTCGTCGGCGGCTACCTCACGCTCCGGAAGCGGGACGCCTAGGTGCATAAGGGGTGATCCGGGGCCGGTGGGGCCGAAGTTTTACTCGCCCTTGAGTGGAACCGTCAGCGCCCTTATATCCTCCTAACCCTTACGGGGGGCGTGCGCCCCGCTGTCCTGAACCTTTCGATGGGTGCGGAGCATGATCGAGGCAGTCGGCCTGACCAAGCGCTACGGCGACAAGACCGCTGTGTACAACCTGTCCTTCCAGGTGCGGCCCGGTGCCGTCACCGGCTTCCTGGGGCCCAACGGCTCCGGCAAGTCGACGACGATGCGGATGATCCTCGGTCTGGACAACCCGACCGCGGGCCACGTCACCATCGGCGGCTACCCGTACCGCAGGCTGCCGAACGCGCCCCGCCAGGTCGGCGCGCTGCTCGACGCCAAGGCGGTGCACGGCGGCCGGTCGGCGCGCAACCATCTGCTGAGCCTCGCGCAGCTCGCCGGCATCCCGGCCCGGCGGGTGGACGAGGTGCTGGGCGTGGTCGGCCTCCAGGACGTGGCCGGGCGCCGCTCCAAGGGCTTCTCCCTCGGCATGGGCCAGCGCCTGGGCATCGCGGCGGCGCTGCTCGGCGACCCGCAGGTCCTCCTGTTCGACGAGCCGGTCAACGGCCTCGACCCCGAGGGCATCCACTGGGTGCGGAACCTGATGAAGTCGCTGGCGGCCGAGGGCCGTACCGTCTTCGTCTCCTCCCACCTGATGAGCGAGATGGCGCTGACCGCCGACCACCTCATCGTGATCGGGCGCGGCCAGCTGCTCGCCGACATGAGCGTGAAGGACTTCATCGCGGCGAACTCCGCCGGCTTCGCCCGGGTCCGCACCCCCGACACCGAGCCGCAGCTGCGCGAGAAGCTGGCCGGCGCGCTCACCGAGGCGGGCGGGCATGTGCTGCCCGAGCAGGACGGCGCACTCCGGGTGACCGGGCTGCCGCTCCCGCAGATCAGCGACATCGCCCACAGCTCGGATGTACGGCTGTGGGAGCTGTCGCCGCACCAGGCCTCGCTGGAGGAGGCGTACATGCGGATGACGCAGGGCGCCGTCGACTACCGCTCGACCACCGACCAGAAGGAAGGGCTGCAGCAGCCGCTGCCGCCCGGCGCCCAGCCGCCGATGCCGGTGCCCGGCCAGGGCCAGCCCGGCTGGTACGCCCCGCCGCCGCCCCATCAGGGGGCGCCCGGCCCGTACGGCGCGCCCGCGGGCCCCGCCGCCGCGCCGGGGGCGCCCCCGGCCAACCCGTACGCCCAGCCGGCCGCCCAGGCGCCGCAGGAGGCGCCCGCGAGCCAGGCGCCCGCGCCGCAGCCCGCCGCCGCGCCCGCGCCCCCACAGGCGCCCGCCCAGCCGCCCGCGCCGCCCGCGCCCGCCGCCGCGCCGCAGGACGCCGCCCCAGCCGCCCCCGCCGCCCCGACCAAGTCCGAGGAAGCCCGATGAGCACGCCCCAGCCCCCGATGCCGCAGACCGCCGCACCGACCTGGCAGGCGGCTCCCGGTCAGCCGTACCCCACGTACACCTCGCCGATCCCGGTGGTGCGCACGCACCTCGGGCACGCGCTCGCGTCCGAGTGGACGAAGATCCGGTCGGTGCGCTCCACGGTGTGGACGCTCGGGGTGTTCGTGGCGCTCGTGGTCGGCATCGGCCTGGCGGTGGCCGCGCTGATCGCCGCCAACGCCTCACAGGAGAGCCTGGCGGGCGAGAGCCCGCTGCCGTTCGGGTTCTTCGGCCTGCTGCTCGGCAGCATCTGCATCATCACGCTCGGCGTGCTGACCACGGCCTCGGAGTACGGCACCGGCATGATCCGGACCACGATGACGGCCTGCCCGACCCGCGGCCGGGTGCTGGCGGCGAAGGCGATCGTCTTCTTCGCGGTGGCGTTCACGGTGACGCTGGTGTCGGCCGTCCTGGTCGCCCTGGCGGACGTCGCGATGCTGGACGGCGCGCGCGAGCCGTCGACCGAGGAGTGGCTGAAGGGCACCGTCGGCGTCTCGCTCTATCTGGCGCTGCTGGGGCTGCTGTCGCTCGTCGTCGGCTCGGTCATCCGGCACTCGGCGGGCGCGATCACGATCATGATCGGCCTCCTGCTGGCGCCGCTGGTGATCGCGCTCTTCATGTTCGCGGAGAGCCTGCAGGACCTGCAGCAGGCGCTGTTCGAGTACTCCATCCCGAACCAGCTGGGCGTCTTCTACGCGCAGTCCCTCTCGCAGTCCGGCCCGGACGGCTGGGACCCGCTGTGGATCATGCTCGGGGTGACGGCCGCCGTGTTCGCGGGCGCCTGGGCGCTGCTGGAGCGGCGCGACGTGTAGCCCCTCAGAACCTCGGCGCGTTACGGGACCGCTGCACCCGTGTGGTGCGGCGGTCCTTCGCGTTCCAGCACGCCTTGTGCCAGTGCCGGCGGTCGTCGACGCCCACGTGGTCCGGCCAGGCGACGACGTGCGGGACGCCGTCCGGGATCATCTGGTCGCAGCCCGGGCAGCGGTACGTCTTGCCCTGCGCGCTCGATCCCGCCACATGCCGTACGTTCCAGTCCTCGCCCTGCCAGCTCTCCGTGGACTGCCAGCCGCCGTAGCGGCCGGTGCGGTCCTCCCCGGAACCGCGGCCGGACGGGCCGGCGCCCTTGGATCGGTTGCGACGCGGGGACACGGGACACCTCACGGAGCTATACAGGACGGGGGTCGACTCCAGCCTACGCGGCGCCGACCGGGGTACCCGTACGGCACCAACCCCCACAAGTCCCCCGCGCGGACCCTCGATTCTGCAGACAATCCGCAAATCCCCCCGCCAGGCCGTGTCCTCGGCACGTGTCAGACGGTTATGCCCGCTGGGGGAGCTCCGCGTCGGAGCCAAGGAAGCAGGAAAACAGCAATGCGCGTAGGTAGTTTCGTGTTGGCGGCCCGGTTCCCTGGCCAGGGCGACGGGGAGGCGCTGCACCGGGCGGTCCGCTCCGCCGAGGTCGCCGAGGAGGCGGGCCTCGACTCGGTCTGGCTGGCCGAGCACCACTTCGTGCCGTACGGCACCTGTCCGTCCGCGGTCACCCTGGCCGCCCTGCTGCTCGGCCGCACGCGCCGGCTGCGGGTCGGCACCGCGGTCAGCGTCCTGCCGACCGCGCACCCGGTGGCCCTGGGCGAGCAGGCCGCCCTGCTGCACATCACGTCCGGCGGGCGGTTCTCGCTGGGCGTGGGGCGCGGCGGGCCCTGGGTCGACCTGGAGGTCTTCGGCTCGGGCCTCGGCGCCTACGAGGAGGGCTTCCCGGAATCACTCGATCTGCTGCTGCGCTGGCTGCGCGAACCGGCGGTCGGGGCCGCCGGCGAGCGGTTCGGCTTCCGCGAGGTGGCGGTCGTGCCCCGGCCGTCGGAGTGCCTCACGGACGTGGACGGCCCCGAGGTGGTCGTCGCCTGCACCTCGCCGCGCAGTGTGCGCCTCGCGGCCGAGCGCGGGCTGCCGATGCTCCTCGGCATGCACGTGGGCGACGAGGAGAAGGCACAGATGGTCGCCCTGTGGCGGGAGCACGCGCGCGCGGCCGGGCGCTCCGGGGACGAGATCCGCGAGGCCGCCCATGTCTCCGCCGGGGTCTGCCAGATCGCCGACCGCCGCACCGACGCCGTGGAGACGCTCACGAAGGCGATGCCCGGCTGGCTGCGGCAGGGGCTGGACGCCCATGTGACGGTGGACGGCCGCGCGCGGGCCATGCGCGACCCGCTCGCGTACACCGAACTGCTCTGCGGGCTGCACCCGGTGGGCACCCCGCGTCTCGCCGTCGACCGGCTCGCCGCGACCAGCGAGCGGACCGGGATCTCCCGTTTCGCCCTGCTGGTCGAGGGCTCGGGCGACCTGACGGCCACCGAGGAGAACGTACGGCGGCTGGGCGCGGAGGTCCTCCCGCAGCTCGGCTGAAACGCGCGCGGGGGGTCCCCGCCGATGGGCTTGCCGCCCCGGTACTGAATGCACCTCCCGCGTACGGAGCGGCAAGCGAGCGCCTCGTGTCAGCAGTCCCTGAACTCCGGGGACTGGTTGAGCACCTGACTGCGGACCGAGGTGAAGCGGGCCAGTGTGTCGTCGACCGAGGAGTCGACCGGGAACACCGCCACCCGGTGGCAGTTCTGGAAGGCCAGCCGCACCCCGAAGTGCCGCTGCAGGGCGCCGCGTATCGCGTCGCTCGCAAGGGCACGCAGCAACTGACCCCGTGCCTGCTCGTCCGGCGGGGGCGTCTGGTTGTCGGCGAACTGACCGCCGTCGACCTTCAGCTGAGCCACCAGGGAGCTGATCATCTCCCATGCATAGGGCAGGGAGGTCCGGACGCAGTCGACGAATTCGGCTTCGTCGACCTCGCCTCGCTCGGCCTTCTCGAGTAGGGCCGGTGAGACGTCGAGCGACATGGGTTCTCCTCTCGCACCCCCGCCGTGGCAGGGGTTGCCGGACAGATGAGGGAGTCCGCGCGACCGGACACGCTGTGTACACACCCCGCGACCTCCCGTTTAATACGGTAGGCAACAGACCGTGACGGCACCAGGAGAATGCGTACATGAGCCAGTCCCTTTAGGCTCACAATCGGCCAGAAACGAACAGGGGCAGTCCGGGGTCTTCCGGACTCCCCCAGGGCGGATCGCGTCGACCCTGGCCCGTCGAGTAGCGTTGCGGACCATGCGTCTCGTCATTGCCCGATGCTCCGTCGACTACGCGGGCCGGCTCACCGCCCACCTGCCCTCGGCGCCCCGTCTGATCCTGGTCAAGGCGGACGGCAGCGTCTCGATCCACGCGGACGACCGGGCCTACAAACCCCTGAACTGGATGTCGCCGCCCTGCACGCTGAAGGAGGGCGACGGCGAGCAGAAGGACGTCTGGACGGTCACCAACAAAGCGGGCGAGAAGCTGATCATCACGATGGAGGAGATCCTCCACGACTCGTCGCACGAACTGGGCGTGGACCCCGGTCTGATCAAGGACGGCGTGGAAGCGCACCTCCAGGAACTCCTCGCGGACCGCATCGAGACGCTCGGCGAGGGCTACACACTGATCCGGCGCGAGTACATGACCGCCATCGGCCCGGTGGACATCCTGTGCCGGGACGCCGAGGGCCGCACGGTCGCGGTCGAGATCAAGCGGCGCGGCGAGATCGACGGTGTGGAGCAGCTGACACGCTATCTGGAGCTGCTGAACCGCGATCCCCATCTCGCCCCGGTGCGCGGCATCTTCGCGGCCCAGGAGATCAAGCCGCAGGCCCGGGTGCTGGCGACGGACCGCGGGATCGGCTGCCAGGTGCTCGACTACGACGCGATGCGCGGCATCGAGGACGACAAGCTGCGGCTGTTCTGACGCGCCCCGCTCAGGACGAAGGGCCGGTTCCGTCGGACGGAACCGGCCCTTCGTCGTGAGTGGGTCCTGAGGGGACCTCAGATGACGGTGTCGGAGGCGTCGCTCGGCGAGCCGGGGCCGTCGCTCTGCGGGGCGCTCGCGGAGCTGGTCTCCGCCGGGCCGGAGGAGGACGGGCCGCTGGCCGACGTCGAGCTGGTCGGCGTGTTCGTCGGGTCCTCCGTCGGGGTGCCGGTCGGGTCCTCCGTCGGCTCCTCGGTGGGATCCTCCGTCGGTTCCTCGGTCTCCGTCTCGGTCGGCCGGGGTGGCCTGGTCGAGGACGGCGGCCTCGTGCTCGACGGCGGCTTGGTGGTCTCGTCCGAGTCGCCGCCGCCCGGCTTGTGCGTGCCGCTCGGGTCGTCCGACGGCTTCGCCGAGCTGGTCGGCGTCGGGTCGTCCGAGGTGCCGAGGGTGCCGTCGGGGCCGGGGTCCGTGGGCCGGCTGGTCGCCGACCCGGTGTCACCCGAGTCCTTGCCGTCGGTGCCCGCCACCTCGTCCGCGCCGAGGCTGTCGTCGCCGGCGCCCTGGCTCGCGGACGGGTTGACGCCGACCCGCGTGGACGGGCCCTCGGGGTCGCCGTCGGAGGTCGCGCCGAGCGTCACCACCGTGCCGAGGACGGCCACCAGGAGCGCGCCCGCGCCGGCCGCGACGAGGTTGCGCCTGGCGAAGCTGCGCACTCCGCCCCGGCCCTTGTGGGAGGGCAGCGGGGAGGCGGCGGGTGCGGCCGAGCGGTGGGTGACCAGCGTCGAGGTGTCGACGACCGGCGGGAACGGGGCGGGCACTCCCCCGGGCGGCGACTGGGACTCCTCGTACCGGGCGTCCGGGACCTCCTCGCCCGCCGTCGCGCCGAAGGCGACGAGTCCCGGCGCGGTGCCGGAGCGGTCGTCGACGAGGGCGAGGGCGCGGCGGCCCGCGACGGTGCCGCGCTTGTCGGCGAGGGCGCCGCGCAGGCCGATCGCGGTCTCCAGCTCGGTGCGGGCCCGGTCCAGCCGGCCGTCGCACAGCGCGAGGACACCCAACTCGTGGTGGAAGTAGGCCTGTTCGGTGACGTCACCGGCCGCCCGGGCCGCCTCGGCGCCGGCGCGCAGCGCGCGCTCCCAGGCGCTCCAGTGCAGTCCGGCCGCGAACGCGGGCGCCGCCGCGCGGGCCAGCTGGACGGCGGGGTCGGTCTCGTCCTCCTCGGACGCGGAGGCGTCCGCGGCGGGGGCCGGGGCCGGGGAGGCCACGAGCACGCCCAGCGCGGCCAGCAGGGCGTCCGCCTCGGCGCTGACGCGCTCCGGGGTGACCGAGGGGTGCCCGGCCCACCAGGTGTAGTGCTGGGCGGCGCTGAGGGCGGTCTCCTCGATGTCGTCGGCGTAGCCGGCGCTCTCCAGCTGGATCTGCACCCCGGCGGCGAGCCGGTAGCGGGAGCCGATCGGCGAGACCAGTCCGCAGTCGGCCAGCTCGCCGAGGGCGGCGTCCGCGTGGGTGTCGCCCACGAGGGCGGGCAGATGGGCCTGGTGCGGCATCTCGCCGCCCAGCGCGACGGCGAACCGCAGGGCGGCCCGGGCGGAGGCGCTGAGCCGTGAGGCGAGCAGCCGGGCGGGTGCGGCGGCCTCCCCGAGGGACGGCAGCGGCACCTCCTCGCGGTCGCGCACGGTCTCGGTGTCGACGGCGTCGGCGGGCGGGGCGGCCTCGAAGACGCCGTACTCGTCGACCGCCTCGGCCTCGGCCCGCAGCCGGTCCCGCTGCCGCAGCAGCGCGCCCGCCTGGACGAACCGCAGCGGCAGGCCCTCCGACTCGAACCAGAGGTCGCCCGCCCAGTTGCGCTCGTCCTCGGTGAGGTCGCGGCCGACGACGTGTTCCAGCAGTTCCATGCCGGCGGCGCGCTCCAGGCCGCCGAGCTCGACCTCCTCCATGTCGGACTCGGCGGACGGGGCGGGCACGTCGGGGGTGGCGCCGATCAGGAAGGCGCACTCGGGGGTCGCGTCGAGCAGCTCGTCGAGGGCGGTGCCGCCGAACTCGATGTCGTCGAGGACGACGACGGCTCCGATGTCCCGCACGCAGGCGCGCAGTTCGTCCTGTTCCGGACGGTGCAGCGGGGCGTCGTGGACGGCGCGGAAGAGGTCGTGCAGCAGATCGTCCGGGGTGCGGCGGAAGCCGGTGAGCCGGATCACCCCGTCGGGCGCCAGGTCCTCGCAGTCCTCGGCGACGAGGTCGAGGAGGCTGGTGCGGCCGGCGCCGCGGGGGCCGACCAGGCGCACGGAGCGGCCGCGCGCGAGCAGCCGTACGAGTTGTTCGCGCTCCTCCTGGCGGGCCAGCAGGGGCGGGGCGGGACGCGTCGGCCCGGGCGGGACCGGGGGCCGCGCGGCGCGGTCGGCCTCGGCGCGGTCGGCCGCGGAGAGCTTCTCGGGGCGGGCCGGCCGCTCGGCCGGCGGGCAGGGTTCTATCTCGCTGCCGTCGACCGGGTTGACGGTGAGCAGGAGATCGCCCGAGACGAGCTGCACGGTGCGGGCGAGTGTCGGCGCGTGCTGTCCGAAGTCGGGTGTCAGGGGATCCCTGGGCGGGCGCGGACGCGACGACTGCTCGTCGGCGTCATGGCCGTACCCCTCGGGTCCCCGGGTGTTCGGGTCCATAGGTTCCAAGCCCCCCAAAAGCGTCGTGTGCGTCTGCCAAGCCCCTCCCGGCCTTGCTGCACACCGCGCTGTCGCTTCTGGTCCGGGCCCGCTCGAAGGGAAACGTCTAGCCAGCGGGCAGCCGAACCCTAAACCTTCGCACAGTATCTACGACAGCCCGGGGTCCCGCGCCGTCCGAGACATCACAGTCTCGTGAGGATTGTGCGTGGTGCGCCGTTCGCAGACGGAACGCCCGACTGTCCCGCCCCACCCGTGCCGGGGTGTCACACCCGGGGCAGGGACTCCACCCCGATACCGCCCTCGATCGCCAGGATCCGGTGCAGCCGGGTGGCCACCAGCAGGCGCTGCATCTGCAGCGGCACGCCGCGCAGCACCAGGCGCCGGCCGCAGCGGCCGGCCCGCCGGTGGGCCCCCATGATCACCCCGAGTCCGGTGGCGTCCCAGGAGTCCAGCTCGGACAGGTCGAGCACCAGATCGCCGACTCCGTCGTCGACGGCCGAGTGCAGGACCGTACGGGCGTCCGCCGCGCTGCGGACGTCGAGGCGGCCCCCGACGACCAGTTCGGCGTGGTCGCCCCTGATGTGCATAGCGCTCCCCTAAGCGTGCGTTCGTGCTCCGCGGTGTGTGGTCTGCGTAGGTGCGTGGGTCTGTCGTTGCTACGAGTCTTCGCAGTGGCCGGTGATGCAACCTCTGACTGCGTTCAGCGGCCAGAGGTTGCCGTCTGTAAGCGAACCGATACCGAATTCACCCCATCGCGTGACTCGTGCGGGGGCTGTGCGGTGGTGTACGAAACCTCAGTAGCTGTAAAAGCCTTGCCCGCTCTTGCGGCCGATGTCACCCGCGTCCACCATCCGGCGCATCAGCTCCGGCGGGGCGAACTTCTCGTCCTGGGACTCGGTGTAGATGTTGCCGGTGGCGTGCAGCAGGATGTCGACGCCGGTCAGGTCGGCCGTGGCCAGGGGGCCCATGGCGTGCCCGAAGCCCAGCTTGCAGGCCAGGTCGATGTCCTCGGCGGTGGCGACGCCCGACTCGTAGAGCTTGGTCGCCTCGACGACGAGCGCCGAGATCAGCCGGGTGGTGACGAAACCGGCGACGTCGCGGTTGACGACGATGCAGGTCTTGCCGACGGACTCGGCGAACTCACGGGCGGTGGCGAGGGTTTCGTCGCTGGTCTTGTAGCCGCGGACCAGCTCGACGAGCTGCATCATCGGCACCGGCGAGAAGAAGTGCACGCCGACGACCCGCTCGGGGTGCTCGGTGGCCGCCGCGATCTTGGTGATCGGGATGGCGGAGGTGTTGGAGGCGAGCACGGCGTCGGGGCGCACGATCTTGTCGAGCGCGCGGAAGATCTCGTGCTTGACCTCGAGCTTCTCGAAGACCGCCTCGACGACAACGTCGGCGTCCGCGGCGGCGTCCAGGTCGGTGGTCGCGGTGATCCGGGCCAGGGCGGCGTCGGCGTCATGCGCCTCGAGCTTGCCCTTGCTCACGAACTTGTCGTACGAGGCCTTGATGCCGTCCGTGCCGCGCTTGAGCGCCTCGTCCGTGACGTCCCGAAGGACGACGTCCCAGCCCGCCTGCGCGGAGACCTGGGCGATCCCGGAACCCATCAAGCCGGCGCCGATGACGGCAAGCTTCCGTGCCACTGTTGCGACTCCTTCGAGAAACGCCTTACACCCTGTTGAGGTTGCTCTTCGGCGGACCCTAGCGGCAGTGAGGCACTGTGTGACCGGTTAGTAACGCGAGTCACGTCTCATCTGACGGACATCACACCGGCACGGCTCATTGCGCGCCCCGGACGGCGTAGTTGAGCACCTTCTCGCTCAACAGCTCCTCGATGTCGTCGAGAAGCACCAGCGTCTCACGGGACACTTCGCCCGGTTTGCGCCCCTTGAGCATCTCCCGGCCGACGGCCGTGAAAACGGTGTGGTGGATCCAGGCGAGCTGACCGGCGATCAGCCCCGGCAGCGGGTCGCCGGCGTCGGCGCCGGTGTCCTCGCGCAGGGTCGCCTCGAGGTCGTCGTGGATCTCCTGCTGGAGGCTCCACAGGCGTGAGCGCAGCGGGGGCGCCTCGTGGATGCAGCGCATGAAGCGGTCGTAGCCCTCCATGAGCCCGACGCGGGGCGAGACCCCCTCGACGTCGGCGCGCAGCTCGCGCAGCACCGCGCGGGCGGCCGACTCCCCCTCCGGCCGCGCCCGGACCCAGCGGGACAGCTGGTCGACGACGCCGGCGGAGCGGTCGAAGAACAGGTCCTCCTTGGCCGGGAAGTAGTTGTAGACGGTGTTCACCGAGACGTCGGCGGCCTCCGCCACGTCCGCCATGGTCACGGTCACGAAGCCGTGCTCCAGGAACAGCCCGGTGGCGATGTCCGAGATCCGCTGCCGCGTCTCGCGCTTCTTGCGCTCCCTGAGCCCTTCCGTCATGCCCTCATCCTAACTTCGATGGGGTCTCTTGAATTTTGGGGCCGTTGCAAAATTTCAGTGACTCTGTTTTTCTAGGCGCATGCCTGTCATCAGTGCGGCCGGACTGGCCCGTACCTTCCAGACCCGGCGCGGCCCCGTGGAGGCCGTGCGTTCCGTCGACCTGACCGTCCAGAAAGGCGAGATCCTCGGCTTCCTCGGCCCGAACGGCGCCGGCAAGACGACGACCCTGCGGATGCTGACGACCCTGCTGGCCCCCACCGGCGGCGCGGCCACCGTCGCCGGCCACGACCTCGCGACCGACCCCGCGGGGGTGCGGCGCGCCAGCGGCTACGTGGCCCAGTCGGGCGGGGTGGACCCGCAGATCACCGTGCGGGAGGAGCTGGTCACCCAGGGCCGCCTGTACCGCCTGCCGAAGGCGCGGGCCGTCGAGCGCGCCGCGGAACTCGCCCACGACCTCGGCCTGACCGAGCTGCTGGACCGCAAGGCCGGCGCCCTCTCCGGGGGCCAGCGCAGGCGCCTGGACATCGCGATGGCGCTCACCCACCGCCCGGCGGTGCTGTTCCTGGACGAGCCGACGACCGGTCTCGACCCCGGCAGCCGGGCCGATCTGTGGGACCTGGTGCGGCGGCTGCGCGACGAGCAGGGCACCACCGTCTTCCTGACCACCCACTACCTGGACGAGGCCGACGCCCTCGCCGACCGCCTGGTGATCGTCGACCGCGGCACGGTCGTCGCCGAGGGCACGCCGAGCGCGCTGAAGCTGCGCCACTGCGGCTCGATCGACGCGTCCCTCCAGGACACCTTCCTCGCCGTCACCGGGCGCGGCCCGGTCCCGGCCGACGCCGCCCCCGTAGCCGTATAGGACCCTCATGCTGATCCAGGACACGGCCCTCATCTACGGCCGTTACATGCGCCAGTCCCTGCGCTCCCGCTTCGCGCTGCTCTTCGGCGTGCTGATGCCGCTGCTGTACCTGCTGTTCTTCGGCCCGCTGCTCACGGACCTGCCGCTCGGCGGGAAGGGGTCCTCCTGGCAGGTGCTGGTGCCCGGGCTGCTGCTCCAACTCGGGCTGTTCGGCGCGTCCTTCGCGGGGTTCGCGGTCATCATCGAGCAGGGCCAGGGCGTGGTGGACCGGATGCGGGTGACGCCGGTCAGCCGGCTCGCCCTGCTGCTCGGGCGCGTGCTGCGGGAGGCCACGGTGTTCGTCTTCCAGGCGGTGCTGCTGGTGCTGGCGGCGCTCGTGATGGGGCTGCGCGCCCCGCTGCCCGGCGTGCTGATCGGGTTCGCCTTCGTGGGGCTGCTGACGGTGTCGCTGGCCTCGCTGTCGTACGCGCTCGCGCTGAAGGTCCGCACCCCGCAGGAGTTCGGCCCGGCGGTCAACGCGCTGACGATGCCGATGATGCTGCTGTCCGGTCTGATGCTGCCGATGACGCTGGGGCCGCGCTGGCTGGACGTGCTGTCCCACTTCGTACCGTTCCGCTATCTGGTGGACGCGGTCCGGGACGCCTACGTCGGCGCGTACACCACGCAGCACATGCTGTACGGCACGGTCGTGGCCGTCCTCTTCGCCGCGCTCGCCGTGACAGTGGGCACACGCGTCTTCCGCGCCGCCGGAGCATAACTAGGCTGGTCGCATGGTCAATCTGACGCGTATCTACACCCGGACCGGCGACCAGGGCACCACCGCCCTCGGCGACATGAGCCGGACCTCCAAGACCGATCTGCGGATCTCGGCGTACGCCGACGCCAACGAGGCGAACGCCGTGCTCGGCACCGCCATCGCGCTGGGCGGGCTGGAGGAGGAGGTCGTCGAGGTCCTCACTCGCGTACAGAACGACCTGTTCGACGTGGGCGCGGACCTGTCGACGCCGGTCGTGGAGAACCCGGAGTACCCGCCGCTGCGGGTGGAGCAGTTCTACATCGACCGGCTGGAGGCGGACTGCGACCGCTTCAACGAGCGGCTGGAGAAGCTGCGGTCCTTCATCCTGCCCGGCGGCACCCCCGGCGCGGCCCTGCTGCACCAGGCGTGCACGGTGGTCCGGCGTGCGGAGCGCTCGACGTGGGCCGCGCTGGAGGTGCACGGCGAGACGATGAACCCGCTCACCGCGACCTACCTCAACCGCCTCTCCGACCTCCTGTTCATCCTCGCCAGGACGGCGAACAAGGAGGTCGGGGACGTGCTGTGGGTGCCGGGCGGGGAGCGCTAGCCGTCACCGGCCCACCGTCCTACGCTCCGGTTCCCGGTCGGGCTCGGCCTTGGGCCGCTTCGGCCACAGCAGATAGGTCAGGGCGATCAGGCCGTGGATGCCGGCGGCGCGCAGCGCCACCCACTGGAAGGACCGCAGGGACGAGGTGTCGCCGTCCCCGACGTACCAGACGGCCGCCTGGAGCAGGGTGAGCGCGACCGCCGCCGCGAGGAGCGTCCGCAGCCACAGGGCGCCCTCGTGCCGGGCCCGTGCCATGCCGTAGCGCGGTGGGCGCGGGGGCCGGGGCGCCCCGGCCAGGCGGTGCGCGGCGTGGCCGTCGAGCCAGCGGATCGTGTAGTGGCCGTAGGCGACGGTGTAGCCGATGTAGAGCGCTGCCAGGCCGTGCTCCCAGCCGGGTTCGGCGCCGTTCCTGAGGTCGACCGCCGTGGCGGCGAACAGGACCAGTTCCAGCACCGGCTCGCACAGCAGCAGCACGACGCTCGTGCGGCGCCACTTCAGCAGGTAGCGCACGGCCAGCCCCAGGGCCAGCAGCACCCAGAACCCGACCTCGCAGGCGACGATGAGGGCGACGATCACCACAGGCTCCCTTCGTTCACCCCTCCAGGCTCCCGCCGGGCGCGCCCGCTTCCGTCGTCGGCGGTGACGAAACCGCCGTACATCGAACGATGCAGTCCGGGACCCGCCTCGGGCAGCACGCGTCCGCCCCGGGCAGCGTGTTGGATGGAACGCATGGCCCTCCCCCGCCCGCACCGCTTCGACGTGTACGTCGCCGTCGCCGGGCTGCTCGGCGGTCTGCTCCTGGTGGGCATCGGCCTGGGCAACCGGTCCCGCGAGGACCCCGTCACGCTCTTCGACGGGCCCTGGCCGATCCTGGTGCCGCTCACCGTGATGGCCGGCTGCGAACTGCTGCGCCGGGCGGCCCCGCGGACGGCCCTGATGATCGCCACGCCCGCGATCGCCGCGGACGTGCTGACCCAGGGCAACCTGGCGACGGTCCTGATGTTCACCGACATCATGTACGCGGCCGTGCTGTACGGCCCGCTCGCCTCGGCCCGGCGCATCCAGTGGATCACCGGGCTGCTGACGGTGACCGGGACGGTCGTCCCGTACGCGGTCTGGCGGGTGCCGGAGGCGCTGCTCATCGGCGTGGTCATCGGGGTCGTGGCGTACGGTCCCGCCGCCACCGGCTGGATCGTGCGCAACCACCGCGACGCCGCCGAGGCCGCCCGGCTGCGGGCCGAGCAGACGGCGCTGCTGGCCGAGATGGACCGCGCCCAGGCCGTGACGTCGGAGCGCTCCCGGATGGCCCGCGAGCTGCACGACCTGGTGGCCAACCACCTCTCGGCGATCGCCATCCACTCCACCGCCGCGCTCTCCCTGGACGACCCGGCGACCTCCCGGGAGGCGCTGTCCGTGATCCGGGAGAACAGCGTCGCCGGGCTCGCCGAGATGCGCCGGCTCATCGGCATCCTGCGGGAGGCGGGCGCCGGCACCGAACCGGCGGCCGCCCCGACCCTGGACGGCCTCGACGCGCTGGCCGACGGCGCCCGCGCCAACGGCCTGGACGTCCGCCTCGACGCCGACCCCGGCACGGTCCCCGCGCCCGTGGAGCTGGCCGCCTACCGGATCGTCCAGGAGTCGCTGACCAACGCCCTCAAGCACGCGGCGCCCGGCCCGGTCACGGTCACCCTCGCCCGGCGGGACGGCTGTCTGGCCGTCACCGTGACCAGCCCGTTCGGCGACCGGGAGGGGCCGCGCGCGCCCGGTTCGGGCGCCGGTCTGGTCGGGATGCGGGAGCGGGCCGCGCTGCTGGGCGGGACGTTCGAGGCGGGCCCCGCCCATGAACCGGGGTCCGCGGACGGCAAGATCTGGGCCGTGCGCGCCCTGCTTCCGCTGACCGAAGGAGACTCCGCATGATCCGTGTCCTGGTCGCCGAGGACCAGTCCTCGGTCCGCGCCGGCCTCGTCCTCATCCTGCGCAGCGCCCCCGACATCGAGGTCGTCGGCGAGGCGGCGGACGGCGAGCAGGCGGTGGCCCTGGCCCGGGAGCTGCGCCCCGACCTGGTGCTGATGGACATTCAGATGCCGCGTCTGGACGGGGTGTCGGCCACCCGGCAGGTGGTCGCCGAGCGGCTCGCGGACGTACTGGTGCTGACCACCTTCGACCTGGACGAGTACGTCTTCGGGGCGCTGCGCGCGGGGGCGTCGGGGTTCCTGCTGAAGAACACCGAGGCGAAGGACCTGATCACGGCGGTGCGTACGGTGGCGGGGGGCGAGGGCCTGATCGCGCCGGCCGTCACCCGGCGCCTGATCGCCGAGTTCGCGGCGAAACCGGCCCGGGAGGCCGATCCGTCCGTCCTGGACGCGCTCACCCGGCGCGAGCGCGAGGTGCTGTCGTGTCTCGGCGAGGGGCTGTCCAACGCCGAGATCGCGAACCGGCTGGACATGGCCGAGGCGACGGCGAAGACGCACGTCAGCCGTCTGCTGGGGAAGCTGGAGCTGCGCAGCCGGGTCCAAGCGGCCGTACTCTCCCAGGAGTTGGGTATCTAGAGCGCGGGCGGGGGATGCCCATCAGGTGCCGAACGTCAAGTGGTCCAGACCTATTGACCTGTGGTCCAGACCTTTCTATTCTCACCGCACCATGAGTGGGCGTGAGGCTCAGTCACGCCCCAGGACTCCCCAAGGAGGCGCGACATGCGCTTCAGACACAGAGCCGTGGCAGGATTCGCGACGCTGCTGCTCCCGCTGGCAGGCCTGGTCGGCCTCGCGAGCCCCGCCGAGGCGGCGGCTTCCGCCACCGCCACCTACTCCAAGCCCCAGGACTGGGGCACCGGCTTCGAGGGCAAGTGGACGGTGAAGAACACCGGCACCACGACGCTCTCCTCGTGGACCGTCGAGTGGGACTTCCCCTCCGGCACCTCGGTCACCTCCGCCTGGGACGCCGACGTCACCTCCTCCGGCAACCACTGGACCGCCAAGAACAAGTCCTGGAACGGCACGCTCGCCCCCGGCGCCTCCATCAGCTTCGGCTTCAACGGCAAGGGCTCCGGATCCCCCTCCAACTGCAAGCTCAACGGCGGCAGTTGTGACGGCGGGCCGAGCGAGCCCGGGGACAACCCGCCCAGCGCCCCCGGCACCCCCACCGCCTCGGACATCACCAACACCTCGGTGAAGCTGTCCTGGAGCGCGGCCACCGACGACAAGGGCGTCAAGAACTACGACGTGCTGCGTGACGGCGCCAAGGTCGCGACCGTGACGTCCACCTCGTACTCGGACACCGGCCTCACCGCCGGCACCGACTACTCCTACACGGTCCAGGCGCGGGACACCGCCGACCAGACCGGCCCGGTCAGCGGCGCCCGCGCGGTGCGCACCACCGGCGGCACCACCGAGCCGCCGCCCACCGGCGACAAGGTCAAGCTCGGCTACTTCACCGAGTGGGGCGTCTACGGCCGCAACTACCACGTCAAGAACCTGGTGACGTCGGGCTCCGCGTCCAAGATCACCCACATCAACTACGCCTTCGGCAACGTCAAGAACGGTCAGTGCACCGTCGACGACACCTACGCCGCCTACGACAAGGCGTACACCGCCGACCAGTCCGTCAGCGGCCAGGCCGACACCTGGGACCAGCCGCTGCGCGGCAACTTCAACCAGCTGCGCCAGCTGAAGGCGAAGTACCCGCACATCAAGGTGCTGTACTCCTTCGGCGGCTGGACCTACTCCGGCGGCTTCGGCCAGGCGGCACAGAACGCGGCCGCGTTCGCCAAGTCCTGCAAGGCCGTCGTGGAGGACCCGCGCTGGGCCGACGTCTTCGACGGCATCGACATCGACTGGGAGTACCCGAACGCCTGCGGTCTGACCTGTGACACCTCCGGCCCGGCGGCCTTCAAGACGCTGATGCAGGCGCTGCGCGCCGAGTTCGGCTCGAACTACCTGGTCACCGCGGCCATCACCGCCGACGGCTCCAACGGCGGCAAGATCGACGCGGCCGACTACGGCGGCGCCTCGCAGTACCTCGACTGGTACAACGTGATGACGTACGACTACTTCGGCGCCTTCAACGCGCAGGGCCCGACGGCCCCGCACTCGCCGCTGACGTCGTACGCCGGCATCCCGCAGGCCGGCTTCAACTCGGCCGACGCGATCGCCAAGCTGAAGTCCAAGGGCGTGCCGTCCAAGAAGCTCCTGCTCGGCATCGGCTTCTACGGCCGCGGCTGGACCGGTGTGACCCAGGCCGCCCCCGGCGGCACGGCGACCGGCGCGGCCCCCGGCACCTACGAGGCGGGCATCGAGGACTACAAGATCCTCAAGAACTCCTGCCCGGCCAACGGCACCATCGCCGGCACCGCCTACGCCCACTGCGGCACCAACTGGTGGTCGTACGACACCCCGTCGACGATCGCGGGGAAGATGAGCTGGGCCAAGAACCAGGGCCTCGGCGGAGCCTTCTTCTGGGAGTTCAGCGGCGACACCGGCAACGGTGAGCTGGTGAGCGCCATCAACAGCGGTCTGCAGTAACCCGTACGGCAGTACGAAGCCGCCACGGACAGGTCACGAGCCTGTCCGTGGCGGTCTTTTTTCGCGTTCTTCTCAGGCGACGTTGACGCGCTGGCCGGGCGGGGCGGCCTCCAGCCAGGCCAGGAAGCCGGTGAGCGCGTCCTCGCTCATGGCCAGTTCGAGCCGGGTGCCCCGGTGGAGACAGGTGAGGATGACGGCGTCCGAGAGGAGCGCCAGCTCCTCCTCGCCGTCGGGGACACGGCGGCCGGCCACCTCGATGGCGGAACGCTCCAGGACGCGGCGCGGACGGTAGGCGTAGGAGAAGACGCGGTACCACTCGATGCGGTCGCCGTTGTAGCGGGCGACGCCGTAGCTCCAGCCCTTGCCGCTGGTGTCGGTCTTCTCCGGCACGTCCCAGCGCAGGGAACAGTCGAAGGTGCCGCCCGAGCGCTGGATGAGCCTGCGGCGCAGGCCGAAGACGAACAACCCCAGCACCACAAGGGCGACGACGGTTCCGCACACAGTCAGAGCGAGGACCATCGACACCGACCTCCTCGTCTCCTAGGTAACGGAACGGAAAAAACTTCCATATCTGCCACAGCCGCGACCGGCACCGGATCGCTCCGGTCCCAGCCGCGGCTGAGTGACGTCAATCGCGAGCGCTCCCCCTGAGCCTAAAGGGCCCGGGAGGCGACCCGGGGGGTCAGCGCGCCGTCGCCGCCCGCAGGCGGACCTCCGCGCGGCGTCCGGCGGAGGCGTCGTCCGCCGACTTCGCGCGCTCGAGCGCCCGCTCCGCGCGCTGGACGTCGATCTCCTCGGACAGTTCGGCGATCTCCGCCAGCAGCGACAGCTTGTCGTCCGCGAACGAGATGAAACCGCCGTGCACCGCGGCGATGACGGTCCCACCATCACTCGTACGGATGGTCACCGGGCCCGACTCCAGCACACCGAGCAGCGGCTGGTGACCGGGCATGACGCCGATGTCGCCGGACGTGGTGCGCGCGACGACCAGGGTGGCCTGGCCCGACCAGACCTCACGGTCGGCGGCGACCAGCGCGACGTGCAGCTCAGCAGCCAAGATGGCTCCTCGGGTCACCACCCGGCGGTTCTGCCGGGTGTTGGTTACAAGTCTAATAGGCATGAATGAGGGGGCGGGACGTGCCCCCGCCCCCTCATCACGAGCTCAATGGCTCACGAAGACCGATGCGTCAGGAGACGCCCAGCTCCTTCGCGTTCTTCTTGAGGTCCTCGAGACCACCGCACATGAAGAACGCCTGCTCCGGGAAGTGGTCGAACTCACCGTCGCAGATCGCGTTGAACGCGGTGATCGACTCGTCCAGCGGCACGTCCGAGCCGTCCACACCGGTGAACTGCTTGGCGACGTGCGTGTTCTGGGACAGGAAGCGCTCGACGCGGCGGGCACGCTGGACGACCAGCTTGTCCTCCTCGCTGAGCTCGTCGATACCGAGGATCGCGATGATGTCCTGGAGGTCCTTGTACTTCTGCAGGATCCCCTTGACGCGCATCGCGGTGTTGTAGTGGTCCTGCGCGATGTAGCGCGGGTCCAGGATCCGGGACGTGGAGTCCAGCGGGTCCACGGCCGGGTAGATGCCCTTCTCGGAGATCGGACGGGACAGAACCGTCGTCGCGTCGAGGTGGGCGAAGGTGGTGGCCGGCGCCGGGTCGGTCAGGTCGTCCGCGGGGACGTAGATCGCCTGCATCGAGGTGATCGAGTGACCACGGGTCGAGGTGATGCGCTCCTGGAGGAGACCCATCTCGTCGGCCAGGTTCGGCTGGTAGCCCACCGCGGAGGGCATACGGCCGAGCAGGGTCGACACCTCGGAACCGGCCTGGGTGAAGCGGAAGATGTTGTCGATGAAGAACAGCACGTCCTGCTTCTGCACATCGCGGAAGTACTCCGCCATGGTCAGACCGGCCAGGGCCACGCGCAGACGGGTGCCCGGGGGCTCGTCCATCTGGCCGAAGACCAGCGCGGTCTTGTCGATGACGCCCGACTCGCTCATCTCGTCGATGAGGTCGTTGCCCTCACGGGTGCGCTCACCGACACCGGCGAACACCGACACACCGTCGTGGTTGTTGGCGACGCGGTAGATCATCTCCTGGATGAGCACCGTCTTGCCGACGCCGGCACCGCCGAACAGGCCGATCTTTCCACCCTTGACGTACGGGGTGAGAAGGTCGATGACCTTGACGCCGGTCTCGAACATCTCGGTCTTCGACTCGAGCTCGTCGAAGTTCGGGGCCTTGCGGTGGATGGACCAGCGCTCGCCCTCGTACTTCTCGTCGACGTTCAGCACCTCACCGAGGGTGTTGAACACCTTGCCCTTGGTGAAGTCGCCGACCGGGACGGTGATGCCCGTGCCCGTGTCGGTGACGGCGGCCTGGCGGACCAGGCCGTCGGTGGGCTGCATGGAGATGGTGCGGACCAGGCCGTCGCCCAGGTGCTGGGCGACCTCGAGGGTCAGCGTCTTCTTCTCGCCGGCGTTGGCCGGGTCGGCCACCTCGACGTGAAGGGCGTTGTAGATCTCCGGCATCGCGTCGACGGGGAACTCCACGTCGACGACCGGGCCGATGACCCGGGCGACGCGGCCCGTAGCCGTCGCGGTCTCAACAGTGGTGGTCATTTATCGGTCACTCCCCGCGGTCGCGTCGGCCAGGGCGCTGGCGCCACCGACGATCTCGCTGATTTCCTGGGTGATTTCGGCCTGGCGGGCCGCGTTGGCAAGACGGGAGAGCGTGTTGATCAGCTCGCCCGCGTTGTCGGTGGCCGACTTCATCGCGCGCCGCGTGGCGGCGTGCTTCGAAGCGGCCGACTGGAGCAGCGCGTTGTAGATCCGGCTCTCGACGTACCGCGGCAGCAGGGCGTCGAGGACGTCCTCCGCCGACGGCTCGAAGTCGAACAGCGGCAGGATCTCGCCCTTGGACGGGGCGGTCTCCTGCGCGACCTCCTCGAGGCGCAGCGGAAGCAGCTGGGCGCCCAGCGCCTGCTGCGTCATCATCGAGACGAACTCGGTGTAGACGATGTGGAGCTCGTCCACGCCGCCCTCGGCCGTGTCCTTCTCGATGGCCTCGATCAGCGGGGCCGCGACCGTCTTGGCGTCCGCGTACGTCGGCTCGTCCGTGAAGCCGCTCCACGACTCCGCGATCTTGCGCTCGCGGAAGTTGTAGTGCGCCACACCGCGACGGCCCACGATGTACGTCTCGACCTGCTTGCCCTCGCGCTCCAGGCGCTCGGTCAGCTGCTCCGCCGCCTTGATGGCGTTGGAGTTGAAGGCGCCGGCGAGACCACGGTCGCTCGTGAGGAGCAGCACCGCGGACCGCGTGACCGTCTCGGCCTGCGTGGTCAGCGGGTGCTTGGTGTTCGATCCGGTGCCGACCGCCGTGACCGCGCGGGTGAGCTCGGTCGCGTACGGCGTGGAGGCCGCCACCTTGCGCTGCGCCTTGACGACGCGCGAGGCGGCGATCATCTCCATCGCCTTCGTGATCTTCTTGGTCGCGGTGACGGATCGGATGCGACGCTTGTAGACCCGGAGCTGAGCTCCCATGAGTCAGGTCCCTTCCTTACGTCACTTGGCGGCAGCGGCCGGAGCGTCCTCGCCGAGCAGCTTGCCGTCCGCGGTCTCGAACTGCTTCTTGAACTCCGCGATGGCGTCGGCGACGGCGGTGAGGGTGTCGTCCGACATCTTGCCGCCCTCCTTGATGGAGGTCATGAGGCCCTGCTCCTTGCGGTGCAGGTACTCCAGGAGCTCCTTCTCGAAGCGCCGGATGTCGGCGACCGGGACGTCGTCCATCTTGCCGGTGGTACCGGCCCACACGGAGACGACCTGGTCCTCGGTGGACATGGGCTCGTACTGGGCCTGCTTCAGCAGCTCGACCATGCGCTGGCCGCGCTCCAGCTGCGCCTTCGACGCGGCGTCCAGGTCGGAACCGAAGGCGGCGAACGCCTCCAGCTCACGGAACTGGGCCAGGTCGACACGCAGACGGCCGGAGACCTGCTTCATCGCCTTGTGCTGCGCGGAACCACCGACTCGGGAGACGGAGATACCGACGTTCAGCGCGGGGCGCTGACCGGCGTTGAAGAGGTCCGACTCCAGGAAGCACTGGCCGTCGGTGATGGAGATGACGTTGGTCGGGATGAACGCCGAGACGTCGTTGGCCTTGGTCTCGACGATCGGCAGACCGGTCATCGAGCCGGCACCCATCTCGTCGGAGAGCTTCGCGCAGCGCTCCAGCAGACGGGAGTGCAGGTAGAAGACGTCACCCGGGTAGGCCTCACGGCCCGGCGGGCGGCGCAGCAGCAGGGACACGGCGCGGTAGGCGTCGGCCTGCTTCGAGAGGTCGTCGAAGATGATGAGGACGTGCTTGCCCTCGTACATCCACTGCTGGCCGATGGCCGAACCGGTGTACGGCGCCAGGTACTTGAAGCCGGCCGGGTCGGACGCCGGGGCGGCGACGATGGTCGTGTACTCCAGCGCGCCGTTCTCCTCCAGCGCGCGGCGGACCGACGCGATGGTCGAGCCCTTCTGGCCGATGGCGACGTAGATGCAGCGGACCTGCTTGTTCACGTCGCCGGAGCGCCAGTTGTCGCGCTGGTTGATGATCGTGTCGACGGCCAGGGCGGTCTTGCCGGTCTGGCGGTCACCGATGATCAGCTGACGCTGGCCACGGCCGATCGGGGTCATCGCGTCGACGGCCTTGTAGCCGGTCTCCATCGGCTCGTGCACCGACTTGCGCTGCATGACCGTGGGGGCCTGCAGCTCGAGGGCACGACGACCGCTGGTCTCGATCTCGCCGAGGCCGTCGATCGGGTTGCCGAGCGGGTCGACGACACGGCCGAGGTAGCCCTCGCCGACGGCCACGGAGAGCACCTCACCGGTGCGCGTGACCGGCTGGCCCTCCTCGATGCCGCTGAACTCACCGAGGACGATGGCGCCGATCTCGCGCTCTTCCAGGTTGAGCGCGAGGCCGAGGGTGCCGTCCTCGAACTTCAGCAGTTCGTTGGCCATGGCCGAGGGGAGGCCCTCGACCTTCGCGATGCCGTCGCCGGCAAGGGTGACCGTACCGACCTCCTCGCGCGAGGCCGCGTCCGGCTTGTACGACTGGACAAAGTTCTCCAGCGCGTCCCGGATCTCCTCCGGCCGGATCGTGAGCTCCGCCATCTGGGTTCCCTGCTCTCCTTGTTGGGCCCGAAGTTTCACTTTGGGGGGATGGGGACTCCCCCCTGAACGAGGTGAATCCTCTGTACGACCCAACTGGGCCGTCGTAAGTACGTACTGCGTATTGAGTTGCTGCTAGCCCGCCAGGCGGCGGCCGGCGTCCTCGATGCGGTCCGCGATCGAGCCGTTGATGACCTCGTCGCCGACCTGCACCCGGATGCCTCCGACGACCTCGGGGTCCACGTCGAGATTGAGGTGCATCTGACGGCCGTAGACCTTGGCGAGGGCTGCGCCCAGGCGCTGCTTCTGCCGGTCGCTCAGCGGCACCGCCGAGGTGACCACGGCGACCATGCGCTCCCGGCGCTCGGCGGCGAGCTTGGACAGGGACTCCAGTCCCGACTCCAGGCTACGTCCACGCGGCGCGGTCACGAGGCGCGTCACCAGACGCTCGGTGGTCGCCTTGGCCCGGCCGCCGAGGAGGCTGCGCAGCAGCTCGCTCTTGGCCGAGGCGGTGGCGCCACGGTCGGTGAGCGCGGCACGCAGTTCCGTGTTGGAGGAGACGATCCGGCCGAACCGGAACAGCTCGTCCTCGACGTCGTCGAGCGTGCCCGCCTTCTGGGCGGCGGTGAGGTCGGCGATGTTCGCCAGCTCCTCGAGCGCGTCCACCAGGTCGCGGGACTGCGACCAGCGGGAGCGCACCATGCCGCCCAGCAGGTCGGCGGTCTCGCCGCCGACCTGGTTGCCGAGCAGGCGCCGGGCCAGGTCGGCCTTGGCCTCGCCGGCCTGCGCCGGGTCGGTGAGGACCCGACGCAGCGACACCTCGCGGTCGAGCAGCGCGGTGACGGCGGCCAGCTCGTCTGCGAGCCGTCCGGCGTCGACGGACGTGTTGTCCGTCAGCGCGTCGAGTCGCTCGCGTGCGGCTGCCAGGGCCTCGCGGCTCGCTCCGTTCATCGTCCGGCCTCGGCCTTCTCCTCGAGCTCGTCGAGGAAGCGGTCGATGACGCGGCTCTGCCGGGCGTGGTCCTCGAGGGACTCGCCGACGAGCTTGCCGGCCAGTTCGGTGGCGAGCTTGCCGACGTCCTGGCGCAGCGCGGACGCGGCGGCCTTGCGGTCGGCCTCGATCTGGGCGTGACCGGCGGCGACGATCTCCTCGCGCTGCCGCTGGCCTTCCGCGCGCATCTCGGCGATGAGCGTGGCGCCCTGCTCCTGCGCCTCCTGGCGCAGACGCGCGGCCTCATGCCGGGCCTCGGCGAGCTGAGCCTTGTACTGCTCAAGGACGCTCTGGGCCTCGGTCTGGGCGGCCTCGGCCTTCTCGATACCGCCCTCGATGGCCTCGCGACGCTGCTCCAGAACCTTGTTGATGTTCGGGAGAAGCTTCCAAGCGAGGAAGCCGAAGACGATGACGAAGGCGATGAGGCCGATGACGAGCTCGGGGATCGGCGGAACGAGGGGGTTTTCCATCTCCTCAGCCGCCACAATGAGCAGTTGGCTCATTTCAGTGCCTTTCGTCTAGTCGGCTGGTCGTTGATCGTCAGATCACTTGCCGTAGACGAACGGCATGACCAGACCGATCAGGGCGAGCGCCTCACAGAAGGCGAAGCCGAGGATCTGGTTGGCACGGATCAGGCCGGCAGCCTCGGGCTGACGGGCGAGAGCCTGGGTGCCGTTACCGAAGATGATGCCGACGCCGACGCCGGGGCCGATGGCAGCGAGGCCGTAACCGATGGAGCCGAGCGAGCCGGAAACAGCGGCAAGGGTCTGGGACATGCCAGTTCTTCCTTTTCTTTACGGACCGGTGGGGGTTGGCCACCGGACGACTGGAGGTCGAGGGAGGGAGGGCTCAGTGGTGCTCGGCGAGCGCGCCCTGGATGTAGGTGCACGTCAGAAGCACGAAGACGTACGCCTGAAGGGCCTGGATGAAGAGCTCGAAGGCCGTCATCACCACGGTCATGATGAACGAGACACCGGCGTAGGCGATCCCGATGCCGTTCAGCAGGTACCAGCTGGCGATCGTGAAGAGAAGCAGCAGGGTGTGGCCGGCGAACATGTTCGCGAAGAGTCGGACGGCGTGGGTGAAGGGCCGCACCAGCAGGTTCGAGAAGAACTCGATGAGCATGGCGAGCGGAAGCACCGCGCCGAGCGACTTGTCGTAGCCCGTGACGTTCTTGAAGAACCCGACGAATCCGTGGCGCTTGAAGGTCAGGGAGACCCACAGGACGTAGACGATCAGCGCGAGCACCGCCGGGTAGGCGATGATCGCCGTCACCGGGAACTGCGCGACGGGAATGATCGACCAGAGGTTCATCATCCAGATGAAGAAGAACAGCGAGACGATGAGAGGAACGTACTTCTCGCCCTCCTTCTTACCGATCGTCTCGTAGACGACGCCGCGCCGGATGAAGTCGTACCCGGCCTCGGCGACCATCTGCAGCTTGCCCGGAACGACCTGCGGCTTGCGGAACGCGGCCCAGAAGAAGCCGATGATGACGATCGAGCCGAGCAGCGCGAGCAGCATCGTCTTGTTGAAGTAGACGTTGCTGTCCGCGTCGCCCCACAGAGGCTCGAACAGGAACGAGTGCAGGCCGGGAGCCGGGAAGCCACAGCCGTCGAAGATGTGGCAGTCGGTCTCGAAGGCGAGCACCTGCGTCGGGTCAGCACTCACCGCGGGCTCCTTCAGCGTGGCGCATAGGTACGGCAACCTCGTTGTGTCGGCGCGGCGCGAGGCCGCGGGTCGGCACGGGACTGGTGTTACGGATATGGGGGCGGCTGGGGGGCATCTCGCCTCGCGATTGAGCAGGCGTCAGCTCAGATGCCCGCGCCCGCGATGCCGCAGTTGGCACCGGACGATAGCAGGACTTCTGGAGCGCCTTTATCCCGCCCCTACCCCTCACGACGAATGCCCCGTCTTTTCGGACTTGCCACCCTTGGAGGAGGCGTCCGAATCGGGTTCCACGTAGAGGATCTTGGCCTTCATGTGGGCCCGGGTCTGCGCGGCGATCCACACGAGCGTGGTCCCGAGCAGGGTGAACGCGAAGGCCCGCGGGTTGAACAGCGTCGTGTTCTTGAACGCGGCCAGGAAGATGAAGAGCAGCAGGATCTGCGCGGCGTACAGCATCAGCCCCATGGCCTGGAACAGATGCGGAAGCGATTTGGCAGTGCGCTGGAGCACATAGAGACCGAGCCCCATGAAGAGGATCACGACCAGCGTCGCGACGACGGCCCCGATCGCGCCCTCGCCACCGGCGACCACACCACTGACGACGGCGGCTACGGCGCCGGCGGCAGCTGTGGGCACACCGGCCTGGAGCAGGGTGCGGGCGTCATTGGACGGCATGGCGGCAACTCCGCTTTCACGGTGGGGGCAGGGTGTCGTCATGGACGAGCGTAGTCCCGGGCTGAGAGAGAACCTCACGCCGGTGGACCGTCGCACTGCGGTCCTACGGCTCTATCCGGGGGTTCTCGTGAACCGTATCACAAACTATTTGATGAGGTCTTTACCTGGGAGTGTGCCTACTGTCACACATGAGGGTGACTGCGCGCGTCTGTGCAGTTCACAGGACGCCTTGTCTGATATTGAGGCGGTTCGTTCCCCCATGACTTGGCAATGCTCTCGTCAGATTCTTACCTTGCTCGTGACCACCCGGACACACCGGGGCCCCGGCGGTACGTCATCCCGCCGGGGCCCACTCATTTCAGCGTGCGCTCAGCAGCTGATGTTCTTGATGCCGGTCGCCTTCGTCCACAGCGCACCGCCGTAGCGGAAGCTCTGCGTCTTGTTGGCGCCGATGCTGAACTCCGGGTCCCTGCGGGCGGCCACCGTCACGCTGAAGCACGCCTTGCGGCTACACGAGTTCTTGACCTTGATGTAGCGGTTCATGCCCTGGTTGTAGCGGTCGAGCATCTTGACGCACCCGGCCCGGTCGGCCTGGGCCGCGGGCTCCTGCGGCGCGGCGACCGCCTGCGTCGCACCCGCGAAGCTGAGCGAGCTGCCGAGCGCCACAACCGCGGCGACCGAGCCGATGAACTTACGCATGTGTGTTCCCTCCGTTTGCACTGACTGCCGGCGACGTGCGGCGTTCTGGTCATGAACGCGTCGCCGGGGAGGGAATCTAGATCAACCGCTTCGACGGTCACAAATGTTTACTAATGGACGAATCGGCATTTTCTTTCTCCACTGGCTCATTCCCTACTTGCAGCGAAGTGCCGGCCGCCCACGCCGGTCGGCGACGGACAGAACGTCCCTGATCAAGAGCGTCGTGCGAGCTCGGTTCGGCGGGCAGGGATGGTGGGAAAGACGATCCGGCCAAACTGCGGAAATGCTGGGGCCGGGCTCAGCGTGCTGCTCAGCCCGGCCGGTTGTTGCGTCGTCAGTGGGAGGAGCCGGCTCCGCGCCTGTCCGGCAGGGGGGAGCGGGCGCCCAGCGCCGTCGCTCCGTTGGGGCCCGCGGCCCCCGCCGCGACCGGGGTGCGGGATTCCGGGGCGGTCTTCTCGGTGGTATCCGGGTCGGGGGCGGTCGTGCCCGCGGAGAGGGTCACGGCGCGGCTCCTGCGGTAGCGGGGCGGGACGAAGTGTTCCGCCCAGCGGGGGGTGCGCGGGGTGAAGCGCGGCAGGAGCAGGAGGATCAGGCCGATCGCGCTGAGGACGACCACGCCGAGCACGATCCACATGGACGCCGAGTTGACCGAGTAGGCGAGCGCGCCGAAGGCGATCAGGGCCGACCAGAAGTACATGATCAGCACCGCACGGCTGTGGGAGTGGCCGATCTCCAGCAGCCGGTGGTGCAGATGCCCCCGGTCGGCGGCGAACGGCGACTGGCCGCGCCAGGTGCGGCGCACGATCGCCAGGATCAGGTCCGCCGCCGGGATCGCGATGATGGTCAGCGGCATCAGCAGCGGGATGTAGAGGGGCACCATCTGGTGGACCGCGCTGCGCTCGGACCCGCCGAAGAGGTTGTCCGGGTCGACCTGCCCGGTGACGGAGATGGCGCCCGCCGCCAGGACCAGCCCGATCAGCATCGAGCCCGAGTCGCCCATGAAGATGCGCGCCGGGTGCATGTTGTGCGGCAGGAAGCCCAGGCACATGCCCATCAGGATCGCCGAGAACAGCGTCGCGGGAGCCGCGGCCTCGATGCCGTACGAGTACCAGATGCGGTAGGCGTACATGAAGAACGCCGCCGCCGCGATGCACACCATGCCGGCCGCGAGGCCGTCGAGCCCGTCGACGAAGTTGACCGCGTTGATGGTGATGACGACCAGGGCGACCGTCAGCAGGGTGCCCTGCCACTGGGTCAGCGCGACCGTGCCCACCTTGGGGATGGGCAGCCACAGGATGGTCAGGCCCTGCATGACCATCACACCCGCGGCGATCACCTGACCGCCCAGCTTGATCAGGGCGTCGATCTCGAACTTGTCGTCCAGGACGCCGATCAGCCAGATCAGCGCCGCCCCGGACAGCAGCGCCCGGGGCTCGTTGGACTTCTCGAAGACCGCGCTGAGGTTCGTGAGGTGGTCCGCCACCAGCAGGCCCGCGCACAGGCCGAAGAACATCGCGATCCCGCCGAGCCGCGGGGTGGGCTCCCGGTGCACGTCACGGGCGCGGATCTCCGGCATCGCCCCGGCCACGATCGCGAACTTCCGCACCGGCCCTGTCAGCAGATACGTCACCGCGGCCGTGACACAGAGTGTCAGCAGGTATTCACGCACGGGCTTCCCCACAAATCTCGCCGGCCATCTCAGCCCCACACCCTAGCGACGGACGCGTACGCGACGCATATGTGAGGGGACTTCCGGGTAACGACGATGGTTGCACGTGTGGCTGTGTGCCCGGCGCGGGTACCCCGTCTCACCGGGGATAGGGCGGAAATCCACCGGCCAGCTCCCGCACTTCTTCACGGGCCGTGTGACTTTCGCCCTCCCCGCGCAGCACGCGCGCGATGAGCGCCGCCACCCGGACCATCTCCTCCTCCCCCATGCCCTGCGTGGTGACGGCCGCGGTGCCCAGCCGCAGGCCCCGCACGTCGCCGTGCGGCAGCGCGCAGCTGTCCAGTACGACGCCGGCCGCCGCGAGCCGGAGGCGTGCGGTGCGCCCGTCGACGCCGAGCGGGGAGGGGTCGGCGGTGATGAGGTGGGTGTCCGTGCCGCCGGTGGTGACGACCAGCCCCTGCGCGGCGAGGCCGGCGGCGAGCGTGCGCGCGTTGGCGACGACCTGGTGCGCGTACGCGGCGAACGCCGGGGTGGCGGCCTCCCCGAAGGCGACGGCCTTGGCGGCCACGGTGTGCATCTGCGCCCCGCCCTGGGTGAACGGGAACACCGCCCGGTCGACGCGCTCCGCGAGGTCGGAGCCGCACAGGAGCATGCCGCCGCGGGGACCGCGCAGCACCTTGTGGGTGGTGGCGCAGACGATGTCGGCGAACGGCACCGGGCTGGGCGCCGCTCCCCCGGCCACCAGCCCGATGGGGTGGGCGGCGTCGGCGATGAGGTAGGCCCCGACCTCGTCGGCGACCTCGCGGAAGAAGGCGTGGTCGATGTGGCGGGGGTAGGCGATCGAACCGCACACGATCGCCTTGGGCCGGTGGGTGCGGGCGAGGGTGCGCACCTGGTCGTGGTCGATGAGCCCGGTCTCCGCGTCGACGCCGTACGGGACGAAGTCGAACCAGCGCCCGGAGAAATTGGCGGGCGAGCCGTGCGTGAGGTGCCCGCCGTACGGCAGACCGAGGGCGAGGACGGTGTCGCCGGGCCGCAGCAGCGCCGCGTAGGCGGCGAGGACGGCGGAGGACCCGGAGTGGGACTGCACATTGGCGTGCTCGGCGCCGAAGAGGTCCTTGGCGCGCTCCACGGCCAGCCGCTCGGCGACGTCGACCATCTCGCACCCGCCGTGGTACCGGCTGCCCGGATAGCCCTCCGCGTACTTGTTGGCCAGCGGCGAGCCGAGCGCGGCCAGGACGGCCGGCGACGTGAAGTTCTCGGCGGCGATCAGCTGGAGCGTGGTGGACTGCCGGTCGAGCTCGCCGTGCAGGATGTCGGCGAGCTGGGGGTCCTGCCGCCGCAGGACATCGGCCTCGAGGGTATGGGTGACCGACATGGTGGGCTCCGGACGTGCGTCGACGATGACGTGAGTCCAATGTAGGCCCGGCCGGCCGGAGCCGCCCTGCGGTGTTAGGCCCTCGCGGGCACCCCCGTCAGCGCCGTCACCACCGGCACCCATCCCCGACGCGCCCCTCGCACCGCTCGGCCCTCGCGGGCCTCCCGGGCATCGCGCCGCTGCGGCGGACTCCGTCCACCGGCACACCGCCCCCCGCGATCACGCCCTCGCGGGCACCCCCGTCAGCGCTGTCACCACCGGATCGAGTGCCTCGTGTATCTCCTCGCCCACCGAGCGGAAGAACGTCAGCGGTGCCCCGTACGGGTCGTACACCTCGTCCGCCTCCGCCGTCGGGGCCAGAAGCCACCCGCGTAGAGCCGCCGCCGCACGCACCAGCGCACGCGCGCGCCGCACCACGCCGTCCTCCAGCGGAGGCAGCGTCGCGGGGTCTATGGCGCGGACCAGGCGGGTGAACTCCTTCAGGGTGAAGGTGCGCAGGCCCGCCGAGTGGCCCATGGAGATGACCTGGGCACGGTGGTCGCGGGTCGCCGTCAGGACCAGGTCGGCCATGATGACGTGCTCGTCGAGCAGCTCGCGGCCCGTGAAGCCGCCGGCGTCCGCGCCGAAGTCGGCGAGGACGGTCTCGGCGTTGGCCTCCATGGGCGCGCCCTCGTGGCCCCAGGTGCCGGCGCTCTCCACGACGAGGGAGCGGCCCAGCACGCCGAGCCGCTGCTGCACGAGATGACGCGTCAGCCGCTCGGTGATCGGCGAGCGGCACACGTTGCCGGTGCTGACGTGGAGGATGCGGAAGCTGTCGCGCGGGAGCCCCACGAAGGTCGTCGTGATCTCCGCCGCGCTTTCCCGGTTGCCTATGCCGCGCCCCGGTTCAGGGGCTGTCAATTGGCCACCTCGAGGTCGGGTACGACCTTCCGCAGCTCCTCCGCCGAGATCGCGCCCGCGCGGAGCAGCAGCGGCACCTCGCGGGTGACGTCGACGATGGAGGACGGCACGTTGCCCGGGGTGGGGCCGCCGTCCAGGTAGACGGAGACCGAGTCGCCGAGCATGTTCTGCGCGGCGTCGCAGTCCTCGGGCGCCGGGTGCCCGGTGAGGTTCGCGGAGGAGACCGCCATGGGGCCGACCTCGGTCAGCAGCTCGATGGCGACCGGGTGCAGCGGCATGCGCACGGCGACCGTGCCCCGGGTGTCGCCGAGGTCCCACTGCAGGGACGGCTGGTGCCGGGCGACCAGGGTGAGCGCGCCCGGCCAGAACGCGTCGACGAGCTCCCACGCCAGCTCGGAGAAGTCGGTGACGAGCCCGTGGAGCGTGTTCGGGGAGCCGATCAGGACGGGCGTCGGCATGTTCCGGCCGCGGCCCTTGGCCTCCAGCAGATCGCCGACGGCCTCCTTGGTGAAGGCGTCGGCGCCGATGCCGTACACGGTGTCGGTGGGGAGGACCACGAGCTCGCCTCGGCGGACGGCGGACGCGGCCTCACGCAGACCCGTCGTACGGTCGGTCGCGTCGTTGGTGTCGTATCGCCGTGCCATGTCTAGCGGGCCTCCTCGTACACGTACTTCCGGACAAGAGCTCGGGGGGTGGTCACGGCATCGCCTTGCGGGCGGTCGCGAACCGGGGGCGGTTGTTCAGGTCGGGGTGGTCGGCGGCGTCGGCCCAGCCCCGTTCCTCGGTGAAGATCCACGGCACCTGGCCGCCCTGGGTGTCGGCGTGCTCGATGACGACGACGCCGCCGGGCCGCAGCAGGCGGTGCGCGGTGCGCTCGATGCCCCGGATGAGGTCCAGGCCGTCCTCGCCGGAGAACAGGGCGAGCTCGGGATCGTAGTCCCGGGCCTCGGGGGCGACGTACTCCCACTCGGTGAGCGGGATGTACGGCGGGTTGGAGATGACCAGGTCCACCTGGCCGTCGAGGTCGCGGAAGGCGTCCAGGGCGTCGCCCTGGCGCAGCTCGACCCTGGACCCCTCGACGTTCTTCCGGGTCCAGCGCAGGGCGTCCTCGGACAGCTCCACGGCGTGCACGCGGGAGCGGGGCACCTCCTGGGCGAGGGCGAGCGCGATGGCGCCGGAGCCGGTGCACAGGTCGACGATGCAGGGCTCGACGACATCCATGGCGCGTACCGCGTCTATGGCCCAGCCGACGACGGACTCGGTCTCGGGCCGGGGCACGAACACCCCGGGCCCGACGTGGAGTTCGAGGTAGCGGAAGTAGGCCCGTCCGGTGATGTGCTGGAGCGGCTCACGCTGCTCGCGCCGGGCGATGACCTCCCAGTAGCGGGCGTCGAAGTCGGCGTCCTTCACGGAGTGCAGCTCGCCCCGCTTCACGCCGTGCACGAACGCTGCGAGTTCCTCGGCGTCGTTGCGCGGCGAGGGCACGCCGGCGTCGGCCAGCCGCTGGGTGGCCTGGGCCACCTCCGCGAGCAGCACGCTGCGGGGGCTCGAGGGTCGCCCCCCAATGGATTGCTGCACGCAAGTCCTCCGTGTCGTACTCGTCCGTGCCTACGTCCTGGCGTCCTTACGCGGCTGCCAGCTTGGCCGCCGAGTCCGCGTCGACGCAGGCCTGGATCACGGCGTCGAGGTCGCCGTCCAGGACCTGGTCCAGGTTGTAGGCCTTGAAGCCCACCCGGTGGTCCGAGATGCGGTTCTCCGGGTAGTTGTAGGTGCGGATCTTCTCGGAGCGGTCGACCGTGCGGACCTGGCTGCGGCGCGCGTCGGCGGCCTCCTTCTCGGCCTCCTCCTGCGCCGCGGCGAGCAGCCTGGAGCGCAGGATACGCATCGCCTGCTCCTTGTTCTGCAGCTGGCTCTTCTCGTTCTGGCAGGAGGCGACGACTCCGGTCGGCAGGTGCGTGATGCGCACCGCGGAGTCGGTGGTGTTGACCGACTGGCCGCCCGGCCCGGACGACCGGTACACGTCGATGCGCAGATCGTTGGGGTTGATCTCGACGTCGATCTCCTCGGCCTCGGGCGTGACCAGCACACCGGCGGCGGAGGTGTGGATACGGCCCTGGGACTCGGTCGCGGGCACACGCTGCACGCGGTGCACCCCGCCCTCGTACTTCAGCCGGGCCCAGACGCCCTGGCCGGGCTCGGTGGCGCCCTGGCCGCCCTTGGTCTTCACGGCGACCTGGACGTCCTTGTAGCCGCCCAGCTCGGACTCGGTGGCGTCGATGATCTCGGTCTTCCAGCCGACGCGCTCGGCGTAGCGCAGGTACATGCGCAGCAGGTCGCCCGCGAAGAGCGCGGACTCGTCGCCGCCGGCGCCCGCCTTGATCTCCAGGATGACGTCCTTGTCGTCGCTCGGGTCGCGCGGGACGAGCAGCAGGCGGAGCTTCTCGGTGAGCTCCTCGCGGCGCTGCTCGAGCTCCTTGACCTCGGCGGCGAACTCCGGGTCGTCGGCGCCCAGTTCACGGGCCGTCTCGATGTCGTCGCCCGTCTGCTTCCACGACCGGTAGGTGGCGACGATCGGCGTGAGCTCGGCGTAGCGCTTGTTCAGCTTGCGCGCGTTCGCCTGGTCGGAGTGGACCGACGGGTCGGCGAGCCTCGTCTCCAGGTCGGCGTGCTCAGCGACCAGTTCCTCGACGGCCTCGAACATCTTGGGCTCCTGAAATGCGTACGGAAGGGAAGGGCGGGCGACCAAAAACGCCGGTCCCGGCGCGCCTGGTGGGGGCGCGGCCGTGGACCGGCGAATCGGTGCTCGCTACTTCTTGGAGCCGGCGGCAGCCTTGCCGAAGCGGGCCTCGAAGCGGGCCACACGGCCACCGGTGTCGAGGATCTTCTGCTTGCCCGTGTAGAACGGGTGGCACTCGGAGCAGACCTCGGCGCGGACGGTGCCGCTGGAGATCGTGCTGCGGGTGGTGAACGACGCGCCACAGGTGCAGCTGACCTGCGTCTCGACGTACTCGGGGTGGATGTCGCGCTTCAAGGTGTCTCCTAGAGTTCCTGGAGGGCGCCGGGTCGCCGCCGCGGGATGCGGGAGCGTGAACCGGGGCCGACGTACCAGTCTGCCAGGACTGGGGCCATCCCCCCAAACCGGGGGTCCCGGTGATCTATTCCCCGGACCGTACGACGCCGTTCGCGTCGCCCGTCGCGGTGCCCTCGGTGGCCGCCTTCGGGATCGGCCGGTCGTGCTCGAGGGCCGTGAAGACCTGCTTGGCCTTTGCCTCGGCGACGATCACCCGGTTCGGGTCGGCCGGGTCGTAGCGGACGGGCAGCGTCACCATGGTCATGTTCTTCGAGCTGATGCCCTTGAGGCCGTTCGCGAAGGACATGAGCCGGTTGACCGAGCCCAGGCCGGAGTCGGTCGTGACGGTCTTGGTGGCGGTGTCGGCGAGGTCGAGCAGCCGCTTGGGGTTGCCGAACAGGTCGATGCTCTTGGCCTGCTCGATGAGGGCCTTCATGAACGCCTGCTGGAGCTGGATGCGGCCGAGGTCGGAGCCGTCGCCCACCCCGTGCCGGGTGCGAACCAGGCCGAGGGCCTGCTCGCCGTCGAGCCGGTGGGTGCCGGCCGTCAGCTTGAGATGGCTGTCGGGGTCGTCGATGGCCTTGGTGGTGGTGACCTCGACGCCGCCGAGCCGGTCGATCAGCTTCTGGAACCCGGAGAAGTCGACCTCCAGGTAGTGGTCCATGCGGATGCCGGTCAGGGACTCCACCGTCTTCACCGCACACGGCGCGCCGCCGGTGCTGTACGCCGAGTTGAACATGACGCCCGAGGCCGCCGGGTACGCGTTGCCGTCGGTGTCGGTGCAGCGGGGCCGGTCGATGATCGTGTCGCGCGGCACGGAGACCACGCTGGCCTTCTTGTGGCCCTTGTGGATGTGCAGGATCATCGCGGTGTCCGAGCGGGCGCTGCCGTCGTCGGCGCCGCCGCCGAGCTTCTTGTTGCCGCCGCCGGAGCGGGAGTCGGAGCCGAGCACGAGGATGTTCTCCGAGCCGTTGTCGGCCTTCCGCGGCCGGTCGGTGCCGAGGGCCTGGTCGATGTCGACGCTCTGCAGATTGCCGTTGAGCTTGAAGTACAGATATCCGGCGCCGGTGCCGCCCAGGACGACGATCCCCGCGGCCGTCCAGGCGGCGATCAGCAGGCCCTTGCGTCTCCGGCGGGGCCTGCGGCGGCGTCCCTTGCCGCGCGGTCGGGGCGTCCTGGAGCCGGTTCCGCCCGGTATGCCGGGCTCCGGCGTGCTCTCGGCTGACACTCTGCTCCTCGGTTCTCGTCCGGTCGTCTCCCCCTTGCGGTCAGGTTCGGGCGTGGCACAAAAGCACCCTTACCGCACCATCGTCACCCCGTCGGGTCAGACGGGGAAACCCGGACGAGGGTTGCACAGACGACTGTGCCCACCGCCGGAGCGACGGTGGGCACGGTGTGCTGCGGGTGGGGCGGGCCGGACCCGCTCCCACCTGGGATGTCAGCCGAAGATGTCGTACTGCTTGAAGTCGGTCGCGACCGAGATCCTTGTGGCGAAGATCTCGCTCGTGGCCTTGCCGGTGCCCTTGTAGAGGTAGAGCGTGCCGCCGGTGGTGCGGGCCAGGAAGTCGGCCTTGCCGTCGCCGGTGATGTCACCGACGGCGTCGAAGGCGTTGTACGTCCAGTGGCTGCGGACCTTGATCCGGGACGAGAACGCCTCGGAGCCGGTCTTGCCGGTGCCCTTGTACAGGTAGATGTCACCGGTGCTCGCCTGGCGGGCGATCAGGTCGGCCTTGCCGTCACCGGTGAAGTCGCCGTGGCCGCGCACGGAGTTGTACTGGTTCCAGCCGGTGCGGACCGAGTAGCGGGTGCCGAAGGTGCCGTCGCCCTTGCCCGGGTAGACGTACAGCGTCCCGCCGGAGTCGACCGAGATCAGGTCGGGCAGGTAGTCGCCGTTGACGTCACCGGGGGTGATGACGCGGGTGCGGGTCTTCCAGTTGTCCGCGATCTTCTTGGTGGACCAGCTCTGGGCGGACGGCACGTAGTGCGTCCAGAAGACGTCGCCGTCGCTGCTGCGGCGGTACACCAGGTCCTGGTAGCCGTCCCGGTCGAGGTCGGTCTGCAGGACGACGTTCACGCCGTTCCAGTTGCCCCAGGACTCGCGGGCCGCGAAGGAGCTGCCCTTGGAGTCCTTGGAGTAGCCGGTCTTGGTGGAGGCGTTGCGCACCCACAGGTCGGCCTTGTGGTCGCCGCTGATGTTGGTGTCCTCGACGCGCGGGTAGGCGGCGCCGACGTAGGTGCTGACCTTCGAGAAGACGCTGTAGGCGCCCTTGGCGACGCAGTTCTGCACGCCCCAGGAGACGACGCCGACGATACGGCCGTTGACCACGAGCGGCCCGCCGGAGTCGCCGTTGCAGGCGGAGACGGTGCCGCTGTCGCTGCCGGTGGCCGGCTTGCCCGCGCACACCATGTGGCCCTTGACGAAGTCCGCGCCGAAGTAGCCGGCGCAGGTGCTGTCGGACTGCACGGGCAGCGTCGCCGACTTCAGCGACTGCGAGATGTCCTCGCTGGTGGAGCTGGTGCGGCCCCAGCCGTAGACCTTGGCGCTGGTGCCGGAGGCGTACGAGGCGGTGTCGCCGGACGTCGTCATGCGGATCGGCGTCGCCTTGACCTTGCTGCCCAGCGTGATGACGGCGATGTCGTTGTCGATCGTCGTCGCGCTGTACGACGGGTGGTACCACTGCCGGTACGGCAGCGAGACGGTGCCGCCGTGCAGGTCGCTGCCGCCGGAGCCGTCGGAGGTGGGCAGCTGGTTGGTGCCGGTGACGATGGCGCCGTAGCTGTACCAGTCGTAGCCCTTGACGCAGTGCGCGGCGGTGAGGATCTTCGTCGGCGCGACGACGGCGCCGCCGCAGAAGAAGCCGAGGTCGTCGTCCTCGGAGGCGGTGCCCCGGTCGTCGTAGTACCAGAGCTGCGCCATCCAGGGCGCCGTGGTGATGCTGGTCGTGGTGCCGCCGATCACCATGGGGCTCGCGGTCGAGTCGTCGCCGCCCGCGGTGTACGACGACTTCTTCGACGTCTCGCCCGCGGCGTCGTCACCGGCGAGCGCGCCGGTCACGCGGCGCTCCAGCTCGGCCGACGGCACCGAGGCGGTGGTGGGCTTCACGGTGGGCTGCGGCGCGGCGGTGGCGGCTCCCGCGGTGGACGTGAGCAGGGCGGCGGCGACGGCCGCGGCGACACCGGCGGCGGCGATGGGCAGCCCGAAGCGGATCCGGCGTCTGTGACGACCGCTGCCGGATTGGGTGGTGGTCAAGGTCCCCCCAGAGACACAAGAGTAGGAAGGGGTGCCTGAGGCACCCGTCCCTATCAGCGCCAAAAGGCCGCCCCACGTCACTCGCGTGACGTGGGGCGGCCTCTACTGGACGCGAACCGGCTCAGTCGCCGTTGCCGGGAGTCGGCGTCGTCTTCTGGATCTGCATCAGGAACTCGACGTTCGACTTGGTCTGCTTCATCTTGTCGAGGAGCAGCTCGATCGCCTGCTGCTGGTCGAGCGCGTGCAGGACACGACGGAGCTTCCAGACGACCGCCAGCTCCTCGTTGCCGAGCAGGATCTCTTCCTTACGGGTGCCGGACGCGTCGACGTCCACCGCGGGGAAGATGCGCTTGTCGGCGAGCTTCCGGTCGAGCTTGAGCTCCATGTTGCCGGTGCCCTTGAACTCCTCGAAGATCACCTCGTCCATACGGGACCCGGTGTCGACGAGCGCGGTCGCGAGGATGGTCAGCGAGCCGCCGTCCTCGATGTTGCGCGCGGCACCGAAGAAGCGCTTCGGCGGGTACAGGGCCGTCGAGTCGACACCACCGGACAGGATGCGGCCGGAGGCCGGGGCGGCGAGGTTGTACGCACGGCCCAGACGGGTGATCGAGTCGAGCAGCACGACCACGTCGTGACCCAGCTCCACCAGGCGCTTGGCGCGCTCGATGGCCAGCTCGGCGACCGTGGTGTGGTCCTCGGCCGGGCGGTCGAAGGTCGAGGAGATGACCTCGCCCTTCACCGACCGCTGCATGTCGGTGACCTCTTCCGGACGCTCGTCGACGAGGACGACCATCAGGTGGCACTCGGGGTTGTTGTGCGTGATCGCGTTGGCGATCGCCTGCATGATCATGGTCTTGCCGGTCTTCGGCGGGGCCACGATCAGACCACGCTGGCCCTTGCCGATCGGCGACACGAGGTCGATGATCCGCGTGGTCAGCACGCCCGGGTCCGTCTCCAGACGGAGGCGGTCCTGCGGGTAGAGCGGGGTCAGCTTGTTGAACTCCGGGCGGCCGCGGCCGTGTTCGGGCGCCATGCCGTTGACGGAGTCGAGGCGGACCAGCGCGTTGAACTTCTCGCGCCGCTCGCCTTCCTTGGGCTGACGGACCGCGCCGGTGATGTGGTCGCCCTTGCGCAGGCCGTTCTTGCGGACCTGGGCGAGGGAGACGTACACGTCGTTCGGGCCGGGCAGGTAGCCGGAGGTACGGATGAACGCGTAGTTGTCGAGGATGTCCAGGATGCCCGCGACCGGGATCAGGACGTCGTCCTCGTTGATCTGCGGCTCCTGCACGTCGTCGCGGCCACGACGGCCACGGCGGTCGCGGTAGCGGCCACGACGTCCGCGCCGGCCGCCCTCGAAGTCGTCGTCGTCCTGCGGGCCGTTGTCACGCTGGCGGTCCTGACGGCCGCCGCCCTGCTGCTGGCCCTGCTGACGGTCCTGACGGCCGCCGCCCTGCTGGTCGTCGCCCTTGCGACGGTCGCCGCGGTCACCGCGATCACGCTCGCGGCCGCGGTCACGGCGGTCGCGGCGGCGGTTCTCGCCGCCGTCACCGGCGTCGCCCTTGGCGTCGTTGCCCTGCTGGCCCTGGGACTGCGTCTCGGCCTTCGACTCGCTCTTCGCCTCGGCGGTGACCGTCTCGGGCGTGCTCGCGGGCGCACCGGCGTCGGCGGTGGCACGGCGGCGGCGGCGCTCGGCCGGCGCGTCGTCTCCCCCGCGCTCACCGTCCGCGCCCCGCTCGTCCGCGTCGCCGCGGGAGGGGCCGCCGGCCGGCTGGCCGGGGATCTCGATCTGCTGCTGGGCCACCGCCTGGTCGGCGGGGGCCTCCGCCTTCGCCTTCTTGTCGGCGTCGTCGCCGGTGCGCGCCTTGGAGGTGGCACGGCGCTTGGGCTTGGTCTCGGTGGCGGCGTCGGCCTTCGGGGCCGCGGCACCTCCTCCCCCAGAGGGGGTACCCCCAGCCTGCGCCTCCTTGATGACCTCGATCAGCTGGCTCTTGCGCATCCGCGCGGTGCCCCTGATGCCGAGGCCGGAGGCGACCTGCTGCAGCTCGGCCAGCACCATGCCCTCGAGGCCGGTACCGCGGCGCCGCCGGGAGCCGGCACCGCTGGCAGGCGCGGAGGCGTCCGTGGCGGGCGCGGCAGCGGTCTCCTCGACACGTGCGCCCATCAGATCGGTGGTGTCGCTCACGAAGGGTCCTTCCCTGGAGCGGACGTCGGCCTGTCTGGCTCGGCGACCGGTTGTGCTGTCCGGCGTCGGTCCTTGGTGTGTGGACCGTGCCGGGGCGGTGGTCCGCCAAAGGCGGCGGAGGAATATCTGGAGATGGCGGTTCCCTGAGCCGTGGCACTGAGTGTCGGTGTCACGCGGCTCGGTCGCGCCGGTTCCGGAGCGTGCCCGGCGAGTCGCTCAGCGCTCGCGTACGAGGTACTGCCCGCATACGTCGTACGGAACGCAGTGCGACTTGGGAGGCTCCCGGAAGAATGTCTGTCCCGGACGGGGACACGAAGCACCTCGCCATGGTGGGGTCGGGTGCAGACTTGAGGTTAACACTACCGGATCCAACAAACATTCCCCCTCTCGAAATCCGGCAACCGCGCGCTTTCAGATGTCACCGGACGGCGCGAGCGGCAGTACGCACGCGCCTTGAGCGTCGAGTTCGAGCCGGTTCGCGGCCCATCCCTCGCCTGCCAGATGCGCGACCTTGTCGGCGGTGGCCTCGTCGGCCAGCGCCAGGACGGTCGGGCCCGCGCCCGAGATCACCGCGGGCACTCCGTCGGCTCGCAGCCGCTCCACGAGGGCCGCGCTCTCCGGCATGGCCGGCGCGCGGTACTCCTGGTGGAGACGGTCCTCGGTGGCGGGCAGCAGCAGCTCGGGGCGCCTGGTCAGGGCCTCGACGAGCAGGGCGGCACGGCCCGCGTTGGCGGCGGCGTCGACGTGCGGGACGGTACGCGGGAGCAGGCCGCGCGCGGTCTCGGTGAGGACCGGCTTCCCGGGGACGAAAACCACCGGAACGATGGAATCGGCCGGATCCATCCTGATGGCGCGGGCGGCGCCGGCCTCCATCCAGGAGAGCGTGAATCCGCCGAGCAGACAGGCCGCGACGTTGTCGGGGTGGCCCTCGATCTCGGTCGCGAGCTCCAGGAGCGCGGTGTCGTCGAGGCGGGCCTCGCCGCCTATCGTCACGGCCCGGGCGGCGACGATGCCGGCGCAGATGGCGGCGGAGGAGGAGCCGAGGCCGCGGCCGTGCGGGATGCGGTTGGCGCAGACGATCTCGAGGCCGCGCGGCTGGCCGCCCAGGAGGTCGAAGGCGGTGCGCAGGGACCGTACGAGGAGGTGCTTCTCGTCGCGGGGCAGCGTCTCGCTGCCCTCACCCGCGATGTCGATGTGCAGCCCGGAGTCGGCCACCCGGACGACGACGTCGTCGTAGAGCCCCAGCGACAGGCCGAGGGCGTCGAAGCCCGGGCCGAGATTGGCGCTGGTGGCGGGGACGCGCACCCGGACGGCGGCGGCGCGGAACGCTGGACCGGCCATCGCTCGATGACTCTCCTTGAGCTGCGTGATTGTCGAAGACACTTCGATGCCGTACGAGAACCCAGGGGGCCGCGTGCCGGGCCGCGGAGACGACGCGGCACCGCGCCCTGCGGAGGCATATGCGGCGGGCGGGTTCAGTACAGCCTATCGAAGACAGGTTCTGTGGCGACATAGGGCGCACAGGAGGCGCACGATGCGTGTCGTATGTCCCCTGTGCACCCCCCACTCAGGGACTTCCCCAGGTGGGCGCCGTCCGAACACGCCACGCGGACCCGTACGACGGGGTGTGGCGCCACTGCCTCGGCGGTGGCGCCCTCCGCCCGTCCGGCGGCGTTTACGCCAGCCCGAGCCGCTCCGCCGCGGTGGCCGCGTCGACCGGGACGGTGACCGGCTGCGGGGCGCCGGCGACGGCCCAGTCGGGGTCCTTCAGACCGTTGCCGGTCACGGTGCACACGATGCGCTGCCCCGGGTCGACCTTGCCCTGCTCGGCCGCCTTCAGCAGACCGGCGACCGACGCGGCGGACGCGGGCTCCACGAAGACGCCCTCCTGAGCGGCCAACAGCCGGTAGGCGCGCAGGATCTCACGGTCCGTCACCTCGTCGATGAAGCCGCCCGACTCGTCCCGCGCCGCGAGGGCGAAGTCCCAGGAGGCCGGGTTGCCGATACGGATGGCGGTGGCGATGGTCGAGGGGTCCTTGACGACCTCGCCGCGCACGATGGGCGCGGAGCCGGACGCCTGGAAGCCCCACATACGGGGGGTGCGGGTCGCCAAGCCGTCGGCGGCGTACTCCCGGTACCCCTTCCAGTACGCGGTGATGTTGCCCGCGTTGCCCACCGGCAGGACGTGGATGTCGGGGGCGTCGCCGAGCATGTCCACGATCTCGAAGGCGGCCGTCTTCTGCCCCTCGATGCGTACCGGGTTGACCGAATTGACCAGCGACACCGGGTAGTTGTCGCTCAGGTCGCGGGCGAGCGTGAGGCAGTCGTCGAAGTTGCCGTCGACCTGGAGGATCTTCGCGCCGTGCACGAGGGCCTGGCCCATCTTGCCGAGCGCGATCTTGCCCTGCGGCACCAGCACGGCGGACACCATGCCGGCGCGCACGGCGTAGGCGGCGGCGCTCGCCGACGTATTGCCGGTGGAGGCGCAGATGACCGCCTTGGCGCCCTCCTCCTTGGCCCGCGTGATGGCCATGGTCATACCGCGGTCCTTGAAGGACCCGGTCGGGTTGGCGCCCTCCACCTTGAGGTGGACCTCGCAGCCCGTGCGCTCGGAGAGCACCTGCGCGGGCACGAGGGGCGTGCCGCCCTCACGGAGCGTCACGACCGGCGTGGTGTCGGAGACGGGCAGCCGGTCCCGGTACTCCTCGATGATTCCGCGCCACTGGTGGGTCATTGCTGGTTACTCTCCTTCAACCCGCATGATGCTGGCGACACCCCGCACGGTGTCGAGCTTGCGCAACGCCTCGACGGTCCCGACGAGGGCCGCGTCGGACGCACGGTGGGTGACGACGACGAGGGAGGCCTCGCCGTCCTTGCCTTGCTGGCGGACGGTGTCGATGGACACGCCGTGCTCCGCGAACACGGTCGCGACCTGAGCGAGAACACCCGGTTTGTCCGCCACGTCAAGGCTGATGTGGTACCGCGTGACGACCTCGCCCATCCCGGAGACGGGAAGGGCGGCGTACGCGGATTCGCCGGGACCGGTCGCGCCGTTGAGCCGGTTGCGGCAGACGGCGACGAGGTCGCCGAGCACGGCGGACGCGGTCGGGGAGCCGCCCGCGCCGGGGCCGTAGAACATCAGCTGCCCACTGGCGTCGGACTCCACGAACACGGCGTTGTACGCGCCGCGCACGGAGGCCAGCGGATGGGTCAGCGGGATCATGGCGGGGTGCACGCGCGCGGTGACGGACCCGCCGTCCGCGGCCCGCTCGCAGATGGCGAGCAGCTTGATGGTGCAGCCCATCTCCTTGGCGGAGGCGAAGTCGGCCGCGGTCACCTCGGTCATGCCCTCGCGGTAGACGTCGTCGAGACGCACGCGCGTGTGGAAGGCGATCCCGGCGAGGATGGCGGCCTTGGCGGCCGCGTCGAACCCCTCGACATCGGCGGTCGGATCGGCTTCCGCGTACCCCAGGGCGGTGGCCTCGTCGAGGGCCTCCTGATACCCGGCCCCGGTCGAGTCCATCTTGTCGAGGATGAAGTTCGTCGTCCCATTGACGATGCCGAGCACCCGGTTGACCTTGTCCCCGGCGAGGGACTCGCGCAGCGGACGGATCAGCGGGATGGCACCGGCGACGGCGGCCTCGTAGTAGAGGTCCTTGCCGTGCTTCTCGGCGGCGGCGTGCAGGGCCGCGCCGTCCTGGGCGAGGAGCGCCTTGTTGGCGGAGACGACGGAGGCGCCGTGCTCGAAGGCGGTGGTGATGAGCGCGCGGGCCGGCTCGATGCCGCCGATGACCTCGACGACGACGTCGATGTCACCGCGCTTGACGAGGGCGGTGGCGTCGGTGGTGACGAGGGCCGGGTCGATGCCCTCGCGCACCTTGCCGGGACGCCGTACGGCCACGCCCGCGAGCTCCACCGGGGCACCGATGCGGGCGGCGAGGTCGTCGGCGTGCGTCGTCATGATGCGCGCCACCTCTGAGCCGACCACTCCACAGCCCAGCAGCGCCACCTTCAGCGGACGCGTACGCATCATCCGACCTCGTTTCCTCATACCGTCTACGGTTGCACCAGTCTCACTCACCGGACGGGAGTTTCTGCCCTTCGTCCGGATCGTGAGACATCTATTTCATTTGTACCGGGGTGGGAGACGAGAGATCTTCCACCCCGGTGTCTTGGCCGTTGCCGTGCTCCGGCCCGCGGGTCAGCCGACGTCGAGCCGAAGAAGATCCTCTTCGGTCTCTCGTCGGACGATTTCCCGGGACCCGCCGTCCCGCACGGCGACGACCGGCGGCCGCAGCACGTGGTTGTAGTTGCTGGCCATGGAACGGCAGTAGGCGCCCGTCGCCGGTACGGCGATGAGGTCGCCCGGTGCCAGGTCGGCCGGCAGGAACGCGTCCTTGACCACGATGTCCCCGCTCTCACAGTGCTTGCCGACGACGCGCGCGAGCATGGGCTCGGCGTCGGAGAAGCGGGAGACGAGGGCGACGCTGTACTCGGCGTCGTACAGGGCGGTGCGGATGTTGTCCGACATCCCGCCGTCGACGGAGACGTACGTGCGCAGCCCGTCGAGCGGCTTGATGGTCCCGACCTCGTAGAGCGTGAACGCGGTCGGCCCGACGATGGCGCGCCCCGGCTCCACGCTGATCCGCGGCGTGCGCAGCTTCGCGGCCTCACACTCCCGGGTGACGATCTCGGTGAGCGCCTTGGCGATCTCGTGGGGTTCACGGGGATCGTCGTCACTCGTGTACGCGATCCCGAGCCCGCCGCCGAGGTCGATCTCGGGAAGCTCGACGCCGTGCTCGTCACGGATGTCCTTCAGCAGCCCGACCACGCGGTGCGCGGCGACCTCGAACCCGGACATGTCGAAGATCTGCGACCCGATGTGGGAGTGGATGCCGATGACGTCGAGCCCGTCGAGCTGCAGCGCGCGCCGCACGGCCTCGGCGGCCTGCCCGCCGGCGAGCGGGATGCCGAACTTCTGGTCCTCGTGGGCGGTGGCGATGAACTCGTGGGTGTGCGCCTCGACGCCGACGGTGATGCGGATCTGCACACGCTGCCGCGTACCGAGCTCCCGGGCGATATGAGCGACCCGGACGATCTCCTGGAACGAGTCGAGCACGATCCGCCCGACCCCCGCCTCGACGGCCCGGCGGATCTCGGCGACGGACTTGTTGTTGCCGTGGAAGGCGATCCGCTCGGCGGGCATCCCGGCGGAGAGCGCGGTGGTGAGCTCGCCGCCGGAGCAGACGTCGAGGTTGAGCCCCTCCTCGTGCAGCCAGCGCACGACGGCACGGGACAGGAACGCCTTGCCCGCGTAGAAGACGTCGGCGTCGGTCCCGAAGGCGTCGCGCCAGGCGCGGGCCCGGGCCCGGAAGTCGCTCTCGTCGAGGACATAGGCGGGGGTGCCGTGCTGTTCGGCCAGGGTCTTCACGTCGACCCCGCCGACGGTGACGACTCCGTCGGCGCCCCGGTCGACGGTCCGGGCCCACACCTTGGGATCGAGGGCGTTCAGGTCCGCGGGCGGGGCCGAGTAGTGCCCCTCGGGGAGGACGTCGGCGTGACGGGGCCCGGCGGGATGTGCGGAACGGCTCATGACTCTTGTCGGCTTCCTCAGAGATGTTCGGGTGCGTCGATGCCGAGCAGGGACAGGCCACCGGCCAGCACCGCCCCGGCGGCTTCGGCGAGCGCGAGCCGGGCGCGGTGGGTGGCCGAGGGTTTCTCCGCCCCGCGCGGCAGCACCGCGGGCAGCAGGGGCAGCACGGCATCGGCGACGGTGACGAGGTGCCGGGCAAGTCGATCGGGAGCGCGGTGCGCGGCGGCCTGGGCGAGCACGCGGGGGTGGTCGGCCAGGGGGTGGAGGAGGGGGTGGGGGGTGGCCGCCTGGGGGTTCCTTGGGGTGGGGGCGCCGGTGGGATGGGCGGGCGCACCGGCAGGGTGAGCTGGGTCGCCGTCGGGCTCGATCGGGCCTGGCTCGGCGCGGAATCCCAGGTCGGCGGCGTTACGGCTGAGGGCCCGGATGCGGGCGTGCGCGTAACGGACGCGGAAGAGGGGGTTGCCCTCACGCTGGACGAGATGCTCGTCGGAGATACGGGGCCGGTCGTGCCCGGCGGGGTGAAGCAACGCCCACCGCCCGGCGTCACGACCGAGGTGGAGAGGGGAGGCCGGAGCGGGAACAGGCTGAATGACGTGGCCCGCCGAGGAGGCCGCCGGACCCGGAACTCCCTCGTCCCCACAGCCCGGCACCCCGAGTACGGTGATCCACTCCCCCTCGAGCACACCGCCCTCGCAGCTGGTGCGCACGCCCACCCCCTGGGACCGCAACAACCGACCGACGACATCCATGACGACGACGGCACGGACCTCGCACGGGGCGCGCAGGTGCGCGACCTCACCGCTGGGCTCGTCGACGAACCCGTACCGGGGGCCGCGCCGCAGGATCTCGGCGACGAGATCGACGCCGGCCGCGCCGCCGAGGGTGATGTTGAGGAACCCGGGCCCGGTGACGACGACGTCCCGCACACCGTCACTGGCGGCGAGCCGGGTGCGCAGGATCTCGGCCACGTGGAGCGGGGGCTGCCCGGCGGGCCGGGCGAGCTGGAGGGCGATGTTGGTGGCGTAGTCGCCACAGCCACCGGGGCCGGGAGCGGTGACCTTGACGCGCTCCGGCACGGCGACGTCCAGCACCCCGTCGTCGACAGCACGACGCACCGCGCCCAGCACGGTACGGGAGAACTCGACGGGGGTCACGGGTCAAGCGTATGGGAGGAGGGGGGTGGGTATGCGACCGGGTTTGTACGGGCCGCTGGGTGTGACCCGGCCCCACACGGAAGGCCCCCCAGGGCCCGCTGGCCCGCCCTAAACCCTGACCCCGGCTCCCAGTCCCCCACCGACGCGGCGCTCCCCCTCCAGCAACCGCCGCACGACACTCACGAGTTCGGCGGGCTCGAAGGGCTTGGGCAGAAAGGCGTCGACGCCGACGTCGAGCCCGCTCTCGATCTCGTACTGCGTACAGCCGCTGATGATCGCGAGGGGAAGATCACGCGTACGGCTGTCGGCACGGAGCTGCGCGGCGGTGCGCAGCCCGTCGAGGCGGGGCATGACGACATCGAGGGTGATCACATCGGGCCGCACCTGATGGACCACATCAAGACACTCGGCACCATCGGCCGCGGTCACGACCTCGATGCCCTCCAGCTCGAGATTGACCCTGATCAACTGCCGGATGACCTTGTTGTCGTCCACAACAAGCACCCGGCCGGACGCGCCTGGCACAACTCGAGAGTAGGTCCGGACCGGCCACCGCGTCCGGGTTTTCCCGACTTCCACCCCCTGCGGGTGACCCACCCCAGCTCGCACGGGGTGCCACACCCCGCAAAACCCGTTCATGAACACCCCACCGGAGCTGGTAGTGTTCTACCCGTCGCCGCGAGCAACGCGACCGACACGCCCCCGTAGCTCAGGGGATAGAGCAACGGCCTCCGGAGCCGTGTGCGCAGGTTCGAATCCTGCCGGGGGCACCCTGTATGAGGTGCCGAAAGACCCCGTCACCAGCGGAAACGCTGAGAGCGGGGTCTTCGCGTATGTGCAGGCGTGTGCGGCCCGGAGCGGGCGTATGCCGAGGTCTGTGGACTATTCGTGGACAGGATCTTCGAGAGTCTGCCCAGCTCAGCCGACACTTGAGAAGGCCAGCGAGGTCACGGACCCACCACGGACCAGGCCCTCGCTACTGAGCTTGATCGGGCGATGTCGGGTGATTGCCTGACAGGTGAGGGATGGGTCCGGTAGATGTGTGCGCGTGAATGACTCCACGCCCCAGAACGACGAGCCCACATCCTTCGTTGAGAAGACGAAGTACCTGTACGGGAAGCACAAGGGGAAGATCTTCGCCGCCGGCACCGCCTTGGGCGGCATGGCTCTGGCCGTCGCTGTCGTGGTTTCCAGGACCGCCATGGAACAGAACCCTTCCGAGGATGCCGAGGACGCAGAGGACTCCGAGCCGGTCGCCGAATCTGCGGCCGCGGACGAGCGGCGGAATGGCCCTGTCAGACACTCGGTCGTCGGGCACAAGAGGACCCTTGCTGACGGACGCATCATTTCCGTTGCGCCTTATGAGCGGGGCGGCTCCTCGGATGACGAGGATGAGCACGAATACCCCGGCGAAGCCGCAGCCTGAGCGCGTGGGGAGAAGGGTCGTTCAACACAGCCCAGAGCTGGTAACGCGTAGGCAAGCGTCTACAGCATCCTGTGGAGACACAAGAAAGGCGAAGGTCCCCGGAGTCATCCGGGGACCTAGGAATCGAGCAACGCCAGTGCTTACTCGTATTCGCGCAACAACTCCTCGATCTTGCGGTTGACGATCTCCTGCCGTCCGTCGATGCACTTGGCATAGCGGCTTAGCAGGACCTCGACGCTGTTGCCCGCACGCTCGGCGACCTCCGTCGGGTCTACCCCGGAGTTGAGCCAGGTCGACAGTGCCGAGTGCCTGAGGTCGTACGGGCGCGCAGCGAGCGGGGAGGCGACCGCGGCCGGCGGAAGCGCCAGCGCACGGGCCTCCTGCCAGACTCGGTAGTACGTCGAGGAGCCGACCACTCCCCCGCGTTCGTTGGTGAACAGCCGCCCGTCCTCGGCGGTGCCGAAGGTGTCGAGGTGCTGCCGGAGGATGGCGACGAGCTGGGGCGGGATCGGTACGAGCCGGACCTCTTCCGCCGGCCGGTTCTTGAGGCCCCGGTCGTCGTGGGTCTCACCGGAGTCCGTCCACTGCTTTCCGACGCTGGGACGCGTCCGGTTCAGCAGTACCGTCCCCCAGCCGGTCTCAGGCAGTTTCAGGTCCGCATCGGTGAGGCCGACGGCCTCAGCCGGACGCAAAGCGCCGTAGTACATGCAGGCGAACAGGCCGACGAGTCGGCGACCACGCGCCCGGCCGTACCCACCGACGTACGAGACCGCAGTCAGCAGGGAACGGGCCTGCGCAGGATTGGCGACCACCCGGGGGTCGACTTCCCCGGCCACCTTCGGTTTCTTCCAGCGGATGCCCGTGATCGGATTCTCTTTGAATTCCCCGAGGTCCACGGCATAGTGCAGCGCGTTGACGAGTGTCCGACGCTTGCGCCGGACAGTCTCCGCGGCTGCCGCCGTCCCGTCGAGCTTCAGCTTGAGCGAATCCAGGACGGCCCTGCCGATCGCAGCGTCACCGAGGTCCGAGAGCGGACGCGACGCCTTGGCCACCCAGTGCAGGGTGTTCGCGATCTCGGTCGGTAATTCGCGCTCGTCCGGTCCGGGAAGGACGAAGGCCCAGTTGCGAAGCGCCCTCCTGATCAGTTCCTCGGACGGCCGTCCCGGACGCTCGTCAAGAAGGCCCATCGTCACGGCGGTCAGAGCCTCATTGATCCCGTTGCGCGTGTTCGGCGCGGCGTGCGGCCACTTCATGGCGAGGTACTTCAGAGCGAAGGCGTACCAGGTCATCGAGGCTGCCTTTTCGACCATCGAATCGGGCAGCCCTGTCTCTGTGCCAAACTCTTCACCGGCATGAGCAGCGCGAAGCAACTTGGAACGGTAATGGTCCGCAAGCCCTTTGGTGCGGAACTTTTCGGAGAACACGTTCCCGGCAACGGTCCACCGGACGTCATAGGACGACTTCTTGGTGTTCCTCTTCCGGACACCCCACACCTTTACGTCGAGAGACTTCATGCTGCCGCCTCCAACTGCCGCAGCCAGGCGGTGAAGTCACTTCGCCACACCCGGAGCTCCCCGTTGGGGAGCTTGAACGCAGCGGGGCCCTGCCCCAGCTCTCGCCACCGGTAGAAAGTACGGCGGGATACACCACCCAGCTCTGCGAGGATCTGCGGGACGGTCATCAATTCGTCACGTCGGTGGTCCACGCCGGTTCTCCTTCCGTGTCGTCATCTGTCAGGGCTGCGGGTGAAGGGATGCCGTGAGCGATGAGGTGTTCTGCAGCGGTCAGTCCGGTGCCGGCGAATCGCCAGTGGGAGAGGACGAGCACGGTGTCCGGGTCGGGCAGCGGGTGGCCGGCCTCGGCCGCGCGTTCGCGGGTGAGGGCTTCGTTGTGGTCGGCGCGTTCCTGGCGGAGGGCGCCGAGGGTGACGGAGTAGGCGCGGGACTTGGTGGAGAAGTGGCCGCGGAAGCCGAGCATGTGGGCCCACTTGCGTAGGCGCAGGTCTTCCAGCTCGGGGAGCGCCCCGAGGTGCCAGCAGGTGAGGATCATGCGCCGGGCGTGGTCGGTGACATCGGCTCCGATCAGGTCCGTGATCGGGTTGCGGATAGGCCGGTCGAGGGTGCCCGCCGTCTCGGCTCCCTTGGTGGCGTACTTGGCGATGTAGGCGGCCACCGCGCGGCTGGACAGTTCCGAGGTGCCGTCGAAGTCGGCCGAGCGGATGGGGCGGATGTCGAGCTGGTCGCCGAAGCGGAAGGTGTACGCGCGGTTGTCGAGGACCGGACCGGGTGCCTCGGCTTCCCTGGCCGCCCAGCGGATCGCTTCGGTGAGGAGTTCGGTCGTGGCCCAGGCCGGCGGGGTGTCCTCGGCACCATGCGGGCCGTCGAGGCGGATGACGGCGTGGAAGTGGACAGCGCCGCGCCGCTGGTACTCGGCGACCTTGGCGTAGGAGACCTTGAGGCAGTGACGCAGCGCCGAACGGCTGAGGCCCGCGCGGGAGGCGAGGTGCTGGCGCAGGTAGGTGGTGAAGCGGCCCCAGAGCTTCCCCGCATGGGCGTTCCACAGGACGGCCGCACGGTAGTCGTATTGGTCCGGGTCCAGGGGCGTGCCGAGGGCGGGGTCGTCGCCCGGGTGAAGGCGTCCGCAGCGGCACCGGCCGCCGCCGGGGCGGTTGTGCACGGGGCCGAAGGACGGTGCGGTGAAGGTGGCGAAGACGCGCGGGTGTTGGGCCACGGCCGGGCCGATGCCTTTGCCGCCGCTCAGACCGGCGTGACGAGGTGGAAGGTGTCTTTGCGGTACACCTCGGCGCACGAGGCGCACCGGGTGGCGCGGCGGTTGTTGCAGCGGATGAGGAGCTGTCCGGCCGGGAGGTCGCGGTCGGCGATTTCCCGGACGATCTCCCCGGTAACGGCGTGAACGTCGAGCCGGTGGCCCTCCATCCGAACGGGCTGCTCGCAGCCGCCGAGGCGCTGGATCTGGTGGGCATAGCCGCTGAGGTCGCCATGCCGGGCGAGTGCTGCCAGTTGGCGGATGGCTGCGGTCGGAGCCGCAGGAGTCATGTGCGGGATCCTCCTTGCGTGGGATGGGTGTGCAGTTGCTTTTGTCGAGGGGACTAGACAGTGCGAGAAGGCCGGGAGGTCGGGTCGGCGGTGTCAGCGGCGGGCGATGCAGGAACGGACGGCGAGGGCACACACGGCCACGGATGCGGCGGTAAGGGCGACGGCGAGAAGCATGGAGACCAAGACGGCGCCGACGACCAGGACCAAGGCGGTGCCGCCGCCGACCAGGGCAAGCACGGTGCCCGGCGTGACCTGGACGGCCGGACGGGCCGGGGTCGGGGTAGCGGGTGCCGGCGGCGGGGCCGGAGTGTCCAGCGTGATGGTGGTCGGTTCGACGACAGCGGGCGGGGTGGTCAGGCCGGTGGGCTGCGGCATGGTCGGGACCTTCGGTCGGAACACGAGCGGTCTCCCTTCGCAGGTCACTTGAGGGCGGGATCGATGACGGGGGCGAGCAGGCTGTCGGCGAGGAGGTAGCCGCCGAGGAGCAGTACGGCGATAAGCCACCAGGGCGGGCGGATGAGCTTGATGCCGAGGACGCCGACGACGAGGAGGGCGAGCCAGAGCGGAACGTCCATGTCGAGTGGTCTCCTGTCAGGCCGGGCAGCGGTGGGTGCGGGCGGCGAGTTCGGCGGCGGCGCGGCTGTCGTACTCGGTGGAGAAGTCGCAGCGGGGCGCGGTGCAGGCGGCCAGGTGGCGGTTCCGGCCGCGTTCGACGTAGGAGGCGACGTTGACGGGGCCGATGCGTCGGAGGTTGCGGAAACGGCGGTTCACGGTGGGGCTCCTCTCAGAGGTGTGCGGCGACGGATGCGGTCATGGACGGGGGCAGGCCGAGCCGAGTGCGTACGGCGTCGGGGTCGGCGGGGCGGCCGGTGGCCGAGCGGTGTTCCTCGGCCAAGGCCCGGACGCGGTCGACGAGGGCGGGCGGCAGGGCGACTGCAGGAGCAGGCGCCGGGGCGGAAGCGGTGGCCGGCGCGGCAGCAGGCTCGGGAGCCGGTTCGGGGTCGGCGGGGTACGGAACCTTGTGATCGGGCCCCTCCACGTCGGACGAACTGCCGTCAGGAGCCGTAGCGGCGTCCGTCGCAGGAGAGGCGGCGGGCTCTTCCGCGGTGTGCGGAGCGTGAGCCAGCAACGTGCCGCCGAAGAAGGCGACAGCGGGCCAGCCCGCGACCATCACGCGGAGCCAGGCGGGTACGTCGTCCAGGTCGAGGAGGCCGGCCGTGGCGACGTTGGCGCCGAGGGACGCGGCCAGGGCTACGAGGAACCACAGGCGCGGACCGCCGGCCGCCTGGCCCGCTCGCTGTGACTGGCGCATCCGACGCCAGGCGGCGACCAGGAGCAGGTCGACACTCACGGGATAGGCCCACGCCTTCCAGCCGTCCTGTCCGGCCGCCGCGGCGACGTCGTGCAGGTGGGAGAAGGACAGGGCACCGGCGATGACGGCCTGCACGATCACGGCGTCCACGCGGGCCAGGTGGGCACGCATCGGCTCGGGCTCCTTCGGTTGGGGCATGGCAGGGGTAGGGACTTGGCGCGTGAGGCGGTCACGCCGACCGTTGGAGGGGAAGTGCGGCTACCCGGTCACGGGGCGCGTGGCGGGCTGCACGACGGGAGCAGCGGAAGGCTGCGGCACCACGGGGCGGAAGGTGTCCAGGCGGGGCAGTACCGGAATCAGGCCCGAGGTGTCGCGGCAGACGGCCGCCGCGTTTTCGAGGGTGAGGTGGGGTGAGCGGACGCGGGACCAGCCTCCGGAGGAGTCACCGACGACCGCGACGCCGGGTCGTTCGGCCGGGATCCTGGTGGCTGCCAGCGCCGCTTCCGGTGCGATGTCGCCGAGGGCCATGTTGGCGGACGTCTCGTCGTTGACGCGGTGGCAGACCCGACCGGTGAGCTGGGCGCGGAGCATGGTGGCGCCCTTGCCGAGTTCGGCGCCGAAGCGCTGCCCGCACACCTCCAGATAGATACCGGCCGCGCGCCCGAGCTGGGCGAGGCGGATGAGCTTGGTGACCATGGCGTCCCGCCGCTTCTCGTCGTCCTTGCTCGCGGCGAGGAAGAGTTCAGCGACCTCGTCGACGACGACCACGACCGGCACCGGCCGCGCCTTCTCCGGCAGGCCCCAGACGTCCGAGGTGAGCACGGCATCCGGACCGGCCCCGCCCCTCATGCCGATGAGGCGGAAGCGTGCCTCCATCTCGTCCACCAGGACGTCAAGGAGGTCGTTAGCACGGTCCGGCGTGTCGGCGAGCGCCGACAACCGGGGCGCGAACGGCGCCAGTTCGACGCCCCACTTGCAGTCGATGCCGACGAGTGCGACGGGTTGCCGGGCCAGCCCGCAGAGCAGGTAGCGCAGGTACACGGACTTGCCCGACTGCGTGGCCCCGAGGATGAGTTCGTGCGGCACGGTGCGGAAGTCCCGGACGTGCCAGTGTCCATCCTCGCGCAGTGCCAGGGGCAGGGTCAGCGGTTCGGTCCGCAGCCACCGACGAGGGGGCCGGACATCAGTGAGGACGTCCCAGCCGACCAACCGCAGCTCCAGTCGTCCCGGTTTGGTGGGCCGGACGTGCACGGCGTGCGCACCCCAGGCGTGCCGTAGCCGGTCAGCCGAAGCGTTGAAGTCCTCGGGTGCCTGGCCGGCCGCCATACGCAGCCGCATCACGATTCCGGACCCGGTCGGCAGCGGCAGCGACCGACGAGGCGGCACGGGAGCGGCCTGCCGCCCCACCATCCGGGCTGTTGCACGGCGCACGGGCGAGGCGGGCACCGTCAGGCCGCAGGCGTCCATCGTGGCCCGGTACGTGGCGAGCACCCGCAGCGTCACGGCCGGATACCCGACCAGCCACCAGAACAGGACCGGCAGCCGACGGCGCACAACGGCCAGCGCAGCCGCCACCAGCAGCGCTAACAGCAGAATCCACAGGGCATCGGACATGGCGGTCAGCCCTGCACCGCGGCCGGGGTACCGACCATGACGGCGTCTGCCCGGTAGGCGATGCCGTGCCGAGTACGGCCGCCGAACTCGCTCTCCCAGGGCCGCGCGATCAGACCGGACAGGAACACCGGTGCGCCCATGACCAGTCCTTCGCCGATGCCCTTCTCGGGCACGGTGACCTTGATCATGTCCGAGCCGCCCTGGGCGATGAACACCAGCTCCAGGACCATGAGCCGGTCGTTGGTGACCGGGTCCACGGCCACCTCGCCGGTCTGCCGGTCCCTCACCTTGACCTCGGGGAGCTTGGTGACCAGCAGAGTGGCGGACGAGGTGTCCACGGGGATGACACGCATTCTGAACCTCACTTGATTCGGGCGCCTCGTGGACGCCGAGGCGTTGAATACCCCCCTAGACAGCACAGGGAGGCGACCACCCCAACTGTCTAGGGGGGTTGACGACACCGTAAACCGACGCCCCGTCAACTGTCTAGGGGGGTATACGAGCGTGTCGCGCAAGCGTCGATAGGACCACCCGATCTCGCAGCGGCCGGTGACGCCATTCGGGAGCCCCTCGCCCGCTTTTTAGACCACCACTGTCACGGGTTGTCGAGCAGACCCAGCGCAGTATCCGGGCGGCAGTGCACGCACGCCGGCACGCCATGCTGAAGAGCTTCAACCACCTGCTCGCGGGACGCGGGACGACACCGGCCCGACTTCGTCGCTGCCCAGCAGTCCCCGGCATGGACGGCGTCCACGTTCTTCCGGTTGAGCCCGTACTGGAGCAGCCAGTCCGGAGGCGGCGGCCGCATCTCCTCACCTCGGCGCCGCTCGGCCTCGCGCCGTTCCTCGTCCGCGATCCACCCGTCGAGCTGGCGCACGGCGGCCGTCGCCTGTTGCACGACCACACGGCGCGCGAAGCGCAGCAGCTCCAGTCGGGACGGTTTGTCGCTCACGCGTTCGATTTTACGGTTGGGTGTGCGGCTACGACGAGGGCACCCAGTGGAGAACCGTGGCGTCGTCCCTCGCCTTTCCGCGAGGCCATCGCTGCCCGTCGGGATCGCTGTTCTCCGCTTCCCGTACACGGCGGATGAGTTCGTCCGGGCTGGCGGACGCGAGCACGTCCAGCACGTTCGTCCAGTCGGCGAGGCCGAACCGGTCGACGAGGCGTGTCGCGCCGTCGCTCAGCAGGGTCACGGACGCCAGCGTCTCCAGCGGCACCGTTCCGGTGAGGGCGTGCTCGGCTGCCCGTGGTTCGGGGCCGGCGATCCAGAAGCCGCCCGGCCGGTTACGGAGTCCCGTCAGGTCTTCGCGGTACTGGGCCAGGGCGGCAGCGTGCTCGGGCGTGCCGGTGGGCAGTCGGTCGACCGGCGCGCGGAGTTGCTTTCCGACCTGGTCCAGGCGGTCGTCGGTGACAGCGGTCGTCTTCCCGTCCTGACCGGCGAGGAGGAGGGTCGAGTCGCCGAGGACGAGGTACTCCAGCGCTCCCCCGCCGACTCGGACCGCGACGACTGTGCTGGTGGGGCTGGCCCGGTAGGTCAGGTCGCACGTGTCCTCGTGCAGGGACCGGACGCCGCGGATCGCGTCGGCGAGGCAGTCGGCGAGGGGCCGGGCGGGATCTCCAGCGATGTAGCCCAGCAGCAGTCCGCCCAGGGTCGAGGAGAACCACGCGATGCCGTGCACGCAGCCGGTCTCGGCTCCTGCGACGCCGGCACCGTCGAGGAGGACGGCCGCACCGGGAGCGGTGGCCGCGAAGTCCTCGTTCTGCTGGTCTGGTTCGGCGGGCAGCGTGCCGAGGGCGACGTTCACGCCGTCGTCTCCTCGTCGTGCAGATAGAGGGGGCAGAGGAGTTCGGCGGATTGTGGCTCTTCGGTCTCGGGGTCGTATTCGACACTCACCAGCGTGGAGAAGTGCCGCTCCCCCACCTGTCCCCACAGCATGCTGAGGTCCGAGGTGAGCAGGTGGACTACGCCGAGGGAGCCTGCCGTGTGGATGCCAGCGATGGCGAGGACCGAGCCGTTGCCGTCCGGGCGAGGCAGTCGGCCCAGGTATCCGACGTCGTGCGGGCGGCTCGGCTCGAGGTCTGCCCCTGCGTGGTACGCCGTGCCAGTACGCCGGTCCGCCAGTGCCCAGGGCTCACCCTCCGGGTGTTCCCAGGCGAGTACCGGGTCCTGGGCGTACAGGTCGCGCATGGCCTGGGACATGCCCGGCCCGCAGACGACGACCAGGCCGTCACGGTTGAGGTCGACCTCGCCGCTCACCTGCACGTGGCCGGAGCTGACGTCTAGCCCATACGACTTCGCCAGCTCCTCCAGCCGCTTGCCGGAGTTCATGTCGGCCATCGCGACGACCGGGCGCTTCTTCGCGTCGTCCCACCGCAGCGGCGTCACGACCGTGACGGCACCCGTCCCAAGGAAGGCCCCCTCGGGCGCGGGGCCAGTGTGCCGGATCTGATGAATCCGCCCGCGGCTCAGGCCGGCCTTCTCGGCGATCTGCGCGTAGGACATTCCTTGCGCGTGGAGGTCCTGAACCACGCGGCGGCGGAGCCGGGCGAGTTCGGTCACCTCCTGCTGCGCAGCGGCCAGCCTCGTGGTGACCTCACGCAGAAGCAGGTACGGATCATCGATCGCCATGATCCGCTGCAACTCGTCCGACATGACCACACCTCCCAGAAGTACCCAGGAGTCTAGGGCCCTAGACGGAATGGGCGGGAGGCGCCGTCCCGTACGACTTTCAACGACGAAGAAGCGCGACCTCCGCCGAGGCACACCCCGAGGAGTCACCCGTCACCGCCGGCACAGCAACGGCCACCCATCAGCGGGCGGCGCGCGATCACGCACCCTCCCAGGCCAGCTCCGCCCATACAGAACGCCCGTCAGGCCAGTTCTTCACACCCCAGTCCTTCGCACAGGCCGCGATCAGCAGCAGCCCACGCCCGCCCTCTTCCTGGCTGGTCACATCACACAGGTGCGGGACCCGTTCGCCACCCTGGTCGACCACCTCGATACGGACGAAGCCGTCACCGAAACCCACGACCACGAGGAACCAGCCGCCCTCAGCACCGCTCAGCGAGTGACGTACTGCGTTGGTGGCCAGTTCGCTGACAACCAGGGTGGCGTCATCGACCGGCCCCTTCTCGGCGACTAAGGCAGCGACGAAGTGACGGGCCTGGACCACTTGTTCGGCCAGACCCGGGAAGGCACGGCACCACTTGGTACGCATGGCAAGCTCCTTGTCTGCGTCTAGGGGACTAGACAGCGCGACGGCAGGCTATGCCCACAGGAAGCCAGCACGCTAGGCATGCAGAGGAATTATTCCTCTAAGGGGTGACCGTGTCATCGAGCTCACGGAACTCCTTCATCATCCGCAACAACAGCTCACGCGCCTCGCCACCAAAGACGGCTGCCTCTTGGAAGCGGTGGAAGGCCTCCTCGTACGCAGCCACCTCGGCGGAGTCGACCGACACCCGCTCACCGGTGAACGCCTCGATCACGACAGCCTGCTCGTCGCACAGCGTGAATCCGTGACGAGGCAGAAGCGGCACCGGGCGGCGCCACGGGACGACACCGAGCCGCACAGTGCTCAGGCTCTCGACGGCGAGCAACCGGTCGAGCTGGGCGAGCATCAGCGCCGGTGTGCCCGGCCAGGTCCGCAGCACAGCTTCCGTCAACACGAACACCGACTCGCGCCCCGGCTCGTACAACACGCTCTGCCGCTCCACACGCGCAGCGACAGCCCGACCGACCGCCGCAGGGGCCGAGTCCGGCGCACTCTCGAAGACGTGACGGGCGTACTCCGCACTCTGGAGCAGGCCAGGCAGAACGACGCACTGGAAGGACCGAACCGACCGAGCACCGCGGACCGCGTCATCAACGACGAGCCCAGCGGGCAGCCCTGCCGCTTCGGAATCGGTGTCGATTGCAGACTCAACGGCGACGAGCAGGTCACGGACCTCCCGGGCCGCCGACTCGTCGAGGCTGAGCGCCCGGCACAGCCGGTCCAGCACATCGACGCTAGGAACCATGCGCCCGGTCTCCACCTTGGAGACCGTCGGCTGACCAACGCCGGCCCGATGAGCCAGAGCAGCACCCGTCAGGCCAGCCTCCGCACGCAGAGCCCGAAGACGTGCCCCAAGCACCCTCATCCGCTCGCGCCGTTCACTCCCCATACCCAGGGTTCTACACCACGAGCCGACAGCGACCAGGCGCAAGAGCAGCATCAACAGCCACCAGCATGAGCGTGATTCAAAGTCTCTCTACTGGTTCAAGGCCCGCGCACGGCGCGGGAGCGCGCCGCCTTGTCGGCGGGGCCGCCGCCACTGTCTTCGCCAGCGGCGGCCCCGCCCGGCGGCACGCCACATGCAGCGGGCAGACGAAAAACAACCTCCCACCCGACAGGGAGCCCGGGCAGGCTTAGCCCCATGGAGACCCCGACAGCACCCACTGCCTTCTATGTCACGTTCAACGACTACCTCCAGGACCCGAACGACAGCGACATCCTCCGGCGAGCGATGACCGTCTACGCCGACCGGCTCACCTTTGACAGCGACCACCTCACCTTCTGGCTGACCGGAAGCGAAGTCGGCCGCTTCTTATTCAGCATCATCGAGTCGATACGCCCCCAGGCCGACTTGGGCAGACAGCGGGAATCACCGGAAGAGCTCCGCGCCCGCTACCCCAAAATGGGCGAGCCCTGGACCCAGGAAGACGACACGCACCTCCTCGCCCTCTACCAGCAAGGAGAGCGAGACCTGGAAACCCTCGGGACACAGTTCGACCGCAAGCCCAGCGCCATCAGGTCACGCCTGGCGAACTAGGCCTGGAAAGCCTCGGCTGACCTGGCAGAAGGCAGCCGCGGGGCAGAAACGAGGCCTCCGGCGGGGGCGCTCAGGCTCCGGGATGGTGAGGGCTTCTTAGGCGGGTGCCGACCGGTGGGGTGTGGTGGTGGGGAACTCCCATCCCGTCTGCCGTCGACCCAGGCAGAGCCGAGCAGACACGGCACCGGGCGTCCAGGTCGTTCGTACAGTGGCGCGCTCCACCTGGACGCCCGGCACCGCGCCTGCTCCACGGTGTGTGGGTCGACGGCAGACGGGATGGGAGTCGGGGTGGAGTTCGGTGCAGGCAATCCCAGCGCGAATGTCCGTGGACCACACCTCCAGAACGGAAATGGGTCAAAGCGGAGCCGCCTGGGTTGCCTTATGTAGGAAACAGGATGCGGCCACGCGCTTTCTCCGGTTAGCGTTCACTAGAATCACCATCGCGAAAAAGCCGTCGCTTAGCGTTTTCATATCGAAAATGGTGCTCGAAGTTACTGACTTCCATGTCACTCCGGCAACTCAAGAAGCCTTCACGAACCCGATCTGAAACATACGGAAGATCGGACGATTCCATAACGAACTCACAGGCCTCACGCCACCCGGCACCCCTGGCGAGATACTGCAGCAGTAGGTCCTTTTCATCGTTCAAACCTTCCGCTTCTAGAGCTCTATACAGTTCCAGCTTGTCTTTGCCTGGGCTGAAATTTTCATATTCAGAAATTACACGCTTAACGCCTTCCTGGTAACCGCGATTACGGAACTCCCGAATCAACTCGATGGTCATGTCAGGCGATTCGTTCCACCGACCCGCCATGCGACCAAAGCCGCTACCAACCCTCCAGTCGTATCCAGCCGAAACTATGCCGATGTAAATGTCGGCAACTTCGGAGGAGCTTCGACTTTCCTCCACTTCGTGGATCAGCTGGGCGGCTGGATCTTGCGCTCCAGCATGGAATAGAAGGAGCAGGGATTCAGTAACATCTGCAACCGTGCGAAGCCGACCGAAGTGGCGCAGGAAGTTAAGATCCCCTATCGGCTCATACGAAGACGGCAGCATAACAAGGAGGGCGGGAACCTTTGCTGCTGTGACCAATTGAGCCAAGCCGACGACGACGCCCTCAGCAAACCTCACCCACCCGCGATTCTGTAGAGTGTCCAGAAGCTCTCTAACGCCCTCCGGCGTTTGACTCAATGCGTACTCCAAAAGATGTCCAACGTCCCCCGAACTGGCAGAATTATTCAGCGCAGCATTCATCCTATTTTCGGCAGCGGATCCACCCTCAGTCAAAAATGGCTGCTCTGCAGACATCCAGAGCTGATGGAAGCGTTCGGCTTCGGCGTCGATATCTGTCTTGCGAATCGACTTCTCGGCAAGCACGCGCACCAGGGAATCTACCTGCTTAATCGTCGGCCACCGCTTGCCGGAAAAGATCTTGGAGAGTAGATCTCTATTCATCGTCGCCGAAAGGAGCAACCTGTCGGCTATTTCGGCACTCAATCCCCGCAGGCCTGGCGCATCGGCTAGTTGGTACAACTTGTGCAATTCGATTAGAAGGTCACGTTTAGGACCTTCTGGCACTCGGTCCATTCCTGGCAGCTCAACCCGCCGGCTCCCTCCGCTAGACACGGCTCCATCCTCCACCTGTCAGTAAGTGTCAGTGAGTGGCAGCAGCTTAGGCGAGAGCCCCCTTCTGACGTGGGCAAAGCCCGGACTCTGCATGCATGTTGGCAGCGACGTGCAAGGCACTCGTTCGATGCCCCCTGACTGGAGTCAGGCAGGGTCGGTTCGTAGACCCGGTTCTCTCTTGCGGCTGACAGAGATCGGAGATCAAACGATGTGCACCGGCACAGACAAGAAGGCGTCGAGGCAGCCGAAGGCGACCTGGACGAAGCTGCTACTCAGTGCGATTGGGGGCGCTTGTTCCGGCCTGGTAAGGGCCACGCTTGAGGTTTGGTGGCGCCATTGAAGGACCTGAAAGCCGGCTCTGGCTGGCACGAGAGACGACGTGGCCTACACCTGCGGCGGAAGCGGGAGAGCCTTACCGGTCGGCCCGCCAGAGCGCTAACTGCACCGACGGCCTTCCGCTGCTGACCTCCAAGGCCGACAACGACAGAAGCCCACGGCGTCCGACCAGGTGGGAGCCGTGGGCTTCATCAGCCTCGCTGGTGAGTGAGGCCCGTGATCAGTAGACCGGCTACCCACCGCAGTTGCCTGCGCTCGCCACGCCCACCACCTACCTCGTATGGCACCCCGTAGTTTCCGGGTTGATCGAAAGTTCCTGATCAGGGCTTGGCTCAAGGACTTGAGCAGTACAGTTATGAAGCTTTTGGTGGGAACGATCCGGCGTCCGGCAGGTGCGCCGTGGACAGTGATGGGGTGCGGAGCGAGTTGGCTACGGACACGACGACGGTGCACGACGTACTCAGGGCGATTCGCCACGGGGCCACCGGGAACCGAGACCGGGGCACCCGGTTTGAAGAACTCATGGTTCAGTACCTCAGCACCGATCCGGAGTGGACCGAGCAGTTCACCCGGGTGTGGATGTGGTCCGACTGGCCGGGGGCAGAGCACGACAAGCGCGATACGGGCATCGACCTGGTCGCCCAGGACCGCGAGACCGGCGGCTTCTGCGCCATCCAGTGCAAGTTTTACGAGCCGCATCACACGGTCCGCAAGGAGGACATCGACTCCTTCTTCACGGCCTCCGGCAAGGGCGCCTTCACCCGCCGGATGATCATCTCCACGACGGACAAGTGGAGCGACAACGCCGAAGCCGCGCTCGACGACCAGCAGATCCCCGTCACCCGGATAGGACTGGCCAGCATCGCGAACAGCGCTGTCGAGTGGCATCTGCCCGCGGCCGGCATCGACCACGAAGTCCAGATGACGCTGCGGGACAAGAAGACCCCGCGCCCCCACCAGAAGGCGGCGATCGACGACGTCTTCGCCGGCTTCGCCGAGCATAACCGCGGCAAGCTCATCATGGCCTGCGGCACCGGCAAGACCTTCACCAGCCTGAAGATCGCCGAACGGCTTCAGCAGGAGCGGGCCGAGGCTGGCCAGGGTGAGCACACCACCGTCCTGTTCCTGGTGCCCTCCATCGCCCTGCTCTCGCAGTCGCTGCGTGAGTGGTCGTACGAGGCCAAGGTTCCGCTGCGTGCGTTTGCCGTCTGCTCCGACGCCCAGGTCGGCAAGCAGAAGGCCCAAGGCGACGACAAGGACATGTCCACCCATGACCTCGCCCTGCCAGCCACCACCAGCCCCGACCGGCTGATGGCGCAGATGGCCAGCGTCGAGGCCGCCCCCGGCCTGACCGTCGTGTTCTCGACCTACCAGTCGATCGCCACCATCTCCGCGGCCCAGAAGAAGGGCATGCCGCGGTTCGACCTCATCCTGTGCGACGAGGCCCACCGCACTACCGGCGTCACCCTGTCCGGCCACGACGAGTCCGCGTTCGTCCGCGTCCACGACGACAGCTTCATCGGTGCTGATCGCCGGCTGTACATGACCGCCACCCCGCGCGTGTACAGCGACGACACCAAGCAGGACGCCAAGGACGCCTCCGCGGCCGTCGCCTCGATGGACAACGAGGCCCAGTACGGTCCCGAGTTCCACCGCCTCGGCTTCGGCAAGGCCGTCGAACAGGGACTGCTCACTGATTACAAGGTCCTCATCCTCACCATCGATGAGGACGTGGTCGCCAAAACCCTCCAGGAAGGTCTCTCCGGAGGCGACTCCGAACTACGGATCGACGACGCAGCGAAAATCATCGGCTGCTGGAACGCCCTGGCCAAGCGCACCGGCACCTTCGCCGATGGCTCCGGGTTCGGCAAGGACGACGCCCCGATGAAGCGGGCCGTCGCGTTCTCCCGCTCCATCGCCGACTCCAAGGCAATCATGGAGCGGTTCAACGAGGTCGTCGACGCGTACGACGAGGCCGATGACGACGTGCTGCACTGCGAGGTTGAACACGTCGATGGCACGTTCAACACCCTGCGACGCAACCAGCTCCTCGACTGGCTCAAGCAAGACCCCGGCCCGAACAACGCCCGCATCCTGACCAACGCCCGCTGCCTGTCCGAGGGCGTGGACGTCCCCAGCCTCGACGCGGTGCTGTTCCTCAACCCGCGCAACTCCGTCGTCGACGTCGTGCAGTCCGTTGGACGCGTCATGCGCGTCGCGCCAGGCAAGAACTACGGCTACATCATCCTGCCCGTCGCCGTCCCCGCGGGCCTCTCCCCCGAGAAGGCCCTCGCGGACAACCAGCGCTTCAAGACCGTCTGGCAGGTCCTCCAGGCACTGCGCGCCCACGACGACCGCTTCAACGCGACCGTCAACCAGATCGAGCTCAACAAGAAGAAGCCCGACATCATCGGGTACACCCACATCGGTGCCGGCGACGAGGGGATCGGCGACAAGGATGGCTCCAGCACCGCGGACAGCGCCAAGGCTGCTAAGGAGAAGGAAGCCCAGGGCGCCCAGCACGTCCAGGACGCCTTGTTCTCCATAAGTGACTGGCGGGACGCGATCTACGCCCGCATCGTCGACAAGGTCGGTGAGCGCCAGTATTGGGAGGTTTGGGCTAAGGACATCGCCCAGATCGCCAACCGCCACGTCGCCCGCATCAAGGCCGCACTCGCCCTCCCCGACAAGCGGGCCGCGTTCGAGGAGTTCGTCGGCGAGCTGCGGGCGACCATCAACCCAGGTGTAACCGATGACGCGGCCGTGGACATGCTCGCCCAGCACATCGTCACCAAGCCCGTGTTCGACGCCTTGTTCAAGGACTACGCCTTCGCCGAGCACAACCCGGTCTCCAAGGCTATGCAGGGGATGCTCAACATCCTCGACGACCAGGGGCTCGACGCCGAGGCCAAAACCCTGGAGAGCTTCTACCACTCGGTCAAAGTCCGCGCCCAGGACATCGACAACCACGAGGGCCGCCAGCGCGTCATCGTCGAGCTGTACGACAAGTTCTTCAAGACCGCCCTGCCCAAGACCGCCGACGCCCTGGGCATCGTCTACACCCCGATCGAGGTCGTCGACTTCATCATCCGCTCCACCGAACAGGCGCTGACCAAGCACCTCGGCAAGTCCCTGTCCGACGAGGGCGTCCAGATCATCGACCCCTTCGTCGGCACCGGCACCTTCCCGGTCCGCCTCCTCCAGTCCGGGCTCATCAAGCCCAACGACCTCCTGCGCAAGTACACCAGCGAACTGCACGCCACAGAGATCGTGCTGCTCGCGTACTACATCGCGGCCGTCAACATCGAGGCAGCCTTCCACGACCTCGCCGGCGGGGAGTACAAGCCCTTTGAAGGCATCGTCCTGGCGGATACCTTCCAGCTCGCGGAAGGCACGGCGCAGCTCGACGGCATGGATGTGCTGGAAGGCAACAGCGAACGAGCGAAGAAGCAGAAGGCCCAGCCGATCACGGTCGTCATCGGCAACCCGCCGTACTCGGTGGGGCAGGACAGCCAGAACGACGACAACAAGAACCTGAAATACGAGACGCTCGACGAGCGCATCGCACAGACTTATGTCGCTCAGTCCACGGCCACCCTGAAGACGTCGCTGTACGACTCCTACATCCGCGCTATCCGTTGGGCCTCTGACCGTGTCCAAGACGAGGGCGTGGTCGCCTTTGTCTCCAACGGCGGCTACATCGACGGCAACACCGCTGACGGGCTACGCAAGTCGCTGGTAAACGAGTTCGACGCGATCTACTGCTACAACCTGCGCGGCAACCAGCGCACCGCTGGCGAGCAGTCCAAAAAGGAAGGGGGCAAGATTTTCGGCTCAGGCAGCCGAAACACCGTCGCCATCCTGATCCTTGTCAAAGGCAGCAAGAACGGCACTTCCGCGTCCGCCTGCGAGCTGTACTACCACGAGGTCGACGACTACCTCACCCGCGAGGAGAAACTGGACAAGCTCCGCATCCAGAGCCTCGACACTCTGGAGTGGGAGAAGATCGCCCCGAACGCCGAGGGTGACTGGATCAACCAGCGGGACGAGAGCTACGCAGCCTTCCAGGCAATCGCGGAGAAGGAGAAGGCCGCCCAGGCTACGGCCATCTTCGAGCTCTACTCAAGCGGACTCAAGACTGGACGTGATGCGTGGGCCTACAACTTCTCCGAGCCTCGTCTCAAGGAGAACATGGAGTCCACGATCGACTTCTACAACCAGCAGGTATCAGGCTTCGCCTCGCACTGTAAGCAGGAGGCCATCACGTCTCCCAAGGCACCGGACGTCGACCAGTTCATCGACCTTGACCCGAAGAAGATCAGCTGGGATCGCGCCGATAAGGCGCGCATCGCAAAAAAGGAACGGTACGAGTTCGCTGAGGACCGCATCTTTGCTTCGATGTACCGCCCCTTCACCAAGTCCCATGTCTACTTCGACCGAAAGCTGAACAACACCGTCTACCAGCTGCCGAGGGTGTTCCCGACACCGGACCATGAGAACGTCGGCTTCTACACCACCGGCACTGGGTCCGACGAGCCGTTCTCGCTATTGATGACGGATGTTGTGCCGGACCTGCATGCCGTCGGCACCAAGAGCGTCGGCCCGCACTTCGCCCGCTACACGTACCGTGAACTGACAGTCGAGGGAGGTTTCGACTTCCGCGAGAGTGGCGATGGCTACGAGCGCATCGACAACATCACCGACGTCGCCCTGGCTAGCTACCGCAAGGCGTACCCCGACCTGGCCATCACCAAGGACGACATCTTCTACTACACCTACGGCCTGCTCCACTCCCCGGAGTATCGAGAGCGCTTCGCCGCGGACCTGAAGAAGTCCCTGCCGCGCATCCCCAAGGTGCGTGACTTCCACGGCTTCGCCGCGGCCGGTCGTAAGCTCGCCGACTTGCACGTCCACTACGAGCAAGCCGAGCCGTACAAGGGCATTGTCGAGACGGTGACCGGCGACGCATCCATCACGCCCCCCAGCGAGCTGTACCGGGTCGCCAAGATGAAGATCCCGAAGATCAAGGGGCAGGCTGACCGGTCGACGATCCTCTACAACACTCGGGTCAAGCTGACCAACATCCCAGAAGAGGCGTACCGCTACCAGCTCGGTGCCCGGTCCGCGATCGAGTGGATCATCGACCGCTACCAGGTCAAGGTCGACAAGGCGTCAGAGATCATCAACGACCCCAACGACTGGTCTGACGACCCGCGCTACATCATCGACCTGCTCAAGCGAATCGTCACGGTCAGCCTGAAAACGATGAGGATCGTGGACAGCCTCCCCTCGCTCGACATCGTGGAGTAACAGAACAGTCGGGCGCGGACTATTCGTGGACAGAATCTCCTGTCAATGAATAGTCCGCTCCCCTGACCTGCTGGTTCGCTATGCCCATACGCGGCCTCCGGAGCCGTATGCGCGCTCAGCAGAGTCATGGGCCGGGCATGCCCTAGAACGCCCGCACCTGCCGAGGCACTGTCTGCGAAGCGGGACAGCGGCTGCGTGTCCGGGGAGCTTGGCGCATGCGGCGTGGGGTCAGGTGAGTGTCTTGCGAATCAGGGGGTGGTTCTCGTCGTACAGCTCCAAAGAGTGCCTCAGCCCGAAGTGGGTGAGGAGGGCCGCCAGGTTGTTGAAGCGTTCTGGGGCTATCACTCCGTTGAGCAGGACGTCTGGGCCGTCCACTGGGTCCAGCTCCACACGGCACCAAGTCGTTTCCACCTCGTAGCCGTGCCATGAGGAGGAGGTGGAGTTCCAGCCGGCTCGGACGAAGCGTTCGGCTATCGGGGAGGCGTCCTTGCAGCCGTGCAGGATGCCGACCACGTTGTTGGCCGCCTCGGCCAAGGCTGGGGCTAAGGGCTGTCCCGTAATTCCCGGTGGATCAGCGCGCGGCGTCAGATGCGGTGCATCGCAAGGCGGAGGGTCGTCCGCATACTGGATGTATGCGGACGACCCGACAACGCGGCGAGGTGCCGTAGCTGTCGTCGCGCGCCCGCCGGGAATTACGGGACAGCCCTTAGGGCTTCGCCTTCGTCTGACAGGTTCACGGGCACAGTATGAGGGGCCCGGCAGGCCCCGTCACCGGGCGTGACGGGGGCTGTTCCGCCGGGGGTGGGGGTCAGGGCTTAGGTTGGGGGGATCGGCGGGGTCTGGATGGGTCCAGGTGGGCTGCGACTGTGGTGTAGAAGCGGTGGACCGCTTCGTCGACGCTGCGGATGAAGCCCGTCTCGGCGTTGCCGCGGCCGTTGCCCATGCTCTTGAGCAGGGACAGGCGGAAGCCGGTGATGCGGGTGGCGTTGTCCTTCGGGAGGAGGTCCGCCGGCTCGGGGCGGAGGCGTTCCAGGGTGCCGCGGGGGCCGCCCTTGGTCCCGTCGACCAGGGTTTCGATGTGGAGCGTCGCCGGTGCGTCCGCCAGGTTGCGGATCAGGCGCTTCGCCCAGGACAGGGGGTAGCCCTGCTCGGGGGCCGGGATCTCCATGGAGGTGCGGAGTTTGCCCGTCCGGAGGTCCGCCACGATGCCGAGGACGCCGGGGGTGCCCTCGATGCGCAGTTCCGCCTGGAGGCGTCCCTCGACGCAGAGTTGTTCGGCGAGGAGTGCTCGGCGGGTTCCCGGGTCCGTTCCGCGCTTCGTGCGCTGGACGGGGAGGACCTTCTGGCCCAGCTCGCCGCCCAGCCCGAGGCATACCTGCCGGATGAGCCGCTCCCAGCTCTCGACGACCTCCAGGGCGCGGGCGTCGCCCTCGCAGAGGGTCTCGTCGTCGATGCCGTTGCGTACGGGGACCCAGGCCCGGCCCATGTTCTGGAAGCCGTGGCAACCGGAGTTGTCGTGCTGCAGGTAGTGCAGCAGTTCCTGGAGCAGCCACGCGTGTGCCGCGTTGCCGACGCCCTCGTGGCGGATCAGCATCTGTGCCTGGTGGGCGACCTCGGCCCAGGAGAGGTGCCAGAGAGCGACCTTGTGCTTGCGCCGGCCGTCGATCTTGACGTCGACGAGCGGGCTGCCCTCCAGCGCCACGTCGTTCGACAGCGTGATCACGGCCTCGTAGCCGCGGCGCGCGGCGATGTCCATGTACGCCTGCACCTGTTCGGCCTTGAGGGCGTTGCCGTTGGTCTTGGTCTCGACCAGGGCCGTCCACAGCTTGCCGGCGCGCTCGACGCGGATCACTCCGTCGGGGCGCCGTGGGGTGTCGCCGTGCGGCAGGCTGACCTCGGTGAAGGTCTCCATACGGCCGGCCGGTGCGCCGAACGCGGCGGTGAGTCTCCTGCCGAACTCCGGTACCTGCGCCATCACCGACAGCAGCACCGACGTGGCCCGCATCTCGCGCTCGTGATCGCTCTTCAGCGCCGACACCGGGAAGAGGCGTGCCTGCTTCCACGCGTCGTGCTCCGCCAGGCTCGGCTTGGCCGCCTTGGGCAGGGTGATCTTCTTCTTCGCCGTACGGGGGCGAGTCGAGCGCTTTCGGGGCTCGCTCTCGTCCTGGGAGCGGCCGTCCTGGGGGCGGCGCGGTGACGGGACTGCCTCCAGGCCGCCCGCGGAGCGGGGCGGTTCGGCGACCGCGGGCCTCGCCGTCGTCTCCGCGTGCTCGGTGCCCGAGGGATCGTCCTGCGCCTCGGCCGCCTCCGCCGCTTCGGCGTCGTCCTCGATGTCTACGCCGAAGTCGGTTGCCAGGCCCGCGAGTCCGGCCTCGTATCCCTGACCTACGGCGCGGAACTTCCACTCCTCGCCGCGGCGGTAGAGCTCGCCGAAGATGATCGCGCTGATCGCGTCGACGTCGTCGATGGCGAAGCGGAGGAGCTCCTCGCCGGCTCCGTCGGAGAGGGAGAGCCTCACGTCGTCCAGTTCGCCGAAGTGGGCTCCGTTGTACCGGCTGGCGGTCACGAGGATGCGGTCCACGTCGGCCGGGACCGCCGTCAGGTCGAAGCTGATCCGGTCCTCACTGCCGTTCGCCGTGGGCGTCTTTCCCAGGAGCTGCACGCTCCCGTCGGCCGCGACCGGGTTGTTGTAGAAGTAGAAGTCGGCGTCGCTGCGGACCTTGCCGTTCAGATCCAGCAGCAGAACCGAGACGTCCGCGTCCCCTTCGCCCGTCGGGCTCCCCCAGCCCAGACCGACGATCACCGACCCGACGTTCTCACTCAGGGCTGACAGCGTTGCGTTCGCGCCCTTGACCATTTCCTGCATTGAACCCCCCAAACAGTGCGACCTGGGCACACGGTCGCCCGCGCCCCAGTCGCCAGACAAGCGACGCATAATGCCGCGTCGCGCGCCGGTAACTGTAGTGCTCATGGAGTGCGGTGCGGGGCGGTTCGGGTGTCTTCCCGAGGCGTCGGGGGGTGAGAGTGCATCGGCTTGTGGGGGGGTGGAGTTGTGAAGAAGCTGAGCCGACGTCGACTTAACCTCGGGCGTCGTGCGTCGCAGGGGTCGACTCCGCCGCTGGCGCCGGTCGTTCGCTGTCCTTGTTATTCGTGTGCGTTGCAATGATCGCCTGCGGCTGCTATCAATCTTCCCCACGCATCATCACATGATCTTCACATCCTGAGGGTTCCTTCTCATGGCCGGTGGTCGGGGGAGTTCGCGTGTTCCGTCGGTCGGCCCCCGGGCCGTGAGTCCATCTGGAAAGCACATGAGCAATTGCCCGTCCTGCGGTGCTGAGACAGCCGCAGGTCATGCGTTCTGCAGCCGTTGTGGGGTGCCGGTTGCCGAAGTCGGTGCGGCTGAACCCGCTTCTCCTACCGCCGCCCCGCCTCCTCCCCCGCCGACCGCGCCGCCCACGGCTCCGGCCGCAGTTCCTGCCGGACCGCCCATGCCGCAGTTCGCGCCCCCCGGGCGGGCCGCCCAGTGGTTCGGGGCCGTGCGGCCCGACGCGGCGGCCGCCAAGAGCGTGGCCGTCGGTGCGCTGGCGGCGTTGGGGAGTCAGCTCGGGCTGCTGTTCGCCGTCCTCGCCGTCGGGGCGCAGTTCCTGCCCGACGAGAACACCGGCACCTTCGGTGACTGGCTGCTGGCCACCGTATGGATGGCCGGGCTGGCGCTCCGGGGCACGCTGGGGCTGTCCCTCGAGGAGCAGGCGCAGTCCTGGGGGGCGGACGAGGTCGCCGGGCAGGGGGAGATCGGGCTCACCCTGCAGCTGCTGCTCTTCACCGGTACCGCGCTGTTCGCGGTGTGGTGGTTCGCGCGGCGCGGTGAGCGGCGTCTCGCGGCGGACACCTGGGCCCGGGTGGCCGGGCGGTCCGCGACCGGGGCGCTCGTCTACGCCCTCGCCATGACCGTCCTGGCGCTGGCGACCCACTCCTCCGCCGTCTTCGGGATGGACACCGGGGAGCTCGAGACGACCTCGGTCGACATGGGGCTCGCCGTCTGGCCGCTCCTCCCCTACACGCTCGTCTTCGTCCTCCTCACCGACCTCGCCGCGCGCGCCTCCGTGCGCCACGCCGATCTGGGCGCGCTGCCCGGTGCGTTCGCCGGCCGGCTGGGCGCGTGGCGGGCTCCGTTCGTCGCCGCGGGCACCGTGAGCGTCGTACTGCTGGGGGTGGGTGCGCTCACCGCGGCGGGTTACGCGGTCTTCGGTGACACCGACGACCTGAGTGCCGGGGCCGTGTTCGCGCTTGTCCTGGTCACAATCGTCAACTCCGCCGTCTGGCTGGCCGGTGTCGGTCTCGGCGTCACGATCGGCGGCACCCTGGACGGCGCCGCCGGTATCGACTCCTTCTTCGGCGCCGGGAGCACCCGTGCGCTGGAGGACTCGAAGTCGGGGCTGCTGACGGGCGGTATGCCCTGGGGTGCCTATCTGCTGCTGCTCGTCGTCGTCCTGACGGTCGTGGTCACCGCGGTGCGGCAGGGGCTGGGCCATGACCCGCGGGAGCGTCTGCTGGGCGCGCTGTGGAGGTTCGCGGTCGCCATGGCCGTCGTGTGGATGCCGCTGGGGCTCGTCTCCACGGTGGGTGCGGCGGTCGAGGGGGACGTGTCCACCGGGGGCGCGTTCGGCGGTGCCAGCGGGAGTGCGCACGGGACCGTGTCCGTGGGGCTGTCCTTGGTCGGGGTGTTGTTCATATCCCTGTTGTGGGGCGCGTTGTTGGTCGTGGGGGCGCAGTTCCTGACCCGGCAGCTGGTGAGCGTCTTCCCGGGTGCGGCGGTGCGGGTGCTGCGGCTGCCCGGAGGACCCGTGCACCCGCAGTGGGCCGCGCTGCTCGCCGACGCCGCGCGCCGTAAGGGCCGGCCGGTGCCGGCGTGGCTGGAGGGTGCGCTGAGCGAGCCCCTGGCCTGCCCGCCGCTCGCCACCGGCAGCAAGCGGGCCCGCCTCACCGGCATCGGCCTGATCGCGGCCGTCGTCCTCGGTGGCGGTGGTACGGCTGCCTGGGCCGTCGTGGACTCCCAGGTGTACGGCCCGGAGGGCGCCGTCGAGGACTACTTCGAGGCGCTCACGGAGGGACGCGCCGAGGACGTCCTGGCACTGCTCGGCGGCACCGACTCCGGCCCGCTGCTGACGCAGGCCGTACTGGACCGGCAGCGCAAGGCGGCGCCGATGACCGGCGTCAGCATCGGCGAGGTGGAGGAGTCCGAGGACATGGCCGCCGTCACCGTGACGTACACGGTGGACGGCGACGAGTACGAGACCGTCGTGCACCTGGTCGCCGACAAGGAGGACAGGCACCACGGGCTGTGGCGGCGCTGGCGGGTCCTGGGCGGTCTCGGCCAGGTCGAGCTGACGGCGTCGTCCGTTCTCGGCAAGGCGCAGGTGAACGGGGTGACGGTGCCGTTGGACGAGGGCCCCACCGAAGTGACCGTCTTCCCCGGCTCGGTGACCGTGGACGGTGTGAGCACCGCCCATGTCGCCGCCAACGGGGGCGGCACGGTCGTCGTGGGGCCGGGTGAGACCGAGGTCGTGGACGAACTCCGCGCGGGTCTCACCGGCAAGGGCGAGCGGGCCGCGCAGCAGGCCGTGCTCACCGAGCTGAAGGAGTGCGTGGAGCGGAGCACGACCCTCGAACCCGACGACTGCCCGATCAGCCCGGACGGCTACTTCTGGGGTGACGATGCCGAGGACGTGAAGTGGACCCAGAAGTCCGAGCCGTCCCTGCAGACCGAGCTGGCCGAGGACGGCACCGTGACCGTCTCCGGTGAACTGGACCTGGAGGTCGCCTGGACCGACGTCAGCTTCGACGTGGAGGAGAAGATGGAGGACACGTGCACGTCGTCCTTCTCGGCCACCGTCGACCTCTCCGGCACGACGCCGAGCGTCAGCTTCGACGAGTACTACTGAGCGGCGGGTACTGACGAGACCCTCTGATCGGCGGGTACGTCCGATCCGTCCGGGCCGGCACCTTCACGGGTGCCGGCCCGGGCGCGCGTGAGCCACATGCGGGCCAGGATCTCCGCCTTCTTCGACGTGAACTCCTCCTCCGAGAGAATGCCCGCGTCCCGCAGCTCGGCGAGCTGGCGGAGCTGCTCCACGGAGGTTCCGCCCGGTTGCGGCGCAGGGGCGGGGGCGGGGGCCGCCGTCGGCTGCTCGGCGCCCGGGACCTTGCCGAGGCTCAGGCCGTCGGGTCCGGCATGATTTCGCGGACCTCCTGGGGGCAGCGGCACGCCTCGGCGATTTTGGCCGCCCAGGCCAGCGCGGCCTCGCGGGTGGGGACGTCGATGACCGAGAAGCCTCCGATCACCGCCTTGGTCTCCGGGGCGGGGCCGTCGGTGGCGGTGCCGTCCGGGGACACGATGCTCGCCCGCTGGCGTTCCAGTCCGCCGCCGTAGACCCAGACGCCGGCCTCGCGGGCCTGGCGGACCACCTCCATCGAGGCCTCGGCCACCTTCGGCAGCTCGCCCTCGGGGATGATCATGGTGCCGTCGTCGAACGAGATCAGATAGTGCGTCATGGCCGACTGTTCTACGGCACGTCGGGCTCGTCCGTGCGCAGCATCGCCCAGACCGTCTTGCCGGCCGGGGGGCGGCGGGTCCAGCCCCAGTGCTCGGACAGGGCCTCGATGATGCGCAGACCGCGGCCGTGCTCGTCGAACGGGTCGCTGGTGTGGGGGTAGACCGGCGGGCTGTCGCTCGGGTCGATGACCGCGCAGACCAGGTGCCCCGGGCGGCGCAGGCTGAGCCGGAGCCAGATGTCGCCGTCGCCCCCGGCGTGCAGGACGGCGTTGGCCAGGAGTTCGGTGACGACCGTGAGCGCGTCGACGGTGCGGTGGGCGAGGCCCCAGTCGTCCAGGGTGCGGCGGACGACGTCACGGGCCTGGGCGCAGCCTCGTTCCGCGCCGGTGAGGCGCAGGGTCACGGGGCGGGGCGTGTCCGTACCGGCGGGCGTGTCCGTACCGGACGCGGTCGGTCCGGCGGGGCGCAGAGGCGCGATACGGGGCGTCTGCGGGGCGGCGCCGAGGCCTCGTACGGCGGCGCCGAGAGGGCGGGCCGGCCTCGCGGGGGACACAGCGCTGCCGGGCGGTCGAAGGCCTTCGTACGCAGGTAAGGACACAACGTCTCCCTGATACACGGTCATGACGGGGCGTCTGCACCGCAGTTGACGGCACGGCTATTATCCACGACGAAGGCCTCCTCGTGCAATTTCACGGGAAATTGCGCGTGGAATGTCATCGCAGAGCACGATGCGTGTCCGGGGCCCGGCGTGGCGGAGGGGCGTGCGCGTGGCGGAACGTGAGCAAGGAGAGTGCAGTGCCAACAGCACCGAACGGCGTACGGGCCAGCTCGTTGGGCGTCCGTTGGATCAAAAGCCGGCACAGCAATGCCGAGGGCAACTGCGTCGAAGTGGCGGCTCTGGCCGACGGGCGGGTCGCCCTGCGCAACTCCCGCGACCCCGACGGCCCCGCGCTCGTCTACACGCCGGGCGAGATCTCCGCGTTCCTGGCCGGCGCCAAGGACGGTGAGTTCGACCACCTGGCCTGACGCCGCTCGGCCGGTCGCGTGACGGCGGCCGGCCGGCCACAGGCACCGGCGCCCCTGGCGGGGTGCCGGTCACGCAGGGGCGCCGCGGCTCTTCGGGGGAGGCGGCGGCGCCCCTGGCGGGGGCGTGTCGGGCCCTGATCATCCGTGCCGCAAACGGAAGTTGAGCGCTCCACTTCTGGCGGGGCCAGGCGGCGGGAGCCATCCGGATGCGATAATGCAGTCTGTCGTATGCCCGTCTACGGGGAGTCAGGATGTCCTCCGAGTCACCTCGCATTTCCCGCCTCGAGCCGTATCTGAGCCGGACGGAGCCCGCGCCCACCCTGCTGAAGATGCTGGTCGGCGTGCAGCTGGCGGGTATCCGCGAGGATGCCGGGCTCTCCCAGGACCAGGCGGCGAGGGCCGCGGGGTTCAGCCCGGCGAAGCTGTCGCGGATCGAGTCGGGCAAGGGCCGCCGGCCCCCCACCGAGGCCGACGTCCGTACGCTCCTGGAGCAGTACGGCACCGAGGAGTACGAGGCCTCCGTGCTGCTGCAGCTGCTCAAGCGGGCCAATGAGCCCGGCTGGTGGCAGCGGTACGACAAGCGGCTGATGCCGGAGTGGTTCGACCGGCTGGTCGGGCTGCAGGAGGCCGCCACCGCGATCCGTACCTTCGAGCTCCAGTACGTCCCCGGCCTGCTGCAGACCGAGGCCTACACACGGGCCGTCGTGGAGCGGGGGCTGCCCACGGCGTCCGCGCGCGAGGTGCAGCGGCGCGTCGAGCTGCGTATGCGCCGCCGCCAGCTTCTGCACCGCGCCGACGCGCCCCGGCTGTGGGCGATCGTGGACGAGTCGGTGCTGCTGCGCGTCCTCGGCAGCCCCGCGGTCATGCACGAACAGCTCGAGTACCTCGTCGAGATGGCGCAGCGGCCGCATGTGACCGTACAGATCGTGCCGCTGGACGTGACGAACGCGTCCGCGCCCGCCATCCCGATCACCTATCTCCGGTTCGGCGGCGTGGACCTGCCCGACATCGTGTACCTGGAGCACATCAAGAGCGCCGCGTTCCTGGAGGACCGCGACGAGACGGAGGAGTACCGGCTCGCGCTCGACCGCCTGGGCGACGAGGCCCTCGACCCGCGGGAGTCGCTGGAGCGGCTGCGCGAGACCATGAAGCGTTACGCGTGACGCGCTACAACTGACGCGCTGAAGCGGTCTCGCCGGAGCCCCCTCGCGGAATCATGGAGGCTCCGGACGCGTACCGGGGGGGCTACTGCGGAAGTCGGCCGATGCCGCCGAACTCGATCCACTCCTGCGTCTGCTGACGCGGCGCCACCTCGTTGTCGGGGCGCCAGGTGGAGACCTCCACCAGGCCGGGCTCCAGGATCTCCAGGCCCTCGAAGTACTCCTCGACGTCCTTCTCCTGACGCACCCGGCCCCAGTGGCCCTGGGTCGCCTGGTCCATGAACTCGGTGACGAACTTGCGGACCTCGGGGTCCTCGCTGACCAGCTGGCACATCAGCATGAAGCTGCCGGGGGCGAGGCGCTCGCGCACCCGGCGGGCCACCGCGAGCGGGCCGTCGGTGTCGCTGTCCGGGATGCAGTGGAACACCGAGTTGAAGAGCACGGCGACCGGCTGCGAGAAGTCGATCAGGCGCTGGGTGTCCGGGTGATCGAAGATGCCGTCCGTGTCGCGCATGTCGGCGTGGATGACGGCCGTGCGGTCGTTCTGGTCGAGCAGGGCGCGCCCGTGCACCAGGACCATCGGGTCGTTGTCGACGTAGATGACACGCGACTCGGGGTCGATGTCCTGCGCGACCTGGTGGACGTTGTTCTGGGTGGGCAGACCGGAGCCGTGGTCGAGGAACTGGCGGATGCCGTACTCACCGGCGAGGGTGCGGACGGCGCGCTGGAGGAAACGCCGGTTGTTCACCGCGAGGGCCCGGGTACTGGGGACGACCTTGTCCAGTTCCTCGCAGGCCGCTCGGTCGGAGGCGTAGTTGTCCTTGCCGCCGAGATAGTGGTCGTACATGCGCGCCGCTGTCGGCACCGCTGCGTCGATCGATGTGGACAGCTTTCCAGGCTCCATCGTTTCCCCCAGTGGCAGGGCCGGCCGAGGAGGATCACCTCGCCGACAACCCATCCTAGGGAGAGGCGAGTTGGTCGGGCCAGCCCATCGCGCAAGCCCGCAGGGCCTCTCGCGCCCCGCGGGGCGGGCGAGGACCGGCGAATTGGAGCAAGGGTGCGAACCGGTCACGCGCCCGTGCGTGCCCAGGTGTCCGCAAACGTTCGTAGGTGTCTACGAGATCGGCGGGCGGCGGCAGGGTCGGGTGCCGGGGGGTGCCGTCAAGTGCCGTCCCGGGCCCGGCGATCAGCGGGGACCCGTGTCGTCAGGAGGCCCCGTCGGCGGTGGTTTCTCGGTCGCCTTTCGTGCGCGGGACGGCCGTGCGCATCGCCTCGAACTAGAGTTCCTGGTAAAGAATCGCATTCGAGTTCGAGGCGGAACCATGACCGTGCCCGGGACGCGGAGCCGGTGGCTGCGGGGCACGCGCTCCCCCGGCGCGCGGACGCTGCTGGTGTGCTTCCCGCACGCGGGCGGGGCGGCCGGGTTCTTCCACGACTGGGCGGCGCTCACCCCGCCGTGGCTCGACGTCCTGGCGGTCCAGTACCCCGGCCGCCAGGACCGGCTGAACGACCCCTGCCCGGCCACGATCGAGGAGCTGGCCGACACGGTCGCCGAGGCCCTGGTGCGGGAGGCGGCGGACGGTCCGCCACTGGCGCTGTTCGGGCACAGCATGGGCTCGGCGGTGGCGTACGAGGTGGCAGGGCGGCTGGCGGACGCGGGCCGCGCCCCGGCCCGTCTCGTCGTGTCGGGGCGCGGCCGGCCACGCGGTCCGCATGAGCTCGCGCCGCGCGCGGCCCCGGACGACGACGAGATCCTGCGGCACGTCCGCACGCTCGATCCCGCGGGCGCCGCCCTGTACGACCATCCCGATCTGCGGCCCGTGATCATGCCGGCGCTGCGCGCGGACTTCCGGATGCTGGCCGCCCACCGTCCGGCCCCGCTGCGGCGGCTGGCGGTGCCGGTGACCGCCTGCGGCGGGGACCGCGACCCGGTGTGCCCGGTCGCGGAGCTGTCGTCCTGGTCGGACGTGACCGCGCGGGAGCCGGAGGTGCGGGTCTTCGAGGGCGGCCACTTCTATCTGACCCCGCGGAAGACCGACGTGCTGGCCCTCCTCGCCGCACGGCTGGTGTGACGGCGGGGATCAGGCCGAACGCTTGCGCGACGCCGTCTTCTTGGCCGCCGTCTTCTTCGCGGCGGTCTTGGACGCGCTGCCGCTCTTGGCCGTGCTCTTCACCGCGCTCTTCTTCGTGCTTTGCGCGGACTTCGACGTCGACTTCTTCGTGGACGACGCCGTCTTCTTGGCCGCGGTCTTCCCGCCGGACGTGGACTTCCTGCCCGCGGTCTGCTTCGGTGCGGCGCGGGCGGACTTCCGCTGCGGCAGCGTCCGCACCTCCGCCTCCGCGGGCCCGGCGGTCTCGTCCGGCTCCGCCGGCTCCTCGCCACGGGACTCCTTCGCCGCCCGCACGCTCTTCTCCAGCGCGGCCATCAGGTCGAGGACCTTGCCGGACTGGGCCGGTTCGGGCGACTCGGGCGGGGCCTCGCCGGAGGCCTTCGCGGCGACGACCTCCTCCAGGGCCTCGCGGTACTCGTCGTGCAGCTCGTCCAGCTCGATCTCGCCGAGGGTGTCCATGAGGGCGTCCGCGAGATCGAGCTCCTTGTCGTTCACGGTGACGTGCGTGTCCGGTGCGACACCCTCGGGGGCGCGGACCTCGTCCGGCCACAGGAGCCCGTGCATGGCGATGGCGTCGTCCACGACCCGCAGCATGCCGAGCCGCTCCCGGCCGCGCAGGGCGTACTTGGCGATCGCCACCTTCTGGCTGCGCTTGAGCGCCTCCCGCAGCAGGGTGTACGGCTTCGCGGCCTGCGCCCCGCCGGCCGCGAGGTAGTAGGCGGCGTCCATCTGGAGCGGGTCGATCCGCTCGGCCGGGACGAAGGCGACGATCTCGATGGTCTTGGCGGTCGGCAGCGGGAGGTGGGACAGGTCCTCGTCCGTGATCGGGACGATCGTGCCGTCCGCGTCCTCGTACCCCTTGCCGATCTCGGACTGGTCGACCTCGCGGTCCTCCAGCTCGCAGACCTTGCGGTAGCGGATCCGGCCGCCGTCCTCCGTGTGGATCTGCCGGAAGGAGATCGAGCGGTTCTGGGTGGCGTTCACCAGCTTGATGGGGATGCTGACCAGGCCGAACGAGATCGCGCCGTTCCAGATGGATCGCACTTCCGCACCCCTTCGGTCGATATGCCACTTCCGGCTATATGCCAGGATTGTTCCTATATTCAGCAGTTTCTCTGGAATCCTCATCGTATGACGCCGATCACAGAGGTGGAGGGGCGACGGCTCGCGCTCAGCAACCTGGAGAAGGTGCTGTACCCGGCGACCGGCTTCACCAAGGGCGAGGTGCTCCACTACTACGCCACCACCGCCCCGGTGCTGCTGCCGCATCTGCGCGACCGGCCGGTGTCGTTCCTGCGCTATCCGGACGGCCCGGACGGGCAGCAGTTCTTCGCCAAGAACGTGCCACCGGGCACCCCCGACTGGGTCACGACCGCCGAGGTGCCCCGGATGGAGGGGCCGGCGCGGATGGTGCTGGTGCAGGACCTGGCGAGTCTGATGTGGGCCGCCAACCTCGTCACCGAGTTCCACACCCCCCAGTGGGTGATCACGGCGCCCGGCGAGGCGGACCGGCTGGTCTTCGACCTGGACCCGGGGTCGCCCGCCTCGGTCGTCGAGTGCTGCGAGGTCGCCCTCTGGCTGCGGGAGCGGCTGGCCGCCGACGGCATCGAGGCGTACGCCAAGACCTCCGGCTCCAAGGGCCTGCACCTGGCCGCGGCCGTACGGCAGGTGTCCTCCGAGCGGGCCACCGAGTACGCCAAGGAGCTCGCCGTGGAGGCCGAGCGGGCGATGCCACGGCTGGTCGTCCACCGGATGACGAAGAGCCTGCGGCCGGGGAAGGTCTTCGTCGACTGGAGCCAGAACGCCGCCCGCAAGACGACGGCCGCCCCCTACACCCTGCGCGCCCGCGCCGAGCCGCTGGTGTCCGCGCCGATCACCTGGGAGGAGGTGGCGGAGTGCCGCGACCCCGGCTCCCTGACCTTCCGCGCCCCGGACCTGGCCCCGCGCCTCCAGGACTTCGGTGATCTGCTGGCCCCGCTGCTGGACCCGAGGACCGCGACCGCGTTGCCCTGAGGCCTGGCCTGGCGTCTGCCCTGACGCCCGCCTGTTCTGCAGGTCAGAGCGCCGCCGCCCACACCGTGCGGTCCCGCGCCATCGCGTACAGCGCCTCGACGTCCGCCGGTTTCAGCAGTCCGCCCGTCCGTGCGAACCCGGCGATCTCCGTGTCCCGCAGCACCCGCACCTCCCGGGGCGGCGCGGTCACCGCCACCTCGGCCGGGGCGACGAGGACGAGGACCGGGCGGACCTCGGCGGTCAGGACGTGCGCGGCCCGGGCGGCCTCGGCGCGCAGGCGCCGCAGCAGCGGCTGTGCCGTCCGCCGTCCGAGCATGACCAGCGGGTCGGCGACGGTCACCTTCTGCCTGCGGGCGTACAGGCTGTGCAGTGCGAACAGCCCGCCGGGCCCGATCAGCAGATGGTGGATACGGTCCCCGCCGGGCAGCGGCACCGAGTGCAGCACCCGCCAGCCCGCACCCTCCAGCAGGTCCAGCGCCTCGCCGGCCGTCCGCTCGGCGGTCAGCGCCCGCTGCCGGGGGTCGGCCCGCAGCCGGTGGGCGGGCCCCGGGTCCCGGTCGAGGGCGACGAGCAGCGCCTCGCCGGGGCGGTTGGGGGCCAGGTCGTCGTCCGGGTGGAGGGCGAGCCGGGCCAGGTCGGCGGGGGTGGGGACCGGGGGCGGGCCCACGGCGACCGTGCCGGTGGCGAACGGGGCGAGGGCCTCCAGCACCTCCTCGCGGTGCTCCTGGCCGAGGAGGTTCACGCGGGCCGCCTCCCTGTCGTACCAGGCGATGTTCCGCCCGTCCGGGAGGCGGACGTACAGCCGTTCCTGGCCGTGCCGCCAGGCGGGCACGACGCGCAGTTCGCTCATGGCACCATCACCCCACCGACCATGGGAACAGGCGGGGTGCTGCGCGGGCAAGAACCCGGTTACCTTGGGGAGGAGTTGGGCAGACCCCTCGCGAGGGGTGGCTGGGGAGGCGCCGTTGCGTACCCGCAGGAAGCAACCCGACGTACCCGCTCCGGACAGTCCGTGGAGCGAGATCGTGCCCGGTCTGTGGATGGGCGGGCACCAGTTCCGCGGTCGCACCGGGCAGCTGGAGTTCGCCGTGGTGCGGGACGAGTTCGACCTCGTCCAGTCCCTGCTGCGGCTGCCCGGGCACGGGCCGGACCCGGGGGTGGAGCACCATGTGTGGCCGATCCCGGACGGGCCGCTGGACGGGACCCAGCTCACGGGCGTGATCCGGCTCGCGGACGCCGTGTCGGAGGCGCTGGACGCGGGCCGCAGGGTCCTGGTCCGCTGCTACCACGGCTACAACCGCTCGGGCCTGGTCGTCGCCCACGCCCTGATCCGGCGCAGCCACTCGCCCGATCAGGCCATCCGGCTGATACGCTCCCGCCGCTCTCCCTGGGCCCTGCACAACGAGCTGTTCGTCGACTACCTCCGCGCGGGACTGCCGGTCGCCCGGCTCCTGGAGGAACTCGCCGAGTGAGCGGTTCGCCCGTCCGCCACCCGGGTGCGCAAAAAGGACTTCCGTACGAATAGGGTGTACGCGCCACGGGCGCCCGCCCCTCACCCGCCCTCCCTGGAGAACCGTGCCCCGCAGCCGCCCCCTGCGCCTCGCCGCGCTCGTCGCCGTGCTGGCGGCGGCCGTCGCGGGCTGCGGTGACGCCGGGGGCCTGCGCAGCGCGGGCCCGACCGAGACCGCCGTCGGCCCGGACAAGCTCTGGCCGCAGCTGACGCCGGCGTCGAGTCCGGCGTATGTGATCGGCGAGGTGAACCGCGAGGTCGTCAAGGGTGTCGCGGTCTCCGGCGGCGACATCCACGCCGTGGACCCGGTGGCCGTCGTACGGCGGGAGATCGCCGAGAGCCCCGGGGACTACACGGGCGACCGGGCGCCGTACCGCGACACCGGGCGGCTGATGGCGCAGTGCGGCGCGGGGGCGGGCCACGGCCGGTGCCCGGTGCTGCGGCCCTACTACCGGGATCTGACCGGCGACGGGCGCGCCGAGCTGACGCTGGGCTTCCGGCTGCTGCCGGGCCGGACCACCGCGGTGCGCGTCTACACCGTCGAGAAGCAGCGGCTGGTACGGGTGATGAGCTGGGACGACGCGGTCAGCGGGGTGGAGCTGGCCCGGCGTTCGGTGATCATCCGCTCGCCGTCGGAGGTCGCCGGGTACGAGTACCGGCTGCAGTGGACGTGGGAGCCGGACCAGAAGGCGATGCTGCTCACGCACGACGAGATGCTGCGCACGGGCCCGCACCCGCCGAAGACCCCGAAGCCGTCCCGCTCTCCCTCGGCATCCTCGTCGGCGTCCCCCTCGGCGGGCACGCCGTGAGGGTCCGGCTGCCCCGGTGGGCCGGGCCGCTCGCCGTGAAGGCCGCCGTGTTCATCACGGTGATGTGCTGTGCGCTCGCGGCCCTGCTCGGCGTCCTCGTGCATGTCTCGGTGACCAACCAGACCGTCGGCAAGGCGCGCGAACTGGCGCTGGGCCGGCTGGCGAGCGCCACGACGGCGTTCGAGACCGGGGACACCCTCGGTGCCGGGGTCCGCGTGGACCCGCCGGGGCTGCCGCGCTCCCTGCGGGAGCTGGCCCTGGGCGGCGAGCGGGGCACGGTCGTCGCCGACCACCGGGGGCGCCCCACGATGTGGGCGGCGGGCCCCGTCGACCGCGGCCGGGTCCTCGCCGTCGAGGTGGACTACTCACAGCAGGCCCGCACGATCGACGGTCTGGACCGGGCGATCCTGTGGTCGTCGGCCCTGGCGATCGGGGTGACGGTCCTGGCGGGCGCGTTCGCGGTGACCCGGGTGACGCGCCGGCTGCACGCGACGGCCGGGGTGGCCCGGCGGATCAGCGTCGGCGACCTGGACGCACGGGTCGGCGACCCGCGGACGAAGGACCCGGACCGGCCGCAGGACGAGGTGGCCGTGGTCGCCGCCGCCCTGGACTCCATGGCGTCCTCGCTCCAGGGCAAGCTGCTGGCCGAGCAGCGGTTCACGGCGGACGTGGCGCACGAGCTGCGCACCCCGCTGACCGGGCTGCACGCGGCGGCCGAACTGCTGCCGCCGGGGCGGCCGACCGAGCTGGTACGGGACCGGGTGGCCGCGCTGCGGACGCTGACCGAGGACCTGCTGGAGATCTCGCGGCTGGAGTCGGGGCGGGAGCGCTCCGAGCTGGACACCGAGTCGCTGGCGGCGCTGGCGGACCGGGTGGTGCGGGGGTCGGCGGGTGACACGGAGGTCGTCGTCGTGCGGGACGCGGTCGTGGAGACCGACCGGCGGCGGCTGGAGCGGGTGCTGGGCAATCTGGTGGCCAACGCGCACAAGCACGGCCGGGGGCCGGTGGTGCTGACGGTGGACGGGCGCGTGGTGACGGTCCGGGACCACGGCGAGGGCTATCCGGAGTACCTGGTCGCGCACGGGCCACAGCGGTTCCGCACCGAGGGCGGCGCCAAGGGGCACGGACTGGGGCTCACCATCGCGCTGGGACAGGCGGAGGTCCTGGGCGCACGACTGACGTTCACGAACGCGGAGGACGGAGGGGCAGTGGCCCGACTGACGCTGCCGTAGGCGGCGAGGGCACTCCCGCGCGGCGGCCCACGCTGCGGCAGCGGCCGGACGGCATCCCCGGCGCACCGGCTGACGCTGCCGTAACGGCCGGGCATGTCCCGCGCGGCGACCGACGCTGCCGTGACAGCCGGGCGGCACTCCCCACGCACCGGCCGTCCCCGCCGCAGCAGCCGGACCGCATCCGCGGTACTCCGGACGCTGACACCGCCGTAGCGACCAGGCGGCGTCCCCCGCGCTCCGGCCGCGCCTCAACGGCCGGACGGCATATCCCGCGCGCCGGCCCACACCGCCGCAGCAGCCGGACGGCACTCCCCATACGGCCGACACTGCCCTGACAGCCGGGCGGCACTCCCCGTACGGCCTGACAGCCCGGCGGCATTCCCCGCGTCGGCGGCGCGCTCGCGGCGTGGGGCGGGTTCTCCCCCGGGCGTGGTGCTCGGTTGGCCCATTCAGACGCGCGGCGCCCGGAGGGCGCTCCTAACGTGGCGATCAGTCAGGTTTTTCCTGTCCCGGGGTTTTCCGGGACTGTCCTCGGAGGTGCCTCATGGCCCTGCGTTCGCGTTTCGCGCTGTCCATAGCCGTCGGTCTGCTCGCCACCGGCGCGGCCGCCACACCCGCCATGGCCGACGACGAGTGGGGGTCCGGCAGCAGCTCGGAGTCCAACAGCTCGGAGTCCCAGGGGGACTGGGGCGGGACCCAGGGGGAGGGCGGCGGCGGTGGCGCCCAGGGTGGGGACGGCGGCGGGGACTGGGGCGGCGGCGGTCAGGGCGGTGAGGAGAACGCGTCGCAGGGCGCGTCCCAGGGCGACTGGGGCGGTGGCGGCCAGGGCGGGAGCCAGCAGTTCACCCGGGGCCGGGTCACCGCGGGCACCCTGCTGCTGCGCAGCGCGCCCGACCGGGGCAGCGAGGTCATCCGTGTCGTGCACCGGGGCGACCACGTGCGTATCTACTGCAAGACCCGCGGCGAGAGCGTCCAGGGCAACCGGAACTGGTACCTCCTCGCGGACGGCACCTGGGCGTGGGGCTCGGCGCGCTACATCGAGACCGTCGGGCGCTCGCCGCGCTGGTGCTGAGGCATCAGGAGGCATCAGGCGCGCAAGACGCACTATTTGGGTAGGTTCCGGACATGACCAAGGCCGGAACCTCCCTGGTGGCGGCGGACGCGCCCGCTCCCACCGCAGCTCTCCCCCGGCGCCGTGGCATCGAACTGTCCCTCCTCGTCGTGGCCGTCCTGCTCAGCGTGTACGGCTACTGCGCGGTCGGCCTCGCCCGGCACGGCACCGTCCCGCCCGGCGCCGCCGGCTACGGCGCCGGGCTGGGTGTGCTGGCGCTGGTCGCGCATCTGGCCGTACGCCTGCGCGCCCCTTCGGCGGACCCCCTGCTGCTGCCGATCGGCGTGCTGCTCAACGGGCTCGGCCTGGTGCTGATCTACCGGCTCGACCTGGAGACGCCGGGCGACCGGGCGGCGCCCACCCAACTCGTCTGGTCCACGCTCGGGGTGGCACTGTTCATCGTGGTCGTGCTGCTGCTGCGCGACCACCGGGTGCTCCAGCGCTACGCGTACGTCTGTGTGGTCGCCGCGCTCGTCCTGCTCACCCTGCCGATCCTCTTCCCCTCGGTGAACGGCGCCCGGATCTGGATCCGGATCGCGGGATTCTCCATCCAGCCCGGCGAGTTCGCGAAGGTGCTGCTCGCGGTGTTCTTCGCGGCGTACCTGGCCGCCAACCGCAGCGCCCTGGCCTACACGGGCCGGAGGGTCTTCGGGGTGGAGCGGCTGCAACTGCCGACCGGGCGGGTGCTCGGCCCGATCGTCGCCATCTGGCTGGTGAGCGTCGGCGTGCTCGTCCTCGAACGGGACCTGGGCACCTCGCTGTTGTTCTTCGGCCTGTTCGTCGTGCTGCTGTACGTCGCGACCGGGCGCACCGGCTGGATCGCGCTCGGCCTGCTGCTCGCCGCGGCGGGCGCCATCGCCGTGGGCCAGTTGGAGCCGCATGTGCACGGCCGGGTCGAGGACTGGCGGCACCCCTTCGCCTCCATCGAGGCGGGCGAGGGCCCCAACCAGCTCTCCCAGTCGCTGTTCGCCTTCGCGGCGGGCGGCACGTTCGGCACCGGGCTGGGCCTCGGCAACTCGATCCTCATCGGCTTCGCGGCCAAGTCGGACTTCATCCTGGCCACCGCCGGGGAGGAGCTGGGCCTGGCCGGACTGTCCGCGGTCTTTCTGCTGTACGGCCTGCTCGTGGAGCGCGGCTACCGCACGGGGCTCGCGCTGCGCGACCCGTTCGGGCGACTGCTCGCGGTGGGGCTCGCATCGATCGTGGCGCTCCAGGTGTTCGTGATCGCGGGCGGGGTGACCGGGCTGATCCCGCTGACCGGCATGGCGATGCCGTTTCTGGCGCAGGGCGGCTCGTCGGTCGTCACCAACTGGGCGATCGTGGCGCTGCTGATCCGGCTGAGCGACCGGGCGCGCAGCCGGCTCGGGGTGCCCCGGGCCGAGGAGCCCGCGGCGCCGGAGACCGGGCGGCACGAGCACGCGGGGGCCGCCCGATGACCCGGCACATCCGGCACGCCGCCTTCTTCTGCGCCCTGCTGCTGGCCGCGCTGCTGGTCAACGCGGCCCGCGTCCAGGTCGTCGAGGCACCGGCCTACGACGACAACATCGCCAACCGCCGCACCACCATCGCCCGGTACGGGCAGCCGCGCGGGAACATCCTGGTCGACGGCGCCCCGGTCACCGGTTCGCAGGACACCGGGGAGCATCTGCGCTACGAGCGCACGTACACGAACGGCCCGATGTACGCGCCGGTCACCGGGTACGCCTCGCAGGTGTACGGCACGACCCTGCTGGAGCACACCGAGGACGGGGTGCTGGCGGGCACCGACCCGCTGCTGTCGCCGTTCCCGCTGTGGGGGGCCGCCGCGCGGGGCCGCTTTCCGGGCGGGGACGTGGTCACGACACTGCGGCGGGCCGCGCAGGAGGCGGCGTACGAGGGGCTGGCGGGCCGCAAGGGGGCGGTCGCGGCGATCGAGCCGTCGACGGGACGCGTCCTCGCCCTGGTCTCGGCGCCCTCCTACGATCCGTCGGTGCTGTCGGGGAACGGCTCGGCGGTGGCCCGCTCCTGGTCGACGCTGAACCGCGACCCGGACAGGCCGATGCTGAACCGGGCGGCGCGCAAGACGTATCCGCCGGGTTCCACGTTCAAGGTGGTGACGGCGGCCGCGGCGCTGGACGCGGGGGTGGTCGAGGACCTGGACGCCAAGACCCGCACCCCCGACCCGTACACGCTGCCGGGGACCCGGACGCGGCTGACGAACGCGTCCGAGGGGTGTAAGAACGTGCCGCTGCGCAAGGCGTTCGAGTGGTCCTGCAACACGGTGTTCGCCAAGCTCGGCGTGGAGGTGGGCGTCGACCGGATGGCGGCGACGGCGAGCGCGTTCGGGTTCAACGACGCCGAGCTGAAGATCCCGTACTCGGTGGCCGAGTCGACGTTCGACACCCGGGTGGACCGGGCGCAGCTCGCGCTGTCCTCGATCGGGCAGTACAACACGCGGGCGACACCGCTGCAGATGGCGATGGTGGCGGCGGCCGTGGCCAATGGCGGGCAGGTGCGCTCGCCGTATCTGGTGGAGCGCACGCTGCGGGCCGGCGGCGGGACGGTGGCGGCGGCCGGGTCGCGTCCGATGCGGCAGGCGATGCGGCCCTCGACGGCCGCGCAGCTGCGGGAGCTGATGGTGGACGTGGTGCGGGAGGGCACCGGAACCAACGCCTGGATCCCGGGCGCGACGGTCGGCGGCAAGACCGGCACGGCCCAGCACGGGCTGGGCAACTCCGGGACGCCGTACGCGTGGTTCGTCTCCTGGGCGCAGGGCGACCGTGACGTGGAGCCGAAGGTCGCGGTCGCCGTGGTGGTGGAGGACGCGGACGCGGACCGGGGCGAGATCAGCGGCGGCGGGGACGCGGCGCCGATCGCGCGGGCGGTGATGGAGGCCGTGCTGAAGTCGTCGCCGGAGCCGCGGCGGTGAGCCGGGCGGCTCAGTCGCCGGCGCCCGCCCGTACGGCGTCGGTCACCTCGGCGACCCGCTCGCGCTCCTCGCGGGCGAACCGTTCGGCGTCCAGCCGCTCGGCGATCTCCTCGTCCTGGCTCATCAGCAGGTCCAGGTTGTGGTCGCCCATCTCCAGCACGCCCATGTCGACGTAGGCCCGCTGGAGGCGTTCGCCCCACAGGCCGATGTCCTTGACGCAGGGCACGATGCGGGAGAACAGCAGCTTGCGGAAGAGCTGGAGGAACTCGGAGCGCTCGCTGAGCTCCTCCGCCTCGGCGTTCGGCACGCCGAAGTTCTCCAGGACCTCGACACCCCGCAGCCGGTCCCGCATCAGGTAGCAGCCCTCGATGACGAACTCCTCGCGCTCGCGCAGTTCGGCGTCGGTGAGCTGCTTGTAGTAGTCGCGCAGGGCCATCCGCCCGAAGGCGACGTGCCGGGCCTCGTCCTGCATGACGTAGGCGAGGATCTGCCGGGGCAGCGGCTTGGTGGTGGTGTCGCGGATCATGCCGAACGCGGCGAGCGCCAGGCCCTCGATCAGCACCTGCATCCCGAGGTAGGGCATGTCCCAGCGGCTGTCGCGCAGGGTGTCGCCGAGCAGGGCCTGGAGGTTGTCGTTGATCGGGTAGACCATCCCGACCTTCTCGTGCAGGAAGCGGCCGTAGATCTCGGCGTGCCGGGCCTCGTCCATGGTCTGGGTCGCCGAGTAGAACTTGGCGTCCATGTCGGGCACCGACTCCACGATCCGCGCCGCGCAGATCATGGCGCCCTGCTCGCCGTGCAGGAACTGGCTGAACTGCCAGGAGGCGTAATGCCTGCGCAGGTCGCCCCGCTCCCGTTCGCTCATCCGGTCCCAGTACGGGGTGCCGTACAGGGCCATCGCGTCCTCGGGGGTGCCGAGCGGGTCGTAGGGGTCGACCTCCAGGTCCCAGTCGATCCTGCGCTGCCCGTCCCACTGTTTGTCCTTGCCCTTCTGGTAGAGGGCGAGGAGCCGCTCGCGGCCGTCGTCGTACTCCCAGTTGAAGCGGGCCGCGCCGGTCGCCGGTACCTGCCAGAGAGGGGCACCCGGATCGTCGGCGTACACGTCGTATGTCGGCATATGGCGCAGGCTCCTACGTGTTGGACGCGGGGTCAACAAGTGCGGCACAGGGGATTGACGGGCTTACTGACAGGCAGTCTCATAAGAGCCGTACGATGTGACCACCGGTAACGAGGTGAGGGACCGATGACTGCCCTGACGGAAGCCGAGGCGCTGGACGGACTGCGCGACGCGCTCGGCCTGCTCAAGGACCGTGAACAGGTGGCCGAACGCCTCCTCGCCTCTTCCGCGAAGCACTCGTTCGACCCCGACAAGGAGCTGGACTGGGACGCGCCCTTCGAGGAGGGCAAGTGGTTCTGGCCCCCGGAGCTGGTCTCGCTCTACGACACCCCGATGTGGAAGCGGATGAGCGAGGAGCAGCGCATCCTGCTCTCCCAGCACGAGGCCGCCGCGCTCGCCTCCCTCGGCATCTGGTTCGAGCTGATCCTGATGCAGCTGCTGGTCCGGCACATCTACGACAAGGCGGCGACGAGCGCCCACGTCCGGTACGCCCTCACCGAGATCGAGGACGAGTGCCGGCACTCCAAGATGTTCGCCCGCGTGATCACCCGCGGCGGCACGCCCTGGTACCCGGTCAGCCGGGTCCACCAGAACCTGGGCCGGCTGTTCAAGACGATCTCCACCACCCCGGGCTCCTTCACGGCCACCCTGCTCGGCGAGGAGGTGCTCGACTGGATGCAGCGCCTGACCTTCCCGGACGAGCGCGTCCAGCCGCTGATCCGCGGGGTCACGCGGATCCATGTGGTCGAGGAGGCCCGCCATGTGCGCTACGCCCGTGAGGAGCTGCGCCGGCAGATGATGACGGCCCCGAGGTGGTCGCAGGAGTTCACCCGGGTCACCTCCGGGGAGTTCGCCCGCGTCTTCTCGGTCGCCTTCGTCAACCCGGACGTCTACACCAACGTCGGCCTCGACAAGCGGGAGGCCATGGCGCAGGTCAAGGCCAGCGGCCACCGGCGCGAGGTCATGCAGACCGGCGCGAAGCGGCTGACCGACTTCCTGGACGACATCGGCGTCCTGCGGGGCGTGGGCCGCCGCCTGTGGAAGTCGTCGGGGCTGCTGGCGTAGCCGTAGGCGCTCCCGGCCCGGCGGTTAGGCTTCCTTCCATGCCAGCCGCTCCCGCGTACCGCCGTCTGAGCGTCGAGGAGCGCCGTTCGCAGCTCCTCGACGCCGCCCTCGGGCTCTTCGCGCACCGCGCCCCCGAGGAGGTCTCCCTCGACGACGTGGCGGAGGCGGCCGGGGTGTCCCGGCCGCTGGTGTACCGGTACTTCCCGGGCGGCAAGCAGCAGCTCTACGAGGCCGCCCTGCGCTCCGCCGCCGAGGAGCTGCGGAAGTGCTTCGCCGAGCCCCTCGACGGTCCCCTGGTCCCCCGCCTCGCCCGTGCGCTCGACCGCTATCTCGCGTTCGTCGACGAGCACGACACCGGGTTCAGCGCCCTGCTCCAGGGCGGCAGCGTCGTCGAGACGTCCCGGACGACGGCGATCGTCGACGGGGTGCGCCGGGCCGCCGCCGAGCACATCCTGCGGCACCTGGCGGTCGGTGACCCCGGGCTGCGCCTGCGTATGACCGTCCGGATGTGGATCACGGCCGTGGAGGCGGCCTCGCTGATCTGGCTGGACGAGGGCAAGCAGCCGCCCGTGGAGGAGCTGCGGGACTGGCTGGTGGACCAGTTCGTGGCCGTCCTGTCGGTCACCGCCACCCGGGACCCGCAGACCGCGGCGCTGGCCGAGCGCCTACTGGCGGATGGCTGACACTGGTCCCGTGAAGAGCGAAGACATCCCGTTCGAGGGCGGCCCGATGGACGGCCGGGTGCTGCCCGTGCTGCTGGGCATCACCGGGCATCCGCCGAAGACGTACCGCATCCCCGTCCCCGCCCCGGACGGCGGCCCGCCCACGGTCCTCGTCTACCGCCGCGTCCCGCGCGTCCAGGGCGCCCGGCCGGGGCTGTCCCGGCGCTGGAAGTACGCCTACGACCCCGAGGGCGAGCGGGGCGGCCGCCGGCTGAACTGGCCGTGGTCGCGTCCCGGCGACACGCCGCCCGGCAAGCGGGACGACCCGCACGGGTGACCGGCCTACGCCGAACCGCGCACGTCCCGCGCGCGGACCCGGTGCGTCCGCCCGATGCTCACGGTGCGAGCAGAGATCCTGTACCGCACCGGAGGTGATGACATGTCAGGAAGGCCGCTGCGTCTGGCGTGCACCGCGGCCGTGCTGTCCGCCGCGCTCCTCGCCCCCGGGTCCGCCACGGCGGCCCCCGAGCCCCCGGAGCGCACCACGGCCGCCCTGCTGACGGACCTTCAGCGTCTGTACCGGGAGGCGGAGCGGGCGACCGAGACGTACAACGCCACCGAGGAGAAGCTGGACCGGCAGCGCGGCGAGGTGGCCCGCCTGGACAAGGCCCTCGCCGCCGCGCGGCTGCGGCTGCACGACAGCCGGGGCGCGGCCGGCCGGCTGGCCCGCCAGCAGTACCAGAACACCACGGCGATCTCCCCGTACGTACGGCTGCTGCTGGCCCGCGACCCTCAGCATGCCCTGGACCAGGGGCATGTCATCGGCCTGCTGGCCCGCGAACGCGCCGAGACGGTCGGCCGGCTGACCGGCACGGAACGCGAGGCGGACCGCCTGGCCCGCCGCGCCCGAGCCGCCCTGGACACCCAACTGTCCCTGGCCGAACGGCAGAAGAAGGACCGGGACGCCGTACGCAAGCGGCTGCGCGAGGTGGAGGAACTCCTGGCCTCCCTCACCGCCGAGCAGCTCGCCGAACTGGCCGAACTGGAGGAGAAGGGCGTCGAGAAGGCGCAGAAGGACCTGGTGTCGTCGGGCACCCTCGCGCAGGACGACCACAAGCCGTCCGCCCGGGCGAAGCGGGCGATCCGCTTCGCCGAACGCCAGCTGGGCAAGCCGTACCGCTGGGGCGCCGAGGGACCGAAGTCGTACGACTGCTCGGGGCTGACCCAGCGGGCCTGGGCGCACGCCGGCACCCGTATCCCCCGCACCAGCCAGGAACAGTGGGCCCGCCTCGAACGGATCCCGCTGACCGAAATGCGCCCCGGCGACCTCGTGATCTACTTCCCGGACGCCACGCACGTCGCCCTGTACATCGGCAGGGGAAAAGTGGTCCAGGCCCCCCGCCCCGGCGAGAAGGTCAGGATCTCGCCGATCGCCTCCAACCCGGTCCTGGGCGCGGTCCGGCCGGCGACGAAGACCCGCAGCTCAAAGTAGTCGAAGTGGCCTTTTATCAAGCCACAGATGATCACCGATCAGACGCTGCGCGATAACTTTTTGACCCGCGAGATCAAGCCATCTAGATTCCGCTGGCCTGTTCATTTCAAGCAGGCCTTCACCCGATCTCGTCCCTGGGGGGGACCCATGAACTGGTACCTCGACGTCCTCAAGAAGTACGCCACCTTCAGCGGCCGCGCCCGCCGCAAGGAGTACTGGATGTTCGTGCTCTTCAACGCGATCGCGTACATCCTGCTGATGGTCATCGACCTGGCCACCATCGGCTCCGGCGTCCTCGCCGTCATCTACGAGGTCGCCGTCCTGGTCCCCTCGCTCGCGGTCGGCGTCCGCCGTCTGCACGACACGGACCGCTCCGGCTGGTGGCTGCTCATCGCCCTCATCCCGCTCGTCGGCGCCATCATCCTGCTGGTCTTCCTGGCCAGCGACGGCAAGCCGGAGGCGAACAAGTACGGCCTGAACCCGAAGCTGGCGCCGGCCGCCGCCTGATCAGGCTCACACAACGACGGTGGCCTGCCCCCTCCCGGGGGGCAGGCCACCGTCGTGTTGTATCGGGCCCGGCAAACTCAGGCGCCCGCGAGGGAGCCCAGGTAGGACTCCGTCTTCTCCGGGTCGTAGAAGAAGTTCTCGAAGTCGGCCGGGTTGTCGAAGGCGTTGGCGAAGCGGTCGGCGGCGGGCTGGAGCTGGCCTGCCGCGCCGATGAGGTTGAGGACGTGCTCCGGGGGCGGGGCCAGCATGGCGTTCGTCCACTTGGTGACGTGCTGGGCCGTGTCCCAGTAGCGGTCGAACGTGGCCCGCATCCAGGCCTCGTCGAACTCCTTGTCGCCGTGCTCCAGGATCGACGCGAGGTAGGCGGCCGCGCACTTGGACGCCGAGTTGGAGCCCTGGCCGGTGATCGGGTCGTTGGCCACGACGACGTCCGCGACACCGAGGACCAGGCCGCCGCCGGGCAGCGTGCCGACGGGGTTGCGGACCGTGGGGGCGTACCGTCCGCTCAGCGTGCCGCCGGCGTCCGTCAGCTCCACCTTCGTGGCGCGGGCGTACTCCCACGGCACGTACCGCTCCATGAGTTCCAGGGTCAGGGAGAGGTGCTCGGCCGGGTCCTTCACGCCGTTGAAGACGTCGAGCGGGCCGCCGGGTATGCCCTCCCAGAACAGGATGTCCGCGCGCCCGGACGTCGTCAGGGTCGGCATGACGAACAGCTCGCCGACGCCGGGGACGAGGTTGCAGCGGACCGCCTCGGTGTCCGGGTGCTCCGGGCGCGGGCCCATGCCGTGCACATAGGCGACCGCGAGGGCGCGCTGGGGCTCGCTGTACGGGGAGCGCTCCGCGTCCCGGCCGAACATCTGGACGAGCTCACCCTTGCCCGCCGAGACCAGCACGAGGTCGTAGGTGCGGGCGAAGTAGTCCAGGTCGCCGACGGCCGCGCCGTGGATGACGAGCTGGCCGCCGCGCTGGGCGAAGGTCTCCATCCAGCCGGCCATCTTCACCCGCTGGTCCACGGACTGGGCGAACCCGTCGAGCCGGCCCAGCCAGTCGATCGCGCGGGCCGCCGGGCCCTCGGCCCAGGAGCCGGGGGCGGCGACCGAGACGCCGAGTCCTTCGATCTTCGGGGCCTGGGACTCCCAGAAGTTCAGCTGGAGGTCGCGCTCGTGCTGGAGTGCGGTGTGGAACATGCACTGGGTGGACATGACCCGCCCGGAGCGGATCTCGTCCGCGGTCCGGTTGGACATCAGGGTGACCTCGTACCCGTGGGACTGGAGTCCGAGGGCGAGCTGGAGACCGGACTGGCCGGCCCCGACGACGAGTATCTTCCGCATGCGGGTGAGGGCTCCTAACCGCGTTTCACTCGGGGGTGACGTCCAGCGCGTGTCCCACCAGGGACAACAGGGTCTCGATCACCGAGATCCGGCGCCTCGCGTCCATGATCATTACAGGTATGTGCGGAGGGATCGTCAACGCCTCCCGCACGTCCTCCGGTTCGAACCGCTCACTGCCGTCGAAGTGGTTGACCGCGACGACGTACGGCAGCCCGCAGCTCTCGAAGTAGTCGAGCGCCGGGAAGCAGTCCTTCAGCCGCCGGGTGTCGGCCATGACGACCGCGCCGATCGCGCCGCGCACCAAGTCGTCCCACATGAACCAGAACCGCTGCTGGCCCGGGGTGCCGAACAGATACAGCACCAGGTCCTCGTCGAGCGTGATCCGCCCGAAGTCCATGGCCACGGTGGTGGTCGACTTGCCGGGCGTGGCGGTGAGGTCGTCGGTCTCCTCGCTCGCCTCGGTCATCAGCGCCTCGGTCTGCAGCGGCGTGATCTCCGAGACGGACGTGACGAGCGTGGTCTTGCCGACGCCGAACCCGCCCGCCACGACTATCTTCGTGGCGATCGGGGCCCGGGCCCGGTCCGTCTGCCAGGACCGCAGGTCCTCGTCGGTGTCCTCAAAGACGACGGAGTCCACTCAGCACCCTTTCGAGCAGAGCCCGGTCCGGACGGCCGGTGCCATGACCGGTTCCGGTGCCGTACACACGGATCTTTCCCTGGTCCGCGAGATCGCTGAGGAGCACGCGGACCACGCCGAGCGGCATCTTCAGCAGCGCGGCGATCTCGGCCACCGTACGCATCCGGCGGCACAGTTCGACGATGGCCCTCAGCTCCGGCATCACCTTGGTGCTGAGCGAGCCGTTCGTCAGCTCCTTGCGCTCCTCGGGGGCCTCCAGCGCGGCCACGAACGTCTCCACCAGGAGGACGTGGCCGAAGCGGGTGCGGCCGCCGGTGAGCGAGTAGGGCCGCACACGGGCCGGTTTTCGGTCACCCCCGCGCACGGGGAGCTGTTGCCGGTTCCTCGGGGCGTTGCTCATCGGGTGCTCCCTGCCGACGCGGGCTCCAGCGACTTCCGCAGCTCGCTGCGGAGTTCCGGGGTGAGGACATGTCCGGCCCGGCCGACGAAGAGCGCCATGTGGTACGCGACCACGCTCATGTCGCAGTCGGCGGAGCCGTGCACCCCGAGCAGCGAGCCGTCGCTGATGGACATCACGAAGAGGCTGCCCTCGTCCATGGCGACCATGGTGTGCTTCACCCCGCCGAACTCCATCAGCTTGGCCGCCCCGACGGTGAGGCTGCCGATGCCGGAGACGATGGTGGCGAGGTCGGCGGAGGAGCCGCGCGGGCCCGATCGCCGCTCGTGCCTCGCCTCGCGGGCCTCGGCGTTGCGTGCCTGGTCGGAGGAGAGGAGCAGGAGGCCGTCGGAGGAGACGACGGCGACCGACTGGATACCCGGCACCTCCTCGACCAGATTCGTCAACAACCAATGCAGGTTGCGGGCTTCACTGCTCAGTCCGAAGGTACTGGGCGCGGTCAACTGCTTGCCTCCTCGACTGTGCCCCCCGTGGCTGCTTCGGATTCGGTGCTCGCTCCGGCGGGCGTGTCCGGTGCCTTGTTCTGTCCGGTGCGTTCGGCGATCTCCGCCTGGACGTCGCGGTAGCCGGCCTGCGCGCCCTTGCGGAAGCCGCCGAGCCGGCGGCGCAGGGCCTCGGCGTCGACGCCCCCGCTGCGGCGGACCGGCGCGGCCGTCGGTGCGGTGATCCGGGGGGTGCGCTTGGGCAGGCCCTTGTCGGTGACGGGCTCCGGGTCCTCGTCCACCTCGTCCTGGGCGCGTTCGTGGGTGTCGGGGCCGATGGCGTACGGGTCGGGGCGCTCGGGCCGTTCGGGCGTCTCCGTGCGCTCGGGCCGCTCCGTCTGCTCGGCACGCTCGGCCAGCTCGGGCCGCTCCGTCAGCTCGGGCCGCTCCGTGAGCGACTCCTCGGCCGGGGCGGCGGCGGGCTCCGGGATCAGCAGCTCCATCGTCGTCTCGGCGGGCGACTGCTGGGCGGGGACGTGCGGTTCGGCGGGCTTGTCGGCGGCGGGCTCGGTGGCCGTGGGCTCGGTGGCCTCGGGCTCCTTGCCGGCCTCCCCCGACTCGGCCTCCGACTCGTTGCGCTGCACGGCCTGCTCGGCCAGCGCCACCAGCGGGTCGGCGCCCTTCTGCCGGGCCGGAAGATGGTTGGAGTTGGCCTCGGCGTCGGCGCCCGGCAGGGAGAAGGCGTGGCCGCCGGTGTGGCGCGGCGACTCCGTGGGGACCGCGGCGGTGGGCGCGGCGGCCAGCAGGCCCTTGGGCAGGACCGCGACGGCCGCGACTCCGCCCTGCTTCTGCTCGCGCAGCTGCACGCGGACGCCGTGCCGGTGGGCGAGGCGGGCGACGACGTACAGGCCGAGACCCAGCCCGTCCTCGCCCTCCTGGTCGTAGGTGGCCTCCGGGTCGAACTCGGCGAGGCGGGTGTTGAGCCGGGTCAGCCGGTCGCCCGCCATGCCGATGCCCTCGTCCTGCACGGAGAGCATGACCTCGCCGCTCTCCAGCAGCCAGCCGGACACCTCGACGGGCAGGTCCGGCGGGGAGAACGAGGTGGCGTTCTCCATGAGTTCGGCGAGCAGGTGGGACAGGTCGTCGGCGGCGAAGCCGGCCACGTGCGCGTGCGGCGGCAGCGCGGCGATCCGGACCCGCTCGTACCGCTCGATCTCGCTGACGGCGGCGCGGACGACGTCCACGAGCGGCACCGGTCCGGCGTGCTGCTGGACGTGCTCGGTGCCGGCCAGCACGAGGAGGTTCTCGCTGTGCCGGCGCATGACCGTGGCGAAGTGGTCGAGCTTGAACAGGGTGGCGAGGCGCTCGGGGTCCTGCTCGCGCTCCTCCAGGCCCTCGATCACGCCGAGTTGCCGCTCGACCAGGCCGAGGGTGCGCAGGGCGAGATTGACGAAGGTGCCGCCGATGCTCTCGCGCAGCCGCTCCAGCTGGGCGGTGGACTCGGTGAGTTCGCCGCGCAGCTCCTCGCGGGCGTCGGCCATCTTCTGGCGCTGCCCGACCAGGTGCTTGCGGTCCGACTCCAGGGTGGCGATGCGCTCGTTCAGGGCGACGGCCCGCGCGTGCAGCGCGTTGACGGAGTCGACGACCTGGGCGAACTCGTCCCTGCGGCCGGTGAACCGCACGGGTTCCTCGGCGGCCGGGTCGGCGGCGCCCGCGAGCCGGGCGGACCCGAGCCGCAGCACCGCGAGGGGCCGGGTGAGGCCGCGGGCCATGCCGGTGGCCACGCCCACGGCGAGCAGCATCAGCACGCCGAGGATCGCGATGTGGATCTCCAGCGCGGTGACGTCGTCGTCGCGGAGCTGCTCCAGGGCCTTGGTGCGGCGGTCGTAGAGGGCCGACTCGGCGCCGCGCATCGAGTCGACGCGGGCGGACAGGGCGGCCGAGGCCCGGCGGGTGTTGGTCTCCAGGTCCCGGTCGCTGAGCGAGGGCTGGTCGGTGAGGGCGGTCAGGTAGCGCTCGGCGGTGTCGACCTCGGGACCGGTGACGGTGGAGTCGTACGAGGTGCGCGCGGCGGGCGCGGCGGTGTCCCGGAAGTCGGCGAGGGCCGCGTCGGAGCGCAGCCGGGCCTGCTGGGCGGCGGTGGCGAGCGCGTCGCGCTGCTTGGTGTCCGCGTCCGAGGAGGTCTTCCGGGTGGTCGCGACACCGGTGAGCGGGTCGACGACGGTCTGGGTGGTGGTGGGCACGCTCAGCGCGGCGAGCAGCAGCCCGCGTGCGGCGGCGGCCTGCTGCACCGCGGTGTCCAGTTCGGCCAGCGCGTGGGCGCCGGTGCCGGCGCGCGAGGGCATCTCCTCGGCCAGGCGCTCGGCGAGCCGGTGCAGTTCGGCGATGGCCGCCGTGTACGCGGCGTGCGCCTCCAGGGCGGTGCTCTTGCCGGTGAGCGCGGACCGGCGCAGCGTGGCGACGCCTTCGAGGTCGTCGCGCAGGCCGGCGGGCGTGTCGGTGTCGGCGCGCAGCTCCTCGACCTGCCGGTCGACCCGGGCGCTGCGCTGCTCGCTGGGCGCCTTGGACTTGGGGCGGCCCGCGGCGATGTAGGAGGTGACCTCGTCGCGCTCGTCGGCGAGGGAGTGCGCGAGGGTGAGCGCGTCCTGGGTCTGCTCGGCGAGCGTCACGGCGCTCTGTGTGTCGTGCAGTTGCCCGGAGGCGGTGACGATCGAGGGGACGCCGGCGCCGGCGATGGCCGCGGCGACGACGGCCACGGCGACGATCAGCCGGTTCCGTACGTGGGTCGGGCGCCCCTTGCCTGCGGGGGCGGGGGCGTCGGCGGTGCCGGGGGTGGGCTGGTCGCCTCCTGCGGAGGCCGTCTGCTTGCCTGAGCGACGAGGCCGCGTCTTCTGCACCGGTGCTCGCATTCCTGACTCGTGGTACCCATGGGTCCGGATGACGTCGGGTCAACTTCCGTCGACCGTACGTACACCCCTCCCCCAAGCTCGCGACTGGGTTCGCGCCCGGGGTGGCCCTCACCGGTCCCCGACCCTCCCAGTGCCGGTGGGCGACGGTCCGGCATCACCTGACCCGCCACCCGAAGGAGTGAACCCCGGAGGGGAGTTGGCGGGCAAGTTCCCGTGGCCGGTGCCAGGGCCTTGCGTGGTGGGCCGGTTGGACGTCTGCGGCGGGCGGTGGCAATATTCGCCGCCACGTCTTGCCGGAGTGATGCATTCCTCTCAAATCAGGCGGGTGACCTGCGTCGCCGTGACGGTCCGGCGGAAGTCGCGCCCCTGGGCGGGACCTTGTGAAGGGCTCGTGCAGACTGGCCGGATGCGCACAGAGCTAGTTTCGGAGTCGGGCGATCCGGACCGCGCCAACGAGGACTTCGCGAGTGTGGTCCTGCCCGCTTCGGGGCGGGGAGGGGCCCTCGTCGTCCTGGACGGGGTGACGCCGCCGCGGGACGGGGCCGGGTGTGTGCACTCCGTCCACTGGTTCACCGCACGGCTCGGCGGGGCCCTGACCGAACTGACCGTTTCCCTCCCCGATGTGCCCCTCGCGGAGGTGCTGGCCCGGGCGATCGCGCGCACCGCCGAGGCCCACGCGGGGACTTGTGACCTTTCTCACCCGCGCACGCCCCAGGCAACCGTCGTCCTCGCGCGGTGGTCCGCCGGGGCGGTGGAGCACCTCGTCCTGTCCGACTCGGCCCTGCTGGTGGAGTCCCCCGACGGGACGGTGACGCCCTGCCTCGACGACCGGCTGGACCGGCTGCCGGCGTCGGCGCTGGCGACGCACGCCCATGTCGACACGTATCTGCGCAACAAGGAGGGCGGCTTCTTCACGGCGGCCGCCGACCCGGCGGTGGCGGAGCGGGCGGTGACGGGGGCGCTGCCGCGCGGCGAGGTGCGCACCCTGGCCGCCCTGACGGACGGGGCGACCCGCTGGGTGGAGCGCTTCCAGCAGGGCGACTGGCGCGACTGCCTCGGCTACGTCCGGGAGAAGGGCGCGGGGGCGCTGGTGGAGCGGGTGCGCGCGCTGGAGCGGACGCACCCGGGGCGCGGCAAGCGGCACGACGACGCGACGGTCGTGTACGTGGAGCTGTGAGGCGCCGGGGGCGGTTACTGGTCCATGCCCCGGTTCAGCTGGTTCAGCAGCCGGGCCAGCTCCGCGACCTCCTCGCGCTCCCAGTGGGACATCTGGGCGACATAGCGCGCCCGGCGGGCCTCGCGGACCTTGGCGACCCGGCGGCGGCCCTCCTCGGTGAGGTGCACCAGCCAGGCCCGGCCGTCCGCCGGGTCCGGTTCCCGGGCGACCAGGCCGAGGTCCTCCAGGGCGCGCAGCTGGCGCGACATGGTGGCCTTGCCGACGCCGATGTACGCGGCGAGTTCGGTGGCCCGCAGCTGTCCCGACTCGTCCAGACGGACCAGCAGTCCGTACGCCGCCGACTCCAGGTCCGGGTGGACCTCGCGGGCCATCTCGCCCTGCTTGGCCCGGGCGCGCCGGAAGAGGACCGTCAACTCGCGTTCCAGGTCCAGGAACTCGGGCTGGTCCAAACCACCGCTGGAGCTACCGGGTCCGGGCGCCATCGCGTCGCCGTTGCCGTCTTCGTGCACGTCAGCCCCTGCCTCGTTTTCCCGGCCGTGAAAGTTTCCGCCAACCGGCGTCATCGCCGCAGCTCCGTCAGTATTTCGCAGGCTTAGACCAACGGCAGCCGCCAGGCCCTCTTCCACCTGGTCATTCCGCTGCCTAGCGTCGTACGCGGAGCATGCCGCTGACATGCTCACGCCACACCCGTGCGCGTTCCCCACCATGCGTCACCGAGCCTTCGGAGGCACGCTATGCCCGTGCACAGACCCGAACAGCGCCACCCCCACAGCCTCTGTCCGACCGGACTCCTGCTCACCCTCGCACTCGCCCTGGCCCTGCTCGTCCTGACCGCCCAGCCGTCGTCCGCGCGGGACGGCGGCACCCCGCCGCGCGGCTCCGCCCACATGGGCATGGGCGTCGCGGCACACGACGGCACCGACGGCGTCCCCGCCGGCACCCTGGCCGCCCAGACGGAGGGCGTCGACGTCTCCAGCCACCAGGGCAACGTCGCCTGGTCGACCCTGTGGTCCAGCGGGGTCAAGTGGGCCTATGTGAAGGCCACCGAGGGGACGTACTACACCAACCCCTACTTCGCCCAGCAGTACAACGGCTCCTACAACGTGGGCATGATCCGCGGGGCGTACCACTTCGCGACCCCGGACACCACCAATGGAGCAACCCAGGCCGACTACTTCGTCGACCACGGCGGCGGCTGGTCCCGCGACGGCCGCACCCTGCCCGGTGTCCTCGACATCGAGTGGAACCCGTACGGCGACGCCTGCTTCGGCAAGTCCGCGAGCGGGATGGTCACCTGGATCCGCGACTTCGTAAACCGCTACAAGGCGCGCACCGGCCGCGACCCCGTCATCTACACGGCGACCAGCTGGTGGAAGCAGTGCACCGGCAACTCCAGCGCCTTCGCCTCGGCCAACCCGCTGTGGATCGCCCGGTACGCCGCGTCCGTGGGCGAACTGCCGGCCGGCTGGAGCTACTACACGATGTGGCAGTACACGTCGACCGGCCCGACCGTCGGCGACCACGACCGGTTCAACGGCGCCCTCGACCGGGTCGTGGCCCTGGCCAACGGCTGACTCCCCCGCACGGCGAGGGCCCGGGTCCCCTTCCGGGGGCCCGGGCCCTTTCCTGTCCGGCGGCGTCCGTCACGCCGCCGCCGGAACCTCCCGGGCCGCGTCGCTGGTGGCCGGCGACAGGGCCAGCTCCAGCACCTGGCGGACATCGGTCACGGCGTGGACGTCGAGCTTGTCCAGCACCTCGGCCGGGACGTCGTCCAGGTCGGGCTCGTTGCGCTTCGGGATGATCACCGTGGTGACCCCCGCGCGGTGCGCGGCGAGCAGCTTCTGCTTCACGCCGCCGATCGGCAGCACCCGTCCGGTCAGCGAGACCTCACCGGTCATCGCCACGTCCGTACGCACCAGCCGTCCGCTGAGCAGCGACGCGAGCGCCGTCGTCATCGTGATGCCCGCGCTCGGCCCGTCCTTCGGGACCGCGCCCGCTGGGAAGTGGATGTGCACGCCCCGGTCCTTCAGATCGGCGACGGGCAGCTCCAGCTCGGCGCCGTGGCTGCGCAGGAAGCTCAGCGCGATCTGGGCGCTCTCCTTCATCACGTCACCCAGCTGGCCGGTCAGCGTCAGGCCCGCCGCGCCCGTCTCCGGGTCGGCCAGCGACGCCTCGACGAACAGCACGTCGCCGCCCGCGCCGGTCACCGCGAGACCGGTGGCCACGCCCGGCACGGCCGTACGGCGCTCGGCCGGGTCCTGGGCGGACTCGGGCACGTGGTGCGGCCGGCCGATCAGGCCGCGCAGCTCGCCCTCGGTGACGCTGAACGGCAGCTTCCGCTCGCCCAGTTCGTGCTGGGCCGCCACCTTGCGCAGCAGCCGCGCGATGGACCGCTCCAGGGTGCGCACGCCCGCCTCACGGGTGTACTCGCCGGCGAGCTTGCGCAGCGCGCCCTCGTCGATGGTGACCTCGTCCGTGTTCAGTCCCGCCCGTTCCAGCTGGCGCGGGAGCAGGTGGTCGCGGGCGATGACGACCTTCTCGTCCTCGGTGTAGCCGTCGAGCCGGACCAGTTCCATACGGTCGAGCAGCGCCTCCGGGATGGCCTCCAGCACGTTGGCCGTGGCCAGGAAGACGACGTCGCTCAGGTCCAGCTCGACCTCCAGGTAGTGGTCCCGGAAGGTGTGGTTCTGTGCCGGGTCGAGCACTTCGAGGAGCGCGGCCGCGGGGTCCCCGCGGAAGTCGGAGCCGACCTTGTCGATCTCGTCGAGCAGGACCACCGGGTTCATCGACCCGGCCTCCTTGATCGCCCGCACGATCCGGCCGGGCAGGGCACCCACGTAGGTACGGCGGTGGCCGCGGATCTCGGCCTCGTCGCGCACACCGCCGAGGGCGACGCGCACGAACTTGCGGCCCATGGCGTGGGCGACGGACTCACCCAGCGAGGTCTTGCCGACACCGGGCGGTCCGACGAGCGCCAGCACGGCACCGCCGCGCCGCCCGCCGACCACACCGAGGCCGCGCTCACCGCGCCGCTTGCGCACCGCGAGGTACTCGGTGATCCGCTCCTTCACGTCCTCGAGACCGGAGTGCTCGGCGTCCAGCACGCCCTTGGCGCCCTGGATGTCGTAGGCGTCCTCGGTGCGCTCGTTCCACGGCAGCTCCAGGACGGTGTCCAGCCAGGTGCGGATCCAGGAGCCCTCGGGCGACTGGTCGCTCGACCGCTCCAGCTTGTCGACCTCCTTGAGCGCGGCCTCGCGGACCTTCTCCGGCAGGTCGGCGGCCTCCACGCGGGCGCGGTAGTCGTCGGACTCCTCGGCGGGGTCCTTGCCTGCCTCGCCGTTCAGCTCGCGCAACTCCTTGCGGACGGCCTCCAGCTGGCGGCGCAGCAGGAACTCGCGCTGCTGCTTGTCGACGCCCTCCTGGACGTCCTTGGCGATGGTCTCGGCCACGTCCTGCTCGGCGAGGTGGTCACGCAGCTGCTGCGTGGCGAGCTTCAGCCGGGCCACCGGGTCGGCGGTCTCCAGCAGCTCCACCTTCTGCTCGGTGGTCAGGAAGGGCGAGTAACCGGAGTTGTCGGCGAGCTGCGAGACGTCGTCGATGGCCTGCACCCGGTCCACGACCTGCCAGGCGCCGCGCTTGCGCAGCCAGGCGGTGGCGAGCGCCTTGTACTCCTTCACCAGCTCCGCCACCTGTCCGGGCAGCGGATCGGGCACGCTCTGGTCGACGGGCGTGCCCTCGACCCACAGCGCCGCACCCGGCCCGGTGGTGCCGGCGCCGATACGCACCCGGCCCCGGCCGCGGATCAGGGCACCGGGATCACCGTCGGCCAGCCGGCCGACCTGCTCCACGGTGCCGAGCACCCCGGTGCTCGCGTAGGTGCCGTCGATACGCGGCACCAGCAGCACCCGGGGCTTGCCGGGCGTGGACCGCGCGGCGGCCTGGGCGGCCTCCACGGCGGCACGCACATCGGCGTCGTTCAAGTCCAGGGGGACCACCATCCCGGGCAGCACGACCTCGTCGTCGAGCGGCAGCACGGGCAGGGTGAGCGATGTGGACGTCGAAGCCATGATCTCCCCTTAGGCAGTCAAGTTGAGTTACGCCGACTCAATGCACAGGGGATCCCGATTGTTCCCGCCACTCCGGGGCGTTCGCTGACAGCGATCGACAGCGGACCGGGCATGTGGAAACCACGGGGTCGACAGGAGAAGCGGCGAGTCGACGGCCGCTATTCCGGCCGGTCCTGACCGCCGGGGTCCCGGCGCGCGTAGCCGACGGCACGGTGACTGAGCCGGTCCCCGCCGGGAGGCGGTCACGGCGTTCGCCGGCAGCGATCGGGTGCTCACCCTCACCCGCTCCCGCCTGGCAGGATGGCCCGATGTCCACTTCGTACGACACGCCTGTGGTTCTGGACCGTCGCGAAGGCCCCTATGGGGAGGTGGTGCTGCGGCGGCACGGGGAGCTGCTGCAGATCATCGCCAACGGCTGCTTCCTGATGGACACCTCCGACGGCCGCTCGGAGCGGCTGCTGGTGGACGCGGCACTGGACGCGCTGGGCGACCGTTCACGGCCGCACATCCTGATCGGCGGGCTCGGCGTCGGGTTCTCGCTCGCACACGCCGCGGCCGACCCGCGGCCGGGGCGGATCACCGTCGCGGAGCGCGAGCACGCGATCATCGACTGGCATCTCGGCGGGCCGCTGTCCGGCCTCTCCGCGGCGGCGCTCGCCGACCCGCGGACGTCGATCCTGGAGACCGATCTCGTCACCCACGTGTATGAGACATCCGCCACGTACGACGCGCTCTGCCTCGACATCGACAACGGACCCGGATGGACCGTCACCGACGGCAACGAGAGCCTGTACTCACCGGACGGACTGGCCGCCTGCGCAAGGGCGTTGACACCGGGTGGGGTACTGGCCGTATGGTCCGCTCAGCCCTCTCCGGAATTCGAAGAAACCTTGCGCAATGCCGGATTCCAGCAGGTGCGTACCGATGAGATCCCCGTTGCCCGGGGCGTTCCGGACGTCGTGCACCTCGCCGTCCGACCTGGATAGCCCTGGCACGGTGACTCCCCGTACTCTGCTTTCCTGACGCGGATCATTCAAGCGTCAATCGCAAGCATGCGCAGGCACAGCCAGTAAGCGGGATCACCCCACGGATTCCGGAAAGCAACTTTGGGGCGGGCGATGGAGCAGACACACACCTCCCACAACGGCACGGCGGCGACCCCCGGCGCACAGCGCCGGGTCCTGGTGGTCGAGGACGATCCGACCATCGTGGACGCCATCGCGGCCCGTCTGCGCGCCGAGGGATTCCTCGTGCAGACCGCGGGAGACGGCCCGGCGGCCGTCGACACGGCCGAGGCCTGGCAGCCCGACCTCCTGATCCTCGACATCATGCTGCCGGGCTTCGACGGTCTGGAGGTCTGCCGCCGGGTGCAGGCCCAGCGGCCGGTGCCGGTCATGATGCTGACCGCGCGGGACGACGAGACGGACATGCTGGTCGGGCTCGGCGTCGGCGCCGACGACTACATGACCAAGCCGTTCTCCATGCGGGAGCTGGCGGCACGCGTGCACGTGCTGCTGCGCCGCGTCGAGCGCGCCGCCCTCGCCGCCACCACGCCGCGCTCGGGCATCCTGCGCCTCGGCGAGCTGGAGATCGACCACGCGCAGCGGCGCGTACGGGTCCGCAGCGAGGACGTGCATCTGACGCCGACCGAGTTCGACCTGCTGGTGTGCCTGGCGAACACCCCGCGCGCGGTCCTCTCCCGCGAGCAGCTGCTCGCCGAGGTATGGGACTGGGCGGACGCCTCCGGCACCCGGACCGTGGACAGCCACATCAAGGCGCTGCGCCGGAAGATCGGGGCCGAGCGCATCCGCACCGTGCACGGCGTGGGCTACGCCCTGGAGACGCCGACGCCATGAGCGACGGTCCGGCCGCGCGGAGAGGCCCCGGGGAGCCCTGGGGCGGCGTACGTCCGTTCTCGATCAAGACCAAGCTGGGCGCGCTCGTCGTCATCGCGGTCCTGATCACCACCGGACTGTCGATGATCGCGGTGCGCACCCAGACGGAGCTGCGCTTCATCACGGTCTTCTCGATGATCGCCACGCTGCTCATCACGCAGTTCGTGGCGCATTCGCTCACCGCGCCGCTGGACGAGATGAACACGGTCGCCCGGTCCATATCCCAGGGCGACTACACCCGTCGGGTCAGCGAGAGCCGCCGCGACGAACTGGGCGACCTGGCCGGGACGATCAACCTCATGGCCGACGAGCTGGAGGCCCAGGACCAGCAGCGCAAGGAGCTGGTCGCGAACGTCTCCCACGAGCTGCGCACCCCGATCGCGGGCCTGCGCGCGGTCCTGGAGAACGTGGTCGACGGCATCGCCGAGGCCGACCCCGAGACGATGCGCACGGCGCTGAAGCAGACCGAGCGCCTCGGCCGGCTCGTGGAGACCCTGCTGGACCTGTCCCGTCTGGACAACGGGGTCGTCCCGCTGCGGATGCGGCGCTTCGAGGTATGGCCCTATCTCTCCGGGGTGCTGAAGGAGGCCAACATGGTCGCCTCCGCGCGCGCGGGCATGACCTCGGGCTCCGGCAGCCACACCCGTACCGACGTGCATCTGCACCTCGACGTGTCCCCGCCGGAGCTGACCGCGCACGCCGACCCCGAGCGCATCCACCAGGTCGTCGCCAACCTCATCGACAACGCGATCAAGCACAGCCCGCCGCACGGCAGGGTCACGGTCAAGGCGCGGCGCGGCCCGCTCCCGGAGTCGCTGGAGCTGGAGGTCCTGGACGAGGGTCCGGGCATCCCGCGCTCGGACTGGCACCGGGTCTTCGAGCGGTTCAACCGGGGCGCGGTCAGCCGCCCGCACGGCCCGGGCAGCGACGGCGGCACCGGACTGGGGCTGGCGATCGCGCGCTGGGCGGTGGACCTTCACGGCGGCCGGATCGGTGTGGCCGAGTCGGATCGGGGTTGCCGGATTCTTGTCACACTTCCAGGGCAGCCTTCCGTACCAAGTTGACGTAAAGTTCGAAGCGGAGCGCCAAGATCCACACGCGTCGTGCCTGACAGGGCCGTGTGATCAGGTACAGACCTGCGCCGTCGCCGCGTCAGGTCGCGGTCGCGCCATCCCCTTTACGTGCCGCAGAAGCGGAACCCCGCTTGTTTCCCGCCATTTCTGAGCCCGAAACACGCTTCCCGATGTGACTTACACGACGATGACCATGCCCGGCCTGACCTTCCCGGCCGGGGAGGCGTAGCCTTGATTCCCGCTGTCCATCACCTTGTGAAGCGGAAGAGGGCGGTTGCCGCCGTGTCGCCACAGTCCCCCAGTAACGCATCGAGCATCTCGACCGACGCGGACCAAGCGGGCAAGAACCCCGCTGCCGCGTTCGGCGCCAACGAGTGGCTCGTCGACGAGATCTATCAGCAGTACCTCCAGGACCCGAATTCGGTAGACCGCGCCTGGTGGGACTTCTTCGCCGACTACAAGCCGGGGGCTGCCGCCGCCCCGGCTCCGGCGGGTACCGCGGCCGCGGGGGCCGCGGAGACCACCACCGCTCCGGCCGACGCGTCGGTCCCGGCGCCCGCTCCCGCGGCTCCGAAGCCGGCGGCCGCGGCCCCGGCCAAGGCCGCCGCGCCCGCCGCTCCTGCGCCGGCGAAGCCCGCCGCGGCCCCGGCCGCCAAGCCGGCCCAGCCGAAGAAGGGCGAGCCCGCCGCCGCCCCCGCGGACGGCCCCGAGTTCGTGACGCTGCGCGGCCCCTCCGCCGCGGTCGCCAAGAACATGAACGCCTCGCTGGAGCTGCCGACCGCCACCTCGGTCCGCGCGGTCCCGGTGAAGCTGCTGTTCGACAACCGCATCGTCATCAACAACCACCTCAAGCGGGCCCGGGGCGGGAAGATCTCCTTCACGCACCTGATCGGCTACGCGATGGTGCAGGCCATCAAGGCCATGCCGTCGATGAACTACTCGTTCGGCGAGAAGGACGGCAAGCCGACCCTCGTCAAGCCGGCGCACGTCAACCTCGGCCTCGCCATCGACCTGGTCAAGCCCAACGGCGACCGCCAGCTCGTCGTCGCGGCGATCAAGAAGGCCGAGACGCTGAACTTCTTCGAGTTCTGGCAGGCCTACGAGGACATCGTCCGCCGCGCCCGTGACGGCAAGCTGACGATGGACGACTTCACCGGTGTCACGGTCTCCCTGACCAACCCCGGCGGCCTCGGCACCGTGCACTCCGTGCCGCGTCTGATGCCCGGCCAGTCGGTGATCATGGGCGTCGGCTCCATGGACTACCCGGCGGAGTTCCAGGGCACCTCCCAGGACACCCTGAACAAGCTCGGCATCTCCAAGGTCATGACGCTCACGTCGACCTACGACCACCGGGTCATCCAGGGCGCCGCGTCCGGCGAGTTCCTCCGCCAGGTCGCGAACCTCCTGCTCGGCGAGAACGGCTTCTACGACGACATCTTCGAGGCCCTGCGCATCCCCTACGAGCCGGTCCGCTGGCTCAAGGACATCGACGCCAGCCACGACGACGACGTCACCAAGGCCGCCAGGGTCTTCGAGCTGATTCACTCCTACCGGGTCCGCGGCCACGTCATGGCCGACACCGACCCGCTGGAGTACCGCCAGCGCAAGCACCCCGACCTCGACATCACCGAGCACGGCCTCACCCTGTGGGACCTGGAGCGCGAGTTCGCGGTCGGCGGTTTCTCGGGCAAGTCCCTGATGAAGCTGCGCGACATCCTCGGCGTGCTGCGCGACTCGTACTGCCGCACCACCGGCATCGAGTTCATGCACATCCAGGACCCCAAGCAGCGCAAGTGGATCCAGGACCGCATCGAGCGCCCGCACTCCAAGCCGGAGCGCGAGGAGCAGCTGCGCATCCTGCGCCGGCTGAACGCCGCGGAGGCCTTCGAGACCTTCCTGCAGACGAAGTACGTCGGCCAGAAGCGCTTCTCCCTGGAGGGCGGCGAGTCCGTCATCCCGCTGCTCGACGCGGTGCTGGACTCGGCCGCCGAGTCCCGCCTCGACGAGGTCGTCATCGGCATGGCCCACCGCGGCCGGCTGAACGTCCTGGCGAACATCGTCGGCAAGTCGTACGCGCAGATCTTCCGCGAGTTCGAGGGCAACCTCGACCCGAAGTCGATGCACGGCTCCGGCGACGTGAAGTACCACCTGGGCGCCGAGGGCACCTTCACCGGCCTGGACGGCGAGCAGATCAAGGTCTCGCTCACCGCCAACCCCTCCCACCTGGAGGCGGTCGACCCGGTCCTGGAGGGCGTCGCCCGCGCCAAGCAGGACATCATCAACAAGGGCGGCACGGACTTCACCGTCCTGCCGATCGCCCTGCACGGCGACGCGGCCTTCGCGGGCCAGGGCGTCGTCGCCGAGACGCTGAACATGTCGCAGCTGCGCGGCTACCGCACCGGCGGCACCGTCCACGTCGTCATCAACAACCAGGTCGGCTTCACCGCGGCCCCCGAGTCCTCGCGTTCCTCCATGTACGCGACGGACGTGGCCCGCATGATCGAGGCCCCGATCTTCCATGTGAACGGCGACGACCCCGAGGCCGTCGTCCGGGTCGCGCGGCTGGCCTTCGAGTTCCGTCAGGCGTTCAACAAGGACGTCGTGATCGACCTCATCTGCTACCGCCGCCGCGGTCACAACGAGTCGGACAACCCGGCCTTCACCCAGCCGCTGATGTACGACCTGATCGACAAGAAGCGCTCGGTGCGCAAGCTGTACACCGAGTCCCTGATCGGTCGCGGCGACATCACCCTGGAAGAGGCCGAGCAGGCGCTGCAGGACTACCAGGGCCAGCTGGAGAAGGTCTTCACGGAGGTCCGCGAGGCCACCGCGCAGCCGACCGCCGCCGAGCCCACGGACCCGCAGGCCGAGTTCCCGGTCGCCGTGAACACCGCGGTGACCACGGAGGTCGTCAAGCGGATCGCCGAGTCCCAGGTCAACATCCCCGACCATGTCACCGTCCACCCGCGTCTGCTGCCCCAGCTGCAGCGCCGCGCGTCGATGGTCGAGGACGGCACCATCGACTGGGGCATGGGCGAGACCCTCGCGGTCGGCTCCCTCCTGCTCGAGGGCGTCCCGGTCCGGCTCGCCGGCCAGGACTCGCAGCGCGGCACCTTCGGCCAGCGCCACGCGGTGATCATCGACAACAAGACGGGCGAGGAGTACACGCCGCTCCAGTACCTCTCCGAGGACCAGGCGCGGTACAACGTGTACAACTCCCTGCTGTCCGAGTACGCGGCGATGGGCTTCGAGTACGGCTACTCGCTCGCCCGCCCCGACGCGCTCGTGATGTGGGAGGCGCAGTTCGGCGACTTCGTCAACGGCGCCCAGACCGTCGTCGACGAGTTCATCTCCTCGGCCGAGCAGAAGTGGGCGCAGACCTCCGGTGTCGTCCTGCTCCTGCCGCACGGCTACGAGGGCCAGGGCCCGGACCACTCCTCGGCCCGCCCGGAGCGGTTCCTGCAGCTCTGCGCGCAGAACAACATGACGGTCGCCATGCCGACCTCGCCGTCGAACTACTTCCACCTCCTGCGGTGGCAGGTGCACAACCCGCACCACAAGCCGCTGGTCGTCTTCACCCCGAAGTCGATGCTGCGCCTGAAGGCCGCCGCGTCGAAGGCGGAGGAGTTCACCACCGGCCAGTTCCAGCCGGTCATCGGTGACGCGTCGGTCGACCCGGCCGCCGTGAAGAAGGTCGTCTTCTGCGCCGGCAAGGTCTACTACGACCTGGAGGCCGAGCGGAAGAAGCGCGGCGTCACGGACACGGCGATCATCCGCATCGAGCGCCTGTACCCGCTGCCGGGTGCCGAGCTCCAGGCGGAGATCAAGAAGTACCCGAACGCCGAGAAGTACCTGTGGGCCCAGGAGGAGCCGGCGAACCAGGGTGCGTGGCCGTTCATCGCGCTCAACCTGATCGACCACCTGGACCTCGCGGTCGGCGCCGACGTCCCGCACGGCGAGCGCCTGCGCCGTATCTCGCGTCCGCACTCCTCGTCCCCGGCCGTCGGTTCCGCCAAGCGGCACCAGGCCGAGCAGGAGCAGCTGGTGCGTGAGGTGTTCGAGGCCTGAGCCTGCGGAACGCCGTAGGAGAGCCCGGACGGAAGGCCCGGCTCCGAGTCCCCTCGACTCGGAGCCGGGCCTTCCGGCGTCCGCTACCGCAGGGCTGCGTGGAGCTCGGCGAGGGCGCGTACGGTCGACCGGATCTCCAGCAGACAGGCGGTGGCCCCGGACGGGCGCCGGGCCGGCTCGGGCGCCCTGGACGGTTCGATGCCGACGGTGTCCACCTCCACGGCGAAGGGCAGCTGCAGCATCCGTACGGCGGTGGCGTGCTGGGCGGGCACATGGAGCGCGGTCGTCACCAGCAACAGCCGGTCCCCCGGCTCCAGTTCGGCGACCCGCTCGGCGAAGAAGGCGTAGCTGTCCGCGGTGTCAGCGCGGCGCCGCTCCGGCCGGCTCGACGGGGCGGCGACCACCCGCACGGGCAGCCTCCCGGGCGTACGGTACGTGCGGACGGCCCAGGTGCCGCCGGGCAGTTCGGACTCCTCGCCGGCCACGGACTCGGGCGTCTGCAGACCGAAGGCGCGGCGGGTGCCGAAGTCGAGGGCCTCGTACTCCTCGCCGAGCTCGGGCGCCCCGGCGAGCGCGGCGAGCTCGAACTCGTCGCCCACGAAGGGGCGGTGGCCGCCGAGGGCGGTGACGGAGCCGGCGGTCACCCGTCCGGTGCGGATCAGACGGGCGGCGTATGCCGTGCGGGCCAGGCAGGCGCGGATGAGGCCGCCGAGGACCAGGACGTGCTCGTAGTGGCCGTAGCGCAGCCGGGTGCCGCCACAGAGGCCGAGCGCCTCGGCGGCCGCCCGTACGAGCTGCTGCAGCTCGGGGCGTACGGGCAGGTCGTCGGCGAGATTGCGTTCCCTGCCGCGCCGGGTGTCCCAGCGGCGGGTGAACACGTCGAGCCGGGCCAGCCGCTCGGCCGCGTCGCCCTTGCGGGCCGCCAGGTCGCGGGCGAGTTCATGGTCCTGGTCGGTGCGGGCGAACGCCTCGACCAGGGCGCGCACGGGCGGGGAGGCCAGCCAGTCCTCGATGTCCGCGACCGGGTCAACTCCCGTGCCGACGAGGGGTACCGGGTCGAAGTGCGTACTCATGTCGTTCCGTCTCCGTGGGATGGGACTACCGCGCGCCGTCCCGAGAACTGCCGGGACGGGGGCGGGGTCACGGAGCCGTCGGCGAGCGGCCCCGGCCCGGCACGCAGCCGTGGCGGACAGGACATATCCTCACCTCATGTACTTCACCGACCGAGGCATCGAAGAGCTGGAGAAGCGGCGCGGCGAGGAGGAGATCACCTTCGAGTGGCTGGCCGAGCAGCTGCGCACCTTCGTCGATCTGAACCCCGACTTCGAGGTACCGGTGGAGCGGCTGGCGACCTGGCTTGCCCGGCTGGACGACGAGGACGACGACATCTGAGGACGCCGCTGTACGTCAGTCCAGCGGGCTGACGGGCCAGCAGGCGAGGCCCAGTGTGCCGTGGGCCAGCAGGAGCGCGCCAGCGGTCGTCCAGCCGCCGCTGCGGCGGTGCAGGCCCCAGGCCGTGAGGGGCAGGCCGACCGCGATCTGGGCCAGGGAGAGGGCACGCGCCCAGGGTCCCGCGGCGGCCCAGGGCACGAGAGGGGCCGGCGGCGCGGCGTCGCCCTCGGACCGGGCGGTGCCCTCGGCCGGGCGGACGTGCGGGTGTGCGCGTGCGGCGGCGCGCAGCCGGTCGGCGCTGTCGCCGGGGGCGAGGCCGTCGGGCAGGTGCACACCCGCACGCTGGAGGACGGCGAGCAGTCCGCGCAGGCGGGCGCGGGCGTCGGACGCCGGGTCGGGGCGGGTCAGTTCGTCGAGGGACTGCTCGTCGAGCACCGGGTCGAGGCCGAGGCGGGCGGCGAAGGTGTGCATGGCCTCGTCGACGCCGGCCGGGGTGCCGTTGGCGAGCCATTCGTAGCCGACCGGGCGGCGGAAGCCCGAGGCGAGGGAGTACCCGGCGCGCTCGGTGTCCCACCACAGGGCGAGCGCGGGCCACGGGGCGCCGACGGCCAGGGCGAGGGCCCAGCCGGACAGGACGCGGTCGACCGGCTCGCCGCCCTCCTGCCAGGGCCTGCCCTCGGGGACGAGCACGCTCCATCCCTCGCCGGCCGGCGCGAGCAGCATGTCCTCGCGCAGCAGCCGGGCCACGGGTGCGACGGAATCGGGTTCCGCCCGGCACAGGAGCAGGGCGCCCGGGGCCGGCTGGGCCTCGCGGGCGGACCGGGACTGTTCCGTCGACATGCCCCCACGCTAGGCCGCTTTGTCCGGTGAGCGGGATTTGTGATCACCAGAACGAGTGCCTTGACTTTCCCTGCCCGCGATATATCGTGTTTTACGGAAGACGCGATATGGCGTGTCGTGTCCAGGCCCGGCCCGTGCGGTCGCGCCCGGCCGGTCAGGAGGTCCGCACCATGCCCGAGTGGTCCGTCACGGAGCCCAGGAAACTCACCTTCGAGGAGCCGGTGCGCGACCTGCACGTCCGCGTCGTCAACGGAACGGTGAACGTGGTGGGCACCGAGGAGGGTTCCGCACGCCTGGAGGTCTCCGAGATCGAGGGCCCGCCGCTGGTGGTGACCCAGCAGGACGGCGTCCTGACCGTCGCCTACGAGGACCTGCCCTGGAAGGGGTTCCTCAAGTGGCTGGACCGCAAGGGCTGGCGCCGCAGCGCGGTGGTCTCCCTGGCGGTGCCGGCCGACACCCGTGTCGAGGTGGGCGTGGTGGGCGCGAGCGCGTTCGTCTCCGGCCTGCGGGGGCGGTCCATGGTCAAGGGCGTCACCGGCGACACCACACTGGTCGGCCTGTCCGGGCCGGTCCGCGCGGACACCGTGTCCGGGAACCTGGAGGCGCAGGCCGTGACCGGCGACCTCCGCTTCAACTCGGTCTCCGGTGATCTGACGGTCGTCGAGGGCGCCGCCTCGTCCGTGAAGGCCGACTCCGTCAGCGGGTCCATGATCGTCGACCTGGACCCGGACGGCCCGACGGACGTCCGGCTGACCAGCGTCTCCGGCGAGATCGCCATACGGCTGCCCGCCCCGGCCGACGCCGACGTCGAGGCCAACACCGCGAGCGGCACCATCTCCAACGCCTTCGACGACCTCCGGGTGCACGGCCAGTGGGGCGCGCACAAGATCACCGGCCGGCTGGGCGCCGGCACCGGCAAGCTCCGGGCGACGACGGTCTCCGGCTCCATCGCGCTGCTGCGCCGCCCGCCCCGGGAGGACGAGTCCTGGGCAGGTGAGGCGCCCGGCCCGGCCGGGGACCCGGTGGGCGGCCCCGCGGCCGGAGCGGGGGACAATCCCCTCTCCGGCCAGGGCGACGATCCGACCGACGCCCCCACACCCCGCCCGGCCGACGGCACGACCGACAAGAAGGTGCTCTGACATGCCCCCCGTCTTCGCCCACGGCCGCCTGCGCCTGTATCTGCTGAAGCTGCTGGACGAGGCGCCCCGCCACGGCTACGAGGTGATCCGCCTGCTGGAGGAACGCTTCCAGGGGCTGTACGCACCGTCCGCCGGCACCGTCTACCCCCGTCTGGCCAAGCTGGAGGCGGAGGGCCTGGTCACCCACACCACCGAGGGCGGCCGCAAGGTGTACGCCATCACGGACGCCGGCCGCGCCGAACTCGCCGACCGCAGCGGTGAACTGGCCGATCTGGAGCTGGAGATCCGGGAGTCGGTCGCCGAGCTGGCCGCCGAGATGCAGGCCGATGTGCGTGGCGCGGCCGGTGATCTGCGGCGCGAGATGCGGGCCGCCGTGTCCGAGGCCCGCAAGGGCGGCTCCGGGACGGAGAGCGCCTCGGGCGACTTCTCGGACGTCACCGACAAGGAGGCCTGGCGGGCCGCCAAGGAGGAGATGCGCCGGGCCAAGCAGGAGTGGAAGGAGCAGGCCCGCCGCGCCAAGGACGAGAGCCGGCGCGCCCGCGAGGAGGCCCAGCGTGCCCGGCGCCAGGCCAAGGAGGCGCAGGACCGCGCCCGCGCCCAGGCCCAGGAGGAGGTCCAGCGCATCGCCCGCCGGGTCCAGGAGCATGTGCAGGACCACTTCGCCCGGGGCGACTGGCCGACGGGGCTCCGCGAGGGCCTGACGGAACTGACCAAGGAGTTCGGGGACTTCGGCAAGGGCTTCGGCCGGGACTTCGGCTTCGGCCGCCAGGGCGCCTCCTCCCCCGGGACCGACCGGGCCGGGCAGGCTCCGGCAGCCGAGCACTCCCCCGCCGCCGAGTACACCCGGCCCCCCGAGTACTCCGAGACCCCCGGGGACTTCCCGGCCGGCTACGAGCCCACCTGGGCCCATGAGAGCGGCACCGGCGACCCGGCCCGCGACCTGGACCGGCTGCTCGACCGGTTCCGCGACGACATCCGCGACGCGGCCCGCGACCACGGTGTGACGCCGGACCAGTTCCGGGATGTCCGGCGCCACTTGTCGACGGCGGCGGCCCATATCGGCGCCGTACTGCGGGCGCCCAAGTCCTGACGGAGGCCGGGCGGTACGGCCCCACCGCCCGGCCCGGCCTTCCCCGCAGCGCTCCTCAGCCGGCCTTGGACTCCGGTCCGCCGTACAGCACGCGGGTGACGGACTCATGGGTCACGCCGTGGTCGGCGAGGGCCTCGGCGGGGACGCCGGGGCGGCTGGTCAGGGCCAGCAGCAGATGCTCGTCGCCGATGTACCGGTCCCGGCGGGCGACGGCCATGCGCAGCGACCGCGTCAGCACATCCTTGGCGTCCTTGCTGAACGGACGGTGCCCGGACCAGCCGCCCCGGCCGCGACGGTCCCCGGCCAGCGCCCCTACGCCGTGCGCCTCCTCGACCCGGGCGACGATCTCCGTGACGTCGATCCCGAGTCCGGCGAGCGCGTCGGTTTCGGCCTGCGACAGCCCGCCCCGTCGGCGGGCCTCGCCGAGCGCCCGGCGTACGGAGTCGAGCCATGCTCCGCCGCCGAGCGACGCCAGGGCGAACGACGCCCGGCCGCCCTCCCGGTCCAGCAGCGCGAGCAGCAGATGCTCGGGCCCGACGGCCGGCGCCTCGTCCCGCTCGGCGTGCTCGACCGCGCCCGTCACCACCGCGCGGGCGTCCTTCGTGAACCGTTCGAACATCAACGCCTCCCGTGCTTCTTGTGGACGGCCTGCCTGCTGACCCCGAGCTCCGCGGCGATCTCCTGCCACGACCACCCTTGGTTGCGCGCGCTGCGCACCTGCACCGCCTCCAGCTGTTCCAGCAGCCGGCGCAGGGCGGCGACGGCCCGCAGGCCCACCCTTGGATCGCGATCTCCCGCCCGCTCGGCGAGATCCGTTGCCTCGGTCATGATGTCAATATTGGTTGACAGGTCGGGCGATGTCAACCCTAGTTGACATGCGGGCGCTGGGGACATGAAGAACGGCGGGTCCGGAGCAGAGCCCGGACCCGCCGTGAAAGGCGCGACGCCAAAGGTCAGTTGGTGAGCACGATCTTCCCGAACTGCTCGCCGGACGCCATCCGCTCGAAGCCCTCACGGGCCCGGTCCATCGGCAGCACCTCGTCGATCACGGGGCGTACCCCGGTCGCGGCGCAGAAGGACAGCAGGTCCTCCAGCTCGTCCTTGGTGCCCATGGTGGAGCCGACGACCTTCAGCTCCAGGAAGAAGATCCGGGTGAGCTCGGCGTGGGAGGGCCGGTCGCCGCTGGTGGCGCCGGAGATGACCAGCGTGCCGCCCGGCTTCAGCGACTTCACGGAGTGCGACCAGGTGGCGGCGCCGACCGTCTCGATCACGGCGTCGACGCGCTGCGGGAGCCGGGCCCCCGACTCCACGGCCTCGACGGCGCCCAGCTCCAGGGCGCGCTTGCGCTTGGCCTCGTCCCGGCTGGTGGCGAAGACGCGCAGCCCCGCCGCCTTGCCGAGGACGATCGCGGCCGTGGCGACACCGCCGCCGGCGCCCTGCACCAGCACCGAGTCGCCGGGCCGTACACCGGCGTTGGTGAACAGCATCCGGTACGCGGTCAGCCAGGCGGTGGGCAGGCAGGCGGCCTCCTCGAAGGAGAGCTCCTTGGGCTTGGGCAGGACGTTCCAGGTCGGGACGGCGACCTGCTCGGCGAAGGTGCCCTGGTAGCGCTCGGTGAGGATGGAGCGGGGCTCCCGGGGGCCGACCCCGTGCCCGCTCTGGCCGATGACGGAGTGCAGGACGACCTCGTTGCCGTCCTCGTCGACGCCGGCGGCGTCGCAGCCGAGGATCATCGGCAGCCGTTCCTCGGGGAGGCCCACACCCCGCAGGGACCAGAGGTCGTGATGGTTCAGGGAGGCGGCCCTGACATCGATGGTGCTCCAGCCGGGGCGGGCCTCGGGGGCCGGGCGGTCCCCCAACTCCAGGCCGGAGAGCGGCTGGTCGCGGTCGATTCGGGCGGCGTAGACGGCGAACATGACCTTGACGATAGGCTCCGCGCCCGGCCGGCGGAACGGTGGGGCGTTGTGAGACACGCCCTCTTGCCAAGCCACCGGGCCCCTGCGAGCAGCCTCGCGCGACACGCCGGGCCCGGTCCCGTCCGTCACCCGGACGGCGGAGCGGACGGGTAAAGAGACAAGCCACCCCGCCGATATGCACCCCCCGACGAAAGCGACCCCGCCCGGACAGCCGGACGGGGTCGTTCTGCCGATACCGGGGTCAGCGGCGCGCGACGCCCTCGGCGCGGGCGGCGGCGGCGACGGCCGCGGTGACCGCGGGAGCCACACGCTCGTCGAACGGCGACGGGATCACATAGTCGGCGGCGAGGTCGTCACCGACGACACCGGCCAGCGCCTCGGCGGCGGCGATCTTCATGCCCTCGGTGATCCGGGAGGCCCGCACCTGGAGGGCGCCGGCGAAGATGCCGGGGAAGGCCAGCACGTTGTTGATCTGGTTCGGGAAGTCCGACCGGCCGGTGGCGACGACCGCGGCGTACTTGTGCGCGACCTCGGGGTGCACCTCGGGGTTCGGGTTGGCCATGGCGAACACGAAGGCGCCCTCGGCCATCGAGGCGACGGCCTCCTCGGGCACCGTGCCGCCGGAGACGCCGATGAACACGTCCGCGCCGGCCAGGGCCGACTCCAGCGAGCCGGTGAGGCCGGCCTTGTTGGTGAACCCGGCCACCTCGCGCTTGACGTCCGTCAGATCGGTCCGGTCGGCCGACACGACACCCTTGCGGTCGGCCACGGCGACATCGCCGATACCGGCCTCGACCAGCATCCGGGCGATGGCGACACCGGCCGCGCCGGCACCGGAGATCACGGCCCGCAGGTCCGCGAGTCCCTTGCCGGTCAGCCGCGCCGCGTTGCGCAGCGCCGCCAGCGTCACGACGGCCGTGCCGTGCTGGTCGTCGTGGAAGACCGGGATGTCGAGCCGCTCCTGCAGCTTGCGCTCGATCTCGAAGCACCGGGGGGCCGAGATGTCCTCGAGGTTCACTCCCCCGAAGGACGGCGCGAGGCGCACCACGGTCTCGACGATCTCGTCGACGCCGGTGCAGGCGAGGGCGATCGGGACCGCGTCCACGCCGCCGAACTGCTTGAACAGAATGGCCTTGCCCTCCATCACCGGGAGGGAGGCCTCGGGACCGATGTCACCGAGCCCCAGCACGGCCGTGCCGTCGGTCACGACGGCGACGACGGACGACTTCCACGTGTAGTCGTTGACGAGTTCCGGCTGCTCGGCGATCGCGCTGCACACTTTCGCGACGCCGGGCGTGTACGCCAGGGACAGGTCGTCCTTGTCGCGGACCGGCACGGTGGCCTGCACGGCCATCTTGCCGCCGCGGTGCAGGGCGAATGCCGGATCGAAGGAATCGAGGGGCTCGACCCCTCCGTCCTGATCGGTATTGCCCCCGCTGCGAGGATTGACGATCTCCGCTGCCACTTGTCTGACCCCTTAAATGATCATGGTTGAGGGTGGGACCACTCCTGGTGAGAAGTGGGCGGGGACGCGTATGGCCCTGCTCGTTGATACGTACGACGTACGGCCCATACACGACGGGCGCGCCGCACACGCGCCCTGAGCCCCGGATGAGGGGTGTAAAGAACCTTCTTACCGGACGGACCGCGCCGCGACGAGTCCAATACGTGCAAGATCACATGACGCATGGGGAGGCTTCCTCACCCATGGATACGAATCGGACACGACGTGAGGGTGGCACCGGTGTGAATCGTGCCGAAATGGGCGGACAATCATCACCAAACACCATGGACGGTCACTGAACCTCACGTACCCCACACACGACCGGTCCGCATCCTGCGAAACGCCGAAGATCTTCCGGCCGGAAGGATGGATTCCCGTAGAAGGTGCGGCCAGGGTGGACCGGCCCGCGGCGGTTCGGGGGTAACCCGTTATCCGATTTTGACATGGCGGGCGCCCTGAATGGCCCAGTCCGAATGGCAAGATGCCGTAATCACACAGGGTCGCGACACTCGAAGGCGTGTGCTCTCGTCGACCTGAGGAACACAGGCCCCTGCCGGTCACCGGCAGGCGCCCGCCCCATCGGCAACTCCACCCATCCGCCGGAGGAACCCACCATGACCGCACGCACCACCCGTCGTACGACCGCCGCTCGCTCCCGGTTGGCAGTGGTCGGCTCGATCGCGGTCGCAGGCGCACTGATTCTCACCGGTTGCGGTGACCAGACCGACAGCAACACGGAGGGCACGGGCTCGAAGAGCGCCGCACCGCTCGCCGACAAGCTGCCGCAGGCGATCCGCGACAAGGGCGTCATCAAGGTCGGCTCGGACATCGCGTACGCCCCGGTCGAGTTCAAGGACGACTCCGGCAAGACGGTCGGCATCGACCCCGACCTGGCCGCCGCCATGGGCAAGCAGCTCGGCGTGACGTTCCAGTTCGAGAACGGCACCTTCGACAGCCTGATCACCGGTCTGCGCTCGAAGCGCTACGACATCGCCATGTCGGCGATGACGGACACCAAGGACCGCCAGGAGGGCATCGACTCGGACACCGGCAAGAAGGTCGGTGAGGGCGTCGACTTCGTCGACTACTTCACGGCCGGTGTCTCGATCTACACCCAGAAGGGCAAGAACACCGACATCAAGACCTGGTCGGACCTGTGCGGCAAGAAGATCGTCGTGCAGCGCGGCACGGTCTCCGAGGACCTGGCCAAGGCCGAGGCCAAGAAGTGCTCCGGTGGCAAGACCATCACCATCGAGGCCTTCGACAACGACCAGCAGGCCCAGACCCGCCTGCGCTCGGGCGGCGCCGCCGCCGGCTCGTCCGACTTCCCCGTCGCCGCGTACGCCGTGAAGACCTCCGGTGGCGGCAACGACTTCCAGCTGGTCGGCGAGCAGGTCGAGGCCGCCCCGTACGGCATCGCGGTCGCCAAGACCAACACCCAGCTGCGCGACGCCCTCAAGGCCGCCCTCGACGCGATCATCGACAACGGCGAGTACGACAAGATCATCAAGAAGTGGGGCGTCGAGGACGGTGCCGTGAAGGAAGCCACCATCAACGGCGGCAAGTGACCGCGTCGGACAGCGGGCACTGAAAGGCAACACCTGTGACTGACATCGACAAGAAGGACGGGCCGGCGGACACCCCGCCGGCCGGTCCGGAGGCCATCAAGGCCATCCCGGTCCGCCACTACGGGCGGTACGTCTCCGCCGTCCTGGCCATCGCCATCCTGGCCGCGATCGTCTACGCCTTCTCCCAGGGCAAGATCAACTGGGGCGCGATCCCGGACTACTTCTTCGACGACCGCATCCTCGACGGCGTCGGCAAGACGCTGCTGCTGACGGTCCTGTCCATGGCGATCGGCATCATCGGCGGCGTCCTGCTCGCCGTGATGCGGCTGTCCAAGAACCCCGTGACCTCGTCCATCGCGTGGTTCTACATCTGGTTCTTCCGCGGCACCCCGGTCCTGGTCCAGCTCATCGTCTGGTTCAACCTGGGCCTGGTCTTCGAGTACATCAACCTCGGCCCGTTCTACAAGAACGAGTGGTCCGACTTCATGACGCCGTTCCTGACGGCGCTGCTCGGACTCGGCCTCAACGAGGCGGCGTACATGGCGGAGATCTGCCGCGCCGGTCTGCTCGCGGTCGACGAGGGCCAGACGGAGGCCTCGCACGCCCTCGGCATGAGCCATGTGAAGACGCTGCGCCGCATCGTCATCCCGCAGGCCATGCGCGTGATCGTGCCGCCCACGGGCAACGAGGTCATCAACATGCTGAAGACGACCTCGCTGGTCTCGGTCGTCCAGTATCCCGAGCTGCTGCGCGCGGCCCAGGACATCGGCCAGACCTCCGGTGCCCCGGCCGAGATGCTGTTCCTCGCGGCCGCCTGGTACCTGCTGCTGACCTCGGTCTTCAGCATCGGCCAGTACTACCTGGAGCGCTACTACGCCCGCGGTTCGAGCCGGTCCCTGCCGGCGACGCCGTTCCAGAAGATCAAGGCGAACCTGCTGTCCCTGTCCAACCGCTCTTCGTCGACGGGAGGCACCGCATGACCGCCATGGTCAAGGCCGAGGGCGTCCACAAGTCCTTCGGCCCCGTAGAGGTCCTCAAGGGCATCGACCTCGAGGTCAAGCAGGGTGAGGTGTTCTGCCTCATCGGTCCGTCGGGTTCCGGCAAGTCGACCTTCCTGCGGTGCATCAACCACCTGGAGAAGATCAACGCCGGCCGGCTGTACGTCGACGGCGAGCTGGTCGGCTACCGCCAGAAGGGCGACAAGCTGTACGAGCTCAAGGACAGCGAGGTCGCGCTGAAGCGCCGGGACATCGGCATGGTGTTCCAGCGGTTCAACCTGTTCCCGCACATGACGGCCCTGGAGAACGTCATCGAGGCGCCGATCCAGGTCAAGGGCGTCTCCCGCGCCCAGGCCCGGGAGCGGGCGCGCGAGCTCCTCGACCGGGTCGGCCTGGCCGACAAGGCGGGGAACTACCCCTCGCAGCTCTCCGGCGGCCAGCAGCAGCGCGTGGCGATCGCCCGCGCGCTCGCCATGGACCCGAAGCTGATGCTCTTCGACGAGCCCACCTCGGCGCTCGACCCGGAGCTGGTCGGCGACGTCCTGGACGTCATGCGCGACCTCGCCGAGTCCGGTATGACGATGGTCGTCGTCACCCATGAGATGGGCTTCGCCCGCGAGGTGGGCGACAGCCTGGTCTTCATGGACGGCGGTGTGGTCGTCGAGTCCGGCGATCCGCGGGAGGTCCTGACCAACCCGCAGCACGAGCGGACGCAGGCGTTCCTGTCCAAGGTGCTCTGACCGAGGGCCGAAGACGGACCGGAGGGGCGGTACGGGTCATCCGTACCGCCCCTCTCGTCATGTCCGGGGTGCTACTTCAGCGCCAGCAGCAGCGTGTCCGACGGGGAGCACCAGACCGGCCGGGCCTCCCCGAAGCCCTGCTCGCGCAGGACGCGGGCGTGCCAGGCGGCCGGGGGCATGTCGCCGTCGGCGTGGTCGCCGTAGATCTCGAAGCGGCGGGCCGTCGGCCCGGCGAGGGCCGGGTCCTCGGCCGCGAGCCGCCACCACTCGGACCAGTCGGGGACGCCGTCCGCCCTGGCGCGTTCCATGCGGGCGTGGCGCTGGGCGCGCTCGGCGGCGTTGATCCGGGGCGTCGTGTCGTCGATCATGTGGTCCGCGTTCATGAAGACACCGCCGTCACGGACGAGCTCCGCGACCTGACCGTAGAGGGCCACGAGGGGTTCACGGTGCAGCCAGTGCAGGGCCGTGGCGGTCAGGACGGCGTCGTAGGAGTCGTACGGCAGCCGGGCCGGCCAGTCGGGGTCCTTGAGGTCGGCCGTGACGAACGAGATCCGCTCGTCGCCCGCGAAGGTGCCCTCGGCGATGGCCAGGAGCGCCGGGTCGAGGTCGACGCCGGTGCTGGTGGCCTCGGGGAACCGCGCGAGCAGCCGCGCCGAGATGCTTCCGGTGCCGCACGCGAGGTCGAGCACGCGCGGGGCCGGGCCGACGAGGGCCTCGACCATGTCGAGCATGATCCGGAAGCGGTCCTCGCGGTCCGGCATGTACCACTCCTGCTGCCGGTCCCAGCTGCGCTGCCAGGCGCCCCAGTCCGCGGTGGTCGTGATGGCCGAGGTGTCCATGTCCGTCATCGAGCCCCTCCGTCGCACGATTGCGTAATACCCTGGATCCACGATCGACCATTACCCGACCGCACGACGACGATAGAACGTCTCCGTAAGGACTACAAGTGGAACTGGCCTATTACTCGGACTACGCCGTCCGGCTCGTCAACAGCGAGGACCCGGCCCGGGGCAAGGATGCGCTGACCTCGGTCGAGGCCGTCCGCGACCTCTTCGGCGGCAGCCAGGAGGCGGCCCGCCGCGCCACCGACGCGGACGTCACCCGCTTCCGCTCGGTCCGCGCACGCCTGCGGTCGGTCTTCGAGGCGGCGAACGACGGCGACGAGTCCACCGCGGTGAACCTGCTGAACGCCCTGCTCCTGGAGTTCCCGGTGAGCCCGCAGATCTCCGGGCACGACGTCCGCGACGACGACGGGCGCCCGCTGTGGCACATGCATCTCGCCGACCATCCGTCGAACGCGACCGCCGGCTACGCGGCCATCGCCGCGATGGGCCTGGCCTTCCATCTGACGGAGTACGGCGTCGACCGGCTGGGGCTGTGCGAGGCGGCGCCCTGCCGCAACGCCTACCTGGACACCTCGACCAACCGCTCCCGGCGCTACTGCTCGGACCGCTGCGCGACCCGCGCCAACGTCGCCGCCTACCGGGCCCGCAAACGCCTGGAGGCCGACCGGTCGGCCAGCACCGGCCGCACCGCCGACAGCGCCCAGCGCAGCCTCGCGAACGGCGAGCGCTGACCGGGCTTGCGCGGCCGCACCCGCAGCCGTACGCGGCCCAGGATCAGCTCGTCCGGGACGACGCCGTAGTCGGTGCTGTCGCCGCCCGCGAACGCGTTGTCGGCCAGCACCCACCAGCCGCCGTCCCGGCGCTCGGCCGCGCGCTTGACGACCAGCAGGTCCTGCTGGAACGGATGGCGCAGGACCACGACGTCACCGGGCCGGGTCCGGCCCCGGTGCGACACGACGAGCAGATCGCCGTGGTACAGCGTGGGCACCATGGAGGGACCGGTCACCTCGGCCCACCCGAAGGGCCGCCCGGCCCGCCCGCGCTCGGTCTCCTGCGACAACTCCGGCATCCCCGGCACCTCCCCGGTACGGTCCTCCACCAGTCTCAGTCTCACCCTGGACTTTTGTCCTAAGCCCACGGGGGCACTCGCGAAATCCGGTCTTGCAGGGAGTAATGTCCCACCTGAGAAGACGATCACGAGGAAGGAATGCTCCATGCTTTCCCGCCTGTTTGCCCCCAAGGTCAAGGTCAGCGCACACTGCGACCTGCCCTGCGGTGTGTACGACCCGGCCCAGGCCCGCATCGAGGCGGAGTCGGTGAAGGCCGTCCAGGAGAAGATGGCCGCCAACGACGACCCGCACTTCCAGGCGCGTGCCACCGTCATCAAGGAGCAGCGCGCCGAGCTGGCCAAGCACCACGTCTCGGTGCTCTGGAGCGACTACTTCAAGCCCCCGCACTTCGAGAAGTACCCGGAGCTGCACCAGCTGGTCAACGACGCCCTGAAGGCCCTCTCGGCCGCCAAGGCGTCGACGGACCCGGCGACGGGCCAGAAGGCTCTGGACTACATCGCCCAGATCGACAAGATCTTCTGGGAGACCAAGAAGGCCTGAACCCAGGCCTTTTGTCGTTTCCCGACCTCCGAAGGGGCTCGGCCGGTTCGCCGGACGGGCCCCTTCGGTGTCGGTTCCCGCGCGTGGCCCCAGGTTCCGCCGAGAGGCCGTGAGAGTACTCACCCGTATCGGAGGTGGTTCTTGATCGGCGCGGTCCCGTAGGTTCTGACATGTCCACCCGGTGGACGAGATGTCGATCCACGGGGGGAACACCGTTGTCCGCACCATGCCCTACGGCCGTCGCCGAGGCGCCCGTCGTCCCGGGAGCGCCCGCCGGGGAACCGATTCCGCGCCGCCGCTCCGAACGGCCGTTCCTGTGGGTGGTCCCCGTGGTGTGGACCGTCGGCCTCGGGCTCTGGGGGCTCTCCCGGCAGGACAGCGTCTGGCGCGACGAGGCCGCGACCTGGCAGGTGGCCCGGCGCTCCAGCGGCGCGATAGGGCACATGCTGGAGCATGTCGACGCCGTGCACGGGCTCTACTACCTGCTGATGCACGCCCTGTTCGGCTGGTTCGGCGGCGGCACGACGACCCTGCGGCTCCCCTCGGTGCTGGCCATGGCGGTCGCGGCGGCGTGTGTGACCCACCTCGGGCGGCGGCTGTCCGGAGCCTGGGCCGGGCCGGCGGGCGGACTGGCCCTCGGGCTGCTCCCGGCGGTGCAGTTCTACCTCCAGGAGGGCCGCCCGTACGCACTCGTCACCGCCGGGGCCGGTGTCGCGACCGTGCTGCTGGTGACCGCGCTCCAAGGGCGGGCCCGGCGCCGGCACTGGGCCGGCTACGCGGTCGCGGTCGCCGTGTGCGGGCTGCTCAACTGGCTGTCACTGCTGATGCTCGCCGCGCATCTCGTGACCCTGGTGTGGGTGCGGGCGCCACGAGCGGTCCTGGTGCGCTGGGCGGTGGCGTCGGCGCTCGCCGTCGCGGCCGTGCTGCCGCTGATCCTGTTCAGCCTCGGCCAGGCCGAACAGGTCTCCTGGATACCGCCGTTGACCTGGCACATGCTGATCGGCCCCGGGGTCCTCGTCGCGATCGGGACGCTCGGCTGCCTGGTGGACCGTCCGCGCGCCGGGCGGCTCTCGGCGTCGGCCGTGGGGCTGCCGCTGCTGGCGGTGCCCCAACTCCTGCTCGCCGGTGTCTCCTTGGTGAAGCCGCTCTTCCTGGACCGCTATGTGCTGTTCTCGATGCTGGGTCTGGCGCTGCTGATCGGCTCCGCGCTGGGGGCGGCCGTACGGGCGCTCCGGCCGCGGCTGCCGAGGGCGTCGGCGCTGCTGGTCCCGGTGGCGGTCGCCGTGGCGCTGGCCGCGCTGCTCCCCCAGTCGCTGGCCAAGCGGTCCCCGGCGAGCCGCGTGGACGACGTGCTGGCGGTGGCGGCCGACGTACGGCGGATGAAACAGGACGGCGACGCCGTGGTGTTCGTACCGGCGGCCCGGCGGGACACCGCGCTGGTCTCGCCGGACGCCTTCGCGGGCGTACGGGACATAGCGCTGGCGCGCGGTCCGGTGGAGTCCGGGACGCTGAAGGGCGAGGAGGCGTCGCCCGCCCGGATACGGTCCGCGATGCTGGCCCAGCGGCGGATCCTGCTGGTGACGGACGCGGCAGCGGTGGCCCGGCCGGTGTCGGCACAGCGGGACGAGGTCAAGTCCGACGTGCTGAAGCGGTACTTCACCGTGGTGACGGACATACAGGTGCGCGGGCGGCGGGTGACGGTGTACGAGCGGAAACCGTCCCGGTGAGAGCGGCGACCCGGCCTACGATCACCCCATGAGCATCCGCTGGACCTACGCCTTCGTCGACCGGCCCGCCGCCCTGTTCGAGCGGGCGCACACCTTCTGGGCGGCGGTCACGGGGAGCGGGCTGTCCGAGTTCCGGGGCGAGCTGGGCGAGTTCGTGACCCTGGTGCCGGGCGGCGGGGCGGACGCCTGTGTGAAGGTGCAGGGGGTCGGCGCGGGGGCCGGGGGCGCGCATCTCGACTTCGCCGTGGACGACGTACGGGGGTTCGTGGCGGACGCGCTGGAGCTCGGTGCCGGACTCGTCGCCGAGCACGACGGGTGGGCCGTGCTGCGTACGCCCGCGGGGGTGCCGTTCTGCGTGGTGCCGTGGGCCGGGGAGTCGGTCCGGCCGCCCGTGGTGCGCGGAAGCCGGCTCGACCAGGTCTGCCTGGACCTGCCGCCCTCAGCGTTCGACGCCGAAGTCGCCTTCTTCGGCGCCCTGCTGGACGGCTGGGCGTCGGCGCCCGGCTCGCTCCCCGAGTTCCACGTACTGCTGCCCCCGGCCGGGCTGCCCGTCCGGATCCTGCTCCAGCGGCTCGGCGAGGAACGCCCGCCCTCCGCCCATGTCGACCTCGCCTGCGCGGACATCGCGGCGACCCGCGCCCGGCACGAGGAACTGGGCGCCCTCTTCGTCGCCGACGGCGCACACTGGACGGTGCTGCGGGACCCGGCGGGCGGTGTCTACTGCCTGACGGCACGCGATCCGGGCACGGGCGCGCTCAGCGCCCGCTGACGATGCAGAGGACGTCCACGCTTCCGTCCGCGGGCGAGGGGCACTCCGGCGGCGGTGACGTGCTCGGCGTCGCGTTCTCCCAGCCGTACCGCCCCGGCGGCCGTCCCGTGTCCTGCAGCCACAGCGTCGCCCCGCCCGCGACGGCCACCAGGACCAGCCAGGCCGCCACGATCCACCGCCATGGCCGCCGCCGCGTCACCTCCACCGCTCCACGTCGACCACGGCGCCGACCGGCAGCGGCCCGTACACGTGCGGGAACTCCTCACCGCCCGGCTCCACCGCCTCGTAGCGCAGCGGCACGTCCAGCCGCTCGGGGTCGACGACCAGCACCACGAGATCGTCCGGCCCGTCGTAGGTGCCGTAGAGGAAGGCGGCGACCTTGGGGAGCTGGGCGCGGGTCGAGCAGTGGATGAAGCCCTCCTCCTGCAGCGTGCGGCCACGGGTGGAGATCTCGTAGGCGCCGCGCTCGCGGGCGGCCTCCCAGAGCGAGCGCTCCGTGAGGTGGAGGATGTACGTGTGTTCGGACATACGGCGAGCGTACGGTCCGGGGCGGAACCGCTCCTCGCCGCCGGTCAGGATTCGGTCGCGGTGGTCTTCTCGGGTGACGCGGCCGGGCTCCCGGGCGGGGTCGGCCCACCGGACGCGGCGGGCTCACCGGACGCGGCGGGCTCACCGGGCCGGGCGGGCCGGTCGTGCTGCTGCTCGGCGGCGCCTTCGGAATGCGCCGCGCAGTCGGGGTTCCGGCAGGGACCGGGAACCCATGTGGGGACCCATGCGCCCAGCGTCTTGTGACGCCGGACGACCGTTTCGACGGGCTGTCCGCAGTCGGGACAGACGTGCTGTTCGCTGCCCATGTCCCCAGGGTAGGGCGGCGCGCCGCTCAGCGCTTCCTGCTGTACGTACGAACCACGATGCCGTTCTTGAAGGCGCGGATCTCGTCGAGCGCGAAGTCGGTGACGGCGGAGCCCGAGCCGAACATCGGCATGCCAGTCCCGTAGACGACGGGGTAGCTCTTGATGACGAGTTCGTCGATCTCGTCGATCAGCTCGCCGGCGAGCTGCGAGCCGCCGCACAGGTAGATGTCCAGTCCGCCCTCCTCCGCCTTCAGGGCGCGGACGGTGCCGACGACGTCGTCCCTGATCAGCGCGACGTCCGGGTCCGGGGACTCGGCCAGGGAGCGCGAGGCGACGTACTGGCGCAGATGGGCGTAGGGGCTGGTGATGCCCTCCTTCAGCCCCTCGTCGTAGCTGCCCCGCCCCTGGACGACCGTGTCGAACCGCACGTTCTCGAGGTGGTCGAGGCCGAGGGCGCGGCGGCCGGGGGTGGACACCGTCTCCGGGTACCGCTCCATGAGGAAGGCCAGGAACTCCTCGTCCACGAAACGGAACATGTCCGTGGCGTCGCCGGCCGGGTCCCCGATGAAGCCGTCGAGGGAGCAGGCGATGAAGTAGGTGAGCTTTCGCAAGCCGGTCTCTTTTCGTAGGCTGACCGCAACCACTTCGGTTGTAGTGCTTCAGTTGTAGTACTCCGGCTGTAGTGGTTACAAGTGCTTTTCCCGTGCTGTTCCATGAGGGCTTCAAGTGAGGGAGGGGATTCCGCATGGCGGGTAACCCGGAGCGGCGGGCCGCTCTCGTCGACGCGGGCGTCGAGTTGCTGGCGCGTGAAGGGGCGCGGGGGCTGACGTTCCGGGCGGTGGACGCCGAGGCCGGGGTGCCGGTCGGCACCGCCTCCAACTACTTCACCGACCGTGAGGACCTGCTCCGGCAGATCGACGCCCGGCTGCACACACGGCTCGCGCCGGAGCCGGAGGTCCTCGCCGGGCTGCTCGCACGGCCGAAGGACCGCTCGCTCGTCACCGCGTTCATGCACGACCTGATGGGCCGGGCCACCCGCGACCGCACCGGGTATCTGGCGCTGCTGGAGATGCGCCTGGAGGCGTCCCGGCGCCCCGAACTGCGCGCCTCGTTCACCAAGTCGGTGCGCGGCGACCTCGACGAGGCCCTCGCCTTCCACCGCTCCGCCGGGCTGCCCGGCGGCGACGAGGTCGTCACCGTGCTCTATCTGGCGATGCTCGGCCTGCTCCTGGAGCACCTGACCCTGCCGGACGTCCTGGACGGCGTCCTCCCCGGGGTGTCCGTCCCGGACGGGCTGGTGGAGCGGATCACGGCGACGGTGGTGCCGGAGGCGTAGCCAGAGGGGGTTCTCTCGATCAGCCGCGCGGCTCTCGCCACATCGGCCACATCGGGGGGCCGTCCGGAAGGTCGAGGCGGCGGCCCTCCAGGGCGAAGCCGAGGCGTTCGTACAGCACCCGGCTGCGGGCACTGCTGGCCTCCAGATAGGCGCCGACGCCGTCCCGGTCGCAGCGGTCGAGGACGGAGGTGATGAGGGCGGTGCCCAGGCCCTGCCCCTGCCGCCCGGGAGCCGCGGCGATCATCCACAGGTACTCGTGGGCCCGTCCGGCCGGGTGGACGCCGGCGGTGAGCCGGCCGATCAGCTCGACGCGCTCGTTGTCCGGGTCGACCTCGGCCCGCAGTTGCGCGGGCCCCTCGTCGTCCTGCTCGGGCGCGTCGGCGGGGACGGACATCCACAGCGCGCAGGCCGTGCCGTCCTCGGTGAGGTCGATCCGGCCGTGGGCCAGCACGACGTCGGTGAAAGCGGCCATCAGCTTCGGGTGCGTGGTCCGGCGGTGCTCCCTGCCCGGGAAGACCCAGCTGCTGACCGGGTCGTCCTGGAAGGCCGCGTCCAGCAGCCCCACCACCAGCTCCCGGTCCGCCTCGCCCGCCGTCCGGATCGCCACGCCCATGAGTCCGCGCCCCTTCGTCTCAACCGGCCTTGATCGTAGGGCGGTTGGTGCCGCGATGGCGCACCGGGGACGACTTTGACGCGATCCATGCGGCTCGCCACGCAGAGGCGCCCGATGTGAAGGCGGGCCCCGCACACCGTGGGGATGTGCGGGACCCGCCGGGCCGGAGCCACGGTGGTGCCGTACGGGGTCAGGAGCCGTACGGCCCCGATGGCTCCGGGGTCCTCGATTCCGCGGCGGCCACCGCGGGTCTCAGGCGCTGCGCCGGGTCACGAACTCGGCCAGCGCCAGCAGTCCCCCCGCCTCCTCCGGTTCGGGCACCGCGCGGGCGAGCGCCTGTACGGCACGGGCCATCCGGTCCGCGGCCTGGGCCTGCGCCCAGTCGCGGCCGCCGGCCCGCTCCACGGCGAGCACGGTCCGCTGCAGGTCCTCCTGGTCGTAGGGCGCCTCGTAGAGCGCGGCCAGCTCCTGGGCGGCCGGGCCGCCCGAGGTGAGCGCCGCGACGACGGGCAGGGACTTCTTGCGGGCGGCGAGGTCCGCGCCGACCGGCTTGCCGGTCCGGCTCGGGTCGCCCCATATGCCGATCACGTCGTCGATGAGCTGGAACGCGAGCCCGGCCTCACGGCCGAACGCGTCCATCGCCCGTACCCCGCCGTCGCCGGCGCCCGCGTACAGCGCCCCGAGGGCGCAGGCGCAGCCGAGGAGCGCGCCGGTCTTGGCCTCGGCCATGGCGAGCACCTCGTCGAGGGTGACCTCGGTGGGGCGCCGCTTCTCCAGCGCGGTGTCGGCGTGCTGCCCGGCGCACAGTTCGACCACGCAGTCGGCGAGCCGGGACGCGGCCTTGGCGGACGCCGGATGCGGGTCGTCGGCGAGCAGGCGCAGCGCCAGCGCCTGCAGGGCGTCACCGGCGAGGATCGCGTCGGCGTCGCCGAACACGGTCCAGGCGGTGGGCCGGTGCCGGCGTGTGGTGTCGCGGTCCATCACGTCGTCGTGCAACAGCGTGAAGTTGTGGACCAGTTCCACCGCGACGGCCGCTCTGAGGGCGGCCGCCCGGGCCCGCGGTCCGCCGAGCGCGGCCGCGGCGGTGAGGACGAGGGCGGGCCGGATCGCCTTGCCCGCGCCGCCCGAGGCCGGGGTGCCGTCCGGGTCGGTCCAGCCGAAGTGGTAGCCCGCGATCCTGCGCATCGAGGGCGGCAGCGACTCGACCGCCGCCCGCATCTCGGGGTCGACGGACGCCCGGGTGCGCTCCAGGATCACCGCCGCCTCCGGCGTGTCGGCCGGTCCCGGCGGGCCGGCCCGGCCGGTTACGACGGGCCCCCGCCCCTCGGGCGGCTCGGTGGCGAGCGGGACCCCGGCGGGGCGGTGCTGTGTCTCCGTCATGAACTCACCCACGGCCTCGCCTCGATGAGTCGGCCCACGGTGGCCCTTCCGTTCCAGCTGGACGCCTACGCCGTGGGTCTACCCAAGCGGCGTGTGCGGAACACGGCGTACCGGCTGCGGAGGTCATCGCCAACGGCCGATCTCGACGTTCTCCAGGACACCCAGCGCGTCCGGGACCAGTACCGCCGCCGAGTAGTACGCCGTCACCAGGTACTTGATGATGGCCTGTTCGTTGATGCCCATGAAGCGGCACGACAGGCTCGGCTCGATCTCGTCGGGGATGCCGGCCTGCTGGAGGCCGATGACGCCCTGCTCCGCCTCGCCGGTGCGCAGCGCGATGATCGAGGTCGTCCGGGCCTCGGTGACCGGGATCTTGTTGCAGGGGAAGATCGGCACGCCCCGCCAGGTGGGGATGCGGTTGCCGGACATGTCGATGGTCTCCGGGACCAGTCCGCGCTTGTTCAGCTCGCGTCCGAACGCGGAGATCGCACGCGGGTGGGCGAGGAGCATCTTGGTGCCGCGCCGCCGGCTGAGCAGTTCGTCCAGGTCGTCGGGGCTGGGCACACCGTCGTGCGGCTGGAGCCGCTGGTCGTACTCGCAGTTGTGGAGCAGGCCGAACTCGCGGTTGTTGACCAGCTCGTGCTCCTGGCGCTCCTTCAGGGCCTCCACGGTGAGCCGCAGCTGCTGCTCGGTCTGGTTCATCGGCTGGTTGTAGAGGTCGGCCACACGCGTGTGGATGCGCAGCACGGTCTGGGCGATGCTCAGTTCGTACTCGCGGGGCCGGGGTTCGTAGTCGACGAAGGTGTGCGGGATGTCCGGCTCGCCGCTGTGGCCGGCCGCGAGGTCGACCTCCTTCTCGCCGTACTTGTTGGTGCGCTGCGCCGGGATCGACCGCAGCTCCTCCAGGTGCTCGCGCAGCGACTCGGAGCGCTCCGCGACCTGCTCGAAGTCCCGGCGGTCGAGCACCAGGACGGTGCACGCGGTGATCGTGCGGGCCGTGTACTCCCAGATGGCGTCGGGGTCGAGCAGCGCCGCCTCGCCTAGGTAGGCGCCGTCGGCGAGGACGCCCAGCGACTCGTCCTCCCCGTAGGGGCCGGTGCCGATCTTCTCGACCCTGCCGTGCGCCAGCAGGTACACCGCGTCCGTCGGGCTGCCGAACGAGGCGATGACCTGGCCCGACGCGAACTCCCGCTGCGCGCACCGCTGGGCGAGCTCGGAGAGCACGTCCTCGTCCTCGAAGGAGCGCAGCGCCGGCAGCTCACCCAGCTCGGCGGGGATGACCTCGACGCGGTCGCCGGTCTTCACGAACGTGACGCGGCCGTCCCCCACGGCGTACGTCAGCCGCCGGTTCACCCGGTACGTGCCGCCCTGCACATTGACCCAGGGCAGCATGCGCAGCAGCCAGCGGGAGCTGATCTCCTGCATCTGGGGCGCGGACTTGGTCGTGGTGGCCAGGTTCCGTGCGGCCGCCGTGCCGAGACTCTGCTGTGTCTTGGCCTGCTCCGTACGGACCTCTTCGCCTACCGACATATGGAATTGCCCTCCCGGTCGTGCACCGGCGCCGTCCTGACGCCACGCGTAGCGATCTGCCTGACCAGGCTTTCATCACGGAACGTGTTGGTGCTATTACCCGAACGAGCGGGAATGGATCACGGTCCCGCTGGGCAGATGGTGGTCTTCTGTCGACCCGTACCGGCCCTCCGGACTGGCTGAAACGGCTCGCTCGCCGTACGACGGGGCGAGCGGCAAGGAGTCCTTTCTTCCGTTTCCGGTAAAGGACCGGTACGAGGCGGTCGCATCCGGCGGCCGCCCCACGGCGCGAGGAGGCGTACATGGCCACACCCATGTCCGCGAGCAGATTCCTGCAGAGGCTGCGCGCGGAGGGCGTGACGGTCGTCGAGGTCGGCGACTGGGAGCACCACAACCGCAACCACGTGGGGCCGTGGGGCCCCGTGCACGGCGTGATGATCCATCACACGGTGACCAAGGGCAGCGCGGCCACGGTCGAGCTCTGCCGCAAGGGCTACGAGGGGCTGCCAGGCCCGCTCTGCCACGGCGTGATCACCAAGGACGGCAAGGTCCATCTGGTCGGCTACGGCCGCGCCAACCACGCGGGGCTCGGCGACGACGACGTCCTGCGCGCGGTCATCGCGGAGAAGACCCTGCCGCCGGACAACGAGGCGAACACCGACGGCAACCGCCACTTCTACGGCTTCGAGTGCGAGAACCTCGGCGACGGCAAGGACCCCTGGCCCGAGGCGCAGCTCGACGCGATCGCGCGCGTGTCGGCGGCGGTCTGCCGGCATCACGGCTGGAACGAACGCTCGGTGATCGGGCACCTGGAGTGGCAGCCCGGGAAGGTCGATCCGCGCGGGTTCACGATGGCGTCCTTGCGCGGGCGGGTCCGGGAGCGGCTGAAGTAGCGGCCCCGCGCCGGTCACAATGGCCGGGTGACCAGCCGTGACGCCGTACCCGACCTCGCCGCCCTGCGGCCGCGGCTGCCCTCGCCGCTGTGCGAGTCGGCGGACGGGCGGCTGGCGCGGCACGGTGTGCGGCTGCTGCTCAAGCGGGACGACCTGATCCACCCGGAGCTGATCGGCAACAAGTGGCGCAAGCTCGCGCCGAACCTGACGGCCGCGGCGGGACGGACGGTCGCCACCTTCGGCGGTGCCTACTCGAACCATCTGCGGGCCACGGCGGCGGCGGGCCGTCTCCTCGGCCTGCCCACGGTCGGCGTGGTGCGCGGCCAGGAGCTGGCGGGGCGTCCCCTCAACCCCTCGCTGGCCCGGTGCGTGGCCGACGGGATGCGACTGCACTTCGTCGACCGGTCGACGTACCGGCGGAAGTCCGAACCCTCGACGCTCGCCGCGGTGCTGCGCGCGGCGGGCGCCCAGGACGCCTACGTCGTACCGGAGGGCGGCAGCAACGCTCTCGCCGTCCAGGGCTGCCGGGCGCTCGGCGAGGAGCTGCGCGGTCGGGCCGACGTGATCGCGGTGGCGTGCGGCACGGGCGGCACCCTGGCGGGCCTGGCCGCCGGGCTGGGCGCCGGCGCGCGGGCGCTCGGCGTGCCGGTCCTGAAGGGCGGCTTCCTCGGCGCCGAGGTCCGCGCCCTGCAGACGGCGGCGTTCGGGGGTCCGCGCGGCGACTGGTCGCTCGACGAGCGGTTCCACTTCGGCGGGTACGCGCGTACGACGCCCGCACTGGAGTCCTTCGCGGCCGACTTCGAGGACCGCCACGGGCTGCCCGTCGAGCGGCTCTATGTGGCCAAAATGCTGTACGCGGTCGTGGCCCTCGCCGAGGAGGGCGCCTTCGCGCGCGGGACGACGGTCGCGGCCGTCGTCACCGGCGCGCCGCTCCCCGGAATCAGCTGACCGCTCAGCCCTGCTCGCGGTAGGCCGCGGCCTCCTCCAGGTCGAGTCTGCGCAGCAGGGTGCGCAGCATCTCGTCGTCGATGTAGCGGCCGTCGCGCAGTTTGACGAAGACGGCGCGTTCGGCGCCGATCGTCTCCCGGACCAGGCGCCGGTAGGTGTCGTCGACGGACTCGCCGGTGATCGGGTTGGCCTGGCCGAGGCGTTCCCAGACGGAGTTGCGGCGGCGTTCCAGGACCGCCCGCAGCCGCTCGACGAGGGGTTCGGGAAGGGCGTTGCGCTCGTCGGCGAGCAGTTCCCGCAGGCGTTCCTCGGCGGCGCGGGACGCCTGCGCCTGGGCGTTGGCCTCGGCGAGGGTCTCGGCCTGGGGATCGCGGCCCGGCAGCTTCAGCAGGCGGATCAGGGCGGGCAGCGTCACGCCCTGCACGACGAGCGTGCCGATCACGGTCGTGAAGGTGAGGAACAGGATGAGGTTGCGCTCGGGGAACGGCCGGCCGTCGTGCATCGTCAGCGGGATGGAGAAGGCGATGGCGAGGGAGACCACGCCCCGCATCCCCGCCCAGGAGATGACGAACGGCCCCTTCCAGGTCGGGTCGTCCTCGCGTTCCCTGATCCGGGCCGAGAGCATCCGCGGCAGGAAGGTCGCCGGATACACCCAGGCGAAGCGGGACACGACGACGACGACGAACAGGGCGAGCGCGTACCAGGCGGCCGTTTTGCCCTCGTAGGCGCCGAGGGCCTTGAGGACGACCGGCAGCTGCAGGCCGATCAGGGCGAACACCGCCGACTCCAGCACGAAGGCGACCATCTTCCACACCGCCTCCTCCTGGAGCCGGGTCGCGAAGTCGACCTCCCACGCGCGGTGCCCGAGATAGAGGGCGACGACCACGACGGCGAGCACACCGGAGGCGTGCACCTGCTCGGCGAGCGCGTACGCCACGAACGGGGTGAGCAACGACAGCGTGTTCTGGAGCAGCGCCTCCTTCAGATGGGTGCGCAGCCAGTGGATCGGCACCATCAGGACCAGTCCGACGACCACACCGCCGACCGCGGCCAGCAGAAACTCGCCGATACCGCCGAGCCAGGTGGCACCCTCGCCGACGGCCGCCGCGACGGCCACCCGGTAGGCGGTGATCGCGGTGGCGTCGTTCACCAGGGACTCGCCCTGGAGGATCGTGGTGATCCGGGACGGCAGGCCGACCCGGCGGGCGACGGCCGTCGCCGCGACCGCGTCGGGTGGCGCCACGACCGCGCCCAGCACCAGCGCCGCGGTCAGCGGGAGCCCGGGGACGAGCAGATAGGCCGCGTAGCCGACCACGACGGTGGCGAACAGGACGTACCCCACGGACAGCAGCGCCACGGGCCGCAGCTGCGCGCGCAGGTCGAGGTAGGAGCTGTCGGTGGCCGCCGTGTACAGCAGCGGCGGCAGGATCAGCGGCAGCACGATGTGCGGGTCGAGCGTGTAGTCGGGCACGCCCGGCACGAACGACACCACGAGTCCGGCGGCGACCAGCAGCAGGGGCGCCGGCACCGGGACCCGCCGGCCGAGCGCGGCGACCGCGGCACTGCCCGCCACCAGCAACAGCAGCGGCATCACGTCCATGCTTCTCGCCCACCCTCGTCCGTCGCCGGCGCTCGCCCGCGCCCGCTCGCCGTGTCCGGGGACGGCGGCCGTCCGCGCCTCCCGGCCATGATTGTCCCGCGCGGGGCCACGCGCGGCCGTCGTAACCTGGCAATCATGAAACAGTGCACGCACGCCGACGGGCTGCCGCACCCGGAACCCGAGCCGCTGAGCGAGACATGTCCGGAGTGTCTGGCGGAGGGCACGCACCCGGTCCAGCTGAGGATCTGCCTCACCTGCGGCCACATCGGCTGCTGCGACTCCTCGCCCGGGCGCCATGCCACCGGGCACCACAAGGAGTCCGGGCACCCGGTCATGCGGACCTTCGAGCCCGGCGAGCGCTGGCGCTGGTGCTTCGTGGACCACGTTCTGGTGTGACGGGGACGTAGGCTGGACGACGCCGGTGGCCCGACGGTTCGACCGTCTGACGTCTGGGTACGTCAAACCGGCGCGCGCTCTTCCCAATTGGGCCCGCAGACCCCCTAGCCACGGAGCGTATCCGTGTGTTTACTATGAGTGACAGCAAGGGGTTGGGGTCCTGGGGACAGGAAACTTCGAAGCGCGATAGCGTCACCGCTGAACCACAGATCGCGTTACCCCGGGGGGCGACCCTCGGCCCCGAGAAGCTTGTACCACCTTGGAGGTGAGGGTGTCCCAGATCGCAGGCGAGCCCGTGACCCAGGACTTCGTGGAAGTCCGGCTGCCGGCTGCGGGTGCCTACCTGTCGGTGCTGCGTACGGCGACTGCCGGCCTCGCCGCCCGTTTGGACTTCACCCTCGACGAGATCGAGGACCTTCGCATCGCGGTGGACGAGGCCTGCGCGATCCTGCTGCAGCAGGCCGTGCCCGGCTCGGTGCTCAGCTGCGTCTTCCGCCTCGTCGACGACTCGCTGGAGGTCACCGTCTCGGCCCCGACCACGGACGGCCACGCCCCGTCCCGCGACACCTTCGCCTGGACCGTGCTCTCGGCCCTCGCCGGCAAGGTGTCCTCGGCGGTGGACGAGGACAAGACCGTGTCGATCAGCCTCTACAAACAGCGCGGCGCGGGACCCGGGCCGGCGTGAGGGACGGGGACGGGCCGGTGCGGGACGAAGAGCGCGGCACACGGGAGCTGCCGGAAGGCACCTCCCCCTGCTCCGACGGAGCCGGGAGCCTGGGGGCGGGCCCGAGCGGCCCGAGCGGTTCCCGCCGCATGGCGGACGGCATCGACGGCATCCCCGAGCAGGCCCGGCCACACCCGGAGGACGACTCCGTGGCGACCGGCCTCCTGGCCGACGGGCGGGATGACGACGGTGCCGTGCAGGGCACGCCGCCGGCCGGGCGCATCGGGGTCTCCCCGGCCCGGCCGGCGGCGAGGGCTCGGGAGAGGGCTACGGGGACGATGAGCGAGCACGAGCGATACGCCGAGGAACGGCCGACGAGCGCGCGCGGCGCGCAGGCCACACGCCACGACCCGCAGGACCGCAGCGGGGCGCGCGCCCTGTTCGTCGAGCTGCGCGGCCTGCAGGACGGCACCCCGGAGTACGCGGAGCTGCGCAACCGGCTGGTCCGGATGCATCTGCCGCTCGTGGAGCACCTCGCGCGCCGCTTCCGCAATCGCGGCGAGCCGCTCGACGACCTCACCCAGGTCGCCACCATCGGGCTGATCAAGTCGGTCGACCGGTTCGACCCGGACCGCGGCGTGGAGTTCTCCACGTACGCGACCCCGACGGTCGTCGGCGAGATCAAGCGGCATTTCCGGGACAAGGGCTGGGCGGTGCGCGTCCCGCGCCGGCTGCAGGAGCTGCGCCTCGCGCTGACGACGGCCACCGCCGAGCTGTCCCAGCTGCACGGCCGCTCCCCCACCGTCCACGAGCTCGCCGAGAAGCTGGCGATCTCGGAGGAGGAGGTCCTGGAAGGCCTGGAGTCGGCCAACGCCTACTCCACGCTGTCGCTGGACGTCCCCGACACCGACGACGAGTCCCCGGCGGTCGCGGACACCCTGGGCGCGGAGGACGAGGCGCTGGAGGGCGTCGAGTACCGCGAGTCGCTCAAGCCGCTGCTGGAGGATCTCCCGCCGCGCGAGAAGCGGATCCTGCTGCTGCGCTTCTTCGGCAACATGACCCAGTCGCAGATCGCGCAGGAGGTCGGCATCTCGCAGATGCACGTCTCCCGGCTGCTGGCGCGCACGCTGGCACAGCTGCGGGAGAAGCTGCTGGTCGAGGAGTGACCGTCGCCGGTCGGCCCCGCCGGGTCAGCTCTCGTCGGGTTCGGCGCCGGGCCGGCGGATGCCGAGGGCCTGTGTGGTCGAAGGGCTGACCAGGAAGACGAGCGTGGCGATCGCGGCGGCGGCCAGGGCGATCCCCACCGGGATGGCGATGCTGTCGGCCTGCAGCAGGCTGTAGGCCACCGGCAGCGCCAGGATCTGGGTGATCACGGACGGTCCCCGGCTCCAGCTGCGCAGGGCGAACAGTCCGCGCGCGGCGAGCAGCGGCAGCAGGGCGAGGACGACGAGGGTGATCCCGAGCGTGACGGCCTGCCCCCGGTCGTCCGGGTCCCCGGTCAGTCCCAGCACCAGCACCCAGACGCCGCCGACGGCCAGTCCCAGCCCTTCCAGGGCGGTGAGCACGGCGGCGTAGGTGAGCCGCCGCGGGCGCGGACCGGCGGTTTCCTCGGGAGCGGGGGTCTCGGGGGTCTGCTGCTTGGTCACCCCTGAAGGGTAGCCCTCGGCCCGGGGCCGCTTTTCGGCCGAGGTCACCTTCATCGCGGTGCCCCGGCCCGGGCCTCCCGATCCCCCGCCGTCCCCCGTTTTCTCGTGTCGAGGCTCACGCGGGTTCTCCCGGGAGATCCCCACCTCGACCTGTGCCCGGTACCCCCCAGTAGGTACGCTGCCAGTCATGCGTGCACTTCTCGTGGTCAATCCGGCGGCAACCACCACAAGCGCACGTACGCGCGATGTCCTGATCCATGCGCTCGCCAGCGAGATGAAGCTGGAGGCGGTCACCACCGAGTACCGCGGCCATGCGCGCGACCTGGGCCGGCAGGCGGCGGACAGCGACGACATCGACCTGGTGGTCGCCCTCGGCGGCGACGGCACCGTGAACGAGGTCGTCAACGGTCTGCTGCACAAGGGCCCCGACCCGGAGAACCTGCCGCGTCTCGCGGTGGTCCCGGGCGGCTCCACCAACGTCTTCGCCCGCGCCCTCGGCCTGCCCAACGACGCCGTGGAGGCGACCGGCGCCCTGCTGGACGCCCTGCGCGAGGGCAGCGAGCGCACGGTCGGCATGGGCATAGCCGCCGGCACCCCGGGCACCGCCGACGAGGCCGTGCCGGGCCGCTGGTTCACCTTCTGCGCGGGGCTCGGCTTCGACGCGGGGGTCGTCGGCCGGGTCGAGCAGCAGCGTGAGCAGGGCCGGAAGTCCACGCACGCGCTGTATCTGCGCCAGGTGGCGCGTCAGTTCCTCCAGGAGCCCAACCGCCGGCACGGCACGATCACGCTGGAGCGGCCGGGGGCGGACCCGGTGACCGATTTGGTGCTGTCCATCGTCTGCAACACCGCTCCATGGACGTATCTGCTCAATCGTCCCGTGTACGCGGCACCTAAGGCCTCGTTCGATACCGGGCTCGACGTACTCGGTCTCAGCCGCATGTCCACGGTCGCGGTTGCCCGGTATGCGACCCAGTTGCTCACTTCGTCCCCCGAGCGGGGACCCCATGGCAAGCACGCCGTCTCCCTGCACGACCTGGACCGGTTCACCTTGCATTCGAAGGTGCCCCTGCCCCTTCAGATGGACGGCGACCACCTGGGGCTGCGTACGAGCGTGACGTTCACAGGCGTACGCCGTGCACTGCGTGTGATTGTGTGAGCGGAACGGGCGAAAGTCCTTTCACTCGAACGTTTAGGCCAGGGTCCACCCCATGGAAGTACGGCTGTGACCTAGTCGACACCGAGGAATCAAAAAAAACTTTCCGGAAGGGGTTGTATCCGTCGCCGAGGTTTGCGAGTCTCTACATGGCGATCGGGACGGCCCGCAAGACCGGCCTCCACTGATCACCAGAATCCCCTTCAACTCACAGGACCCACGCCGGGAACCTGGCGGTAGGCCCTTCACTTGTTGAGGGATTCGTGAAAGCGTTCACATTCACAAGCAACCCGCATGTAATCAAGGAGAGGTAGCAGCCATGGACTGGCGTCACAACGCCGTTTGCCGCGAGGAAGACCCCGAGCTCTTCTTCCCCATCGGCAACACCGGTCCTGCGCTGCTGCAGATCGAGGAAGCCAAGGCCGTCTGCCGCCGCTGCCCGGTGATCGAGCAGTGCCTGCAGTGGGCGCTCGAGTCCGGTCAGGACTCCGGCGTCTGGGGTGGTCTCAGCGAGGACGAGCGTCGTGCGATGAAGCGCCGCGCCGCCCGCAACCGGGCCCGTCAGGCCTCCGCCTGACACTCCCACCCCGCAACAACAGCCTGAGCTTGGCGGCGCGTACAGCGCGTACGCATCTCCCGCCCCGAGCCGCAGCGCGCAGTACCCCCGATGAGCACAGGCCCCGGACCTTCTGGTCCGGGGCTCTTTGCTGTCCGCGCTCCCCCGCCGCCGGCCGCTGCGCGGGCCGGTGCTACTTGGTCGCCCGGACCGGGATGTCGAGGATCACCCGGGTGCCCCGCTCCGGCGCGGGGACCATGTCGAACGCGCCGCCCAACTCGCCCTCGACGAGCGTCCGTACGATCTGCAGACCGAGGTTGCCCGCGGTGTGCGGGTCGAAGCCCTCGGGCAGACCGACGCCGTCGTCCTGGACGGTGACGAGGAGCCGCGCCTGCTTGGTCGTCCCGCCGCGGACCGCCGACACCTCGACGGTGCCGGTGTCGCCGTCGCGGAAGCCGTGCTCCAGCGCGTTCTGCAGGACCTCCGTCAGGACCATCGACAGCGGGGTGGCGACCTCGGCGTCCAGGATGCCGAAGCGGCCGGTGCGCCGGCCGGTGACCTTGCCGGGCGAGATCTCGGCGACCATCGCGAGCACCCGGTCGGCGATCTCGTCGAACTCGACGCGCTCGTCCAGGTTCTGGGAGAGCGTCTCGTGCACGATGGCGATCGAGCCGACCCGGCGGACCGCCTCCTCCAGTGCCTCCCGGCCGCGGTCGGACTCGATGCGCCGGGCCTGCAGACGCAACAGCGCGGCCACCGTCTGGAGGTTGTTCTTGACCCGGTGGTGGATCTCCCGGATCGTCGCGTCCTTGGTGATCAACTCACGCTCGCGGCGGCGCAGTTCGGTGACGTCCCGCAGCAGCACCAGCGAACCGATGCGGATGCCCTTGGGCTTGAGCGGGATCGCCCGGAACTGGATCACGCCGTCCTCGGACTCGATCTCGAACTCCCGGGGCGCCCAGCCGCTGGCGACCTTGGCGAGCGCCTCGTCGACGGGCCCGTGGGTGGGGGCGAGTTCGGCGGTCGTCCGGCCCAGGTGATGGCCGACCAGGTCGGCGGCGAGGCCGAGGCGGTGGTAGGCGGAGAGGGCGTTCGGGGAGGCGTACTGGACGACGCCGTCGGCGTCGACGCGAATCAGACCGTCGCCGACGCGGGGCGAGGCGTCCATGTCGACCTGCTGGTTGGCGAACGGGAACGAGCCGGCCGCGATCATCTGCGCGAGGTCGGAGGCGCTCTGCAGATAGGTGAGCTCGAGTCGGCTCGGGGTGCGCACGGTGAGCAGGTTGGTGTTGCGCGCGATGACGCCGAGGACGCGGCCCTCCCGCCGGACCGGGATCGACTCGACGCGGACCGGGACCTCCTCGCGCCACTCGGGGTCGCCCTCGCGCACGATCCGGCCCTCGTCGAGCGCCGCGTCCAGCATCGGGCGGCGGCCGCGCGGGACGAGGTGGCCGACCATGTCGTCCTGGTAGGAGGTGGGGCCGGTGTTGGGCCGCATCTGCGCCACGGAGACATAGCGGGTGCCGTCGCTGGTGGGTACCCACAGCACGAGGTCGGCGAAGGAGAGGTCGGAGAGCAGCTGCCACTCCGAGACCAGCAGATGCAGCCACTCGAGGTCGGTGTCGTCGAGGGCCGTGTGCTGGCGTACGAGTTCGTTCATGGAGGGCACGAGGCCGAGCGTACCTGGGGTTACCCGCGTAGCACGCACGCCGGTGGCGGGACGCCGTACGGCCCCGGAGACACCCGCGGGCCGCGGCGCCTGAGAGGGACCCTCAACCCTCCCGGCACCGCAGCCCGGAGCAATATCGGCCGTGGGGTGTGCGGTCCCGGTCGGCCGAGGGTGAGGACCCGAAGCAGTCAGGGCAGAGAGCTCCGGTTCCTCGGTCCGCCTTCCTGTGCGGGGAAGGCGGAAGTCGGTGCGTTCTCGTTCCACGCACTCCCTGGCATTGTGGACTAGACCACTCGGGCGTGTCCATGCGTGGGAGCGTGTTCGCTGTTGGCGCTTTCGTGCGGGCTCTCGCACCGGCCCGAGCCGGCGGGTCGCCCTGGCATACATCACGCAGCCTAACCCGTGTGGGTTCATGTCGGGGCGGGTCGGCCGGGGCAATTCCAGCGCACGACCGCCGGTTCGTCCCAGGTCGCCCGGTTCGGCCGGGTCGTACCGGGTCACACGGTCCGCAAGAGGACCCTGGACAGGGGTGCGGAAACGGCGATCCGCGGGGCGCGCTCACCTGGGCCCGAAGGGCACGCTCTGTTAGATTGGTCTAAACCACATGCTCCCTTCAGGGTGACCTTCGAGTCCCTCTTCAGATCGGCAGGCCCAGCGTGGAAGTTGTCATCGTTCCGGACGCCCAGGCGGGTGGCGAGCTGATAGCCGAGGCCATGGCCCAGCTGCTCCGACGCAAGCCCGACGCCCTGCTCGGTGTGGCCACCGGGTCGACACCGCTGCCCATCTACACGGCGCTCGCGGAGAAGGTGCGCTCCGGTGCCGTCGACGCCTCGCGGGCGCGCATCGCCCAGCTCGACGAATACGTAGGGCTCCCCGCCGAGCACCCCGAGTCCTACCGCTCGGTGCTGCGGCGCGAGGTGCTGGAGCCGCTCGGGATCTCCATGGACGCCTTCATGGGCCCGGACGGCACGGCCGAGGACGTACAGGCCGCGTGCGAGGAGTACGACGCGGCCCTGGCGGCGGCCGGCGGGGTCGACCTCCAGCTGCTCGGGATCGGCACCGACGGGCACATCGGCTTCAACGAGCCCTGTTCGTCGCTGGCCTCGCGGACCCGGATCAAGACGCTCACCGAGCAGACCCGGGTGGACAACGCCCGCTTCTTCGACGGGGACATCGAGCAGGTCCCGCACCACGTGATCACGCAGGGCATCGGGACGATCCTGGAGGCGCGGCACCTGGTGCTGCTGGCCACGGGTGAGGGTAAGGCGGATGCCGTCGCGGCGACCGTGGAGGGGCCGGTCGCGGCCGTGTGCCCGGCGTCGGCGCTGCAACTGCACCCGCACGCGACGGTCGTCGTGGACGAGGCGGCCGCCTCGAAGCTGAAGCTGGCGGACTACTTCCGCCACACGTACGCCAACAAGCCGGACTGGCAGGGGATTTGAGAAACGGGCCTCGTCTGTCTGGTTCGGTGCGTTGCCGGCTGCGGGTAGTCGTGGGCTGATCGCGCAGTTGCCCGCGCCCCTCAGGGGTGACGAAGGCGCCGGTTCCTTCACAAGGAACCGGCGCCTTTCGTCGTAACCCCTACTGTCCCGCGATGACCTCCGCCGCCGCGCGGCCGCAGACGCGGGCCGCGCCGTGGGTTGCGATGTGCAGGGCGCCGCGGGGGGTCGCCTGGGGGACGCCCATTTCCACCACGATCGTGTCGGGGCGGGCCGTCAGGAGGTCGTCCAGGGCCGTCGCCATCCAGGGGTGGCGGTGTTCGTCGCGGACCACGGCCACGATTCGACGGTCGCCCGCCGCTTCGAGGGCCGCACGGGCCGCGTCCTCGCCCGTGTAGCTGCCCGTCCGCGTGCCGGGGAGGAGGCCGGCCAGCTCCGCCGCCACGCCCCACGGGGTCTCGTCGCCGACCGCGATATTGGCGACCGGCGTGAACGCGGCGACGTACGGCGCCCCGGTGAGCGGAGTGAAGGACCCGGCGCCGGTCAGCCGCAGGGCGCGGCGGGCCGCGACCAGGCCGATGTCGGGGCGGGCCTCGGCCGCGTCCGCCGTGGTGGCCGTCGTCCAGCGGGCCAGCTCGCGGACGCGTTCGGCCGCCTCCGCGAGCCGTGCCTCGGGCAGGTCGCCCTCGCGGACGGCCGTGACGAGGGCGTCGCGCAGCCGCCGTACCGTCTCGTCGTCGGCGAGGCCGCCGCCCACGCAGATGGCGTCGGCGCCGGCCGCGATCGCGAGGACGCTGCCGCGCTCGATGCCGTAGGTGGCGGCGATGGCCTGCATCTCCATGCCGTCGGTGACGATGAGGCCGGTGTAGCCGAGTTCGCCGCGCAGCAGCTCGGTCAGGACGGCGCGGGACAGGGTCGCCGGGCGGTCCGGGTCCAGGGCGGGCACGAGGATGTGCGCGCTCATCACCGCCCGGGTGCCGGCGGCGATCGCCGCGCGGAACGGGGCGAGTTCGCGCTCGGTCAGCACCGAGGCGTCGGCGTCGATGCGGGGCAGCGCGTGGTGGGAGTCGACGGCGGTGTCGCCGTGGCCGGGGAAGTGCTTGGTGCACGCGGCGACGCCCGCCGACTGCAGACCGGTGACATAGGCCGCGGTGTGCCGGGCGGCCAGGGCGGTGTCGGCGCCGAAGGAGCGCACGCCGATCACCGGGTTGGCCGGGTTGGAGTTGACGTCGGCCGACGGGGCCCAGTTGAGGTTGACGCCGCAGGCGGCGAGGCGGCGGCCCAGTTCGGCCGCGACCTGCCGGGTGAGGTCGACGTCGTCGACGGCGCCGAGGGCGTGGTTGCCGGGGAAGCTGGAGCCGGTCCGCACCTCGAGCCGGGTGACGTCGCCGCCCTCCTCGTCGATCGCCACGAGGACGTCGTCGCGCTCGGCGCGCAACTGGGCGGTGAGGGCGGCCAGCTGCTCGGGCGAGGCGATGTTGCGGCCGAACAGTCCGACGGAGGCGAGTCCCTCCCCGAGCCGGCGCAGCAGCCAGTCCGGGGCGGTGGTGCCGGTGAAGCCCGGCTGGAGCACGGTCAGGGCATCGCGCGTGAGTGTGTCGGTGCCGCTGGCGATGGTCGTCATCGGGTGGCGTTATCCCTTCACGGCGCCGGCCGTCAGGCCGCTGACAGCCCTGCGCTGCAGGAAGACGAAGAGGATCAGGATCGGGACGGCGAAGAGGGACGAGGCCGCCATGGTCGCGCCCCAGTCGTTGCCGAAGGCGGTCTGGAAGCTGGACAGCCACAGCGGCAGGGTCTGCGACTCCGCCTCCTTGTTCAGCACCAGGACCAGCGGGAACTCGTTCCACGCGGTGATGAAGCCGAAGAGGGACGTGGACATCAGGCCCGGCGCCAGCAGCGGCAGGATGACCTTGAGGAAGGCCTGGGAGCGGGTGCAGCCGTCGACCATCGCCGCCTCCTCCAGTTCCCGGGGCACCGCGGCGACGAAGCCGCGCAGCGTCAGGATGGTGAAGGGCAGGATCATCATCATGTAGAAGACCGTCAGCGGCAGCAGGCTGTTCAGCATCGACGCGTCCCGGACGATCATGTACATCGCAATGATCATGACCTCCCAGGGCGCCATCTGGGCCAGCATGAAGCCGATGACGAACCCGCGCCGCCCCTTGAACCGCATCCGGGCGAGGGCGAACGCGCCGGCCAGCGCGATGACCAGGGCGAAGGCGACCGCGCAGAGGGTGACGATCAGCGAGTTGGTGACGTAGGTCCAGAAGTGGTCGACGCCGGTGGCCCGCTGGAAGTGCTCGAAGGTGACGTCGGTCGGGAACCAGACCGGGTCCTCGGAGATGATGTCGCCGGTCGGCTTGAACGCCGTGGCGAACATCCAGTACACGGGGAAAACGAAGCCGACGAACAGGACGACGGCCGTGACGTTGGGCCACAGACGGCCGAAGAGTGAGCGCTTCACAGCTCGTCCTCCTCTTGCTTGAGCACGATCCTGAGGTAGTACGCGGTCAGGCCGAGCAGGATCAGGATGGTCAGGACGGCGATCGCCGCGCCCATGCCGTAGTGCTGGTTCCCGACGCCCTCGATGTAGGCGTAGACGGGCAGGATCTCGGTGAGCCGGTCGGGGCCGCCGCCGTTGATGGTGAAGACCTGCACGAACGCCTTGAACACCCAGATGACCTCCAGGAAGGTCGTGGCGTACAGGAAGGGGCGCAGGAACGGCATGGTCACCGTGGTGAAGCTTTTCCAGACGCCCGCGCCGTCCAGGGAGGCGGCCTCGTACAGCTCGCTGGGGATGGTGGTCGTGGCCGCGTAGAGGTTGATCGCGACGAACGGGATCGACATCCACACGATCAGCAGGGTGACCACGAAGAACGTGGACATCTGGCTGCTGGTCCAGCTGTAGTCGGCCATCGAGTGCCAGCCGAGCTTGTCCAGCAACCAGTTGACGACGCCGAAGCGCTGGGCGAACAGCCACTGGTAGACGGTGCTCGCGGCGACCACGGGCATCGCCCAGGCCAGGACGAGCCCCATCATGAGCGTGAGCCGCATCCGCTTGCCGAGGCGGGCGAGCAGCAGGCCGATCAGCGTTCCCGCGACCATGATCAGGACGACGTTGACCGCCGTGAACAGGATCGAGCGCAGGGTGACGCGCCAGAAGTCCTCGCCGGTGAGGACCTGCTTGTAGTTCTCGACGCCGTTCCACTCGGTGACGTGCTGGATCAGCTGCGCCATGTTGAGGTTCTGGAACGACAGCAGCACGTCCTTCAGCAACGGCCAGCCGAGCAGCAGCACGGTGGCCGCGCAGGCCGGCAGCAGCAGGAGGTAGGGGACGAACGTGCCCGCGCGTTTCCCCGTCGCGGGTCTGGGCCCGCGGGGTCCGCCCGGGGTCGTCTTCGCCACGTCCACCGGACCGGAGGGCGGCCGTTCGGTCTGCACGGTCATGCTCGCGATCTCTCTCTCGACCTACCGGAACGAGGGTGCGGGGGGCGGCCCGACGGCCGGCCCCCGCACCCGGTGCCCTTACTGCTGCTGCGCGAGGCGCTTGTTGAACTCGTCCTCGACCTGCTTGGCGGCGGCGGCCGGGGACTTCCCGTTCAGCACGGCGGTCATGTACGTCTTGACCGGGTTGGGGGCGTTCTCGACGGCGGCCCACTCGGGGATCAGCGGCGTGGTGCCACCGCCCGCGGCGGCCGGCGCGGCGGCCTCGGCCACCTCATTGCCCTTGAGGTTGCTCTGCAGCGACTCCTTGTTGGGGATGACGCCGTTGAGCTTGGCGAGCTCGCCCTCGTACTGGTCGGACAGGGCGATCTTCAGGAACTCCTTGGCGAGCTCCTGCTTCTTGCTGCCCGCGGCGACCGCGAGGTTGGAGCCGCCGAGGAAGACGCCCTCGGGCTTGTCGGCCGTGGCACCGGGGATGGTGAAGTAGCCGATCTCCTTCTCGATCTTCGGGTTCGCCTTGACGGCGATGCCGGCCTCCCAGCCCATGCCGATGAAGGCGCCGACGTTGCCCTTGCCGAAGACCTCGCCCTGCTGCGGGGTGGCCTCGTCCTTGTCCTTGGGGGCCTTGGACAGGGCCTGGAACTTCTTGTACGTCTCCATGGCGGCGGCGACCTTGGGGTCGTCGAGGTTGGAGACGTACTTGCCGTCCTGCTCCTTCACCAGCTGGACACCCTCACCGATGGTGAGGCCCACGAAGTGGTACCAGTTCTGGCCGGGCAGGTAGATGGGCTCGGCGTCGGTCTTCTCGCCGATCTGCTTGAGGTCGGCGTAGAACTCGTCGCGGGTCTTGGGCGTGTCCTTGATGCCGGCGTCGGCCCAGACCTTCTTGTTGTAGAGCACCACGCGGTTGGCGAAGTACCAGGGAGCCGCGTACTGCTTGCCCTCGAAGATGGAGGACTCGTTGAGGGACGCCGTCCACTCGGCGCCGATCTCGTTCTTGAGGTCGGCCAGGTCGGCGAGGCCGCCCGTCTTGGCGTAGGCCGGCGTCTGGGTGTTGCCGATCTCGAAGACGTCCGGCGGGTTCTCCTCGGAGAGGGCGGTGGTCAGCTTCTGCTGGATGCCGTTCCACTGCTGGATCTGGAACTTGACCTTGGCCTTCGTCTTCTTCTCGAAGGCGGCGGCGACGTCCTTCTGCCACTGGTCGGGCGAGGAACCGTCCATCACCCACACCGTGAGCGTCTCGCCGGCGTACCCGTCCGCCCCGGCCTTGCCACCGCCGTCGCCGTTGTCGCCCCCGCACGCCGCCAGGGAGATCATCATGCCCGCGACACCGATCGCGGATATCAGCCTGCGCTTCACGCCACCCTCCTCAGGGATGCCACAAACCCCCCTGCCTCCCCGCACTAGCGATGGGCCGGGACCTGGACCAATGGTGTAGACCAGTACCCGGAGCTTGGACCAGACCAGAAGGGGTGTCAAGGGTGCTCGAAGGGGCTCCTACCAGCCGTTATGCGACCTACATATGCAGGAACCTTTAAGTAAGAAACCCTCGAAAATACGGTTCGCGGCCGCCATCGGCCGCTAGACCATTGCATTCTGTGGACTAGACCAAACGGCGCGGCGACGGTATACAGAACAGATCACGGAGCGTACGGGGACAGGCCCCACGCCACCGTGCCACGATGTGAGCCGCAGCCGGAGCGGGAAGGCGGAGCATGAGCACCGACGTCAGCAGTGCGGAGAACGAGAGCGGCGTCCCCGTCCGCACCGCCCGCGTGCCCAAGTACTACCGCCTGAAGAAGCATCTCCTCGACATGACGGAGACCCAGGCGCCCGGCACCCCCGTGCCGCCCGAGCGCACGCTCGCCGCCGAGTTCGACACCTCACGCACGACCGTGCGCCAGGCCCTCCAGGAACTCGTCGTCGAGGGCCGGCTGGAGCGCATCCAGGGCAAGGGCACGTTCGTCGCCAAGCCGAAGGTGTCGCAGGCGCTGCAGCTCACCTCGTACACCGAGGACATGCGCGCGCAGGGCCTGGAGCCGACCTCGCAGCTGCTGGACATCGGGTACATCACCGCCGACGACCGCCTGGCCGACCTGCTCGACATCACGGCCGGCGGCCGGGTGCTGCGCATCGAGCGGCTGCGCATGGCGAACGGCGAGCCGATGGCCATCGAGACCACCCACCTGAGCGCCAAGCGCTTCCCCGCGCTGCGCCGGTCCCTGGTCAAGTACACCTCGCTCTACACCGCGCTCGCCGAGGTCTACGACGTCCACCTCGCCGAGGCCGAGGAGACCATCGAGACCTCGCTGGCCACCCCGCGCGAGGCCGGTCTGCTCGGCACCGACGTGGGCCTGCCGATGCTCATGCTGTCCCGGCACTCCCTGGACCGCGAGGGCCAGCCGGTGGAGTGGGTGCGCTCGGTGTACCGCGGCGACCGCTACAAGTTCGTGGCCAGGCTCAAGAGGCCGCAGGACTGACGTACGGACGAGGTCGGTACGGAGGATTCCGCTTCTGTCCGGCTCCGTGTGACGTGCACACGATTCCTCCACATCGGAAGGGCGGTCAAGGCCTTCCGCTGCGGTTGCGCCGTCACCTACATTGCCCGGGCATTTCCCAGGCGATCAATGAGCGGAGCCGTCCGATGTCAGATGCACCAGAAGTGAACAGAGGCCTGGTGACGCCCGCCCGGGTGGTCATCGGCCTCTGCCTGGCCGCACCCTTCGTGGCGATGCTGTGGGTGGGTTCGTACAGCAGGACCGACCCGCAGTTCATCGGCATCCCGTTCTTCTACTGGTACCAGATGCTGTGGGTGCTGATCTCGACGCTGCTGACGATGACCGCGTACAAGCTGTGGCAGCGTGACCAGCGCGCCCGCGCCTCCCAGAAGGGCGGTGCCGCGGAATGAACGACGGCGTGAACGGCGTCGCGCTCGGCGTCTTCATCTTCTTCTTCCTGGCCGTCACGGTCATGGGCTTCCTGGCGGCGCGCTGGCGCAAGGCCGAGAACGAGCACAGCCTCGACGAATGGGGCCTGGGCGGCCGGTCGTTCGGCACCTGGGTCACGTGGTTCCTGCTCGGCGGCGACCTGTACACCGCGTACACCTTCGTGGCGGTCCCGGCCGCGATCTACGCGGCCGGCGCGGCGGGCTTCTTCGCGGTGCCGTACACCATCCTCGTCTACCCGTTGATCTTCACGTTCCTGCCGCGCCTGTGGTCGGTCTCGCACAAGCACGGCTATGTGACGACCTCCGACTTCGTGCGCGGGCGGTTCGGCTCCAAGAGCCTGTCGCTGGCCGTGGCGGTCACCGGCATCCTGGCGACGATGCCCTACATCGCGCTCCAACTGGTCGGCATCCAGGCCGTCCTGGACGTGATGGGCGTCGGCGGCGGCGAGAGCACCAACTGGTTCGTCAAGGACCTGCCGCTGCTCATCGCCTTCGGTGTGCTGGCCGCGTACACCTACTCGTCGGGCCTGCGCGCCCCCGCGCTGATCGCGTTCGTCAAGGACACGCTGATCTACATCGTCATCGCGGTGGCGATCATCTACATCCCGATCAAGCTGGGCGGCTTCGACGAGATCTTCGCCAAGGCGAGCGAGGCGTACAGCCAGACCAACCCGGCCACGGGTGCCCCGCGCGGAGCGCTCACCCCGCCGGACGCGACCCAGTGGACGTACGCCACGCTGGCGCTTGGCTCCGCCCTCGCGCTGTTCATGTATCCGCACTCGATCACCGCGACGCTGTCCTCGCGCAGCCGTGAGGTGATCCGGCGCAACACCACGATCCTGCCGCTGTACTCCCTGATGCTGGGCCTGCTGGCGCTGCTCGGCTTCATGGCGATCGCGGCCGGCATCAAGGTGCAGAACGGCCAGCTGGCGATCCCACAGCTGTTCGAGAACATGTTCCCCGCCTGGTTCGCGGGCGTGGCCTTCGCGGCGATCGGCATCGGCGCGCTGGTGCCTGCGGCGATCATGTCCATCGCGGCGGCGAACCTGTTCACCCGCAACATCTACAAGGACTTCATCAAGCCCGACGCCACGCCCGCGCAGGAGACCAAGGTCTCCAAGATCGTGTCGCTGCTGGTGAAGGTGGGCGCGCTGGTCTTCGTCCTCACCATGGACAAGACGGTCGCCATCAACTTCCAGCTGCTGGGCGGCATCTGGATCCTGCAGACCTTCCCGGCCCTGGTGGGCGGTCTGTTCACCCGCTGGTTCCACCGCTGGGCCCTGCTGGCCGGCTGGGCGGTCGGCATGGTCTACGGCACGCTCGCCGCGTACGGGGTGGCGACCCCGGCGCAGAAGCACTTCGGCGGCTCCTCCAAGGAGATCCCGGGCATCGGTGAGATCGGCTACATCGGTCTGACGGCGTTCGTGCTCAACGTGCTGGTCACCGTCGTCCTGACCTTCGTCCTGCGGGCCGCGAAGGCCCCGGACGGCGTCGACGAGACGAAGCCGGAGGACTACACGGCGGACGCGGGCGACCCCGGCGTCCAGGTGGAGCTGCCGCCGGCCACGGCGGGCTCGTCCCACTGAACCACCGGTACACGGCGGGCCGTCGGAGAAATCCGGCGGCCCGCCGCCGTGTGCGTACGACAGACTCGGGTGCATGGACATCGTGATCCGGCAGGCGGAACCCGGGGAGTACGGCATCCTCGGGGAGATCACCGCACAGGCCTATCTCCGCGACGGCCTCCTCGACTTCGGCGAGGACGACTCCTATCTCCATGAGCTCAAGGACGTGGCGAAGCGCGCGGCGGCCGCCGAGGTGCTCGTGGCCGTCGAGCACGACCGCGTCCTCGGTGGCGTGACGTTCGTCTCGGGCAGCGGCCCGATGGCGGATCTGGCCGGGCCCGGCGAGGCGGAGATCCGGATGCTCGCCGTCGACCGGGCGGCCCGGGGACGCGGCGCCGGCGAGGCGCTCGTACGCGCCTGCCTGGACCGCGCCCGCGCCACGGAGGGCTGTGTGCGCGTGGTCCTCTCCTCCCAGCCCACCATGTACAGCGCCCACCGCATCTACGGGCGTCTGGGCTTCGTCCGCACCCCGGAACGGGACTGGAACCCCGTGCCGGAGCTCCTCGACCTCACGCTCGTCACCTATGAGTTGACGCTCTGACACCACCACGCCACAACATCTAGGGGTGGCGCGACGGGCGAGCACAAGATGTATGCTCATGCTCGCTGTCGCCGCAGGGGAATCCGGTGCGAATCCGGAACTGTCCCGCAACGGTGTACTTGTGCATGTTCCGTGCACATGGTCAGTCCGAGGACCTGCCGACAGTGCGTCCCGGCCACCCGGCCGGTGCGCCAGACGTCCGGGCCTCGTGGAATGGGCCGGTGGACGCGACGCCCCGTGCGCTCGTGAGCTGCCCCCTGCCCTCCGCAAGGCCCTGTGCCGAGCGAGGGAGAGCCTCACGTGACCATCGCGCCAGCCGAACCGGCCTCAGCGGCGGCCGAACCGGAGAACGACGGTCCCGGTGCCGCGCTGTTGCGGACCCTGACCGAGCTGACCGCCGACCTCCCCGACGCCGACCCCGGCCGGGTCGCCGCCGCCGCGCTGCGCGGCCGGTCCGCGCGGGCCGACGAGGCGGAGCTGCGCGAGCTCGCCACCGAGGCGGCGGCCGGTCTCATCTCCGAGGACCCGGCGTACAGCCGGCTGGCCGCGCGGCTGCTCACCCTCTCCATCGCCGCCGAGGCCGCCTCGCAGGGCGTCACGACCTTCACCGGGTCGGTCGCGACCGGGCACCGCGAGGGCCTGATCGCCGACCGGACCGCCGCTTTCGCGCGGACGCACGCGGACCGGCTCGACGCGCTCGTCGACCCCGCGGCCGACGACCGGTTCGGCTACTTCGGCCTGCGCACCCTCTACAGCCGCTATCTGCTGCGGCATCCGCACACCCGCAAGGTGATCGAGACGCCCCAGCACTTCCTGCTGCGGGTCGCCTCCGGTCTCGCCGCGGACGACACCTCCTCGGCGGTGGACGAGGTCGCCGCGCTGTACCGGCTGATGAGCCGCCTGGAGTACCTGCCGTCCTCCCCCACGCTCTTCAACTCCGGCACCCGGCACCCCCAGATGTCGTCCTGCTACCTCTTGGACTCCCCCAAGGACGAGCTGGACTCGATCTACGACCGCTACCACCAGGTCGCCCGGCTCTCCAAGCACGCCGGCGGCATCGGCCTGTCGTACTCCCGCATCCGCTCGCGGGGTTCGCTGATCCGGGGCACCAACGGGCACTCCAACGGCATCGTCCCGTTCCTGAAGACGCTGGACGCCTCCGTGGCGGCCGTGAACCAGGGCGGGCGGCGCAAGGGCGCGGCGGCGGTGTACCTGGAGACCTGGCACTCCGACATCGAGGAGTTCCTGGAGCTGCGGGACAACACCGGTGAGGACGCCCGCCGTACGCACAATCTGAACCTCGCGCACTGGGTGCCGGACGAGTTCATGCGCCGGGTGGAGGCCGACCGGCCGTGGAGCCTGTTCTCCCCCGCCGACGTGCCCGAGCTGGTCGACCTGTGGGGCGAGGAGTTCGACGCGGCCTACCGTGCGGCCGAGGCGAAGGGCCTCGCGCGCAAGACCCTCCCGGCCCGCGAGCTGTACGGCCGGATGATGCGCACCCTCGCGCAGACCGGCAACGGCTGGATGACCTTCAAGGACGCCGCCAACCGGACCGCCAACCAGACCGCCCTGCCCGGGCACGTGGTGCACTCCTCCAACCTGTGCACCGAGATCCTGGAGGTCACGGACGACGGGGAGACGGCGGTCTGCAACCTCGGCTCGGTCAACCTCGGCGCCTTCGTGCGCGACGGGGACATCGACTGGGAGCGCCTGGACGCCACGGTCCGCACGGCCGTCACGTTCCTCGACCGGGTCGTGGACATCAACTTCTACCCGACCGAGCAGGCCGGCCGCTCCAACGCCCGGTGGCGCCCGGTGGGCCTGGGTGCGATGGGTCTGCAGGACGTCTTCTTCCAGCTGCGGCTGCCCTTCGACTCGCCCGAGGCGAAGGCGCTGTCCACGCGGATCGCCGAGCGGATCATGCTCGCCGCGTACGAGGCGTCCGCCGACCTCGCCGAGCGCGAGGGCCCGGTGCCGGCCTGGGAGAAGACCCGCACCGCGCGGGGCGTGCTGCACCCCGACCACTACGCCGTGGAGCTGAACTGGCCCGAGCGCTGGGCCGCGCTGCGCGACCGCCTCGCCGTGACCGGCCTGCGCAACTCGCTGCTGCTGGCCATCGCGCCGACCGCCACGATCGCGTCGATCGCCGGTGTCTACGAGTGCATCGAGCCGCAGGTGTCCAACCTGTTCAAGCGCGAGACGCTGTCCGGTGAGTTCCTCCAGGTCAACTCGTATCTCGTGGAGGAGCTGAAGCGGCTCGGCGTGTGGGACGCCCGCACCCGCGAGGCGCTGCGCGAGGCGAACGGCTCGGTGCAGGACTTCGCGTGGATCCCGGCGGACGTACGGGCGCTGTACCGCACGGCGTGGGAGATCCCGCAGCGCGGCCTGATCGACATGGCGGCGGCGCGCACCCCGTTCCTCGACCAGTCGCAGTCCCTGAACCTGTTCCTGGAGACGCCGACCATCGGGAAGCTCTCCTCGATGTACGCGTACGCCTGGAAGCAGGGCCTGAAGACCACGTACTACCTGCGCTCCCGCCCGGCGACGAGGATCGCCCGCGCGGCCCGTGCCACCGTCCCCGTCCAGCAGGCCGCCGACCCCGAGGCCGTCGCCTGCTCCCTTGAGAACCCCGAGTCCTGCGAGGCCTGCCAGTGACCACCAGCACGACCAAGAACCTGCTCGACCCCGGCTTCGAGCTGACCCTACGCCCCATGCGCTACCCGGACTTCTACGAGCGCTACCGGGACGCGATCAAGAACACCTGGACCGTCGAGGAGGTCGACCTCCACTCGGACGTCGCCGACCTCGCGAAGCTGTCACCGGCGGAGCAGCACCTGATCGGCCGGCTGGTGGCGTTCTTCGCGACCGGTGACTCGATCGTCGCGAACAACCTGGTGCTGACGCTGTACAAGCACATCAACTCCCCGGAGGCGCGGCTGTACCTCTCGCGCCAGCTGTTCGAGGAGGCCGTGCACGTCCAGTTCTATCTGACGCTGCTGGACACCTATCTCCCCGATCCGGAGGACCGGGCGGCGGCGTTCGCGGCGGTGGAGAACATCCCGTCCATCCGCGAGAAGGCCGAGTTCTGCTTCCGCTGGATGGACTCGGTGGAGAAGCTGGACCGGCTGGAGTCGCAGTCCGACCGCCGGCGGTTCCTGCTCAACCTGATCTGCTTCGCGGCCTGCATCGAGGGCCTGTTCTTCTACGGCGCCTTCGCCTACGTCTACTGGTTCCGCAGCCGGGGCCTGCTGCACGGCCTCGCGACCGGCACCAACTGGGTGTTCCGGGACGAGACCATGCACATGTCGTTCGCGTTCGACGTGGTCGACACGGTCCGCAAGGAGGAGCCGGAGCTGTTCGACGACCGGCTCCAGCAGCAGGTCACCGACATGCTGAAGGAGGCCGTCGAGGCCGAGCTGCAGTTCGCGCGCGACCTGTGTGGTGACGGCCTCCCGGGCATGAACACCGACTCGATGCGGCAGTACCTGGAGTGCGTCGCCGACCAGCGGCTGACCCGCCTCGGCTTCGCCCCGGTGTACGGCTCCGAGAACCCCTTCTCCTTCATGGAGCTGCAGGGGGTTCAGGAGTTGACCAACTTCTTCGAGCGGCGTCCCTCGGCGTACCAGGTGGCGGTGGAGGGCACCGTCGACCTGGACGAGGACTTCTGAGTCCGGACCGCGTCGCGCTCCTGGGCCTCCCTGATCTGACGGTCGATACGGCGGTCGTGCACGATCCCGATCACGGAGGGGAGGACCAGGAGGACGAACATCCCGAGCACGACGGCCATGGCGAGCAGTGTCTGTGTCTGTTCCGTAGTCATGACACCACTGTCGCGCCGGACACTCCTGTCGAACAGTGGCAGGACTGCCGCACACCCTCGATTTACTGCCATCCGCGAGGCACAATGGCAGCATGCTGAAGAACGTGGCGGCCGTCCTGCTCGACGGCGTACACCCCTTCGAACTCGGTGTGGTCTGCGAGGTGTTCGGCATCGACCGCAGCGACGAGGGCCTGCCCACGTACGACTTCGCGGTCGTCTCGGCCGAGGGGCCGACGCTGGGCACCCACGCCGGCGGGCTGACCCTCTCCACCCCGTACGGTCTGGAGCGGCTGGAGGAGGCGGACCTGATCGCGGTGCCGGCCGGGAACGCCTACCTCACCCGTGAGTTCCCGCCCGAGCTGCTGGACGCCCTGGTCAGAGCGGTCGACCGGGGCGCCCGGGTGCTCAGCGTCTGCTCCGGGGTCTTCATGCTGGGGGCGGCGGGCCTGCTCGACGGGCGCCGGTGCAGTGTGCACTGGCGGCATGCCGAGGAGCTGGCGCGGCGGCACCCCCGGACGACGGTCGAGCCGGATGTGCTCTACGTCGACGAGGGGCCGGTGATCACCAGCGCCGGCACCGCCGCCGGCATCGACGCCTGTCTGCACCTGGTGCGCAAGGAGCAGGGCCCGGAGGTCGCCAACAAGATCGCCCGGCGGATGGTGGTCCCGCCGCACCGGGACGGCGGCCAGGCCCAGTACATCGAGCGCCCGCTGCCCGCCTCGTCCTGCGACACCGTCGGCGAGGTGCTGGCCTGGATGGAACGGCACCTCGACGAGGACGTCACCGTCGAGCAGCTCGCCGAGCGCGCGCTGATGTCCCCGCGGACCTTCGCCCGCCGCTTCCAGCAGGAGACCGGCACCACCCCCTACCGCTGGATCCTGCGGCAACGGGTCCTGCTGGCCCAGCAGTTGCTGGAGGCGACGGACGAGACGGTGGACGCGATCGCCGGCCGGACCGGGTTCGGCACGGCGGCCGCGCTCCGCCACCAGTTCGTACGGGCCCTGGGGACGACCCCGCAGGCCTACCGGCGCACGTTCAAGGGACCGGAAGCCGCCTAGCCCTGTCGGCTGCGGGGTGTCGTCCGCAGCCTCAGGTCGTGCGGGTGGAGGGTGATGCCGACCCTGGTCCCGTCCTTCGAGCCGGATGTCTGCTCGAAGTGGTACGAGGTCGCCAGCGCCGCCGTGACCAGCGTCAGCAGCGCCATCGAGAAGTGGTCGCTCGGGCACTTGCGGTTACCGACGCCGAATGGCGTCATGGCGTACTTCGGCACCTCCTTCGCCCGCTCCGGCAGCCAGCGGTCCGGGTCGAACCGGAGGTGGTCAGTGTAGGACCGCGGGTCGCGCTGGACCGCGTACGGGCTGTAGACGATGTCGGACCCGGCCGGAATGCGATAGCCACCGAGTTCGGTGTCGGCGACCGCACGCCGGGTGAGAATCCAGATGGCGGGCCGCAGCCGCATTGCCTCGATCACGACATTGTTGGTGTGGCGCAGGGCGCGGACGTCCTCGAATGCCACCGGCCGGCCGGCGGTCACGGATTCAACTTCCGCGCGCACCTTGTCGGCGTGTTCCGGGTGCTCGGCGAGCACATGGAGCAGCCACATGATCGTGGACCCCACGGTTTCGGCCCCCGCGGTCAGAATGGCCACGACCTGGTCGTGGATCTCCTGCTCGCCAATGGGGTCGCCATTGCCGTCCGTGGCCTCCAGCAATGCCGTCAGCAAATCGTTCGGCTTTTGACCGGATGCCCGGCGTTCGGCGACGATCTCGTCGACGATGAGATGGAAATCGGCCAGGGCGCCGTTGAATCGGCGGTTGGCCGGGAGCGGCAGCCTGTAAAGCGGCCCGAGCGGGATCACCATCCGCCGGTACATGCCCCGGAACAGCGTGTCGAGCGCCGCGGACAGCCGCTCGGCGCGTTCGTCCATGTACGCCCCGCGCAGCAGACAGCGGGCGGCGACGCGCACGGCGATCCGGAAGGCCTCGGTGGTGCAGTCGATGATCTCGCCGGCCTGCCACCGCCCGGTGAGCGCGTGCGCCTCCTCCTCCATGACCGGCGCGTAGCCGGGGATGGCGTCGAGCCGGAACGCGGGCTGCATGGTGCGGCGCTGACGGCGGTGCCGGGGCCCGTTCGCGGTGGCCACGCCCTCCTTGCCGAGCAGCTCCTCCAGCGACTCCCACAGCGGACCGGCGATCTCGAAGTCGGTGCTCAGCGCCAGTGCGCCGGTGAGTTCGGGGCTGGTGACGGCGTACAGCGTCTTCGGGCCGAGCCTCAGGCGGACGACCTCGCCGTGGTCGCGCAGCCCGGACATGAAGGCCAGGGGATCTCGGACCATGCGCCAGGCGTGGCGCAGTACGGGGACCCCGCCGCCCGCGAGGGGCGGCTCGCGCAGTTCGGAGGACGGACGGGAGCCGGTTCCCGGGGGTGCGGACTCGACGGTCATTTCTCACCTGCCGCTTCGTTGCTGACGTACGGGGGCGTGGACCGGTCGTCCCAGCTGTCGACCTTGTACCGGCCGGACTCGTGGTGGAACCAGTAGACCGAGCTGAACCAGTTGCGCATATTGCCGACGCAGGTGCGCACGGCGGTACCGAGTTCCTTTCCCTGCCGGGTGCCGTCGGCGAGGGAGTCGGCGAACATCAGGGCGTCGCGTTCGGCGACGAGGAATGCGGAGACACAGCCGTCGATGCGGTGCCGCATTTCGACGATGGCCTCTTCCAGGGTCAGCCGTTCATGGGTGACGAGACTGATGCCGAGATTGTGGACCTCGTCGCCCGCTATTTCCTTCGGGAGGGAGCACAGGTCGTTGTACCAGGCGGCGAATTCCTGGCTCAGTAATGCCGCCCTCCGGTATGCGGGATGCTTTCTCACGAAGTCGGGGAGTTCGCGTTCCGCGCTCGGTTCGAGAAGGTCGTTCCAGATGTGGTGGGCGAAGGTGAGCCGGCGCAGGGCGAGGTATTCCTCGACGGTGGGGATACGCCCTTCGGTGCGGTTCACGAATTCCCGGTCGTACGCCTCGATCACGGCGTGGAAGTGGCGGGCGAAGCGGGCGTTCCAGCCGGGCGACAGGAACGAGTACAGCCGTACGAGGCTGTCGGCCAGCCCCGCCACCAGCGGATCGGGGTGCCCGAGGTGCCGCTCGGGCGCGTCGAGGGCGGTGTGCAGCCGGGTCCGCAGCCGTCGCCAGGCGGCCGGCCGGCGGTGGACGATGTCGCGGTCGTGCCGGTCGTCCCAGACGAAGAACCACGCGCTGTAGTCGGCTATCGCCTGCAGGACGGCCTCGGGGGCCTCGGTGTAGTACCCCGCCATGAGATCGGTGTAGCAGAGGCCGTCGGCATACTCCTCGACCTTGTCGGCCGGCATGAGCCGTTTTTCGAGGAGCCAGGTGCGGGTCTTCTCCTGGAGCCGGGGCCAATAGGGATGGAGTTGCCTGGGAAACGCTTCCTCGATCACCGGAAGAGAGAGCGCTGGTGGTACCGGTACCGCTGTCGGTGTCGATGTGGTGCCGCGTGAGAAAGCATGCACGAACAAACCCCTCTCAGCCCGCCGGTCGGTCACGCCCTCCCCTGCGCCGGGCGTGCACCGTCGTGTATCCCCGCACTTCCATTCAGCACCACAACTGACCGTTCTGGGAACGGATTTGCATCATTCACTACCCCTACAGGACCGCAGTCCCGCTGTCATCGGCGGGACGCGCTCGAACAGATGACGGAGACGCGAACGGCGCCCGCCCGGGACGAAGGTCCTGGGCGGGCGCCGTACGGATGCGGCCCGTGGGCGCGAGGGGGTCAGTCGTTGGCGACGACCGGGTAGCGCGGCTCGTTCTCGGCCATCTGCCGCAGCGCGTCCTTGCGCTCCCGCTTGGAGAGGCGGTCGATGTAGAGGTAGCCGTACAGGTGGTCCGTCTCGTGCTGCAGGCAGCGGGCGAAGTAGCCGGTGCCGCGCACCTTGATCGGGTTGCCCTTCTCGTCCTGGCCGGTCACCTCGGCGTAGTCCGGGCGGGCCAGCGGGGCGTACGCGGTCGGCACGGACAGGCAGCCCTCGTTGCTGTCGTCCAGGCGGCGCCGGTCCGCGGGCAGCTCGACGAGCTTGGGGTTGCAGACGACACCGACGTGCCGCACGCCCTCGTCGTCCGGGCAGTCGTAGACGAAGACCTTCAGGTCGACGCCGATCTGGTTGGCGGCCAGGCCGACGCCCTCGGCGGTGCGCTGCGAGGCGAACATGTCGTCGACCAGCTGCCGCAGTTCGTCGTCGAACTCCGTGACGTCCTTGCACTCCTTGTGCAGGACGGGGTTGCCGACGACCGTGATGGGCCGCGAGGTGCCGCGCTCGCGGTACGCCTGCTCGCGCTCCTCGCAGTCCTCCGAGTCGATGACGAAGCCCTCGTCGTCGACGGGGAGCACGCCCGCGTGCTGCTGATCGGTGTCCTGCTGGGCCATGACAGACGTAAGCCTTTCCTGCACAAACCGGGGATCGGACGGACGGTGATGCTGATACAGGGTACGGGGAACGCTCAGCAGACCTCTTCGAGATCACGCCAGTCACGGCTGTCCGGGCTGTCCGCGACCCAGCCGTCCAGCAGCCCCCGGACCAGCGCGGCCGGCGCGGCGACCCCGCACTCGCGCTCCGGCACCCACAGCTGCCCGTCGGTGCGGTGCCCCAGCGGACCCGGGTGGCCGGGCTCACTGTGGTCGTGCGGGTCCAGATGCTCCCCGTCGCCCTCGTCGGACGGCATCCGTGACTCCGAGCACATCCGGCACAGCAGACGCACGGACGACGACCAGTCCTCCGCGGCGAACCCGGCGTCGGCCGCGAGCTGCTCCAGCGCGTCCCGGTCGGACTCGGTGGCCGCCTCCAGCAGGACCACCCAGGTCGGGACGGGCGACGGCGCCCACAGCTCGATCTCGTCGAAGACCGGGAAGGAGTGACCGGACGACGTGGTCCGCTCCCCGTGGGGCACCCCGTCGTGCAGCACGACCTCGCCCCAGCGGCGGCCGGACGACGGCAGCGGGATCGACAGCACCTCGATCCGGGCGGGGTCCAGCCGCCGCCCCCACACCACCTCGGCCTCGCCCTCCGGGGAGAGCCGTACGGCCGCGCTGCCCAGGTCCATCCCGGCCGGCTCACCGGACTCGGTGGCCCCGCCCGGCACCCGCAGGCCGTACGCCTGCCAGGCCCGCCGGGCCAGCGGCCAGTCCTGCAGCGCGGTCGCCGCGATGCCGACGTTCCACCAGTCGGGGGCGCCGGTCTCGCGGTCCAGCAGGGCCACGGCCCGCAGCCCGGCGGCCCGCGCCTGCTCCCAGTCGTGCCGGAACTTGTGCAGCAGCGCGAGATTGAACCAGGACTCGGACAGCCAGGGCTCCAGATCGGCGGCCCGCGTCAGCAGCGCGCCGGCGTCCTCGTACCGGCCGTCGCCGATCAGAGTGAACGCCCGGTCGGTGGCCTGCCGCCAGGAGGCGGAGGGCCGGTGCCGTCCCTTGCCGAAGATCCTCACGATTCCCGCCTGCCAGTTCCGTGGAGTGGGCTGGCTAGTGCTGCCCCCGGACACCCTTTCCTTCGCATCCAACCACGTACGGCTGGAAGGGCGCTCATTACCCATGGGTTACCCAGCCACAGGCATGCTCAGACCGTCTCTGGACAGGACCCGCGCGAGCGAGCCGACCACCTCCGGGGCGTACTCCCCGGCGGTGCCCAGGCGCAGTTCCTCCAGGGCCGCCAGCGCCCCGCCGGGCCCCGCGTCGCGTGCCTTCTCCTCGTACGCGTTCACCGCGCGCACGATCCGGGCGGCGACCGGCTGCTCGGCGCAGGGGTCCGCGAGACGCTCCACGATCAGCGCCACCTGGGGGCTCACGCCGGTCTGGCGGACCACGGCCCCGCCGAGCAGCGCGATCCGCCGCTGCTCCTCGGCGGGCAGCCGGGCGGTCGCCCCGGCCGGCACCGGGTCGACCAGGCTGAGCTGCCCGATGTCGTGCATGAGCGCCGCGTACTCCAGCACGGTGAGCTCCGCCTCGGACAGCCCGAGGTCCCGGCCGACCTCCCGGCTGAGGGCGGCCACCCGGCGGGCGTGCCCGGCCGGGGTGTACCCGGCGATCTCGGTGGCCCGGGCGAGCGAGGCGATGGTCTGCCGGTAGGTGGTCCGCACGGCGGCGTACCGGCGGAACGACATCTGGGTGAGCAGCAGCGGCACCGAGAAGACCGGCAGCGCCCACAGCCCGACGACGGCGACGGCGAGCGCCATCACCGCGCCCGTGGCGCAGACCGCCGACCCGATGCCGAGGGTGGCCCGCAGCTCGTCGCGGAGCAGCGGCCCGAACGGCCAGCCGGTGCGGGAGTGCGCGAGGGCCGCGGCGAGCAGCGCGTCGCACAGGAAGGTGAGGGTGAGGACCGCCGCCAGGAGCAGGGCGTAGGAGGTGCCCCAGCCGTGGAAGGCGCCCTGGTTGTAGAGGGGGTGCAGACAGACCGCGGCGAAGCCGGTGGTGAGCACGCGCCGCGCGAGATGGTCCCGCACGGGCCTCCCGCACGCGATGTGCGGGACGCTCCCGAGCAGCGAGGCGGTCAGCACCACACCGACGACCTGGGTCACCCCGTGATGGGTGGCCTGCCCGCCGGCCTCCCCGAGCAGCGCGTACGACAGGGCGGCCGCGGCGCCGAGAGGTGCGGCCTCGCGGCCCTCGGCCCCGGTCCAGCGGGTCAGCTCACCGAGGACGACGAGGGCGCCGAAGGCGAGGGCGGTGCCGCGTTCGTCGAGGCCGTCGCGCAGACAGTCGAGCAGGGAGAGCCCGGCGAGGAGGGCGGCGCCGGTGTGGACGCAGCCGAGCAGGAGCGATGGCCGCGGGGCCGTCATCGGTGGGCTCCGGGGGCGCTGGAGACGGGCGGCCGGGACGGGGGCGCGCCGGCCTCGTCGGCGGTCACGGCGGGGTGCCAGCCGAACCGGCGGACGGCCCGGACGAGCGCGGTGACCATCCGGGGGTCGAACTGCGAGCCCGCGCACCGCTGGAGCTCTCGCAGCGCGACCTGGACGGGCCGGGCCCGGGAGTACGAGCGGGTCGACGTCATCGCGTCGAAGGCGTCCGCGACGGCCACCACCCGGGCGGGCTCCGGGATCTGGCCGCCCCTCAGGCCGTAGGGGTAGCCGCTGCCGTCGAGGCGTTCGTGGTGGTGCAGGACGGCGGCCCGGGCCTCGCCGAGGAAGGAGATGCCGCGGACCATCTCGTGCCCGTACTCCGGGTGCAGCTCGATGATCCGGCGTTCCTCGGGGGTGAGGGGGCCGTCCTTGCGCAGCAGCCGGGTGGGCACGCCGAGTTTGCCGACGTCGTGCAGGATGCCGGCGAAGCGCAGCACCTCCACCCGCTCGTCGTCCAGGCCCAGTTCCCGGGCGATCATCATGGAGGCGTGCCCGACGCGCTCGCTGTGGCCGCGCGTGTAGCCGTCCTTGATGTCGACGGCCTGCACGAGGGCGCGGATGGTGGCCTGATGGGCCGCGTGCTCCCGGTGGTACTGGGCGAACACCCACCACGACACCCACATGGGCAGCAGCACGAGCAGGGCCGCGACGGGGCCGTACGGGCTGTGCCAGAGGACGGCCATCATGAGTCCGGCCAGGCCGTGCACGGCGATGGGCGCGAGGGAGCGCAGGAAGAGACCGCGCCAGGCGCGGCGCGCGGGCACCCGCTCGGCGAGCGTCAGGATGCCGCCGTCGAGCAGGGTGAGGACCAGGCAGAACGCGACGACGGCGGCCCCGGCGGCGGCGAGCGCGCGGGGGAACTCCGACGCGGTCACGGCGTCCGGCTCGCCGAGCGCCCCGTAGACCCCGGCGGCCGCCGACACGGCGAGCACCAGCTGGGAGGCCCGCCACAGGCGCCGCGGTCCGCGCGGCCGGCGTCCGACGGGTCCGAGCAGCGCGCCCGGCACCGCCACGAGCGCGGCGGCGGGCGCGGGCAGGAGGAACGCCCCGGCCAGCAGCACGGGGTAGAAGGTGCCCGACAGACGTCCGCGGGCGGCGACGCGTCCCCCGCCGGCGTACAGCGCGGCGAGGAGGGCCACCGCCCACCAGGGCGGGTGCGCGGACCGCAGGGGCACCAGACAGAGCGCCGCCGCGAGGGCGGCACAGGCGACATACACACGCCCCCGTGCCGGCAAGCTCTCCATGCCCGGCCCCTCCCCCACCGTCACCTGCTCAGCTCACGCGGAGCCTAGGTGGGTGTGGGGGCGGGTGCGGGCGTGTCGCCCGCCTTTCGCACGTTCGGGTGACGCGGGGCGTCAGGTCTCCTGCGGTGCGGTGGCCACGTCGTGGTCGGGCACGGCCTGTCCGGAGCGGATCAGGTCGAGCCGGCCCAGCACCTTCGCGCGCAGGTCCGTGGGGACGTCGTCATGGCCGCAGCAGCGCTTGACGAGCTTCTTCACGGCCTCTTCGAGTCCGTACTTCTCCAGGCACGGCGAGCACTCCTGGAAATGCTGCTTGAACTTGACGCGGTCGACGTCCGGCATCTCGCTGTCGAGGAACTCGTAGAGGTGGTCGAGTACCTCGGAGCAGTCCGTCTCGTGCGGCTCTCCGCAGCTCATGAGCCCGAGCCTTTCGCTTCGTCCGACTCTCCGGCGCCGGCCGGGACCAGCCCGCGCTCGCGGGCGTAGTCCTCGAGCATGCCGCGCAGTTGACGGCGGCCCCGGTGCAGCCGGGACATCACCGTTCCGATGGGTGTCCCCATGATGTCCGCGATCTCCTTGTACGCAAAGCCCTCTACGTCGGCCAGATACACGGCGATGCGGAATTCCTCGGGGATCGCCTGCAGTGCTTCCTTCACGTCCGAGTCCGGCAGGTGGTCCAGCGCCTGCGACTCGGCGGAGCGCAGTCCGGTCGACATGTGCGACTCGGCGCGCGCCAGCTGCCAGTCCTCGATCTCCTCGGCCGCGGAGCGCTGGGGTTCGCGCTGCTTCTTGCGGTACGAGTTGATGAAGGTGTTGGTGAGGATCCGGTACAGCCACGCCTTCAGGTTGGTGCCCTCGCGGAACTGGTGGAAGGACGCGTACGCCTTGGCGTAGGTCTCCTGCACCAGGTCCTCGGCATCGGCCGGGTTGCGCGTCATGCGCAGCGCGGCCGAATACATCTGGTCGAGGAATTCGAGCGCGTCCCGCTCGAAGCGCGCGGTGCGCTCGGCGGTCGTCTCGGGGGACGTGCCCACGCTCGTGCCCAGGCCCTCGGGCTGCTCCGCCTGGCCGTTGTCGGTCCCTGCGTCGGTACCGGGAACCGGACCCACCTCCTCAAGATTCCGGGCAGGGCCGAATCCGGCCGTGCCTGAATCGGAGGATAGACGACCTGCCGTACCTGCCGCCCCTCGAACAGGGGCGGTCTTGGCCGCGTGCAGCACCGTCCAGTCCAGGTCGGCACGGCTGCTGCGACTCGGGCAGAAGGTCGAACCCATGCGGCGGACTTCCTCTCCAGCGACGTCGGTGCCGGTGCGTGGGCACCGCTGTCCGCCACAACAGAGGCCGGGGCCGCAACATTCCCGAGTCTTTACCCCAGTGACCCGGCCCACCCGACGACCGCGTCCGTGACGAGGGACACGGCCTCGTCCTGGGTGAGGGGCGCCCGCTTGGGCACGGCGAACCCGTGGTCGCCGTGGGGCACCTCGACCAGTTCGTAGGGGCCGTCGGGGAACTCCTCCGGCCTGCCGAAGGGGTCGTTGCCGCCCTGGACGACGAGAGTGGGCACGCCGGCGCCGAGCAGTTCGTCCGCCCGGGACTTCTCCGGCTTGCCCGGCGGGTGCAGGGGGAAGCTGAGCGCCAGTACGGCGTGCGCCCCGAGCTCCACGGCCGTGCGGCAGGCGACGCGGGCGCCCGCGCTGCGCCCGCCGGAGACCACGGGCAGGCCCGGCGCCGCGAGCGCCGGCCACACTCCGCGCCACCCGGTGTCCAGGGTCTTCGGCGCGGGCGCCACCTTCTTGCCGGCCACCCGCCAGGGCTGCTCGACGAGGGCGACGCTCACCCCGTGCCCGGGGAGGGTCCGGGCGAGCGCCACGAGGTCGCGGGCGCCGATGCCGCCGCCGGCGCCGTGGCTCACGGCCAGCACGAGCCGGGGCCGGGGCGCCGGGTGCCAGGTGACACGGGCGTCCCCCGCGTCCGTGGCGATGGTCTCGATGATCTCGGTCGTCACGTCAGAAGAGTGTGCCCTCTTCGGGGCCGTCGAGCTCCTTCAGCAGCTCCGGGCCGTTGTTGCGGACGTTGCTGACCAGGGTGGAGACCGGGTAGGCGCGCATCAGCCCGGACGGCGGCGGCGTGAGGAGCGAGCGCAGCTCCTCCGGGTCCTGGCGGGCGGGGTCCAGCCAGGCGTCCCAGCGGTCGGGCGTCAGCATCAGCGGCATCCGGGGGTGGATGTCGGCCAGGGAGCGGGGGCCCTCCTCGGGCGCGACCGCGAGCGGCTCGGTCTCCGCCTCCGTGGTGATCACCGAGCAGGTCACCCACCAGGCCCGCGGATGGTCGTCCGGCAGGGTCCGGTCCCGCCAGAACTCGTACAGCCCGGCCATCGCGAAGACCGAGCCGTCGGCGGGGAGCACGAAGTAGGGCTGCTTGCGCGGCCGTTTGCGCTTCCCCTCCTGCTCCAGGTCCAGCTCCTGGCGGCCGGTGACCCACTCGTAGTAACCGTCGGCGGGGATGACGCAGCGCCGGGAGGTGAAGGCCCGCCGGTACGACGGCTTCTCGTGGACCGTCTCCGCGCGCGCGTTGATCATCTTGAAGGCGCTCTCGGGCGTCTTGGACCAGCTGGGGACCAGTCCCCACTTCAGCTTGCGCAGCTGCCGAACCGGGCGCGGGTCGTCCGCGTCTTTCAGGGGGCGGTCCAGGACGACGTGGACCTCCTTGGTCGGCGCCACGTTGTAGTCCGGCTCCAGGGTCTCCTCCGGCTCCCACTTCTCGACCTCGAAGATCGCCGCGAGGTCCTCGGGCCCACGACTGGCTGCATACCGTCCGCACATACGTGCCACACTGCCAGATTCCATCCACCCCGAGGGAGTCGACGCCTCATATGGACAGCACCGCATCCGCCTCGCTCGCCTCGCTGTGGGACGAGGTCTCCGGTACGCAGACCGACCCGGACCTGTGGGTGGTGATCGCCACCCTGGTGGCGGCGCTCGCCGTGGTCGTCACGCCCGGCGCGTGGCGGCTGGCGCGCAACGCCATCACCATCGCCCACGAGGGCGGGCACGGTCTGGTCGCCCTGCTGACCGGCCGGGCGCTGACCGGGATACGGCTGCACTCCGACACCAGCGGCCTCACGGTGAGCCGCGGCAAGCCGTACGGCCTCGGCATGATCCTCACGGCGGCCGCGGGCTACACGGCGCCGCCGCTGCTGGGGCTCGGCGGTGCCGCGCTGCTGTCCGCCGGGCGCATCACGCTGCTGCTGTGGCTGGCGACGCTCCTGCTGCTGGCGATGCTGGTGATGATCCGCAATGCCTATGGGGCGCTCACGGTCTTCCTGACGGGCGGCACGTTCGTGGTGGTCTCGTGGCTCGCGGGACCGCAGGTGCAGGCGGCGTTCGCGTACGCGGTGGTGTGGTTCCTCCTGGTGGGCGGGGTTCCGCCGGCCTTCGAACTGCAGGCGAAGCGGTCGCGGGGCGGGGCCGGCGACTCGGACGCGGACCAGCTGTCGCGGCTCACCCATGTCCCGGCGGGGCTGTGGCTGTTCCTTTTCCACGCGGTGTCGCTGTGCTCGCTCCTCGGCGGGGGCCGCTGGATGCTGGACCTGTGAGGCGCTGCGTCACAGGGCGCGGCCCCACGGCGCGGCACCGGCGGGACCGCCTGCTTATAAAGTGGGGCCATGGCCCCGAACGACGCATCCACCGCCCTCTGGCCCGCCCCGCACGCGAGCGGAGCCGTCGACGCGACGGTCCACGTGCCGGGGTCCAAGTCCGTCACCAACCGTGCCCTCGTCCTCGCCGCCCTGGCGAGCGAGCCCGGCTGGCTGCGTCGCCCGCTGCGCTCCCGGGACACGCTGCTGATGGCCGGCGCGCTGCGCACCATGGGTGTCGGTATCGAGGAGGGCGTGGGTCCGGAGGGCACCGGTGAGGCGTGGCGGGTCCTGCCCGCGGGCCTGCGCGGCCCGGCCACGGTCGACGTCGGCAACGCCGGCACGGTGATGCGCTTCCTGCCGCCGGTGGCCGCGCTGGCCGACGGCCCGGTCCGCTTCGACGGCGACCCGAGGTCGTACGAGCGTCCGCTGCACGGGGTGATCGACGCGCTGCGCGTCCTCGGCGCCCGGATCGACGACGACGGCCGGGGCGCGCTGCCGCTGACCGTGCACGGCGGGGGTGCGCTGGAGGGCGGCGTGGTGGAGATCGACGCCTCGTCGTCGTCCCAGTTCGTGTCGGCGCTGCTGCTGTCGGGTCCGCGCTTCAACCAGGGCGTCGAGGTCCGGCACACCGGCTCCACGCTGCCGTCGATGCCGCACATCCGGATGACCGTCGACATGCTGCGCGCGGTCGGCGCCCAGGTGGACACCCCGGAGTCGGGCGGTGAGCCGAACGTCTGGCGGGTCACGCCGGGCGCTCTGCTCGGCCGCGATCTGACCGTCGAGCCGGATCTGTCCAACGCCCAGCCGTTCCTCGCGGCGGCGCTGGTGACCGGCGGCAAGATCCTCATCCCGGACTGGCCGGCCCGCACCACGCAGCCCGGCGACCGGCTGCGGGAGATCTTCACCGAGATGGGCGGCTCCTGCGAACTGACGGAGTACGGGCTGGTCTTCACCGGCTCGGGCGCGATCCACGGCATCGACGTGGACCTCGGCGAGGTCGGCGAGCTGACGCCCGGCATCGCGGCGGTCGCGGCCCTCGCCGACTCCCCCTCGACCCTGCGCGGGGTGGCGCATCTGCGGCTGCACGAGACGGACCGGCTGGCCGCGCTCACCAAGGAGATCAACGAACTCGGCGGCGATGTCACCGAGACCGCCGACGGCCTGCACATCCGCCCGCGCCCGCTGCACGGCGGCGTGTTCCACACCTACGAGGACCACCGTATGGCGACGGCCGGCGCGATCATCGGCCTCGCGGTCGAGAGTGTGAGCATCGAGAACGTGGCGACGACGGCGAAGACGCTGCCGGACTTCCCCGATCTGTGGACCGGGATGCTCGGGGCGTAGGGCTCGGGGACACAGCGATGCGCCGCTACGGCAAGCACACCGACGAGGACGACATCCGCACGCGCCCCGGCCGTCGGAACACCCGGCCCCGGACCAACATCCGCCCGAAGCACGAGGACGCCGCCGAGGGCATGGTCCTCACCGTCGACCGTGGGCGGCTGACCTGTCTCGTCGACGACCGGGTCGTCCTCGCGATGAAGGCCCGCGAACTGGGCCGCAAGGCCGCGGTGGTCGGCGACCGGGTGGCCCTGGTCGGCGATCTGACCGGGAAGAAGGACACGCTCGCGCGGATCGTGCGCATCGAGGAGCGCAGCTCGGTGCTGCGCCGCACCGCCGACGACGACGACCCGTTCGAGCGGGTCGTGGTCGCCAACGCCGACCAGCTCGCCATCGTCACCGCCCTCGCCGACCCCGAGCCGCGGCCCCGGCTGATCGACCGCTGTCTCGTGGCGGCCTTCGACGGCGGCCTGGAGCCGCTGCTGGTGCTGACCAAGTCCGACCTCGCGTCGCCGGACGAACTGCTGGAGCTGTACGGCGCGTTGGACATCCCGTACGTCGTCACCAACCGCGAGGAACTGGCCGACGGCGGCGCCGCGGACCGGGTGCGCGAGCATCTGAGCGGCAGGGTCACGGCGTTCGTGGGCCACTCCGGCGTCGGCAAGACGACGCTGGTGAACGCGCTGGTTCCGGAGGATCGCCGGCGTATCACCGGACACGTCAACGCGGTGACAGGGCGCGGCCGGCACACCACCACGTCGGCGCTCGCCCTGCCGCTGGGCGGGGCGGACGGCTGGGTGGTGGACACCCCGGGCGTACGGTCGTTCGGGCTCGCCCATGTCGACCCGTCCCGCGTCATCCACGCCTTCCCCGACCTGGAGGCGGGCACCGAGGGCTGCCCGCGCGCGTGCAGTCACGACGAGCCGGACTGCGCGCTGGACGCCTGGGTGGCGGAGGGTCACGCCGATCCGGCGCGGCTGTACTCGCTGCGCCGGCTGCTGTCGACGCGGGAGCGCACGGAGGGCGACTGACCTCCGCGTTGTTTGTCCCCCCGTGAGTTAGGTAAGGGCATAATCGCACTGAGCGAGCTCCAAGCTTGGCCAAAGGCTGACGAACCTGACATAGCGGTCACCGAACCTGGGGATACGGGAGGACAGCACATGGCGTGGCTGCTGGTCATCGTGGCGGGGCTGCTCGAAACCGGCTTCGCCGTCTGTCTGAAACTGTCGCACGGCTTCTCACGGCTGTGGCCGACCGTGGCCTTCTGCATCTTCGCGCTCGGCAGCTTCGGTCTGCTGACCCTGTCCTTGCGGAAGCTGGACGTGGGTCCGGCCTACGCGGTGTGGACGGGCATCGGGGCGGCGGGCACCGCGATCTACGGGATGGTCTTCCTCGGGGACATCGTCTCCACGCTGAAGATCGTGTCGATCTCCCTGGTCATCCTGGGAGTGGTCGGCCTCCAGCTGTCCGGATCCGCGCACTAGGTGCATCGACCCGCAGGGTTGTTGACGCGGGTCAGTCTTTCAACTGCCGGTCCAGCGCGCCCCGTACGAGCTCGGCGACCCCGTTCTCGCCGGGCGGCGGGGCGGCGACGCAGGACAGGGCGAGCCGCAGGGCGAGTTCGCAGCAGCGCGCGAGACCGGCGGGGTCCGGTTGGGCGGCACCGGACGCGGCGAGCACCGTGACGGCCCGGTCGCGCACCATGGCCACGAAATCGCCGGGCGCGGGCAGCGGCCCGTCGGCCCTGCGCTGGGCGGGCACGGCCGAGGAGGACGGCACCGCGGACAGCGTCGGCGCGGGCAGGCGCTCGCTCCAGCAACCGGTGAGCAGGGCGCGGACCACTGCGTTGTCGCGGGCGAGCCGCGCGGTCCAGTCGGCGGTCGCGGTCAGCCGGTCGCGGGCGTCACCGGTGGTGGCGAGCGCGCGTTCGACGCCCGCCAGATAGGTGTCGGCCTCCCTGCGGACCAGCGCGCGGGCCAGGCCCTCCTTGCTGCCGAACTCGTTGTAGAGCGTCTGCCGGGACACCCCGGCCGCCGCGGCCACGTCGACCATCCGCACGGCCGACCAGGGCCGGCGCGCCAGCGCCGTGAAGGCGGCGTCGAGCAGGGAATCCCGCGCTGCAGGCATCATCGCCTCCTGGGGCGAGCGGCTTAGCGCCCAGATTTGACGCGCGGGGAACCACTGTCAAGGGTTCCCGAAGGCATCCGGTGCCTTCGGCCGGGGGGCGCGCGGGGCTCGGACGCCGGGCGCCGGGGAGGCTTGGGGCGCGGGGTGGCTTTCCGGCGCAGGCGGCGTGGGGCCCGGCGCGGGAGGGCTTTCCGGCGCCGGGGGCGCCGGGGCGGGTGCGGGGTTGGGATCGGGTGTGTGGCTCTCGTGTGGGGGCCGGTCCGCGCGGGGGTCCTGTGGCCCCACCTCGATCACGACAGATACGGTTCGTTCCATGCCGGACTACCTCGACGATCTCCGCCTCGCCCACGTCCTCGCGGACGCCGCCGACGCCGCCACCATGGCCCGCTTCAAGGCGCTCGACCTCAAGGTAGAGACCAAGCCGGACATGACGCCGGTGAGCGAGGCCGACCGGGCCGCCGAGGAGCTGATCCGGGGGCAGCTGCAGCGGGCCCGCCCGCGCGACGCGATCCTCGGCGAGGAGTACGGCGTCGAGGGCACCGGCCCCCGCCGCTGGGTGATCGACCCGATCGACGGCACCAAGAACTACGTCCGGGGCGTCCCGGTGTGGGCCACGCTCATCTCGCTGATGGAGGCGGGCGAGGGTGGCTTCCAGCCGGTCGTCGGCGTCGTGTCCGCCCCGGCGCTCGGCCGGCGCTGGTGGGCCGCGCAGGGGTACGGCGCGTTCAGCGGGCGCAGCCTCTCCGCCGCGACCCGGTTGCACGTCTCGCGCGTCTCGAAGCTGGCGGACGCGTCGTTCGCGTACTCCTCGCTCAGCGGCTGGGAGGAGCAGGGGCGCCTGGACGGCTTCCTCGACCTGACGCGCGAGGTCTGGCGCACGCGCGCGTACGGCGACTTCTGGCCGTACATGATGGTCGCCGAGGGCGCGGTGGACCTCTGCGCCGAACCGGAGCTCTCCCTCTGGGACATGGCCGCGACCTCGATCGTCGTGACGGAGGCGGGCGGCAGCTTCACCGGCCTCGACGGCCGCCCCGGCCCGCACAGCGGCAACGCCGCAGCCTCGAACGGCCTGCTGCACGACGAACTCCTGGGCTACCTCAACGGCCGGTACTGAACGCCCTCTTGTTGACCCCCTCTTTACCTGTCACTCTGGGGATCCCCCCACTTGTGAACTTGTGCACCGCCATAGGGCGCGTCCTGCGTCAGGCAGGAGCGGCGGTGCGGGGGCACTTCAGGAGGTGGCTCCATCCATGCTCGTACGAGACGCCATGAGCACCGTGGTCCTCACCATCGGCCCCACCCACACCCTTCGCCAGGCAGCCGCGCTGATGTCCACCCGCCGGGTCGGCGCGGCCGTCGTCCATGATCCCGACGCGGGCGGCATCGGCATCCTCACCGAACGCGACATCCTCAACTCCGTCGGTCTCGGGCAGAGTCCGGACACCGAACGGGTGCACGACCACACCACCGACGACGTCGTCTTCGCCACCCCGTCCTGGACCCTGGAGGAGGCGGCCCGTGCCATGGCGCACGGCGGCTTCCGGCATCTGATCGTGCTGGAGGGCGACGAGCCCGTCGGCGTCGTCTCGGTCCGGGACGTCATCCGCTGCTGGGCTCCGGCCCGCCAGCACGCGCCGGCCTGAGCACCAGCACACGCCGGCCTGAGCACACACGACGGGCCGGACTCCCCCACGGAGCCCGGCCCGTCCGCCGCGGCAAGCGGTCCAGCGCCTTCGGTCAGCCGCGCAGTGCCTGCACGGCGGCCTCCAGCCGCTTGCCGAAGTCCTCGTCGGCCTGACGGAAGTTGTCGATCGCGCGCTCGGCGATGTCGTCGCGCGTCACACCGGAGATGGCGTTCGCCAGGTTCTTCACCAGGCGCTCCTTCTCGTCCTCCGACATCAGCCGGTAGAGGTTGCCCGCCTGGACGAAGTCGTTGTCCTCGGCGTGGACGGGCGTGACCGTCTCACCGGTGACCCCGCCGACCTGCACGGGCTGCCACAGCGGGCGGTCCGTCTGGAAGGGGCCGCCGAAGCTGTTCGGCTCGTAGTTCTTCGCGCCCTTGTGGCGGCCGTCGTAGAGGTGGCCGTCACGGGAGTGGGTGCGCGCCTCGGTGGCGTGCGGACGGTTCACCGGCAGGTGGTCGGCGTTGATGCCGACGCGGTAGCGGTGGGCGTCGCCGTACGCGAAGAGACGGCCCTGGAGCATCTTGTCCGGGGAGGGACCGATGCCCGGCACGAAGTGGGCGGGGCTGAAGATCGACTGCTCGACCTCGGCGAAGATGTTCTCCGGGTTGCGGTTGAGCTCCAGCTTGCCGAACTCGATCAGCGGGTAGTCCGCGTGCGGCCAGACCTTGGTCAGGTCGAACGGGTTGAAGCGGTAGGTCGCCGCCTCGGCCACCGGCATGATCTGCACGGACACGGTCCAGGTTGGGTACTCGCCGCGCTCGATGGCCTCGCGCAGATCGCGCTGGTGCGAGTCGGGGTCCTTGCCCGCGAGGACCTCGGCCTCCTCCGCGGTCAGGTTCTTGACGCCCTGGTCCGTCTTGAAGTGGTACTTGACCCAGAAGGCCTCGCCGGCCTCGTTGTTCCACTGGTAGGTGTGCGAGCCGAAGCCGTCCATGTGGCGGTAGGACGCCGGGATGCCGCGGTCGCCGAACAGCCAGGTCACCTGGTGGGTCGACTCGGGCGACAGACCCCAGAAGTCGAAGACGTTGTCCGCCTCCTGCGAGCCGGTGTACGGGTCGCGCTTCTGGGTGTGGATGAAGTCGGGGAACTTGATCGCGTCCCGGATGAAGAACACCGGGGTGTTGTTGCCGACGAGGTCGTAGTTGCCCTCCTCGGTGTAGAACTTCACCGCGAAACCGCGCGGGTCGCGCACCGCGTCCGCCGCGCCCAGGTTGCCCGCGACCGTGGAGAAGCGCAGGAAGACCTCGGTCTCCTTGCCCACCTCGGACAGGAACTTCGCCCGGGTGTACCGCGTGACGTCGCCGGTCACCCTGAAGGTGCCGTACGCGCCGGCGCCGCGGGCGTGCACCACGCGCTCCGGGATGCGCTCCCGGTTGAAGTGCGCGAGCTTCTCGAGCAGGAGCTGGTCCTGGACGAGGACCGGGCCGCCGATCCCCGCGGTCTCGCTGTTCTGGTTGTCGGCCACCGGAGCTCCGGCCTCCGTCGTGAGCGGTCCCTGGGTCACGTAACGCCTCCTGCTTGGTTCTGGGTGAACCCGACCCTTCCTGTTTCTTGGTCAAGTTCATCACCGATCCTACAATGGACATTGTCTAAGTCAAGTGAAGCTCCAAAGTCACATCTGTTCAGAACCTGGTCCTGGTGCTGTTAAGGTGTCCTCCATGAGTGACCTTCTGGAACGGCTGCGTGGACGCGGATGGCGCATGACCGCGCAGCGGCGTGTCGTGGCCGAGGTCCTCGCCGGCGAGCACGTCCATATGACGGCCGACGAGGTGCACGCCCGAGCTGTCGCCAAGCTGCCCGAGATCTCGCGCGCCACCGTCTACAACACGCTGGGTGAGCTCGTGTCCCTCGGCGAGGTGGTGGAGGTCTCCACCGACAAGCGTGCCAAGCGGTACGACCCGAACGCGCACCGGCCGCACCACCACCTGGTGTGCGCCCAGTGCGGGACGATCCGGGACGTCCACCCCACCGGGAACCCGCTGGCCGACCTCCCCGACTCCGAGCGCTTCGGCTTCTCGGTGTCCGAGGTCGAGGTCACCTACCGCGGCGTCTGCCCGAACTGCTCCAAGGCCTGAGCACGCTCCTGAAGCCCCGGCGCCCCTGAGGTGCCGGGGCTTCGTGCTGCCCGGCCGGCGCGGGGCAGGGGACGGCGCAAACACCAGGTGAAAACACCAAGGGCCGGAATCCCTGAGGATTCCGGCCCTTGGCCTTGAGTAGCGGGGACAGGATTTGAACCTGCGACCTCTGGGTTATGAGCCCAGCGAGCTACCGAGCTGCTCCACCCCGCGTCGGTGAAATGAACACTACGTCAAGGACGCGGACAGAGGCAAATCACTTCAGGCGGACAGTTCCTCCCGCAGAGCGTCCCGCAGGCGTGCCGCGCGCTGCGCGACCTCCTTGGGGCCGAGGGTCACCGCGCGGTCGGCCCAGCGCTGGCCCTCCGCCAGCTCGCCGCGACGCGCGTAGACCAGGGCGAGGCGCAAGGCCGACCGCCCGTGCCCGGCGTCCGCCGCACGGGTCCACCACACGGCGGCCTCGGGCTCGCTGCCCTCCCTCGCCAGCAGCAGACCGAGGTTGAACGCGCCGTTGCGCGAGCCGGCCTCGGCGGCCCTCCGGTACCACTCGGCCGCCTCCACGACGTCACCGCGCGCGGCGGCCAGCATGCCGACCCTGACCTGGGCGCGCCGGTGCCCCTGGGTCGCCGCGCGCTCGTACCACTCCTCGCACTCCGTCTTCTCGTGCACCGTCTCGCCGAGCTCGTGCGCGGGCTCCGGCGGGCGCCGCGCGTCGAGCAGGGTCGCCAGCCGGTACGCCGCCTCGGCACTGCCGGCCCCGGCCGCGCACCGCAGATGCCGCTCGGCCGCGAACTCGTCCCCGTCCCGCAGCCGCGCGATGCCGACCTGCAGCGCCGCCTCCGAGTGCCCGGCGGCGGCCGCGCGCTCGTACCAGCGCAGCGCGGCCTCCTCCTCGCCCCGTCCGGCGTGCAGGATGCCCAGGTTGAACGCGGCGTCCACGCTGCCGGCCTCGGCGGCCTTGGAGAACCAGGGCTCGGCGCCCGCGGCGTCCCCGACCTGGAGCAGCAGGATGGCCAGCGCGTTCGCCGCCTCGCGATGCCCGGCGTACGCGGCCCGCCGGTACCACTGCTCGGCCTGTGCGGTGCGCTTCTGCTCGGCGCACAGCAGCCCCAGGTTGTAGGCGCCGTTCACGTCCCCGGCGTCCATGGCGGCCCGGTACCAGCGCTCGGCGGTCTGCGTCTCGCCCCGCTCGGCGTGCAGCGCGCCCAGGGCGTTGGCCGCGTTGCCGTCGCCGTCCTGGGCGGCCCGCAGCCACCACACGGCGGCGCTCTCGCTGTCCCCGGCGTCGCGCAGCAGGAAGCCCAGCGCGCAGGCGGCCCGCGGCTCGCCGTCCTTGGCGGACGTCAGATACCAGCGCCCGGCCTCCTTGAGCTCGCCCCGCCGCTCGAGGATGGCCCCGAGGTGCAGGGCGGCCCGGCGGTGTCCGCGCGCGGCGGCCTGCCGGTACCACTGCTCGGCCTCCTCCGGCGCGGCCTCGTCCGCGGCGACACCGTTGTCCGGCCCGTCCAGGTCCGTATGGCCGGCCTGACGGTCGAGCGCGCGGGCCAGCCGGTACGCCGCCTCGCGGTGGCCGCGCTCGGCGGCCGCCCGCATCCAGCGCTCGGCGCCGGGGTCGCTGCGGTGCTCCAGCAGATCGGCGAGTGCGTAGGCGCCCAGCGCGTGTCCCTGCTCGGCGGACTGCCGCAGCCAGTACTCGGCGGCGGGCTCGTCGCCGCGCTCGCGGTGGTGCCGGCCGAGCGCGTGCGCGGCCGCGGCCGAACCGGCGACAGCGGCGATCCGCCACCAGCCGGCGGCCTCGTCGGCGTAGCCGCGCTGGTGCAGCAGGACGCCCAGGTTGTTGGCCGCGGCCCGGTCGCCCGCGGCGGTGGCGGCCCGCAGATGGGGCTCGGCGCCGTCGAGGTCGCCACGGCGCAGCAGCATGGCCCCGAGGACGCTCATGGCCTCGACCTCGCCGCTCTGCGCGGCGAGCCGGTGGCGTGCCTCCTCGGCGGCCTCCCCCGCGTCGTCGGCGTCCAGGGGGCGGTCGAGGGCCGGGGTGTCCTCCGGCTGCACCAGATCACTCATCGGCTGCGAGGCGTCCTCCATCGGCTGCACGGAATCGCCCGCCGACTGCGCATAGTCGGCAGGCTGCACAAACCGCCCTGTATCCAACAGAGTTGCCTTGTCCCCCATAACGTCCATCGTCGCACCACCTGCAACCTGGGTACACCTGGTATACCGCAGCCAGTGAGGTCACTTCAGCGTTTTGTCGACATGCCCACAGAGAGACAAGTCAAACACAGACGGCCCAACTCGCCACGGCGGCGCGTCCATCCCGCTGCCCTGCACATGCGTTCGCACACCACGAAGGCCCGGATCCATGAGGATCCGGGCCTTCGCTTGTCGCACGATCGAATCGCCGACTTCAGTAGCGGGGACAGGATTTGAACCTGCGACCTCTGGGTTATGAGCCCAGCGAGCTACCGAGCTGCTCCACCCCGCGCCGTTGTGTTGCAACCGTACCACGGCGCGGGGTGGGCCTTTTGACCAGCTCAGCGCCCTCAGGAGGTGTCTTGCCGGTCATGCCGGGCTCCCGGCATGACCGGCAAGACACCCTAGGTCCCGGTCGGACTGCTGGTCGGCTCGGGACTCTTGCTCGGCTTGGCGTCCGCGTCCCCGTCACCGGATCCGCCGGCGCCCTTGTTCGCGGCGTCCTGGGCGTCCTCGGCCCGCCGCAGCGCGTCCTGAAGGTCCTTCTGCGCCTTGCCGTACGCCTCCCAGTCACCCTTCTTCAGGGCTTCCTGGCCGGCGTCGAACGCCTTCTGGGCGTCGTCGAGCGCTTCCTGGACCGTCGGGTCGTTGGACTTCGGCGGCGGGGTCGTACCGCCGTCGTCGCCCTCGTCCGGCGGCTCGGTGGTCGGGCCCTCGGCTCCGAAGACCTTGTTCAGCGCCTCGTCGAGCGTGTCCTCGAAGGCGGTCGCGCCGCCGTAGGACACCAGCACCTTGCGCAGCAGCGGGTACTTCAGCCCGCCACCGCGGACGTAGACCGGCTCCACGTAGAGCAGTCCGCCGTCCAGCGGGACCGCCAGCAGGTTGCCGTACTCGACCTCCGAGTCGCCGCCTCTCAGCAGCCTGATCGTCTCGGCGATGTTCTGCTCGGAGTTGAACTGGCTCTGCACCTGACTGGGGCCGTTGACCGTGGTGTTGGTCGGCAGTTTCAGAATTCTGATCTTGCCGTAGTCACCGGTCCCCGCCTCCGCGTCGACCGCCATGAACGCGCTGAGGTTGTCCCTGCCGTTCGGCGTGAACGTCGTCGTCAGGGAGAACGCCTGCGCCTGCTGGTCGGGCATCTTCATGCTCAGGTAGTACGGCGGCACCGCGCTGCCCGACTTGTTGGTCGGGTCGTCCGGGACCTGCCAGACCTCGCTGCCGCTGAGGAACGTCGTGGCGTCCTTCACGTGGTAGCGGGTGAGCAGCTCACGCTGGACCTTGAACAGGTCCTGCGGGTACCGCAGATGGGCCATGAGCCCGCTGGAGATCTCGCTCTTGGCCTTCACCGTGCCGGGGAAGGCCTTCATCCAGGTCTTCAGGACGGGGTCCTTGGTGTCCCACTGGAACAGCTTGACCTCACCGGTGTAGGCGTCGACCGTCGCCTTCACCGAGTTGCGGATGTAGTTGACCTGGTTCTGCTGGGCCACCACCGCGCGGTTGTCGTTGGTGGCGGTCAGCGAGTCGGCCGTGGTGTCGCCGAGGGTCGTGCGCGAGGAGTACGGGTAGCCGTTCGTCGTCGTGTACGCGTCGACGATCCACTGGATCCGTCCGTCCACGACCGCCGGGTAGGCGTCGCCGTCGATGGTCAGCCACGGGGCGACCGCCTCGACGCGCTCCTTGGGCGTGCGGTTGTACAGGATGCGCGAACCGTCGCCGATGGCACCCGAGTACAGGATCTGCGGCTCGCCGAACGCCACGGCGTACGCGGCCCGGTTGACCGGGTTGGAGAGGCTGACCCCGCTGTCGCCCTTGTAGCTGTAGGTCTTCTCACCGCTGTCGTCGGAGTAGTCGATCTCCTTCTGGGGACCGCCGACGATCGAGTACATCGTGGTCTTCTCGCCGTAGTAGACCCGCTGCTCGTACGTCCCGAGGTCGCCCTTGGACGGCAGGTCGGACTCGGTGAAATCCGGGCGGCCCTGGGAGTCGGCGTTGGTGCCCTCCGCGGCCACCGCGCCGTATCCGTGGGTGTACCGGAAGTGGTCGTTGATCCAGTTGCGCTTCGGGATGCCGTTGAGGTTGATCTCGCGCAGACCGATGACCGTGTCCTGGTCCTTGCCGTCCTTGCTGTACCGGTCCACGTCCAGGTTGGTCGGGAACGCGTAGTAGTTCCTGATCTGCTGGAGCTGCTGGAACGTCGGCGAGACGATGTTCGGGTCCATGATGCGGATGCTCGCCGTGGAGCCCACGTCGTCGCGCAGCTTGGTCTTGTCCTCGGTCTCGCTGGTGCCGGGGTACTCGGTGACCTGGGTGCCGTCGATGCCGTAGGCGTCACGCGTCGCCTTCAGGTTCTTCTCGACGTACGGCGCTTCCTTGGCCTGCTCGTTCGGCTGGACCTGGAACTTCTGCACGATCGCCGGGTACAGGCCGCCGATCAGGATCGCGGACAGCACCATCAGGCCGAAGCCGATCACGGGCAGCTGCCAGGTGCGCCGCCACAGGGTGGCGAAGAACAGCAGGGCGCAGATGACCGCGATGCAGAACAGGATCGTCTTCGCCGGCAGATAGGCGTTGGCGTCGACGTACCGCAGACCGGTCCAGTTGTCGGTGGCCTTGAAGTCGCTGGACTTGACCGCCAGGCCGTACCGGTCGAGCCAGTACGCGACGGCCTTCAGCGCGACGAAGATGCCGAGGAGGACCGAGAGGTGCCCGGTGGCGGCGGCCGTGGCGCGCGCGCCGGGGCTGGTGATGCGCAGCCCGCCGTACAGGTAGTGGGTGAGCGCGGCGGCGATCACGGAGAGGATCACGGCGGCGAAGCCGAAGCCGAGCAGGAACCGGTACCAGGGCAGGTCGAAGGCGTAGAAGCCGACGTCGAGGTGGAACTGCGGGTCCTTCTCACCGAAGGGCACGCCGTTGACCCACATCAGCCAGGTCCGCCACTGGCTGGAGGCGGAGGCGCCGGCGATCAGGCCGACCAGCGCCGTGATGGCGATCAGCAGCCACTTCTTGTAGGGCGCGATGCCCATGCGGTAGCGGTCGAGGTTCTGCTGCTCCATCGACATCGCGCTCAGCGGCGGGCGCAGCCGGTGGGCCAGCCAGATGTTGAAGCCGACCGCGAGGGCCATCAGCAGACCGAAGACGAAGAACAGTCCGATCTTGGTCCACAGCGTCGTCGTGAACACCGACGAGTAGTTCACCGACCGGTACCAGAGCCAGTCCGTCCAGAACCCCGCGAACATGGTGAAGACCATGCCGAGGACGGCGAGGACGCCCAGTGTCATGAGCAGGGTCCGGACCCGCCGGGACGGGCGGCCCACTCTCATCCGTGGCCCGGTCGGGCCTCCGCCGCGGTCCGGCATCTGGAAAGCCAAGGTTTCGCACCCCGAAGTTCGCTGTTGGTCTGGGTCAGGCCCGCGTCTTCGTGGACCCTCTGTGGCCCCCCGTGATCGCGGGTCCACACCTATGCAACTTACTCACCCTTTACTCGGTTCCCGATTCGGGCCAGGAACGAGGCAGGATTGTGACCATGTCCAACACTCCCATGGCAGCCAACCCGCTGACCCGGGCCGTTCTCGAGATCGACGAGTACGCCTCCGGACTCGGCTGGGACCAGCCCGCCCGCCTCTTCGCCCTCGTCGACACCGCACGGCTGCGAGTCCAGGAACCCGGCCTCGCCGCCCAGCTCGGCCTGGGGGACGAGCAGGAGTCCACCGGCCTGACCCCGATCGAGCAGGACGAACTTCCAACGGGCAAGCAGCTCGACGAGTTCCTCGGCACGATCGCCTGGCCCGACGCCGTCACCGGCTGCGCGCTCACGGTCGAGCGCCTCATGCTGCCGCCGTCCGCCGAGGCGCAGGTGCCGCAGGGCCTGAGCGATGCCGAGCTGACGCGCTGGGTGGCGGAGCACCCAGAGCGTCAGGAGGTCCGGATGACGGTGGCGGTGCTGCGCGACGGCAGCCGTGAGTCGGCGCTGCGGCTGCGCGAGAAGGACACCCCGACGGAGGTCCTGACCGGTCCCGAGCTGGTGCCCGGCCTGGCGCAGGCGCTGGCGGCGACGTTCGAGGACTGAGGACCTCGGGATACGACGGCGGGGCGCCCCCTCATTCGGGGGGCGCCCCGCCGTCGTAGGTGCCGGACCGGGTCAGCTCCCGGTGGTGCACTTCGGCAGTCCGGCGGTGTCGCCGGAGCGGATGTCCTTCAGGGCGCCGAGCGCGTCGTCGATGGTGTCGACCTTGACCAGGGTGAGCCCGTCGGGGACGTCCCGGGCGGCGGTGGCGCAGTTGTCGGCGGGGGTGAGGAAGAACTGGGCGCCCTTGTCGCGCGCGCCCACGGTCTTCATCTCGATGCCGCCGATGGGACCGACCTTGCCCGCGTCGTCGATGGTGCCCGTGCCGGCGACGAACTTCCCGCCGGTGAGGCTGCCCGGCGTCAGCTTGTCGTAGAGCCCGAGCGCGAACATCAGGCCCGCGCTGGGGCCGCCGACGTCGGCGAGCTTGATGTCGATGTCGAACGGGAAGGTGTGGTCGGTCCCGGCGGAGATGCCGACGATGGCGCGCTTGGCGCCGCTGTCGTCGGACTCGGCGGTCCTGATCGTCACCTTCTCGCTGCCCTGCGGCATGCGGCGCTCCTTCTCCGCGGCGGCCTGCTCCTTGGCCGGGACGATCGTGAAGACGACGTCCTGGCCGGGCTCGTGCTTGGTCACCAGGTCGGCGACGTCCCCGGGCTTCTTCACGGCGGTTCCGTCGACGGCCTTGATCACGTCACCGGCGTGCAGCTTGCCCTCCGCCGGGCTGCCCTTCACGACCGTCGAGACGATCACCCAGCTGCGCACCGGGATGTCCAGCGCCTTCAGGGCGGCGACCTTCGCGCTCTCCTGGGACTGGCTGAACTCCTCGGCGTTCTCCTGGGTGGACTCCTCCTCCGTCTTGCCGTCCGGATAGAGGGTGTCGTGCGGCACGACCTTGTTGTCGTGCGCCAGCCAGCCGTAGACGGCCTCCACGAGGTTCATCCGGTAGTCGGCGCTCGTGACCCGCACGGTGGTCATGTTGAGGTGGCCGCTCGTCGGATAGGTCTTGCGCCCGGAGATCTGCAGCACCGGCTCGCCGTCGTGCTCCCCCAGGGTGTTCACCGTGGGCCCCGGGGACATCTCGGCATACGGCACGCGGATGAAGACCCCCGCGCACAGGAGCGCGATCAGCATCAGAGTGGAGGCGAGCATCGTCGCGGTGCGGCGTGGCATGGCACGACAGTACGTGACAGTCCTGTCAGAGCCCCGTCAGGGCCGGGATCCGGACCACGCGGGCGCCCTGGGGCGCCGGTGATCAGGTCCGGGACGGGGGCTTCTCCATGGCGGCGCGGAACCGCGCGTACCCGTCGAGCTCGGGCCCGTCGCCGCGGGTTCTGCGGGTCCTGTTGGCCCAGCTCCCCCACAGGCCGGCGCCGATCGCGGCCCCGAGCGGAATCAGCAACCAGGCGAGCGCCGTCATGCGCGCCTCCCGTCCCCAGAGCGAACCGCAAACTGACTGATCAGCAGATTAACCGCTGGCACTGACAACGCTCATGCCCGGGGTGCGGTTACGCAAGCCGAGTGGGGTGGACGGGTCCCCGGAGGCCTCCGGCGGACGGGTCGGCGGGCGCGGACGATCAGCCGGCGCGGACGGGTCAGCAGGCGCCGACCCACTCCTCGGTGCCGTCCGAGAACCTCTGGTGCTTCCAGATCGGCACCTCGTGCTTGAGGTCGTCGATCAGCTTCCGGCACGCCTCGAACGCCTCGCCGCGGTGGGGGCAGGAGACGGCGACGACGACGGCGAGGTCACCGACCGCGAGGTCGCCCACGCGGTGCACTGCGGCGAGCGCCCGCACCGGGAACCCGGCGACGACCTTCTCCGCGATCCGGCGCATCTCGGCCTCGGCGCTGGGATGGCACGAGTACGTCAGCGCGTCCACGTCGGCGCCCCCGTCGTGGTTGCGCACGGTGCCCACGAACAGCGCGGTCCCGCCGGACGCGTCGTCCCCGACGGCCCGGAAGACCTCGTCCACGGAGAGGGGTGTCTCACGGATGCCGATGAGCTTGACCGGGTCCTGAGCGCCCTGCTCACCGGGGTGATCACTGGTAGGTGCCATGCCCCCATCGTGCCCCACGCGCGCGAGGGCGGGGAATAGCGTCATCGCCCGGCACACGCGTGTGGCTCTTTGGAGCCTCCTACAGACGGCACGGGGCCGTCCGGGCGCGGTCAGATCCGGCGGCGGGCCTTGCGCGCCCTGCGGACCACCGCCGCGGCGCCCAGCAGCGCCACCGTCGCACCCGCGGCACCGGCGGCCGTCGCATCCTTGCGGCCCAGGCGCCGTCCGGCGACCGTGTGCCGTCCGGAGACCTCCTCCAGCAGCTCCGCGAGCACCTCCTCGTTGGTCCACTGCGGCCGCCACCCGGCGTCGTGCAGCCGGCTCCCGCTGACCACCCACGGGTACATCGTGTAGGCGAGGTCCCCCGCCGGCGACGGCGTCAGGCCGATGCGGTGCAGCCGGGCCGCCGCGCCGAGGGCCACCGCGGACGGCAGTTCCATCCGCCGGATCCCGCTGAGTTCCTCGACCTCCTCCTGCTCCAGCCATCCGTCGCAGCCGACGGCCAGTTCCCCGTCGACCTTCTCCAGGACGGCGTACTCCAGGGCGCCGCACAGGTCCTCGACATGGCAGAACTGCCAGGCGGGCCGCGACCCGGCGACCACCAGCAGCCGGGGCGACTCGAAGTACCTGGTCAGCGCGGTGTCGGTGCCGCCGACCAGGACCGCCGGGCGGACGACCGTGACATTGAGGCCCGGGTGGGCGCGGGGGGCGCGGCGCGCCAGGCGCTCGATCTCCAGCAGATCGCCGACGCCGGTGGCCTCGGCGGTCGCCCGCAGCTCGGCGTCCTCGGACAGCGGCAGCTCGTTGTCCGGCAGGGCGCCGTAGACCATCGCGGAGGTGCACAGCACCACGCGGTGCACTCCGGCGGCCGCGGCGGCCGTCAGGACGGTCTGGGTCCCCCGAACGTTGTAGGCGGTCCGCGCGGCGGGATCCGTCTCCAGATCGAGGTCGAGCGCCAGGTGCACGACGACGTCGGCGCCGCGCAGCTTCTCCGCGATGGCCGGGTCACGGACGTCCAGGATGTGCCACTGCGCCTCCGCGCAGTCGCCGCGCCGCTCGTCGATCGCGATGACCTGCTTGACCTCGTCGGAGGCGACGAGCCGCTCCGTGAGCAGGGCACCGACGCCGGACGCGGCACCGGTGACCGCGACGACGGGACCGCGCACACCGCGCGCGGGAGGGGTTGACCGGTTTCGCGCTGCGCGAACCTGCGGATCGGGGGAACTCACCGGGCGTCTCCAGCGGTTGTCTTCAGTACGAGCGTGAGTGACGCGTACGTACCAGGTGGCATCCATCCTGCCGCAGGCCGAGAGTCGGCGAAGCACCGAGGCCCGATCGGGCACAGGTGTCTACGCTGGGTGGTGTTATCGGGCAGTCGTGCCGCCGGCGCCAGCCGGTGGCCTTACCAGCCGAGGAATCCCGTGAGTGACACCCCATTCGGATTCGGCCTTCCGCCGGAGGAGCCGGACGACGGCGACGAGGGCAAGAAGAAGGACCAGGAGAGCGGTGGTGGTCAGGGACCGTCCAACCCGTTCGGCTTCGGGCTGCCCGGTGCCGGAGGCTTTGGCAGCCCGGGCGCCGACAATCCGTTCGCAGCGATGTTCGGTTCTCTGAGCCCCAACGACCTGGGCGCCGCCTTCCAGCAGCTCGGCCAGATGCTCTCCTACGAGGGCGGCCCGGTGAACTGGGACATGGCCAAGCAGATCGCCCGCCAGACGGTCTCCCAGGGCACGGCGGACGGCACCAAGGACGCCAGCGTCGGCCCCGCCGACCGCACCGCCGTGCAGGAGGCGGTCCGCCTCGCCGACCTGTGGCTCGACGACGCGACGTCGCTGCCGTCGGGCGCGGGCACCGCCGTCGCCTGGAGCCGCGCGGAGTGGGTCGAGGCGACCCTGCCCGCGTGGCAGGAGCTGGTCGACCCGGTGGCCGAGCGCGTCGGCAACGCCATGGGCGATGTGCTGCCCGAGGAGATGCAGGCCATGGCCGGCCCGCTGATCGGCATGATGCGCTCGATGGGCGGCGCCATGTTCGGCACGCAGATCGGGCAGGCCGTGGGCGTGCTCGCGGGCGAGGTCGTCGGCTCCACCGACATCGGCCTGCCGCTCGGCCCGGCCGGGAAGGCCGCGCTCCTTCCGGTCAACATCGAGTCGTTCGGCAAGGACCTGAGTGTGCCGCAGGAGGAGGTGCGCCTGTATCTGGCGCTGCGCGAGGCCGCCCACCAGCGGCTCTTCGCCCATGTGCCGTGGCTGCGCTCCCATCTGTTCGGCGCGGTCGACGGGTACGCGCGCGGGATCAAGGTCGACACCGCCAAGCTGGAGGACGTCGTCGGCCAGTTCGACCCGCAGAACCCCGAGCAGCTGCAGGACGCGCTCCAGCAGGGCATGTTCCAGCCGGAGGACACCCCCGAGCAGAAGGCCGCCCTTGCCCGTCTGGAGACGGCTCTGGCGCTGGTCGAGGGCTGGGTGGACGCGGTGGTGCACGCGGCCGCGAAGCCCCGTCTGTCGTCCGCGGACGCGCTGCGCGAGACGCTGCGCCGCCGTCGTGCGTCGGGCGGTCCGGCCGAGCAGACCTTCGCCACGCTCATCGGGCTCGAGCTGCGTCCGCGCCGGCTGCGCGACGCCTCCCGGCTGTGGGCCTCGCTCACGGACGCGCGCGGTGTCGACGGCCGGGACGCCCTGTGGCACCACCCGGACATGCTGCCGACGGCGAGCGACCTGGACGACCCGGACGGCTTCGTGCACCGCGAGCAGATCGATTTCTCCGAGCTCGACAAGATGCTCGGCGAGGCGGCGAGCGGTGGCGGCTCCACGGGCAAGCCGGACCTGAGCAAGGGCCCCGAGGACGGCGAGGACCGCCGGAAGGACGACGACGGCGAGTGAGCCTGTACGACGACGCGGTCCTGGTGCTCAAGGGGTACGAGGACCAGAGCGAGCTGCGCCAGGTCTACCTCGACCATCTCGCGGCGCACCCCGACGGACTGTGGAAGGCCTGCTCGGACGGCCATATCACGGCGAGCGCCCTGGTGGTCGACCCCGACCGCGGACGGGTGCTGCTGACGCTGCACAGAAAGCTGCGGATGTGGCTGCAGATGGGCGGCCACTGCGAGCCGGGCGACGCGACCCTGGCGGCGGCCGCCCTGCGCGAGGCCACCGAGGAGTCCGGCGTCACCGGTCTGACGCTGCTGCCTGGCGGCCCGGTGCGCCTCGACCGGCATCCCATCCCGGCGCCCTGCAACTGGCATCTGGACGTGCAGTACGCCGTCCTCGCGCCCTCGGACGCCGAGCACGCGATCAGCGACGAGTCACTGGACGTGCGCTGGTTCGCCTACGACGAGGTCCCGGACGTGGCGGACGAGTCGGTCGTACGGCTGCTGGAGGCCACGCGCGCGCGGCTGTGAACGCGTGAGGGGCGACCGCCGGGCGGTCACCCCTCACGCGTGCGGGCCGGTGCCCGGTCAGCTCCAGACGTTGCCCTGGTTCTGACCCCGGGCGCCCTGCTGGCCCATGCCGTACTGGGCGGCGAGGCCGGAGCCGATCTGGGCGTTCTGCGGCGGCAGCAGCTCGCTGGGCTGGACCAGCGCGAAGCCGGTGCCCATGAAGCTGAGCTCCCAGCCCTCACCGGTGTTGCCGCGGCGCCGCCACACCCCGGAGGAGTGCGTCTGCGCCTGCATCTGCACCCGCAGCCCGGTGGACCAGGCCACGATCGCGTCGGCGTCGCAGTTGACGTACTTGTCGGGCGTCACCTGCATCATCAGCGGCATGCCGGAGGTCATCAGGGCGACCTTGCCGCGGCCGGTGATGTTGAGCTGGTACTTCCCGGAGCCGGAGATGCCGTAGAGGCTGTCCACGGCGATGACCTCGTGGTGCAGCGAGGAGTCCATCGCCAGCACATAGCTGCTGTCGACGGTCAGCCCGTCCTGGTCGACGTCCACGAGGTGGACGTGCTGCTTGAGGTTGGCGAGGTAGACGACGCCCTGTCCGTGGCAGCGCATGAGGTCCAGGCCCTCACCGGTGCGCGCCCGCGAGCGTGACTGCTGGTTGCTCTGGAACTCGGCGTCGAACTCGACGAGTCCCTGGTAGGCGACCATCGTGCCCTTGCGGGCGAGGACGTCGTCGTGACCCTCCAGGGCGACGCGGAGCATCTGCTTGTTCTGCAGGCTCCAGCGGTCCTGGGTCTGCTGGTCGTTGTAGGCGAAAATCGGGCTCTGCATGGCGTTCTTCGCTCCCCCTCAGCCCCGGACCCGGAGGCGGTCGGTACTGTCCTCGCTCGGCTGGACGACGACGATGCCCTGGCCGGAGAAGGCCATCTGGTAGGCCTCGCCGCTGCCCCGGCCGATCAGGGACTGCGCCTTGAAGCTGCGCTTGCCCTTCACCTTGAGGTTCGGCGACCAGGCGACGAGCGCGTCGGGGTCGACGTACGTCTCGTCCTCGCCGCCGCCGCAGTCGACGACGATCGGCTTGCCCCGGGAGGTCAGCGCGACCCAGCCCTGGCCGGAGATCTTCGTGTTCCACAGGCCCTGCCCGGCGAACTTCGCCAGGCCCTTGACCCGCTCGACACCCCACGTCAGATGCGCGTCGAAGGCGAGCAGATTGGTGGCGTTGACGGAGATGCCGTCGCCGTTGAGGTTGATCACGACGACGTTGGCTCCGTAGTCGGCGAGGTAGAGCAGGCCGTCGCCGGAGCACTTCATCAGCGGCGCGCCCTCACCGGTGAGCCAGTCCTTGGCGATCTGGCGGACGGCGGGCGGGTTGGGCTCGTACTGGACGAAGCCCTCGTAGGCGACCATCGAGCCCACGCGCGCGAGGAGGTCGTGCCCGGTCTGCATGGCCACCTTGACCATGTGGTTGCCGTGGTTCTCCATGCGGGCGGTGACGGGTGCGGGGGCGTAGCCCGCGAGCGGCTGGTTCATGACGGGCTCTCCCTCAGATCTCGTACGGCTGGACGACGACGAAGCTGCCGGGCGCCGCCCGGAACTGGAGGTTCACGCTCTCGCCGGTGTCGCCGGGATAGGCGTTGCGGCGCATGCGCACCTGGCTGGAGACGACCACCTGAGCGGCGGACGACCAGGCGACGACGGCGTTGCAGTCGGCGAACGTCGTGGGCGTGACGGGCAGCACCACGGGGGTGCCGTGCGTCTTGACGACGATCGTGCCGGTGCCGGTGAACTGCATCGTGAACAGCGCGCCGCCGGGGATGCCGTGTCCCTCGATCCGGCGGACCTCGTACTGCAGGCCCTCGTCGAAGGCGAGGACGTTCTCCGCGGAGACACAGATGCCGTCGCCCTGGAGTTCGATGGGGTGCACCATCGTGTTGTCCTCGGCGAGGAACACCTGGCCCTGGCCGGTGCAGCGCATGAGCTGCATCTCCTGGCCGGTCGCGTTGCCCACGATCCGGCCGGAGAAGCCGGCGCCCTTGTAGCTGAAGTCCACCTTGCCCTGGTAGAGCACCATACTGCCCTGGCGGGCCAGCACGGGCTGGCCTCCGACGCCGAGGTCGACGCGGACCATCTTCTTGTTCTGCTGCGTCCAGCGCTGTCCGGTCGGCGTCTCCTTGAACTGCTGGAGGGCCGCGGCGACACCGGGCGCCTGGGGGGCGCCGTGCGGGACCTGGCCGGGCACCTGACCGGGGATCTGGCCCGGGACCTGCCCGTACGCGGGCGGCTGCTGGCCGTATCCCGGGGGCGGGGTGGGCTGTCCGTAGCCGGGCGGCGGGGCCGGGGCCTGGGGTGCCTGCGGCGCCTGCGGGTAGCCGTAGCCGGGAGGCGGCGGCGCGGAGGGCTGGCCGTAGGGCGCGGGCGCCGGGGCGGGCGGCGGCGGGGTGCCACCGGGCGGCGTCATGGGCGCGACGATCGTCGGCTGGGCGTGCACCGACGGCGCCGGGGCCGGAGGCGGGGGCGTGGCACCGGGCGGGGGCGCGAAGCCCTGGGCGGCCGGAGCCGGCGCGGGGGCCGGCGGAGCCGCGGGCTGCGGGACGGGAGCCGGCGCGGGCGCTCCTGCCGGGGCGCCGAAGGCGGGCGCCGGGGCGGCCTGGGCGGGCGGCGCGAAACTGGGCGCGCCGGCGCCGGCCTGAGACTGCGGCGGGGCGGCGGCGGGCGTCTCCTCCTCCATCACCTCGCCGCCGAAGTTCCTGAGCAGCGCCTCGAGGCCGCCGTCGAAGCCCTGTCCGACGGCGGCGAACCGCCAGACGTCCTTCAGATAGAAGTCGCCCAGCATGACGGCGCGTTCGGTGGTGAACTCGGAGCCGGTGAAGGAGTACCGGGCCACCTCCTCGCCACCCGCGACGATACGGATGTAACCCGGGCCGACCTGCGACATCTGACCGTCGCCGTCGAGCGTCGCGGTGAAGGACAGCTTCTGGATCTGCGGGGGGATCTTGTCGAGTGTGACCCGGAACGACTCGGTGTCACCGGCCTGCGCGCCGAGGATCTGGATGGCCTCCTCGGGGGACTTCGGCTGATTGAAGAAGATGAAGTAACGGTCGTCGGAGAGCCGTTCGTCGGCGTCGAGACCGAAGCAGCTGATGTCGAAGGTCAGCCCTGGGCCACCGATCTGTACACCTACGTACAGATCCGTGCCCGCCGTGAGATCACTGATCCTGGCCTTGTGGCCGCGTTGGAATTCCCTGGCCATGCGTAACGACCGTCCCCCATCCCGAAGTGAGTGCGTCGCGACAGGCTAACGGCAAACTCGGACATCGGACGAAGCCGGTACAGACCCGGTACACAACCCTTCCACGACCGAATCGGGGGCGTCGTCTGCGGACACCTGCGCGTGCGCCGCCTACTCGCCCCGGGCGGCGGGCAGATGGGGCAGCCGCTCGGCGGCCACGACGCCTTCGAGGTAGCCCTTGGCGCGCTCGGTGCGGGGATACGCCTCCAGCAGCCGCCAGAAGCGGGGCCCGTGTCCGGGGACGAGGAGATGCGCGAGCTCGTGCAGCAGGACGTAGTCCACGACGTACTCGGGCATTCCCTGCAGCCGGTGGGAGAGCCGGATGCTGCCCTCGGCGGGGGTGCACGAGCCCCAGCGGGTGTTCTGGTTGGTGACCCAGCGGACCGAGTCGGGCCGCGCCCGGCCGTCCAGATACTGCTCCGACAACCGGTCCGCGCGCGTGGACAGTTCGGCGTCGCCGAGGACCTTCTTGCTCTCCTGGGCGGCCAGCTTGTCGAGCATGACGCGCACCCAGCGCTGCTCCTCCGCCTCGGACATTCGGGCGGGGATGAGCACGATGGTGCGATCGCCCTCGCGGTACGCCGAGACCGTCCGGCGGCGCCGGGCGCTCCTGCGGACCTCGATCGCGTTCGCCCCCGGGCCGCTCAGGGGCGGGCTCGTCGTACTGCGCTGTGGCGTTCCGGCGCGGTGCAGTGGGTCGGCGGACACGCCCCGACGTTACCCGCTGTGGCGGGGGGAAGTCCCGACTCCGGGACGGTTCGGTTCCGATCCCCCACGGCCCGTCCGATTTGTACGACGAATATCCACTGCCTGTGGACAACTTTCGGCACCGATCGGCGTGACCGTGCATTCTGGCGGACGTCGGGGACGCCACGACCGGGCTCCCCCGGCACACGGGGACGCACCATCACGACGGCTACGGGGGCCTGTTCATGCGCACTGCACCATCGACGGATACGACGGATACGACTGAGACGACGGATAGGGCGGATGAGGCGGAGGCGGACAGGGCGGAGGCCGGGGTGGGGCTTCCGCTGGCGCCCTTGCTGAAGCCCGCGTTGCGGCGCGCCTGGCGCGATCTCAATACGGTGCAGTTCGGGATGACTCCGGCGCACGCGCTGACGCTGGGGCCGATGGACACCGCGACGGGCAGCTTCCTCGATCTGCTGAACGGCACCCGGGGACCGGAGTTGCTCCGCGAGGAGGGCCGGCGGATGGACCTGCCCGACGGGCATGTCGACGGGCTGCTGCGACGGCTCGCGCGGGCCGGTCTGCTCGACGACGCCCGGGGCGGCGGGCCGGGGGGCGACCTGCTACGGCGCAGAAAGGCCGTCCTGGACCGGCTCCGTCCCGATCTGGCCTCGCTGTCCCTGACCACCTCCGACCCGGGCGAGGCGATCGGCCGCCTCGCCGCCCGGCGTGCCGCGCGGGTGCAGGTCCGGGGCGCGGGCCGGGTGGGCGCGACGCTCGCCTCTCTGCTGGCGGGCGCCGGGGTCGGTGAGGTGGACGTGCGCGACATCGGGCGGGTCGAGCCGGGGGACGTGACGCCGGGCGGGCTGCCGGCGGAGACGGTCGGCGACCGCAGGGACGAGGCCGCGCGCAGGGTGGCCCGCCGGCATGCCCCGGACCGCCCGCCGCGCCGGGACACCCGCTCCCCCCGCGGACAGGACACCCAGGGCCACTCGTTGGTGATCATCGCCCCGCGCGACGACATCGGCGTGCACGCCCCGTCACCGTCCGCCGCCGAACCACTGATCGACTCCGGTACGCCCCATCTGTACGTCGGCGTGGTCGAGGGAACCGGTGTGGTCGGCCCCCTCGTCCTGCCCGGCGAGACGGCCTGCGCGGGCTGCCTCGACGCGGACCGCACCGACCGCGACCCGGCGTGGCCGCGTCTGGTCGCCCAGTGGCGGTCGGGCCGGGGCAGGTCACGGCCGGTGCCACCCTGCGATCTCGCGCTGGCCACCACGGTCGCCGGACTGGCCGCCGCGCACGCCCTCGCCTTCCTCGACGGCCGGATCCCCTCGACGGCGGGTGCGCGGTGGGAAGTGACACTACCCGGTCTGACCTGGCACGCCCGTCCGATCTGGGCGCATCGTGCCTGCTCGTGCGGTGCCGCGGACAAAGGTGAGGGGGAACACCCCTCCGCGAAGGCGGGGTCGCACGAGACAATGGCGAGGGAACGGCCGTCGAAGACGCCACGCCGCGAGGGGGGCACCGCACGGCCGGCTCGGATCTGGAGGGCGCATGTCTGATCTTCCGCGCAAGGCGGTCACCCGCACCGCCAAGCTCGCCGCGCTCCCGCTCGGCTTCGCCGGGCGGGCGACCTGGGGACTCGGCAAGCGGATCGTCGGTGAGTCCGCGGAGATCGTCGGCCGCGAGCTGCAGCAACGGACCGCCGAGCAGATGTTCAAGGTCCTCGGCGAGCTCAAGGGCGGCGCCATGAAGTTCGGCCAGGCGCTGTCCGTCTTCGAGTCCGCCCTGCCCGAGGAGATCGCCGGGCCGTACCGCGCGGCCCTCACCAAGCTGCAGGAGGCCGCCCCGCCGATGCCGACGCGCACCGTGCACGCGGTGCTGGCGGAGCGGCTCGGCGAGGACTGGCGCGAGCTGTTCCTGGAGTTCGAGGACAAGCCGGCCGCCGCCGCCTCGATCGGCCAGGTCCACCGGGGCGTGTGGCACGACGGCCGTGAGGTCGCGGTCAAGGTGCAGTACCCCGGCGCCGGGGAGGCCCTGCTGTCCGACCTGAACCAGCTGAGCCGCTTCGCCCGGCTCCTGGGTCCCCTGATCCCGGGCATGGACATCAAGCCGCTCATCTCGGAGCTGAAGGACCGCGTCTCCGAGGAACTGGACTACGGCCTGGAGGCGCAGGCCCAGCAGGCGCACGCGGAGGAGTTCGCGGACGACCCGGACGTCGTCGTCCCGGCGGTCGTCCACCAGAGCGACGAGGTGCTGATCACCGAGTGGATGGACGGTGTGCCGCTCTCGGAGGTGATCTCCGACGGCACCGAGGAGCAGCGCGACCGCGCCGGTCAGCTCCTGGCCCGGTTCCTCTTCTCCGGCCCGGCCCGCACCGGCCTGCTGCACGCCGACCCCCACCCGGGGAACTTCCGGCTGCTGCCGGGCGACCCGGACGGCCACGGCGACTGGCGGCTGGGTGTGCTGGACTTCGGCACGGTCGACCGGCTCCCGGGGGGTCTGCCGACGCCCATCGGGGAGTCGCTGCGCATGACGCTGGACGGCGACGCGGACGCGGTCTACGAGATGCTGTGCGGCGAGGGCTTCGTCAAGGAGACGATCGCCCTGGAGCCCGAGGCCGTCATGGACTACCTGCTGCCGATCATCGAACCGGCGCAGGTCGAGGAGTTCACCTTCACCCGTGGCTGGATGCGCAGTCAGGCGGCCCGGGTGGCCGACCCCCGCTCCCCCGCCTACCAGCTGGGCAAGCAGCTCAATCTGCCGCCCGCCTATCTCCTCATCCACCGGGTGACGCTGAGCACCATCGGCGTGCTGTGTCAGCTCGGGGCGACCGTGCGGCTGCGCGAGGAACTGGAGGAGTGGCTGCCGGGGTTCGCGCCGGAGGACTACGACTACACGGACGAGGAGGACTCGGCGGCGGAGGCCTGAGCCGGGGGCCGCACGGGCTGCGCGGGTTATACGGGCTCCTCGGCCCACACGGGCTGCCCGGCCTACACGGGCTGCTCGGGCGGCGCTACCACCAGGCGGAGTCGAGCCTGCCCTCGATCGCGCGGAGGTTCTCGCGTGAGCAGGTGTCGCAGAAGTGGATCCGGGCGCCGTTCTCCACGGAGCAGGTCCAGGTGGGGCGCGGTCCGTCGGCGCGGATGCCGCAGCGGGCGCACACCAGCGGCTGTGCCTGGGGCTCGGCCTCGGAGCCGCGGTCGCCGTCGCCGTCACTGCCGGGAGGACTCGTCACCCACCCGACGATAACGCCGGTGCCCACCGGTAGCCCGGACAACGCACGGCGGGGGCCGCTCCGTTCGTGACGGATCGGCCCCCGCGAGGAGTCGGTGCCCTGCCGGTGGGAGACCCACCGGCGGTGCGGCGATTACTGCATGACCGCCATGGCGAGCGCCCGGCGGGCGCGCAGCGAGGCGCGCTCGGCCCGGCGCTGCATCCGGCGAGCGGTCGCCAGGCGCACGGCCTGGCGCTCCCGCTGCGCCTCGTGCTGGAGGTCGTGCATATGCGCACGTGCCAGGGCTTCTTGGATGAGTTGCATCTCTCGGTTCCTGTTCTGGCGCGCGGTGGTGGCGCCACTGCTGGTGAAGTCTTCAGGCGCGGAGCCTGCGTTCTCGTGGGTGGACGGCTTCATCGGGGCCTGCTTCTGGGGGTCGTGCGTGAGGGGGCGGTCGATCGTTCCGGTGATGTTCATGCCGTGACCGGGTTCTTGCGCGGGCGGCCACGCGGCCGCTTCCGGGCGACGACGACACCCTGGACGAACAGCTCGCCACCCCAGACGCCCCAGGGCTCACGCCGCTCCTTGGCGCCGGCGAGGCAGGCCTCCATCAGCGGGCAGGTGCGGCAGAGGGACTTGGCGTACTCGACGTCCGCCGGCGACTCGGCGAAGAAGACCTCCGGGTCGTACGAACGGCAGGGGACGGGCACGCCGAGGTTCTCGATGGCGTCGTCGAGCGCGGTGAGCGCGGTGAGGGGGGTCAAGGTCGGGTCCTCCGTGGAGCCAGGCTTGGGAATCACGTCTGAAGGCGGTACGGACGGGGCGTGCGCTTCGAGTTGCACGGTTCGTCTTCCTCGTCTGTTCGTTCCGGTCCTGTTGGACCGGTTGGCGGCTGGTACCGGGTCTTGCCTGTCCCGAGGCCCCTTCGCTCTGTCGCCCCCTGTGAGAGGGCAAACAGAAGGGCCGCGGATCCCGGATGGGGTTCCGCGGCCCTGAAGGCGCCGGCCTGATCTGCGATCAGGCTGGATCACTCCAGGGTTCTGGCCCACGGAAGGCCCACATCTGGTGGTGCTGCGTCGTCTGCTTCCGGAATCCGGCACCGGTCGCCGTAAAGGCATAGGCCTGCGCCTGTGCCACTACTGCCGCTTCCAGTGCCTTGGTCGGTCGCTCATTGCGCTCACGGACGGGAAGGCCCGCGAGGGACACGGCGGACGCCGGACGGACGGCACGAATGCCGGACAGACCGGTGCCCTGGTCCGAGGCGCCGAGCATGCACAGGGAGGCGACGACCGAGCGATCGGTCATTTTGGCGGTGCTGATGGAGCTGGCGTTGATGCTGATCACTGGACTCGCCTCCTCTCGGCGTCTCGGGGGACTGGTGTGCACCAGTCCTGCGGGTATGCAAGTACATCACGGATCAGGGGCCTCCGAGAAGGCCTCCGTTCGCGTGGTTAAGAACCTATGGGGATCGCTGGGGCATGCGCAAACTATTTTTGGGACGAGTTCCCGTCAGTCCTCATTTTCGCTCTCCTCAATCTCCTGACCTGCGCATATGGCCAGCACATCGGCTCCGTAGCGGTCGAGCTTCCGTTTGAGGAGACCTGGAATGCGGGCCAACTCATGCGGACTGCTCGGCTCCGCCTCGGCGATCGCCATCAGGGTGCGGTCCGTGAAGACGCAGAAGTCGGGCTGGCCGCTGCGCCGCGCCTGCTCAGCCCGCCAGTCGCGCAGCCGCTCGTACAGGCCCTCGTTCATGTCGGAGGGGCAGGTCTCGCAGCGCATCAGCTTCATCTCACCGGCGTCGATGAGGGTGCGCCCGCAGACCCGGCAGCGGGCGGGGGTGCGCTGCGTCCGTCTCGGGGCGCTCTCGCGCCGGCTGGTGAAGCCCCGCTCGACGCCCCCGGCACCGCCGCCCGCCGCGGCCCGGCCCTCAGCCCCAGCGGTGCCGGGGCGCAGTCCGTCCAGGAAGCGGCTGGGTCGGCGGTTGGGGCGGCCGCCGGGAGCACGGGTCAGCGCCCAGGAGACATGCAGATGGCGCCGGGCGCGGGTGACGCCGACGTAGAGCAGGCGGCGCTCCTCCTCCACCTGCTCGTCGGTCTTGGCGTAGGAGATCGGCATCATGCCCTCGGCGACACCGACCAGGAAGACGGCGTCCCACTCCAGGCCCTTCGCCGAGTGCAGGGAGGCGAGGGTGACGCCCTGGACGGTGGGGGCGTGCTGGGCGTTCGCCCGTTCGTCGAGCTCGGCGACCAGGTCGGCGAGGGTCGCGCCGGGCTTGGCCGCGGCGAAGTCCTGGGCGAGGTGGACCAGCGCGGCCAGCGACTCCCAGCGCTCTCTGACCGCACCGGAGCCGGCCGGGGGCTCGGACGTCCAACCCTCCCCCGACAGCACGGCACGCACCTGCGAAGGCAGGTCCACGACGTCGTCCAGGAGCGAGTCGTTGGCGCCGAAGCGGGCCGCGCCGCGCAGGGCGACGCTCGCCTTGCGTACCTCGGGGCGGTCGAAGAACCGCTCGGCGCCGCGCAGCTGATAGGGGATGCCCGCGTCGGCGAGGGCCTGCTCATAGGTCTCGGACTGCGAGTTGGTGCGGAACAGGACGGCGATCTCGGCGGCCGGGACCCCGGCGTCCAGCAGGTCGCGGATGCGCCGGGCGGCGCCCTCGGCCTCGGTCGGTTCGTCGGCGTACTCGGTGTAGACCGGCTCGGGGCCGGAGTCGCGCTGGGAGATCAGTTCCAGCCGGTGGTCGGCGGCGCGGCCGCGGGCCTGGGCGAGGAGGCCGTTGGCGAGGCGGACCACCTGCGGGGTGGAGCGGTAGTCCCGGACCAGCTTGACGACGGTGGCTCCGGGGTGGCGCGTGCGGAAGTCGAGCAGATGGTCCGGGGTGGCGCCGGTGAACGAGTAGATCGTCTGGCTGGCGTCCCCCACCACGCAGAGGCTGTCGCGTTCGCCGAGCCACAGCTCCAGCAGGCGCTGCTGGAGCGGGCTGACGTCCTGGTACTCGTCGACCACGAAGTGCTGGTACTGCGAACGCACCTGCTCGGCGATGTCCTGGCGGTCCTGGAGGACGGCGACGGTCAGCAGCAGGACGTCCTCGAAGTCGATGACGGCGCGGTCCCGCTTCAGGTCCTCGTAGACGGTGTAGAGCTGGGCGATCTCGGCGGGGTCGCGGGGGGCCTCCCGTCCGGCCTTCGCGGCGGCGAGCGCGTAGTCGCCGGGGACGGTCTGGGTGACCTTGGACCACTCGATCTCGGCGGTGACGTCCCGCAGCTCGTTGCGGTCGAGGCGGATGCGGCAGGCGGCGGCCGCGTCGGCGACGAGCTGGACCTTGCGGTCGACGATCCGCGGCATGGAGCCACCGACGGCTTTCGGCCAGAAGTACTGCAGCTGTCGCAGCGCGGCCGAGTGGAATGTGCGGGCCTGGACCCCGGCGGCGCCGAGCTGGCGCAGCCGGCCGCGCATCTCGCCGGCGGCGCGGGCGGTGAAGGTGACGGCGAGCACGCTGGCGGGCTGGAGGATGCCCGCGCGGACCCCGTAGGCGATGCGGTGGGTGATGGCCCGGGTCTTGCCGGTGCCGGCGCCCGCGAGCACGCACACCGGACCGTGCAGGGCGGTCGCCACCTCGCGCTGCTCGGGGTCGAGCCCTTCGAGCACGGCGTCGGGGGAGTCCGGTACCTGCGGGAACAGGGTGGAGTGCGTTGCTGCTGTCACACGTTCATGCTGCCAGGTCGCCGGAGACGGCCGCGCCGGTTGTCCACAGGCGGGCAGGGATAGTCGTACGAATGCGGCAGGCGTCACGTGCGCGGCATACCCCGGGTGGGAATGGCGGGCCCGTCCCGTACGTTCCCCCAGCGGACGACCCGATCCCCGAACTATCCGAGGAGCGCGCGAGACATGCAGGGCACTGTGACGATGTACAGCACCACCTGGTGCGGCTACTGCCAGCGGCTGAAGAAGCAGCTGGACCGCGAGGGCATCGCGTACACCGAGATCAACATCGAGCAGGACCCCGAGTCCGCCGCGTTCGTCGAGAAGGCCAATGGCGGAAACCAGACGGTGCCGACCGTGCTGTTCGCGGACGGTTCCACGCTGACGAACCCGTCGCTGGCCCAGGTGAAGCAGAAGGTCGGCGTCTGAGCCTGCCCGCTGCTCCGGACGTCCGGTCCGGCGGCTGAATCAAGAGCGACGAAGAGGGTGGCGGTCCCCCAGCGGGGCCGCCACGCTCTTCGTCTGTGCCCATGGGCTCCCGCGCCGGTCAGACTCCGCGCGTCGGCAGCTGCTTGCCGTACCAGAGCTCGATCAGGCGGGCCGCGATCGAGATGCCGTACGGCGGCAGGACCTCGCCCGACTCGAAGGCCGTACGCAGGTCGTCGCGGGAGAACCAGCGGGCCTCGTGGATCTCGTCACCGTCCACGTCGATGTCGGTGGAGGTGGCCCGGGCCATGAAGCCGAGCATGAGGCTGGAGGGGAAGGGCCAGGGCTGGCTGGCCACGTACTCGACCCCACCGACGTGGATGCCGGCCTCCTCGAAGACCTCGCGCCGCACGGCCTGCTCGATGGACTCCCCCGGCTCGACGAATCCGGCGAGCGTGGAGAAGCGGCCCTCGGGCCAGTGGACCTGGCGGCCGAGGAGGATGCGGTCCTCCTCGTCGGTCACTGCCATGATCACGGCCGGGTCGGTCCGCGGGTAGTGCTCGGCGCCGCAGGCGGGGCAGCGGCGGATGTGCCCGGCCGCGGCGATGACGGTGCGCTCGCCGCAGCGGGAGCAGAAGCGGTGGGTGCGCTGCCAGTTCTCCAGGCCGACGGCGTGCACCATCAGCCCCGCGTCGCGCGGCGACAGCAGCAGTCCGGCCTCGCGCAGTCCCGCGGGGCGCGCGGACTGGTCGATACGGCCCGGCAGGGCGTCCTTCTGCAGGGCGAAGTAGCTGACGCCGTCCTCGTCGATGCCGAGGAAGTAGCGGTGCGCCTCGGTGAGGGGAGCCTCGAACGAGGGCGTCATGACGAGTTCGGTGCGTCCGTCCGGCGTCTCGTCGATCAGGACCTGGCCCCCGGAGACCACGAAGCAGCGGGTCGTGGGGTGACTCCACGCCGCGGCCAGCCAGGCCTCGTCGAGCCGGTGGTGGGCGGCGCGGTCGATGCCGCTCGGGGCTGTGAGCGAGACGGGTCGGTCGGCGGTGTGGTCGGTCGAGGTGGTCACGGGTGCTTCCAACTCCCCCAGTGGAACGGTGTGCTTCGGCGGGTGGATCGGCGGGACATGGGATGGGAGGTGACCGGGGACGGCAGGGCTCGGCGGCGTGGGACGGCGTTTCCAGTGTGCCGCGCGTGTGCTGCCGCTCCGGGCGGGTGCGGTGCCTCAGGGCGCATGACGCCAGTGCGCGGCCAGATCACCCCACAGATAGGCGGTGGTCTCGACGCCTTTGAGGAGCAGGTCGAGCTCGACCTTCTCGTTCGGGGCGTGCCAGCCGTCGGAGGGGACGGAGATGCCGAGGAACAGCACGGGTGCGCCGAGCACGTCCTGGAGGTCGGCGGCGGGCCCGGAGCCGCCCTCGCGCGTGAAGCGCACGGGGCCCTCGAAGGCGCGGCCCATCGCGCGCACGACCGACTGCAGCGCCGGGTGGTCGAGCGGTGTCAGACACGGGCGGGTGGCCCCGCTGAAGGTGATCTCGCAGCGGATCCCCGCGGGCACCTGCTCGGCGGCCCACGCGCGGACGGCCTTCTCGATGTGGTCCGGGTCCTGTCCGGCGACCAGCCGGAAGGAGAGCTTCACCAGCGCGGACGACGGGATGATCGTCTTGCTGCCGGGGCCCTGGTAGCCCCCGCCGATGCCGTTGACCTCGGCGGTGGGGCGGGCCCAGACACGCTCCAGAGTGGTGTGGCCGGCCTCGCCGTGGGTGGCGTGCGACCGGGCGGTGCCCAGCCACCGCTCCTCGTCGAACGGCAGCTCGGCGAAGAGCTCGCGCTCGCGGTCGGTCAGCTCCACGACGCCGTCGTAGAAGCCGGGGATCGCCACGCGCGCGTGGTCGTCGTGGAGGGCGGCGACCAGGCGGGCGACGGCGGTCGCCGGGTTGGGGACGGCGCCGCCGAACGAGCCGGAGTGGATGTCCTGGTCGGGGCCGTACAGCCGGATCTCGCACTCGGCGAGGCCCCGCATGCCCGTGCACACCGTGGGCGTGTCCTCGGACCACATGCCGGTGTCGGAGACGATCACGGCGTCGGCGGCGAGCCGGTCGGCGCGCTCCTCGACCAGGGCGCGGAAGTGCGGGGAGCCGGACTCCTCCTCGCCCTCGATCAGCAGCTTCAGGTTGACGGCCGGGGCGGTGCGGCCGGTGGTGGCGAGGTGGGCGCGGACGCCGAGTGTGTGGAAGAACACCTGGCCCTTGTCGTCGGCGGCCCCGCGCGCGTACAGCCGTCCGTCGCGGACGACGGGCTCGAAGGGCTCGCTGTCCCAGCCGTCCTCGCGGGCGGCGGGCTGCACGTCGTGGTGGCCGTAGACGAGGACCGTGGGCGCCTCGGGGTCGCCGGAGGGCCAGTGCGCGAAGACGGCGGGCGCTCCGGGCGTGGGCCAGACCTCGACGGTCGGGAAGCCGGTCTCGCGCAGCTTGGCGGCGAGCCAGTCGGCGCTGCGGCGCACGTCGGGCGCGTGGGCGGGCTGAGCCGAGACGGACGGGATGCGCAGCCACTCCGCGAGATCGTCGAGGAAGGCGGTGCTGTGCTGTTCGATGTACGTACGGACAGCGTCGTCCGGGGTCTGGCTCATACTCCCGAGCCTATCGGCCCGCGCCGACATCCTGATTGGGCGGTTCCTCACACTCCGTCTCCCCGGCCGGCTCACCGGTGAGCAGCCGTTCCAGTGCCGCGCGGTCCGGCAGCTCGTCCGGGCGCACGACCTCGCCGCTGCGGACGTAGAGGAAGACGGCGTCCACCGCCTCCAGGGGGACGCCCTGCTGCTCGGCCCAGGCGAGCCGGTACAGGGCGAGCTGGAGGGGGTCGGCGGTGCGGGCGCGGTTGGTCTTCCAGTCGACGATCTCGTACGTCGCCTCGTCGCCGTCGCCGCTTCGGTACACGGCGTCGATGCGGCCGCGGACGACCCGGCCGGCGATCGCGAGCTGGAACGGCGCCTCCACCCGGTAGGGCGTGCGGTGCGCGTACTCGGTGCGCTCGAAGGCGTCCTTGAGCGCCTCCAGGTCGCGTTCGTCGGCGATCTCCGCCTCGCTGCCGGGCAGCTCGTCGGGGTCCATCATCGGCAGCGTCAACTCTTCGAAGCGGGCTTCCACCCATGCGTGGAACCGGGTGCCTCGGCGTGCGGCGGGTTGCGGGGGGCGCGGCATGGGGCGTGCGAGTTCCTGCGCGAACCCGTCCGGGTCGGCGGCCAGCCGCATCAGCTGCGACGCGGTCAGGGACGCGGGCAGCGGTACGTCCGTGACGCTCGCGCGGGCGCGCAGGAGCTCGCCGGTGAGGGCGTCGAGGTCGCGGTCCCAGGAGGCGAGGGTGCGGGCCTCCTCGGGCGTGAGGCGCTCTCGCGCGGGCGGCACGGGGGACGACGGTCCACGGTCCCGGTCGGGGGTTTGGTCCCGGTCCGGGGCCGGGGCGCGGGTGCCGGGCTCCGCCGCCTGGTGCGGGATCGCCGGGCGGGCGGGGGTCTGAGGCTCGGGGGCGCTCTCGTGCCGGGCGCCTTCGTACCCCTCGTCGTACGCGTCGCCCTCGTACGGGTCGTCCTCGAAAGGGTCCTCGTCGAAGGGATCGTCGGCGAGAGGGGCCTCGTCCCACAGGTCGGGTTCGTCGGGGTCGGCGTCCGCGTCCGGCGGAGGCGGCCAGTCCGGGTCGTCGTAGGTGTCGGGGTCGTGCGCGGCGACGGGGGCGTCCTGGGAGGCCAGCTGTTCGAGGTGGGCCAGAACCGTCTCGGCGGCCGCGCGGCGCCGGGCCAGGGCGGTGTCGTCCAGAGGAAGGGGCCAGGCGTGCTCGGCGCCCTCACGGAGCAGGGCCGGGTTCTCCGCGTCCTCGGCCGGCTCGTCGGCCCACACCTCGATCTCGCCGTGCCCGGCCGCGCAGTGGTCGTGCAGGGCGAGCAGGAAGTCGGAGGGCCCGCGGGGCTTCTTCTGGCTGGGGCCCCACCAGTGACCGGAGCCGAGGAGCAGTGAGCGGGGCCGGGTGAAGGTGACGTAGCCGAGGCGCAGCTCCTCGGTGTGCTGGTGCTCCTTCATGGCCTCGTGGAAGGCCTTGAGCCCCCGGGAGTCCCAGGAGGTGACGTCGGGGAGCGTGTCGGCGTCGCCGCGCAGCTCGTGCGGGAGGACCTTGCCCTGGGCGGTCCACTTCTCGCGGCCCTGGGTGCTGGGGAAGGTGCCGGTGACCAGTCCGGGGACGGCGACGACGTCCCACTCCAGGCCCTTGGACTTGTGCGCGGTGAGCACCTTGACGGTGTTGTCGCCGCCCGGCAGGGCGTTGTCGAGGCCCTTCTCGTACTGGGCGGCGGTGCGCAGGAAGGCCAGGAAGGCGAGCAGGGAGGCCTCGTGGTCGCCGGCCGCGAAGGACGCGGCGATGTCGAGGAAGTTGGACAGGGTCTCGCGCCGGCGGGCGGCGAGCGCGTGCGGGGAGGCCGAGAGCTCGACCTCCAGGCCGGTGACGGCGAGGACACGGTGGAGGACGTCCATGAGCGGGTCGGACAGGGCGCGGCGCAGATCGCGCAGCTCGGCGGCGAGGCGGGCGAAGCGCACGCGCGCGTCGGGCGAGAAGGGCAGCCCGTCGTCGTCCCCGGTGCCGTCCAGCGGCGTCTCCAGGAAGGTGTCGAGGGCGTCCGCGAGGGAGATCACCTCGGCCGGGTCGACGCCCTCGACGGCCTCGGCGAGGCGGCGGTCGGGGTCGTCGTCGCCGTCCACGCGCGCGTGGGAGACGAGCAGGCGGGCGCGGCGGCCCAGCAGGGCGAGGTCGCGCGGGCCGATGCGCCAGCGCGGGCCGGTGAGCAGCCGGACCAGGGAGGCGTTGGCGCCGGGGTCCTGGAGGACCTCGCAGACGGCGACCAGGTCGGCGATCTCGGGCAGGTGGAGCAGTCCGGACAGGCCGACCACCTCGACGGGTACGTCCCGTGCGACGAGCGCGCCCTGGATCTCCGCGAAGTCCCCGGCCGTACGGCACAGGACGGCGATCTCGCCCGGCGCCTTCCCGGTGTTCACCAGGTGGGCGATGGAGTCGGCGATCCAGTCGATCTCCTCGGCGTGGGTGGTCAGGAGGGCGCAGCGGACGATGCCGTCGCGCTCGGCTCCCGGGGCCGGGCGCAACGCCTCCACGCCCGCGTGCATGGCCCTCAGGGGCTCCGCGAGGCCGTTGGCGAGGTCGAGGAGGCGGCCGCCGCTGCGGCGGTTCTCGCTGAGGGACTGGCGGGTGGCGGGGCGGCCGTCGGCGTGGGCGAAGTGCTCGGGGAAGTCGTCGAGGTTGGCGACGGAGGCGCCGCGCCAGCCGTAGATCGCCTGGCAGGGGTCGCCGACGGCGGTCACGGGGTGGCCGGTGCCGTCGCCGAACAGCCCGGCCAGGAGGACGCGCTGGGCGACGGACGTGTCCTGGTACTCGTCGAGGAGGACCACCCGGAACTCGTCGCGCAGCAGCCGGCCGACCTCGGGCATCCCGGCGAGACGCGCCGACAGGGCGATCTGGTCGCCGAAGTCGAGCAGGTCCCGTTCGCGTTTGGCGGCGCGGTAGCGGACGACGAGGTCGGCGAGTTCGCGGCGCGCGGCGGCGGCCTCGGGGACCTTGCGCAGGTCGGCGTTGCTGAGCCGGGTGTTCTGCAGGGTGAGCAGCAGCTCGGCGTCGTGGGCGCGCAGCGCCTCGGGACGTACGAGGTGCTCGGAGAGTTCGGCGTCGAGGGCGAGCAGGTCGCTGACGAGGTCGGCGAAGGAGCGGGTGAGAGCCGGGTAGGGGCCGGGGGCCTCGCGCAGCACGCGCGCGGCGAGCTGGTAGCGGGTGGCGTCCGCGAGCAGCCGGGAGGTCGGTTCGAGACCGATGCGCAGGCCGTGGTCGGTCAGCAGACGGCCCGCGAACGCGTGGTAGGTGGAGATCACGGGCTCGCCCGGCGGGCGGTCCGGGTCGATGGCGTCGGGGTCGGTGACGCCGGCCCGGACTAGGGCCTTGCGGACGCGCTCGGCGAGCTCACCGGCGGCCTTGTTGGTGAAGGTCAGGCCGAGGACCTGCTCGGGCGCGACCTGGCCGGTGCCTACGAGCCACACCACGCGGGCCGACATGACGGTCGTCTTGCCCGATCCGGCGCCGGCCACGATCACCTGCGGGGCGGGCGGTGCGGTGATGCAGGCCGTCTGCTCCGGGGTGAACGGGATGCCGAGGAGCTCTTTGAGCTGCTCGGGGTCGGTGATACGGGCGGGCACCTGAGGAAGGCTAGCGGCGGCCACTGACAGCCCGTGTCCGTTCGGGCGGCCGGGGTGGGGAAAGCGCAGGTGGGAGCGGGTGGTGCGATCGGTCACGCCGGTCGCCGGCGGGTGCGGTCACTCGACCACGTGCCGTCCCTCGGGGCGGGCACTGCACGACGCCCGGAAGGCGCAGTGGGTGCAGTGCTGCCCCGCGGTGGGCGTGAACCGTTCGTCGAGGACCTTGCCGGCCGCCGTGGCCAGCAGGTCGCCGACCCACTCCCCCTCGGGGCCGTCCAGCGGCTGCTGCGCCTGCACCTTGGGCAGGGTGTCGCCGCCGTCCCGCTTCGCGGCGCCCTGGCGCAGCTGGACCAGCTCGGCGCCGCCCGGTTCGGGCCGGGCGCCGTCGAAGGCGTCGTCGACGGCGCCCTCGCGGACGGCGAGCTGGTAGACGGCGAGCTGCGGGTGGCGGGCCACCTCGGCCGCGCTGGGGGCCTGCTTGCCGGTCTTGAAGTCGACCACGTACGCGCGTCCGTCGGCGTCGGCCTCGACGCGGTCCATCTGGCCGCGGATGCGCACCTCGAAGTCGCCGGCCTCCAGCGTCACGTCGAAGTCGTGCTCGCTGGCCACCGGGGTGCGGCCCGCGCGGTCCATGACATGCCAGCGGAGGAAGCGTTCGAGCGCCGCGCGCGCGTGGGACTTCTCCTGCGCGGACTTCCACGGGGCGTCGAAGGCGAGGGCGTTCCAGACGGAGTCGAGGCGTTCCATGAGGACGTCGAGATCGGCCGGGGTGTGCCCGGAGGCGACCTCGTCGGCGAGGACGTGGACGACGTTGCCGAAGCCCTGGGCGACGGTCGCGGGCGCGTCGGCCTTCACCTCGCGGCCCAGGAACCACTGCAGGGCGCAGGTGTTGGCCAGCTGGTCCAGCGCGCTCCCGGACAGCACCACGGGCTGGTCGCGGTCGCGCAGCGGCACCTTGGACTCGGTGGGTTCGAACATGCCCCACCAGCGGTAGGGGTGGGCGGCGGGCACCAGGGGGCGGCCGTCGTCGTCGGAGAGCGCGGCCAGCCGGGCCAGCCGGAACGCGGCGGCCCGGCGCAGGGCGTCGGACGCGCGCGGGTCGACCGTCGTCGCCCGCAGCTCGGCGACGAGGGCGGCCACGGACAGCGGGCGGCGGGGCCGGCCGGTCACGTCGGCGGGGTCCACGCCGAGTTCGGTGAGGAACCGGGACGGCTGGTCGCCGTCGTCGGCGGGGGCCTTCACGGCGGTGACGACGAGCCGTTCACGCGCGCGCGTGGCGGCCACGTAGAACAGCCGGCGCTCCTCGGCGAGCAGCGCGCCCGGGGTGAGCGGTTCGGCGAGCCCGTCACGGCCGATCCGGTCGGCCTCCAGGAGGGAGCCCCGGCGGCGCAGATCGGGCCACAGGCCCTCCTGGACCCCGGCGACGACGACCAGGCGCCACTCCAGCCCCTTGGAACGGTGCGCGGTCATCAGGCGCACCGCGTCCGGGCGTACGGCCCGCCGGCTCAGGGTGTCGGCGGCGATGTCCTCGGCGTCGATCTCCTCGAGGAAGTTCAGGGCGCCCCGGCCGCCGGTGCGCTCCTCCGCGCGCGCGGCCGTCGCGAACAGCGCGCATACGGCGTCCAGGTCGCGGTCGGCGTTACGGCCCGCGGCGCCGCCGCGGCGGGCGGCCCGTTCCAGGCGGGTGGGCCACGGGGTGCCCTCCCACAGGTCCCACAGCGCCTCCTCGGCCGTACCGCCGCCCGCGAGGCGCTCGCGGGCCTTGCGGAGCAGCGCGCCGAGCCGCTGCGCGCCCCGCGCGTACGCGGGGTCGTGCACGGCCAGCCGCTCCGGCTCGGCCAGCGCGCGGGCGAGCAGGTCGTCGGAGGGCGGCGGCAGCGGGTTGCCTCCGGCCCGCTCCTCGTCGCGCAGGGCTCGCCCCAGGCGGCGCAGATCGGCGGCGTCCATGCCGGCCAGGGGCGAGGTGAGCAGGGTGAGGGCGGTCTCGGTGTCGAGCCAGCAGGGAGCCTCGGCGGTGGCCGCCTCCGGGCCGTCCGGGTCTTCCGGTGAGCCGTGCCCCTGCCTGTCGGAGGGGCCGGCCTCCGCCGTCGCCACCGCGCGCAGTGCCGTCAGCAGGGGCGCGACGGAGGGTTCGTGGCGCAGGGGCAGGTCGTCGCCGTCGATGTCCAGGGGCACTCCGGCGGCCGTGAGGGCGCGGCGGACGGTCGGGATGGTGCGGGAGCCGGCCCGGACCAGGACGGCCATGTCGCTCCAGGGGACGCCGTCCTCCAGGTGGGCCCGGCGCAGGATGTCCGCGATGTTGTCCAGCTCGGTGCCGGCCGTCGGGTAGGTGAAGACCTCCACCCGGCCGCCCTCGCGGACGGGGGCGAGTTCGCGGTGGGCGCGGACCTTGTCGGCCGGGAGCCGGGTGAGCGGCATGCGCCGGGTCAGCAGCCGGGTCGCGGCCAGCAGCGCGGCGCCGGAGCGGCGGGAGACGCGCAGGACCTCTACGGGGGCGGGGCGGCCGTCCGCGCGCGGGAAGGCGTGCGGGAACTCCAGGATGCCGTTCACATCGGCGCCCCGGAACGTGTAGATCGACTGGTCGGGGTCGCCGAAGGCCACCAGGGTGCGGCCGCCGCCGGCGAGGGCGCGCAGGAGCCGTACCTGCGCCGGGTCGGTGTCCTGGTACTCGTCGACGTACACGGCGTCGTAGCGCGCGGCGAGCGCCTCGGCGGCGTCGGTCCGCTGCGCGAGCAGGACCGCGCGGTGGACCAGCTCGGCGTAGTCGAGAACGCCCTGGAGGTCGAGGACGTCCAGGTACTCGGCGAGGAAGGAGGCCGCGGCCCGCCAGTCGGGGCGGCCGATACGGCGGGCGAAGTCGTCCAGAGCGCCGGGGCCGAGGCCCAGCTCACGGCTGCGGGCGAGGACCGCGCGGACCTCGTCGGCGAAGCCCCGGGTGGTCAGGCAGGCGCGCAGCTCGTCCGGCCAGCGCACATGGGCGAGCCCGAGCCGCTCCAGCTCGGGCTGGCCCGCGAGCAGCTCGCGGACGGTGACGTCCTGCTCCGGACCGGAGAGCAGCCGCAGTGGCTCGACGAACAGGTCGTGGTCCTGGTGGGCGCGGACCAGGGCGTAGCAGAACGAGTGGAAGGTGGTCGCCTGGGGCGCGCGGGCGGCACCGATGCGCAGCGCCATGCGGTCGCGCAGCTCCACGGCGGCCTTGCGGCTGAACGTCAGCACGAGGATGCGCTCGGGATCGCCCCCGCGCGCGATGCGCTCCGCCACCGACTCGACGAGCGTGGTCGTCTTGCCGGTGCCCGGGCCCGCGAGGACGAGCATCGGCCCGGTCCTGTGGTCAACCACCGAGCGCTGTGCGGCGTCCAGACGAGGGGGAGCCGCCTGGGCCGGAGGAGTACGCACCAACCGGTAAGCGCCACGGGCCCCCTGTCGCACCGGGGTGTGCGACAGGCGCCTGGTGGAGGAAGAGGAGCTCACGTGGTTCGCCGGTCCTGGTGGGTGTGCATGGGGTCGTGGCCGGCGCGGTGCGCCGTCGTCGGGGGACAGTGGTCGGGGTCGCGGTCGGCCGCTTTCCGGGCGGGGCGGGCGGTGACCGCGGGATGAGGGGGACACGCGCAGCCGACGCTACGCCGCGGGACCTCACGGAAGCAGGGCTTCCGCTTCATCCCTCGGGTCACTCCTGGCACCTGCGCCCCTCGCCTAACGAACGTACGTCATGCCTCGGACGTACCCTCCTGCCCCCGGACGCGTCACGGGTCACACGGCGGGCCCGCCGATGGCGGAAGCTGTCAGGTGTGACCCTGTGCGCGTCCGCCGCCGTCCCAGCGCGCCCGCCTCATGTCGAGGCGCGGCAGGTGGCCCTCGGCCGCCCTGCTGACCTCTTTCAAGGGGGTGCCCTCGGCGCGGTAGTGCTCCAGCGCCCGCAGCTCGTGGCCGGGCAGCAGGACGCCGTCCGCGCGGACCACCCGCCACCACGGGACGGCGCCCCCGTAGAGGGCCATCACCCGGCCCACCTGGCGGGGCCCGCCCTCCTCCAGCCATTCGGCGACGTCCCCGTAGGTCATGACGCGCCCCGGCGGGATCAGCTCGGCGACCTCCAGGACCCGCTCGGCGTACTCCGGCAGCGCGTCCGCGCGCTCCGGTCGGGCGGTGTCCGGCAGGCTCTCCTCGCTCATCCGCCCCATCCTGCCGCACCCCACCGACAACGCGACGCGCCCGCCACCGTGCGTAGCCCTCGCCCCGGGGCCCCGCTTCCGGCAGACTGTGCGCCCCCGCGTTTGCACCCTGATGCCCCTGTGTGTCGGTGGGGCATGCCACCATCGTGCGGGCGGTGACTGGTGATACGAGATCAAGAAGAGACGATGAAGCAGCAGGGCGTGCACCCGGAGGACGCGGAGAGCACGTCCGGCGCTTCGTCGCGCCCTGACACCGCGCGCGCGGGCGACAAGGACCCCGAGGGGGCCGCCGCCGGCGAGGAAGAGCAGATCGGGAAGGGTTCCGGCACGGGCCCCGAGGCCGGTGAGACGGCAGGGCGGGACGCCGAGGAGGCGTACGCCGACGAGGTCGAGGGCGACGAGCCGCTCCTCCCCGCGCGCGTGCACCGCCCCTCCGACCTCGTCCGGGTCCTGGTGGGCGTGCTGGGGATCGTGCTGCTGCTCGCGGTCGCCGCGTTTGCGCACGGCACCACCTCGGGCCTCGAACAGGACATCAACAAGGGCACCGGGCAGGCGCCCGACGTCTTCAGCAAGATCGCCGGTCTGGTCTCCAGCATCGCCATCCTGCTGGTCCCTGTGGCCTTCGCGATCGAACGGCTGATCAAGCGGGACGGGCTGCGCATCGCGGACGGCGTCCTGGCGGCCGTCCTCGCGCACGGGGTGACACTCGCCACAGACCTGTGGGTCGCGCGGGCCGCCCCGGAGTCCATCCGGGACGCGCTCACCCAGCCCTCCCCCGGTGACGTCGGCTCGCTCACCGACCCGGTGCACGGCTATCTCGCGCCGGTCATCGCGTACATGACGGCCGTGGGCATGTCCCGCAGACCCCGCTGGCGCGCGGTCCTGTGGGCGGTCCTGGTCCTGTACGCGTTCTCGATGCTGGTCACCGGCTACACCACGCCGTTCTCGATCCTGCTGACGCTGCTGATCGGCTGGGCCGTCGCCTACGGCACGCTTTATGCCGTCGGTTCGCCCAACGTACGCCCGACCGGACGGACCCTGATGGCGGGCCTGCGGCACGTCGGCTTCCGCCCGGTGAGCGCGGCCCGCGAGGAGGTCGCCGATGCCCAGGAGACCGCCACCGACCGCGGCCGGCGCTACTTCGTCACCCTAGAGGACGGGCCTCCGCTGGACGTCACGGTCGTCGACCGGGAGCAGCAGGCGCAGGGCTTCTTCTACCGCGCGTGGCGCAATCTCACGCTGCGCGGCTTCGCCACCCGCAGCAGCCTCCAGTCGCTGCGGCAGGCCCTGGAGCAGGAGGCCCTGCTCGCCTACGCGGCCATCGCGGCCGGCGCCAACGCGCCCAAGCTGATCGCCACCTCCGAGCTCGGCCCGGACGCCGTGATGCTCGTCTACGAGCACACCGGCGGCCGCACCCTGGACTCGCTGGCGGACGACGAGATCACCGACGATCTGCTGCGCGACACCTGGCTCCAGGTCAAGGCGCTGCAGTCCCGCCGTATCGCGCACCGCAGGCTGGTCGGTGACGCCATCCTGGTGGATCGTTCCGGCAAGGTGATCATCACCGATCTCCGCATAGGGGAGATCGCGGCGAACAGCCTGCTGCTGCGCATGGACATCTCCCAGCTGCTGGTCACCGTCGGGCTGCGGGTCGGCGCCGAGCGCGCCGTGGCCTCGGCGGTCGGCGTGCTCGGTCCGGACGCCGTGGCCGACTGCCTGCCGATGCTCCAGCCCATCGCGCTGAGCCGCTCCACGCGCGCGACGCTGCGCCGGCTCGCCAGGGAACGCGCCGAACGCGAGCGCGAGGCCGTCCTGGAGGCGTCCCGGCTGTCCAAGCAGGCCCGCAGCGAGGAGGCCGCCACCGACGCCGGGACCGGCTCCGACAAGCCGGACAAGAAGACCGTACGGGCGCAGGCGCGGGCCGAGAAGCGGGCCCTGGACGAGGCGCTGGAAGACGCGCGCGAGGAGGACCTGCTCACCCTGATCCGGCACGAGGTGCTGCGCATCAGGCCGCAGGCACCGGTCGAGCCGGCCCGGCTGGAGCGGGTGCGTCCGCGCACCCTGATCAGCTTCATCGCCGGCGCCATCGGCGCGTACTTCCTGCTCACGCAGCTCACCCACATCGAGTTCGGCCCGCTCGTCGCGAACGCCCAGTGGGGCTGGGTGGCCGCGGCCGTGCTGTTCTCCGCCGCCAGCTACTTCGCCGCGGCGATGGCTCTGCTGGGGTTCGTGCCGGAGCGGGTGCCGTTCCGGCGGACGGTGGCCGCGCAGGTCGCCGGGTCGTTCGTGAAGATCGTCGCGCCGGCCGCGGTCGGCGGTGTCGCCCTGAACACCCGCTTCCTGCAGCGCGCGGGAGTGCGGCCGGGGCTCGCGGTGGCGAGTGTCGGCGCGTCGCAGCTGTTCGGGCTCGGCTGCCACATCCTGATGCTGCTGGCCTTCGGCTACCTCACCGGAACCGAGAAGACGCCCTCCCTGTCGCCGTCCCGCACGGTCATCGCCGGTCTGCTGACGGTGGCGGTGCTGGTGCTCGTCGTGACGTCGGTGCCGTTCCTGCGGAAGTTCGTCGTCACGCGCGTGAGGTCGCTGTTCGCGGGTGTCGTGCCGCGCATGCTCGATGTGCTCCAGCGGCCGCAGAAGCTGATCACCGGCATCGGCGGCATGCTGCTGCTGACCGCCTGCTTCGTCATGTGCCTGGACGCCTCGATCAGGGCGTTCGGCAGCGAGGGCACCTCCCTGAGCATCGCCAGCGTGGCCGTCGTCTTCCTCGCGGGCAACGCGCTCGGCTCGGCCGCGCCGACCCCGGGCGGCGTGGGTGCCGTCGAGGCCACCCTGACCGTCGGTCTGATCGCCGTCGGCCTGCCCAGCGAGGTCGCCGCGCCCGCGGTGCTGCTGTTCCGCCTGCTGACCCTGTGGCTGCCGGTGCTGCCGGGGTGGCTGGCCTTCAACCATCTGAGCCGCAAGGGCGCGTTGTAGGGCGGCTCAGCACCCGACGAGCCGCCGTACGGTGGAGGGGCACCGAACGGGCGGGGCGCCGCCGTACCTCGTACGGCCCGTGGCCCGGGCGCCGCGCCCCGGACGACCGCAGGATGGGATCATGCCGAACCCGCCCCGGCTGCGCGCCGCCGCCCTGACCGCCGCCGCCCTGCTGCTGGCCTCCGCGCTCGCGGCCTGCGGGGACGACGACTCCGGCGACCGTGACCTGACGGCGCAGAAACTGACCTGGCGTGACTGCCCGGCACCCTCGCAGGCACAGGGCGGCGGAGGAAGCCCGTCGCCACTGCCGGACGACGGCACCTGGCAGTGCGCGAAGATGAAGGCGCCCCGCGACTGGGACGAACCCGAGGGCGACACCATCGACATCGAGCTCATCCGGGTGCGGACCACCGCTCCCGAGGACCGCCGCATCGGCTCCTTGATCTTCAACTTCGGCGGGCCGGGCGGCTCGGGCGTCACCACGCTGCCGGCCTTCGGCTCGTCCTACGAGGCCCTGCGCACCCGCTACGACCTGGTGAGCTTCGACCCGCGCGGGGTCGGCCGCAGCGCGCCCGTGTGGTGCGAGGACGACCAGCAGCTCGACGCCTACTTCCAGCAGGACGCCTCACCGGACGACGCGGCCGAGCGCACCGAGTTCCTCGACAGCACCAAGGAGTTCAACAGCGCCTGCGAGAAGAACTCCGGCGCGATGCTGCCGCACGTGGGCACCACGGAGGCGGCCCGCGACCTGGAGCTGATGCGTCAGGTCCTGGGCGACGACAGGCTCCACTACTTCGGCATCTCCTACGGCACCGAACTCGGCGGCGTCTACGCCCATCTGTTCCCGGAGAAGGTCGGGCGGGCCGTGTTCGACGCGGTGGTCGATCCCACCCAGAACCCCGAACAGGGCTCGCTTGCCCAGGCCAAGGGCTTCCAGCTGGCGCTCGGCAACTTCGCAGAGGACTGCGTCTCCCGCGTCGAGGACTGCCCGATCGGCGGCACCGCCGAGGACATCGAGAACCGCATCGCCAAGCTGCTGAAGGACCTCGACAGCAAGCCGATCAAGGGCATCTTCCCGCGCGAGCTCACCCAGGCCGCCGCCACCAGCGGCATCCTGCAGGCGCTGTACTCGAAGGACCTCTGGCCCTATCTCACGGAAGGGCTCGAGCAGGCGTACGACGGGGACGGCAGCACCCTCATGCTGCTCTCCGACGCGCTGAACGGCCGCAGCGAGAACGGCGAATACAACAACAGCACCGCAGCCAACGTCTCGATCAACTGTGCCGACGACAAGCCGCGCTACACCCCGGCGTTCGTGGAGGACCGGCTGCCGGAGTTCCGCGCGGCCTCCGAGCTGTTCGGCGACTCCCTCGCCTGGTCGCTGCTCAGCTGCACGGACTGGCCCGTGGCGGGCGCCGCCGACCATCCGGACGTCAGCGCGCCCGGCGCGGCACCGATCCTCGTCGTGGGCAACACCGGCGACCCGGCCACCCCCTATGAGGGGGCCCGGAAGATGGCGCAGGCGCTGGGCGACGGGGTCGGCGTCGAGATGACCTACCGGGGCGAGGGGCACGGGGCGTACGAGAGCGACAACAAGTGCGTACGAGACGCGGTGAACGGCTATCTGCTGGACGGGAAGGTGCCGACGGCCGGGACGGTCTGCTCGTGAGAACCATCGACCATCGAGTTTCTGCAGGTCAGAGAGTTATCCACAGGCTCCGACGGGCTTTCGGTGATCCGCCTACTATGGCCGGACCGCCCTTCGCCGCACGGTGCGGAGGGCCCGCGAGGGGGGACACGGCATGGCACGGTTCGTACGGTGGACGGCTCTGACGGCTGCCGCCGCGCTGCTCGCGACCGGATGCGGAGGGGGCTCGTCGGACGACCCGAAGACCGACGGGGACACCGGCGGCACCAGCGCCTCGACGCCGGCCGGAAGCCCCGAGGCGGCGCTGCCCTCCTCGCTGACCTCGCAGGAGCTGGACTGGGGCCGCTGCCGGGCCACCGAGGGCTCGCCCGCGCCGGGTGACGAGTGGCAGTGCGCGGATCTGAAGGCGCCGCTGGACTGGAAGAAGCCCGAGGGCAGGACGATCGACCTCGCGCTGATCCGCGCCAAGGCCACCGGCGACGACCGCATCGGCTCGCTGCTGTTCAACTTCGGCGGCCCCGGCGGCTCGGGCGTGGACAGGCTGCCCTGGTACTCGACGGGCGCGTCCGCGCTGCGCGAGCGCTACGACCTGGTGAGCTGGGACCCACGGGGCGTGGGATCCAGCGAGGGGGTGCGCTGCCGCCGCGACCAGGAGATCCAGGCGTCCGAGGCGGTCGACCTCACGCCGGACACGGCCGCGGAGGAGACGGCGTACTTCAAGGACGCCGCCGACTTCGGCAAGGGCTGCCAGAAGACCGGAGGCTCCCTGATCGCGCATGTGTCGACCACGGACACCGCCCGCGACATGGACCTGATGCGCCAGGTGCTCGGGGACGAGAAGACGCACTACTTCGGTATCTCGTACGGCACCGAACTGGGCGGGGTCTACGCCCACTTGTTCCCGAAGAACGTCGGCCGGATCGTCTTGGACGCGGTCGTCGACCCGAGTGCCGACGCGGCCGGTCACGCCGAGAACCAGGCCCGGGGCTTCCAGCGCGCGCTCAACAACTACCTGGAGTCCACCGGCAAGAGCGCCGGGGAAGGCACGCGTGAGGTCGTCGACCTGCTGAAGCGGATCGACGCCAAGCCGCTGCCGACGTCGTCGAGCCGCGACCTCACCGAGTCGCTCGCCCTCACGGGCATCATCAGGCCGCTCTACAGCAAGGCGAGCTGGCCGACCCTGACCAGCGCCCTCCAGGCGGCCCAGCAGGGCGACGGCACTGAGCTGCTGGCCCTCGCCGACGACTACAACGACCGTCAGAACTCCGGGAAGTACGGCACGGGAAGCCACTCGCAACGGGTCATATCGTGCCTGGACGACAGGCAGCGCCCGACGCCCGAGGACGCGAAGAAGGCGCTGCCGCACTTCGAGAAGGTCTCACCGGTGTTCGGCCCGATGCTGGGCTGGGACACGGCCGGCTGGTGCCACGACTGGCCGGTGCCCGGTCAGTACGACACCCCGGAGGTCAGCGCCCCGGGCTCGGCCCCGATCCTGCTCATCGGCAACACCGGCGACCCTGCCACCCCCTACGAGGGCACCCGCAGGATGGCCGACGAACTCGGCAAGGGTGTCGGGGTGATGCTCACCTGGAAGGGCGAGGGCCACTCCGCGTACGCGAAGGGCAGCAGCTGCGTGGACTCCACGATCAACGACTATCTGCTGGAGGGCACGGTCCCGAAGGACGGCAAGGTCTGCTCGTAGCGGGTCGGGCGCCAGCCCAGGCCCCTGCCGTGCACGGGGCACGACAGAAGCCCACGGCCTCCGAACGGGTCGGGGCCGTGGGCTTCGTCAGACGTGCCGGGCGGGGCCGGTCAGTAGACCGGCTTGTCGGGCTCGATCTGGTTGACCCAGCCGATCACGCCGCCGCCGACGTGGACCGCGTCCGCGAAGCCCGCGGACTTCAGGACCGCGAGGACCTCCGCACTGCGGACACCCGTCTTGCAGTGCAGGACGATCTTCTTGTCCTGCGGAAGGTTCTCCAGGGCGGTGCCCATGAGGAACTCGTTCTTCGGGATCAGACGGGCGCCGGGGATCGAGACGATCTCGTACTCGTTGACCTCGCGGACATCGATGATGTCGATGTTCTCGCCGTCGTCGATCCACTCCTTGAGCTGCTTGGGAGTGATCGTGGAGCCGGCCGCCGCCTCCTGGGCCTCCTCGGACACGACGCCGCAGAAGGCCTCGTAGTCGATGAGCTCGGTGACGGTCGGGTTCTCCCCGCAGACCGCGCAGTTGGGGTCCTTGCGGACCTTGACCTGGCGGTACTGCATCTCCAGGGCGTCGTAGATCATGAGGCGGCCGACCAGCGGCTCGCCGATGCCCGCGAGGAGCTTGATGGCCTCGTTGACCTGGATGGAGCCGATGGACGCGCACAGCACGCCCAGCACGCCGCCCTCGGCGCAGGAGGGGACCATGCCCGGCGGCGGGGGCTCCGGGTAGAGGCAGCGGTAGCAGGGCCCGTGCTCGGACCAGAAGACCGAGGCCTGGCCGTCGAAGCGGTAGATCGAACCCCAGACGTACGGCTTGTTCAGCAGCACGCAGGCGTCGTTGACCAGGTAGCGCGTCGCGAAGTTGTCCGTGCCGTCGACGATGAGGTCGTACTGGCTGAAGATGTCCATCACGTTGTCGGCCTCGAGCCGCTCCTCGTGAAGGACGACGTCCACGTACGGGTTGATGCCCTTGACGCTGTCGCGGGCGGACTCGGCCTTGGAGCGGCCGATGTCGGCCTGGCTGTGGATGATCTGACGCTGGAGGTTCGACTCGTCGACCTCGTCGAACTCCACGATGCCGAGCGTGCCGACGCCCGCCGCGGCCAGGTACATCAGCGCCGGCGAGCCCAGGCCGCCGGCGCCCACACAGAGCACCTTGGCGTTCTTCAGCCGCTTCTGCCCGTCCATCCCGACATCGGGGATGATCAGGTGGCGGGAGTACCTGCGAACCTCGTCTACGGTGAGCTCGGGGGCGGGCTCGACCAGGGGTGGCAGCGACACGGGGACTCCGTTGGTCGGTCGATCACTACATTTGTTCTCCTCGTAACAGTGCCATGGCCTTTTTCATTCCGAGACACCTGTTCCGATCCGCGAGACGATGTCGTCCCAGTAGCCGGGCATGGACTCCCAGGGGTCGATGCGTCCCCCGCCGTCGGTGTGGTCGGTGAACCAGACCGTCGCGGCGCCCTGCCAGCGCGCGATGCGCAGTGCCTCGTCCAGGTGCCCGCGCGGCACCCCGTGGACCAAGTGGCAGAAGCGGCCGGGCGGATAGTCGGCCGTCCACTCCGCCACCTGCGACCAGCGGTACTCGGACCAGGGCCCGGAGAACGTGACGAGCTGGTCGCCGCACTCGGCGTATCCCGGGTGGGGATGGGTGCCGTGGCCGAGGACGATGTGGGCCTTGTCACGCAGTGCGCGCAGCGTGCCGACCGCGCGCCGGGTCTCGTGCAGGTCGGCGCGTTCGACCGGGCAGCGGTCCAGATAGAAGCCGTCGACCCGGTACCAGTCGACGTACCGCTGCGCCTCGGACATCAGGTCGCTCAGGGTCCGGCCGCCGCCTCGGGACGGGCGCGGGGCCGGGGCTCCTAAGCGGGGCAGGCCGAGGCGGGTGGTGCCGAGGAGACGGGTGGTGTCGAGGCGGGAGGCGTCGAGGTGGCCGAGGACCCGGACGCCCGCGTTGCGGAGGCGGCCGGCCGCCTCCAGGCAGTGCGGGTCGGGCTGGGTGCCGGGGCCGTCGGCGACGTTGAGGACGGCCCAGTGGACGGGGGCGCCGGGGCGGGTCAGTGCGCCCCACTCGGCGGAGGCGAGGAGGGGGTGGGCCAGGCCGGGGATGCCGAGCCCCGGGCGCAGGTCCGTGCACGCGGTCGTCGCGGGCGTGCCGGTCAGATACGGCATGCCGCCTCCATCCAGATGTCGCCCAGGGACTCCTCGAGGTTGATGCGGGGGCGCCAGCCGAGCCGGTCGCGGGCCGTGCGTACGTCGGCCTGCTGCCAGCTCCCGCAGCCGTCCGGGTAGGCCACGGGCGCGGCGGCGTGGGCGCCGTGCGTGCCGTGGGCGCCGTGCGCCGTGTGGTCCGAGTCGCCCCGGGGGTGGCCGATGGTGGCGCGCAACGGGGCGGGCGGGCCGTCGAGTTCGTGCAGGGCGCCGCCGTATCCGGCCACCCGGGCGAGGACGGCGGCCGCGTCCCGCAGGCGGACGGCACGCCCGGAGCCGATGTTGATGACGCCCTGCGCGGCGGAGAGCGAGGCGGCGTGCACGGCGCGGGCGACGTCGCGGACGTCGACGAAGTCGCGCTGGGCGCCGAGGCCGGTGAGCTTCAGCTCGCCGTCGCCCGACTGCATGGCGCGGCGCATCGCCTCCGCGAGACGGCCCAGCGGCGAGCCTGCGGGCGTGCCGGGCCCGGCCGGCGAGAAGACCCGCAGCACGACGGCGTCCAGACCTGAACCCAGGACCAGTTCGGTGGCGGCGAGCTTGCTGACGCCGTACGGGCCGCCGGGGCGCGGCACGGCGTCCTCGGCCGTGGAGGAGCCGGGCTGGCTCGGGCCGTACTCGGCGCCACAGCCGATCTGGACGAGACGGGCGCCGCAGCCGCTGCGCCGCAGGGCCTCGCAGACGGTGGCGACGGCGACGGTGTTGTGCCGGGTGAGTTCGCGGGCGCCGCCCCGGGTGGCGCCGGCGCAGTTGATGACGACGCCGGGGTGGACCGCGTCGAGGAAGCGGGTGAGGGCGCCGGGGCTGCCGGACGCGAGGTCGAACCGGACGTCCGCGTCGTCGCCGCGGCCCAGCGCGGTGAGCTGGACGGCGGGGTCGGCGAGGAGACGGTCGGCGACGAAGCGGCCGAGATAGCCGTTGGCTCCGATCAGCAGGACTCTCATCGCGCGGCTCCCGTGGCCGAGGGGAGGTCGGGTCGGGAGGTGGTCATGGGAGGTCTCTCCTTCGTCGGGGGTGCCTCCGGCGGTGGGCCGGGGGTCTACGGGTGGGGGGAGAAGCGGGGGGTGGCGATGGGGACGCCGGCGCGTGTGCCGGCTCGCGCGCCGGTGCCGGCGCCGGTGGCGTACGCGGTGGCCGGCACGCAGGGACTCGGGCCCGTCGGCGCCGCGACCCTCCGAGCGCCGCGGGACCCTCGCCTCACCACGGCTCCTCCTGGCTCGCATGCGCCGAAGCCCGGGTCAGCGTGCGGCCCGCGTGGAGCAGCAGGGCCAGGGCCGCCGCGCCGCAGGCCAGGGACGGGACGGCGGCGGGGCCCCAGGCCTCGACCAGCGCCCGCGTGGGCGTCGCCAGCCACGCGCAGCCCGGGAGGCGGGCCACGAAGACACAGGCGAGAGCCGTCGCCTCGGCCGCCGCGGTGGCGGTCAGGACGAGTGCGGGGGCGCGGGTGAAGCCGTGGACGGTGAGGAGGCGGGCCAGGAACAGCAGGGCGCCCAGGGTGAGGGTCTGTGGGTGGGCGGCGGGCTCGTGCAGGAGCGCCGCGGTCCCGGCCGTGAGGGCCGCGAGGGCGCAGACATAGGCGGCGAACGCGGCCAGCAGCAGGGGCTTCACCGCGATGGCGAAGTCGTCCAGGGCCCGGCTGGAGGACAGGGTGCGGCGGGCCCGTACGGCGAGGAGGTGCGCGCACCAGGCCGCGGGCGCGCAGGAGAGCGCGAGGGCCAGGAGGGGCGCGGTGGCGAGCGGCCAGGGGCCGTCGGCGCCGCCGCCGGGCAGGCTGTCGGGACCCCCGCTGAGGGCGGCGCGGAGCAGGCCGTCGCCGAGGAGGGCGTAGCCGAGGAGCCAGCCGGTCCAGGTCGCCGTCGGCCGCGTGGGGTGCGTGGTCGACAGGGGGCCCCTGGCCAGGGCCGCGCGCAGGGCGAGGAGGACGGCGAGCGCTCCCACGGCGGCGGCGATCGGGCGGGCCTGGCCGTGGGTGAGCCGGACCGCGGTCACGGTGGCCGCGCCGAGCGCGCCGGGGAGGAGGGTGAGCAGCACCCAGTCGGCCCGCGCGCGGGGCGGCGCGACGGGCGCGGGGGCGGGGGACGGCTCGCCGTCGCGGGGCACGCGCGCGTACATCTCCTCCGCCAGCGAGAACACGTCCCGGTGCCGGAAGCGGGCCGCGGTGCGGTCGGTGATGCCGTGGGCCTCGAGTCCGGCGGCGATCTCCAGGGGGTCCACCGCGCGGGCGCACAGGTCGTGGTGCCGGTACATCAGGGCCTTCACCGGGTCGGCGCCCGTGCGGGCCGGGCCGGGCCGGCTGCGGGGGTCGGCGAGGGCCTGGTCCTCGGGTCCGTCGGCGTCGGCCGTGAGCCACTCCTCGGCGCGCTCGTCCCAGACCTCGGGGCTTTCGGGTGCCGTCACGGGGTGGTCGATCCCTCCTGCGCCGCTCATCGCGCCTCCTCCGTCACCACGTCGCCACGGGCCGGCCGGGCCGACACGGTGTGCACGCCGCTCATCGCGCCCCCTCCGGCAGCGGGGCCGTGGTGTCCGGGCCGGTGTGCGGGCGGTTGGTCCAGTGGCCGGGGACATGGGCCTCGGCGGGGACGCCGAAGGGCAGCGGGGCACCGGCGTCGTCGAGGACGACCCGCCGGACCGGCGTACCGGCGACGACGTCGAGGTAAATGCCGTGAAATGCCGCCACGTTCTGCTCGACGGTGAAGAGTTCGAGGGCCCGCGCGCGTGCGGCGGCACCGAGGCGTGCACGGCGCTCGGGATCGCGCAGCAGCGCCACGCACGCCTCCGCTAGCGCCCGCGGGTTGCGCGGCGGTACGACGAGCCCGGTGCCGCCGATGACCTCGACGACCGCGCCGACGTCGGTGGACACCGTGGCGCGACCGCACAGCATGGCCTCGACCAGGCCGACCGGGAAGCCCTCGACCACGCTGGACAGGACGGCCACCGCACCGGAGGCGTACGCGTCGGCGAGCGACGGGAGTTGTGGCCCGCCGATCTCCTCGAAGGAGACCGGGTTGTCCCCGACGGTGTGCGGGCCGTCGGCCTCGTCGGGGAAGAGCTGCGCGGCGAGCGCCCGGCAGTGGCCGAGGTAGGCCTCCCCCTCCGGTCCCGCCGGGGCGCCGACGATCCGCAGACGGGTCTTCGGTTCCTCCTTGCGGACCTCGGCGAAGGCGTGCAGCAGGGACACGAGGTCCTTGGCGGGTTCGACGCGGCCGACCCAGACGAGCGTGTCGGGGTCCGCGCACGACGGCGCCTCGCCGACCTCCGCGAAGCGGGAGGCGTCCATGCCGGGGTAGACGGTGCGCAGCTTGGACCGGTCGGCGCCGCAGCGCTCCTGCCAGCGGCGGGCATGGGCGTTGCCGGGCGTGATGACGGCCGCCCGGTGGTACGCCTCGGCGGCGAGGGCGCCGTGGAAGCCTGCGAGCAGGGTGCGGACGGCCGGCGGGGCGTCGGCGCCGGCGAGGTAGTGGGTGCGCAGCCGGACGCCGTACTCGGTCAGCACCAGCGGTACGTCGCAGAAGTGGCGGGCGAGCAGGCCGGCCAGGGCGGCGGTGCCGCCGGAGGTGGCGTGGCTCAGGTCGGCGGCGCCGAGTCCGTCGTCCTCGTACCAGTCGAGCGAGAGGGGGCGCAGGGCGCGTTCGAGATGGGCCGCGACGGCGAGGAGATCGGGGACGCGCGCCTCGCGCGCCGTGCGCATCGCGTCCCGTCCGCGGCAGGCGCGCTCGAGGGTGCGTACGGCGGCCTCGGAGCGCAGGGCGCCGGCCAGTCCACCCTCGTCGCGGGCGAGTTCGGCGAGCCCGTACAGCGCGTTGCCGAAACGGTCCGCCTGAAGGGCCGACGGGGTCTCGGAGGCGCCGTCGGCCGCTCGGCCGCCGCCCGCGCAGAGCACGGCGGCCAACTCGCCGTAGTGCTCGGCGAACCGCCGGCGGGCGCGTCGGCCGTGCACGACACCGTCGTCCTCGGCGGTCCACAGTGACGCCGTGCGCACCCGGCTGACCTGCGGGGGCAGCGGGACCCAGCCCTCGTCCTCCTGGCGCTCGCTGCGGCTGAGCGCGTAGATGTCGAACTCGTGCTGTCCGAGCCCGCGCACGAGCCGGTCGCACCAGAGCCTGGCGTCACCGCCCACATACGGATAGCCACCCTCCGCAATCAGTCCGATGCGCACGAGTACACCCCCGATCTCCCTTGAGGGGAGCCGCCGTACGGCGGCGGCTCACAGCGGGAAGAACGTATGCGCACAAGGCGGTGGCGCGATGGACGTTTGTCCATCGCGCCACCAAAAGGGGTGAACGGTCGTAACTTTCCCGTGCGGGTCGCGTTCCGTCGCGCTAGGAGTTCAAACGCACACGGATCGTCACGCTCGTTCGGCGGGGTCGGTCAGATCGTGGCCAACTCCCGTCGTGCCAGCTCCCGTCGCTCGGACCGCCGGCGCGCGGCGACCGCCGGATCGAGCGCCGGTACGGCGGCCAGGAGCTGCCGTGTGTACGGGTCCCGCGGGTGGTCGTACACCTCGTCGGCGGGGCCCTGTTCGACGATCCGGCCCCGGCGCATCACGGCGACCCGGTCGCTGACCTGGCGGACGACGGCGAGGTCGTGCGCGATGAAGACCAGCGCGATACCGAGTTCGCGCTGCAACTCCGCGAGCAGCGCCACCACCTGGGCCTGTGTGGTCACGTCCAGCGCGGAAACGGGCTCGTCGCAGACGATGACGCGCGGGTCCGCCGCGAGCGCCCGCGCGATGCCGACGCGCTGGCGCTGGCCCCCGCTGAACTCGTGCGGATAGCGGTCGTGGTGCGCCCCTTCGAGGCCCACGCGCTCCAGTAGTTCGCGCACCCGGGCCCGGATGCGCGCCTCGTCCCGCTCCCCCCGCGCGCGCAGCGGGTCGGCGATCGACTCGCCCACGCTGCGGCGGGGGTTGAGGGACGACACCGGGTCCTGGAAGACCAACTGCACGGCCGGATCGACGCCCACGCGCGCGTGCCCGTCGTGCCGGACCTCCCCGGCCGTCGGCTGCGAAAGCCCGACCAGCATGCGCCCGAGGGTGGTCTTGCCGCTACCGCTCTCCCCCACCACACCGAGGGTCTCGCCCCGGCGCACGGTGAGGGACACCCCGTCCACGGCCGTGAACGCCTTCTTCCCCCGCCCGAAGACACGCTGGAGACCGACAGCCTCCAGCACCGGCTCCCCAGGCCCCTGATGTCCGGCCGCGGACTCCGCACGGCCACCGCCGGCCCGAGGCCCGTCCACCCGCGGAACCGCGCCCAGCAGTTCCCGCGTGTACGGCTCCCGGGGCGCGCCCAGCACCTCGGTCACGGACCCGTGCTCCACCGCCCGCCCGTGCCGCATGACCAGCACCTCGTCGACGCTCTCGGCGGCCACGCCCACGTCATGGGTGACCAGCAGCAGGCCCATCCCGGTCTCCTCGCGCAGCGTGTGCAGCAGGTCGAGGATCTGCGCCTGGACGGTGACGTCGAGGGCCGTCGTGGGCTCGTCGGCGATCAGCAGTTCCGGCTCGCAGGCCAGCGCCATGGCGATGAGCGCGCGCTGGCGCATACCGCCGCTGAACTCGTGCGGACGGGACCGCGACCGCCGTACGGCGTCCGGGATGCCCACCCGGTCCAGCACCTCCACGGCACGCGCGCGTGCGGCGCGCCGCGAGGCACGCGTGTGGACCCGGTACACCTCGGCGATCTGGTCGCCGACGGCGTAGTACGGGTCGAGCGAGGACAGCGGGTCCTGGAAGACCATGGCGGCCGTACCGCCGCGCAGCCGGCGCAGCGCGTCCTCGGACGCCCGCCCCACGTCGACGCCCGCGACCTCGATCGTGCCGCCGACCCGGGCCCCGGTGCCGCGGTGCAGCCCGAGCAGGGCGGAGGCGACCGTGGACTTGCCGGAGCCGGACTCACCGACGAGGGCGAGGGCGGCTCCCCGCTCCAGACGGAAGGAGAGCCCGTCGACGGCCCGCGGCCCGCCGAAGTCGACCGTCAGGTCGGCGACCTCGACCAGACTCATGTCAGCACCACCCGTCGGTCGGCCACCGCGTACAGGACGTCCGCGACGGCATTGGCGAGGACCACGAAGAAGCCGGTCACCAGGACCATCCCGACGACGACCGGCAGGTCGACGACCTTGACCGCCTCGACCATCTCGCGGCCGATGCCGGGCAGTCCGAACAGCGTCTCGGTGAGCACGGCACCGCCGAACAGGACACCGATGTTGTTGGCGTTCACCGCGATGAGCGGGGCGAGCGCGCCGCGCAGGGCGTGCCGTCCGATGACGGCCCGCTCCCCGACTCCGTAGGCGCGGAAGGTGCGCACATGGTCCTCGGCGAGCGTCTCCAGCATCGCGGCGCGGGTGATCCGGGCGTAGGTGGCGGACTCGATGAGCGCCAGCGACAGCCAGGGCAGCAGCAGGTTCCAAACCCACTGCTCGGGATCGTCCGTGAAGGGGACGTACTGCGGGAAGGGCAGCAGTTCGAGCTGCCCGCAGACGACGATCATCAGGACGAGCCCGATGACGAAGACGGGTGTGGACATCCCGGCGAGGGTGACGGTGGTCAGCAGCCGCTCGGTGAGCCGGCCGCGCCGCCACACCGACAGCACGCCGGTGCCGACGCCGATGATCAGCCACAGCACCATCGAGCCGACCGCGAGCGAGGCGGTGACCGGGAGCTTCGCCAGGATCAGCGCCAGGACCTGCTGGTCGGTCTGGTACGACAGCCCGAGGCAGGGCGCCGCGCAGTGCTGGACCGAGGTGCCGGTGGAGTAGTCCTGCCCGGCGACCAGCCCCTGCAGGAACTGCCAGTACCGCTCGTACAGCGGGTCGCCCAGGTGCAGTTGCTCGGCGACCTGCCGCACCTGGGCCGGTGAGCAGCGCGGACCGCAGGTGATCTGGGCGACGTCGCCGGGGGTGACGTAGAAGACCACGTAGATGATCACCGAGAGGGCGAACAGGGTGACGACGGCACCGGCCGCCCGGCGTACGACGAATCCGCCGAAGCCGTTCATGAGGCGCCGTCCTTCCGGCCCGTGCCGACGCGCAGCCGGGAGGCGGCGCGCGGGTCGAGGGCGGTGCGGACGCCGTCACCGAGCACGGTGAGGGCGAGGACGGTGACGAACAGCGCGCCGGCGGGCAGCAGCAGATACTGCGGGGCCGCCTGGTACCAGACGTTCGCGGAGGTCAGCATCTGTCCCCAGGACGGTGTCGGCGGCCGTACACCGACCCCGAGGAAGGACAGGGCCGCCTCGACGGAGATGTTCGTCGGGACGAGGATGGCCGCGAACGTGATGACGGGCGCGGCGAGGCCGGGCAGGAGTTCGCGCCGGGCGATCCGGACCGTGCCCCAGCCGCTGAGGCGGGCGGCGGCCACGTAGTCGGCCTCCTTGAGGGTGAGCGTCTGCGCGCGGACCAGCTTGGCGAGGGTCGCCCAGCCGGAGACCAGCCCGACGACCAGCGCCACCAGGACGGGGCGCGGGAAGCTCGTGGGCACGACGGCGAGCAGGGCGAGCGCGACGATCATCAGCGGCATCGCGACGAAGATGTCGGCGACGCGGGTGAGGAGCTGGTCGACCCAGCGGTTCCCGAGCCCGGCGGCGAGGCCGACGGCGACCCCGAGGGCGAGCTGGACGACGGTCGCGGCGAGCGCGACGCCGAGCGAGACCCGGGCGCCGTACACGAGCCGGGCGAACAGGTCGCGTCCGGTCTGCGGTTCGACGCCGAGCCAGTGGTCGGCGCTGATCCCGCCGAGGGAGCCGACGGGGACGCCGCCGCGCGCGGAGTCCACGAGGGCCGGGTGGTAGGTGGTCGGGTCCTGCCCCTCGAGGGCGACCAGGAGGGGCGCCGCGAGGGCGACCAGGACGAGCAGCGCGACGACGGCCGCCGCGACGAGGGCGGCGCGCCGCGTGCGCAGCCGCCGCCAGAACTGACGGGCCCCCGAGACCCCCGGAGCGAGGGCTCCGGGGGTCTCGGCGGCGAGAACTGCCTCGCTCACGGCGCTACTTCACCGCGATCTGGGACACGTCGAGGACACCGGTCCAGTCACTGATGACGACGTTCTTGACGTCCTTGCCGTACAGCCGCTTGTAGACGGGGTGGAACAGCGGCACGGTGAGGGCCTTCTCGCCGATCTTGCTGTCGAGGGCACCCCAGCGCTTCGCGGCGGCGTCGAGGTCGGTCAGCTTGTTGATGGCGTCGATCTCGGCGTTGACGGAGGCGTCGTCCAGCAGGCCGTTGTTGAAGTTGGCGCCGTCCTTCACGATCTGCCGGCCGTCGAAGATCGGGGCGAGGAAGGGACCGCCGGAGGGCCAGTCGGCACCCCAGTGCGCCAGGAAGAAGCCGGGCTCGGTCTTCACGTCGTGGATCTTGTCGGAGTAGTCGTTGTCCTCCAGGCCCTGGAGGCGGACGGTGATGCCGGCCTTCTTCAGCGCGTCCTGGATCGCGGTGGCGATCTCGGGGCTGGTCTCGAAGTCCTTGGCGTTGGAGTGGGTGAGGGTGACGGTCAGCCCGTCGCCGTGCCCGGCCTCCTTCAGCAGCTCCTTGGCCTTCGCCGGGTCACCGCTCTCGCCGGCCGGGAAGTGGTCGTACGGCGTGTGGCCGAAGGACTTCTGGTCGGGCAGGAAGGTGGTGGCGGGCTCGGCGAGCGCGGAGCCGCCGGCGGCGTTGACGACGGAGGAGCGGTCGATCGCGTAGGAGATCGCCTGGCGCACCTTGGGGTCGTCGAACGGCTTCACCTTCGGGTTGAAGGCGATGTAGTTCGTGTAGCCGAAGTGACCGGTGCCCACGCGCGCGGCCAGCTCCTTGTCGCCGGAGACCTTGGCGAGTTCGGCGGGGCCGAGGTTGGTGTCCGTGGTGACGGCGGCGGCGTCCGCCCCCTGGGACGCGGAGAGCCGCTGGTTGATGACGGAGGAGTCGAGCCCGGACCGTACGTCGATCTTGTCCGGGTACGCCTTGCGCTCGGCGTCGGTCGCGGCGGACCAGTGCGGGTTGCGCTCCAGGACGAGCCGCTCGCCGTCGTTCTCGTTCGAGACGACCTTGTACGGCCCCGAGGAGACCGGGTGCTGCTCGTACTTGGTGCCGGTGTCCTTGGCCTTGGGGACGGGCGTGAACTGGGTCTGCGTGGCCAGGTACGGGAACTCGCCCTCGGGCTTGTTCAGATGGAAGACGATGGTCCGCTCGTCCGGCGTCTCGATCGCCGACAGGCCCTTCTTGTCCTTGTACGGCCCCTGGTAGTCGGCGGCGCCGACCAGCCAGTCCCGCAGGTAGGGCGCGCCGCCGGAGAGCTCCGGGGCGAAGGAGCGCTCGATACCGTACTTGACGTCAGCCGAGATGATCTTGGTGCCGTCCTCGTACTTCAGGCCCTCCTTGAGGGTGAAGGTCCAGACGGTGGCGTCCTTGTTGGGGCGCCCGGTGTCGGTGGCGAGGTCGGGGACGACCTTGGCGCCGGCCTCGCCGTTCTCGCGGTTGCGGGTGGTGAGGGTGCGGAAGACCAGCGAGGGGATGTTGCCGCCGCCGGAGGTGTAGAGGCGGGCGGGGTCGAAGTCCTGCTGCGCGTTGGAGTTCAGAACGGTCAGCGTGCCGCCCTTGTGGGGCGTGGAGTCGTTGCCGGCTGCCTTGGCATCGTTGTCCTCAGGCCCGCAGGCGACGGCGCCCGCTGCCACGGCCAGGCTGACGGATGCCACGGCCACACGGCGCGCTATGACGGACGGTTGACGCATCGGAGACGACCTCTCGGTTGGGTGATCGCGTGCCGGACCCGCTTCGGATCTCGAAGCATGAGACGGAACGACACGAAGTGAGACGAACGGAGGCGGACGTCCGCCCCGGCGCCGGGTCGTCGAGAGGGCGCGCCCGGGTCAGGTGCCGGAGCGCGGAGAAAGCGGGGATTCGCGACGCGTACGCCGAAGGGCGGACGTCAGCGACAGTGGATGTCGGCCACGCACAGCGCGGTCACACCGATGAGCGCCAGCTCGATGGCGGCGCGAGAGGTGGTGTGACGGGACGACATGCGCAGAAATATGAACGATCTGGCTGCGCATGTCAATGTGAGCTGTGAGTCACCTGTCAACTCTCCGGGAAAGCCCAGGGGTTGGGCTTGCAGGTGATCCCGTCGTGGTCGAGGAACTTGGTCTGTTGCTGCATGACCGGGGCGAGCTCGCCGTCCTTGTCGCAGGTGACGTGCCCGAAGCCGAGCCGGTGGCCGATCTCGTGGTTGATCAGCATCTGCCGGTAGGCGTGGATGCGGTCGCTGTAGGTCTCCGAGCCCTGCGCCCAGCGGTACGCGTTGATCATCACGCGCTCGGTGGCGGCCGAGTCGCACGAGACGTTGTCCTCGGTGGTGTCGAGGCCCGACTTGGCACACCACTCGGCGGTGGTGCCGGGGCTGGCCAGCGTGATCACGAAGTCGGGCTCGCCGCTGTGGATGCGCTCGAAGGTGCGGGCGCCGCCGTGGGCCCAGCTGCGCTCGTCGTTGAGCGTCTTGTGCACGGCCTCGGCGAACAGGCCGGCGTCCAGCCCGAGGCCCCGCTCGACGTCCACGCGGTAGGTGAACTTCCGCCCGCCGCCGGGGGCCTTGTCGATGCCCGGCACCGCGTCGAACTTGCCCGAGCCGGTCGCGTTCGCGCCCAGCGCGAAACGCCGGTCCATCTTCTGGGCGTACGTCAGCGTGGCCGCGCCGGGCGCCGCGGAGGGCGTCGGTCGGTCGTCGGTGCGGGAGGCCGGGTCGCGGGCGTCCCGCGCCTGGTCCCCGGCGGACTGCGCCCGGGCGTCGGTGACGTCGCCGCCCTGCGCGACCTGTCCGGCCACCACGACGGCCAGCACGGTGACGACGGCGGCCGCCGCGACCCCGGTGAAGGCGCGGCCCTTGCCGCCCTTGGCGGGCGCGGGCACACCGGTCGGCGGGGCGTCGTCGTCCTCCCGTTCGGCGGCCGGCGCGTACGCCTGCTCGGCTCTGCGGGACGTGAAGCCGTCGGTCTCCCCGTCGAAGGCGTCGACGAACTCCTGCCGGGGCCCCTCGGAACCGGGCGCCCGACGGGGGCGCGGCACGGCGGCACCGGTCGTCGCGGTGCCGTAGGTGACGCCGGTACGCCCTCGCAACTCCCCCCACCCGCCGCCGGCTTCCCGCTGCTCGGGATGCCCACCACGGGCCCTGGGGACCCCGTGCGCGGGGGTCCCGTCGGGGAGGCGCGGGACACCGCGGGCGGGGGTGCCGTCGGGAAGACGCGGGATTCCGCGCGCGGGTGTGCCGTCGGGGAAACGCGGGACCCCACGCGCGGGAGTGCCGTCGGCGAAGCGGGGTACCCCGTGAGCCGGCGTGCCGTCAGGCATCCGCACCCCGTGCGGCGGGGTGCCGTCGGCCGGGCGGGGAACACCGCGCGGGGGCGTGCCATCGGCGAATCTCGGGACCCCACGCGCGGGAGTCCCGTCAGCCATACGCGGGACCCCACGCGCCGGCGTCCCGTCCTGCAGTCGCGGGAACCCCTGCGGGGGCGTGGCCCCCGGCGGATACGGACGCCCGCCGTACGGCGAAGGCCCACCGGCCGGCCCACCCGGTCCGCCCAAACCACCAGGCCCACCCGGTCCGCCCGGGCCACCCGGCCGCCCCGGCGGCGGCGTAGGCGCCCCCGAAGCCCGGCCGGGACCCGGTACGGGGGGTGGCGACTGTCGCCGGGGCGCGCCCGTATCGGGCGGTGCCAGTGCGGCGTCCTGTTGTGCCGTCGTCTCCGTGGCGTCCCGCTTGGCGAGGCCGCGCCGGCTGTGGCGTCCCACGCGCGCCTCAGCTCCCTGAGTTCTCGGTAGGGGCACCGGAGCCGGTGCCGGCCCCCGGCCTGCCCGGGTCGGGCTCCCGCCCCTCGACCTCGGCGAGGAGTTCACGGAAGCCCCGGGCGACGACGTCGGGGTACTCCATCATCGCCACGTGTCCGGCGTCCGGGAGGGTCAGCAGCCGGGAGTCACGGAAGGCGCGCGCCGCCCTGCTGCACATGCGGTAACCGACGAGCTGGTCGCGGCCGCCGTAGACGAGCAGGGTCGGGGCCAGCACCCGCTCGGCCTGCCGCCACAGCGCGTGCTGCCCGCCGAGGGTGTAGGCGTTGACGAGCCCGCGCGCGGAACGCGTCATCGCGTCCCAGAAGTACGGCAGCTGCAGCCGCCGCTCCATCTCCTGGACGGCGTCGCGGAATCCTTCCGGCGTCACCCGGCCCGGCTCGCCGTAGCAGAGCTGCAGCACCCCGCGGACCCGCTGCTCGGCCGTCCATTTCCTGGTGAGGCGCGTGAAGAGGGCCGTCACCCCCGGCACCGCCAGCAACCCGGTGGGTACGGCGGTGCGCTGGACGCGGAGCTCCGGTAGCGCGGGCGACACGAGGGTGAGCGTACGGACGAGGTCGGGGCGGACGGCGGCGACGCGCGTGGAGACCGCGCCGCCGAGCGAGTTCCCGAAGAGGTGTACGGGCCCGCGGCCGGAGGCGTCCAGATAGCGGATCACCGCGCGTGCGTGCGCGGTGAGGGAGTAGTCGCCGTCGTCCGGTGGCGGCGAGTCGCCGAAGCCGGGCAGGTCGACGGCCTCGGAGTCGACGACGCCGTCGAGCCGCTCCATGAGCGCCGACCAGTTGAGCGAGGAGCCGCCGAGCCCGTGGACGTACAGGGCGGGTGGCAGCCCTTCCCGCCGCGGCGGGCGCGACCGGACGGTCAGCGTGACCCCGGGCAGCCCGACGGACCGCAGCCGCTCCCCCTCCGCGACCCGGACGGTCGCCACCTGGGGAAGCACATGGGCGGCCGGCACGGAGGGCAGCTCGGTCGAAGACATGCGGCAATGTTACGAGGTGATCACGCGGGGATTCATACGTTCGCCATTGTGTTCGCCGTCACAAGCCGACGCGTACATGGCAGCGCGCACGACGGGAACCGGCCCAGCGGACCACCCTGGGCGCCGCCCCGGGTGAAGGCGTCCGGAAACCGCCCGAATCGCCCGCAGATCCACCGCCGATCGCATAGCGTCCGGATCGGGTGTCTCCTAGGCTCGTACGCAGGGCACCCGGACACGGACCCCTGCCTCGCCCGGGGACACCGCGCCCCCCGCGGGGACGTTCTAGGAAAGGGAGCCCGTCATGACCGTCGATCCCACCGACCCCGAGACCTTCGTGCACGACGACACCGAGGACGACGAAGAGTTCGACGTCGAGGCGCCCCCGGCCGACGCAGCCGAGCAGAAGGCGGACATCAAGCCGGACAAGGACGACCCGCTGACGGAGGTCGACCCGAACCGGGCCAACGAGGCCGACCTGATCGAACAGGCGCGCGTGGTCTCCCTCGACGAGGACGACTATCGCTGACGGGGCGGCCTCGGGACCGCCGGGACCGGCGACGGCCTGCCCGGACGCCGGAACAGGCCCGCTGAGCAGGAAAAAGTCGAACCCTATGCCCATTACATCCGGCTTTCAAACCTTCTGTGCGACTATCGTCACCGTCCGGTCCGTGAAATTCTGCGCTCGCACCGCGCACACCAGGGTTACCGAAAAGTACGATGGCGACGCGGCGCACACCGCATGTGGACGATCTTGGGAGGCGGCGTGACAGCCATCGAGCAGACAGAGGCGGCACGCCCGCGGGGCACGCGCCTTCCGCGCCGAGCCCGACGGAACCAGCTGCTGGGCGCCGCCCAGGAAGTCTTCGTGGCGCAGGGCTACCACGCCGCCGCGATGGACGACATCGCCGAGCGCGCCGGCGTCAGCAAGCCGGTGCTCTACCAGCACTTCCCGGGCAAGCTCGACCTCTATCTCGCGCTCCTGGACCAGCACTGCGAGTCGCTGATCCAGTCGGTGCGCACCGCGCTCGCCTCGACCACCGACAACAAGCAGCGCGTGCGCGCCACGATGGACGCCTACTTCGCGTACGTCGAGGACGACGGCGGCGCCTTCCGGCTGGTCTTCGAGTCCGACCTGACGAACGAGCCCGCCGTGCGCGAGCGCGTCGACAAGGTCACGAACGACTGCGCCGAGGCGATCTGCGACGTCATCGCCGAGGACACCGGCCTCTCGCGCGCGGAGTCGATGCTGCTGGCCTCCGGCCTCGGCGGACTCGCGCAGGTCGTGGCCCGCTCCTGGCTGCACAGCGACCGCAGCGTGCCGCGGGACCAGGCCGTGCAGCTGCTGACGTCCCTGGCCTGGCGCGGTATCGCCGGCTTCCCGCTGCACGGCTCCGAGTCGCACTGACTCCCATGCGTTCCCGCACCACGCGCGCATTTGTTCCCGTCCACTGTTCGCTCCTGGCGTTGCCCGGCGATGCGTGGACATCCCCTCACCGGGCTAATGTGTGCTGGGTACGGCGCGCATGGTCGCGCACTTCACTGACCGTCGGAGGGACATAGCCGTGGAGGTCAAGATCGGCGTGCAGCACGCGCCCCGCGAGATCGTTCTGGAGAGCGGTCAGAGTGCCGAGGACGTCGAGCGGGCGGTGTCCGATGCGCTGGCCGGCAAGTCTCAGCTCCTGAGCCTCGTCGACGAGCACGGCCGCAAGGTCCTCGTCCCGGCCGACCGTCTCGCGTACGTGGAGCTCGGTGAGCCGGCTCCGCGCAAGGTGGGCTTCGGCGCACTCTGAGGCACCACCGCCCAGGCGTGCGGAAGGGGGCCCGGCGACCACGGTCGCCGGGCCCCCTTCCCGTTGCCCCTCACGCCCTCCTCGCCCCGGTCCTCCCCTCAGGTCCCCTCCAGCTCTCCTCCACGGACGGAGCACAGCCCGTTCACAGAGGAGGATTGGATTCCGCAGGTCAGGGGTATGACGGGGTACGACCGTTTCGAGCAGGTCGGCCATGTGGGAGGGACCCCAGCATGCTCTTGGAAGCGCTCAGCTCCGCGATCCTCGGCCTGGTCCTGGCGTGGGCCGCGTACAGCCGCCTGCCGCACCGCATGCCCGCCCGCTCGCTGGTCCTGCCGACCGGTGTCGGCGGCGCCCTCTTCGGCGCCTTCGTCACCCACACCGCGCTGGACTTCGGCAACCTCGCGGTGATCCTGGCCGGCGCCGGGATCGTCGCCGCCGCCTCGCTCTCCCTGCTGGTGCGCCCCGCGGGAAGACTCGGCCGCCGCTCGGCGACCGCCTGAGGAGAAAGCGGTCGCCCGGCGAGTTACGGCAGCACGCTAGGCGGCCAGGCCCAGCGCCGCCATCCGCTTGGTGTGCGCCTCGGTGATCCGCGAGAACATCTTGCCGACCTCCGCGAGGTCGAACCCGTCCGCGACGCCGCCCACGAGCATCGTCGACAGCGCGTCCCGGTCGGCGACCACACGCTGCGACTGCGACAGCGCCTCGCCCATCAGCCGTCGTGCCCACAGCGCGAGACGGCCGCCCACGCGCGGGTCGGCGTCGATCGCCGCGCGCACCTTCTCCACGGCGAACGTCGCGTGGCCGGTGTCGTCCAGCACGGCCAGCACCAGGTCGCGGGTGTCCGAGTCGAGCCGGGCGGCGACCTCCCGGTAGAAGTCGCTGGCGATCGAGTCGCCGACGTAGGCCTTGACGAGGCCCTCCAGCCAGTCCGAGGGGGCCGTCTGCCGGTGGAAGCCGTCCAGCGCGGCCACGAACGGCTCCATGGCCTGGGTGGGCTCGGCGCCGATCTCGGTGAGCCGGTCCCGCAGCTTCTCGTAGTGGTGGAACTCCGCCGACGCCATCTTGGCCAGCTCCGCCTTGTCCGCGAGGGTCGGCGCCAGCTTGGCGTCCTCCGCGAGCCGTTCGAACGCCGCCAGCTCGCCGTAGGCCAGCGCGCCGAGCAGGTCGACGACGGCGGCCCGGTACTGGGGGTCGGCGGAGGCCCGCGCCCAGTCCTGGGCGGCGACCCCGGTGCGTGCGACGGGGGTGTCGGCGGTGTCCGCGGCGTCAGAGGTGTTGTCAGGCGTCGTCATGAAGCGCACAATAGCCCGCTCGATGCCTTACGGAAGTCCCTGGTCAATCACTGTGACGACGACTACGTGACCAATTCGGCCATCGCATGTGCGCGATTCCGGGGTATGGTGGTAATGCGCCCGCTGAGTACTTTGACGTACCCGACGGGCCGCACGTTATGAGGATGCCCGGTCGGTGGCCCGACTGGCTCCGACCCGACAGCCCTCCCAGGCCGTACGGCACAGTGCGTACGACGACCGGAGGGACACCCTCAGCGGTACGAGCGCTAGAGCGTCGGCAGTGGTCCCGTGCCTTTCGGTCCCGCCGTACGGCGGCCGACGTCCCCGGCACGGTCCCAAGACCCCCGCGCTCGCCTCGCACCGCGTACACAGAAGAGGCAGCACCCTGACTACGACTTTCCGAGAGCTCGGAATCCTCAACGAGACCGCCGAGGCCCTTGAGGCCGTCGGCATCGTCAATCCCTTCCCCATCCAGGAGATGACCCTCCCCGTCGCCCTCTCCGGCACGGACGTCATCGGCCAGGCGAAGACCGGCACCGGCAAGACCCTCGGCTTCGGCCTCCCGATCCTGGAGCGCGTCACCGTCCCCGCCGACGTCGAGGCGGGCCGCGCCCGCCCCGAGGCACTCACCGACGCCCCGCAGGCGCTCGTCGTCGTCCCCACGCGCGAGCTGTGCCAGCAGGTCACCAACGACCTGCTGACCGCGGGCAAGGTCCGCAACGTCCGCGTCCTCGCCATCTACGGCGGCCGCGCCTACGAGCCCCAGGTCGAGGCCCTGAAGAAGGGCGTCGACGTCGTCGTCGGCACCCCGGGCCGTCTCCTGGACCTCGCGGGCCAGAAGAAGCTCGACCTCAAGCACATCAAGGCGCTCGTCCTCGACGAGGCCGACGAGATGCTCGACCTGGGCTTCCTGCCCGACGTCGAGAAGATCATCAACCTGCTTCCGGCCCGCCGCCAGACCATGCTGTTCTCGGCGACCATGCCGGGCGCGGTCATCGGCCTCGCGCGCCGCTACATGTCGCAGCCGACCCACATCCGCGCCACCGCGCCGGACGACGAGGGCAAGACGGTCGCGAACACCGCGCAGTTCGTCTACCGCGCGCACAACATGGACAAGCCCGAGATGGTCGCGCGCATCCTGCAGGCCGAGGGCCGGGGACTGGCCATGGTCTTCTGCCGCACCAAGCGCACCGCGGCCGACCTCGCCGACCAGCTCCAGCAGCGCGGTTTCGCGGCCGGCGCGGTCCACGGCGACCTCGGCCAGGGCGCCCGTGAGCAGGCGCTGCGCGCCTTCCGCAACGGCAAGGTGGACGTGCTCGTCTGCACCGACGTCGCCGCGCGCGGCATCGACGTCGAGGGCGTCACGCACGTCGTCAACTACCAGTCGCCCGAAGAGGAGAAGACGTACCTGCACCGCATCGGCCGTACCGGCCGCGCGGGCGCCAAGGGCATCGCGATCACCCTCGTCGACTGGGACGACATCCCGCGCTGGCAGCTGATCAACAAGGCGCTGGAGCTCGACTTCAACGACCCGCCGGAGACGTACTCCACGTCCCCGCACCTCTTCGAGGACCTGAAGATCCCCGCCGGCACCAAGGGTGTCCTGCCCCGTTCGGAGCGCACGCGCGCCGGGCTGGCGGCGGAGGAGGTCGAGGACCTCGGCGAGACCGGTGGCCGCGGTCCCCGCGGTCGCGGTGGCCGGGGCGGCCGGGAGGAGTCCCGTACGGCGGAGGGTGAGCGCCCGGCGCGTACGCCGCGCCGGCGTCGCCGCACCCGCGGCGGGACCCCGCTGGACGCCGAGTCGGCGCCCGCCGTCACCGGTACGCCGGACGAGGCGGCCCCGGCGGAGTCCGGGACCGAGCCGCGCACCCCTCGCCGTCGTCGCCGCACGCGCGGTGGAGCGGCGGCCGAGGCCGCCCCGACGACCGCTGCCCCGCAGCAGGCCGCCGAGGCCGCCGTCGCCACGGCCGAGAGCCCGGCTCTCGAGACCGCCGAGGAGACCCCGGCGCCGCGCCGTCGCCGTACCCGTAAGTCGGCGGAGGCGCAGACCGCGCCGGTGGCCGAGGCCGTGCAGGCGTCCGAGCCGGTCGCCGAGCCGGTCGCCGCCGCGCCGGTGGCCGAGGAGGCCCCCGCGGCCGCCCCGCGCCGCCGCACCCGTAAGGCCGCGGCGACCGCCGAGGCCCCCGCCGAGGCGGCCCTCGACACCGTCGAGGCGACCGAGGCCAAGCCCAAGGCCCGTCGCACCCGCAAGGCCGCGGCGACCGCGGAGGCCGCCGACATCCCGGCGCAGACGGTTCAGGAGCCGGAGGCCGCCGAGGCCAAGCCGCGCCGGACCCGGACCCGCAAGGCCGCCGCGACCGCCGAGGCAGTCGTCGACACCGCCGAGGCGACCGAGGCGAAGCCGAAGGCGCGCCGCACCCGTAAGGCCGCCGCCACCGCGGAGGCCCCCGAGGCCGCCGAGGTCACGGAGCCCAAGCCGCGCCGGACGCGGAAGACCGCCGAGGCCGCCCTCGACACCGCCGAAGCGGCCGAGGCCAAGCCGAAGGCGCGCCGCACCCGCAAGGCCGCGGCGACCGCCGAGGCCGCGGACATCCCGGCCCAGGCCACGGAGGAGCCGGCGGCCCCCCGCCGCCGTGCCCGCAAGACCGCGGCCGCCGTGGAGAGCGCGGAGACGGCCGCCGAGGCGAAGCCGAAGGTGCGCCGCGCCCGCAAGGTCGCCGCCGCTCCGGCCGAGGAGACCGCGGAGAGCTGACCCGCGCCACGCCGACGGCCCGGCCCACCCACCAGGGGGGCCGGGCCGTCGGCGTTCCCGGGCGACCGTGCGCGGGACCGCTCCGGACGAACCGGTTACCCTCCCCCTCGTGAGCACCGAACCCGTGTACACCCCGCCCCCCGGCTCCCGTGCCTGTCAGCTGCGCACCGACCGCGGCGCCTTCGCCGTCGTCGACTGTCCCGCCGCGCCCGGGGTCTGGCCCCGAGGGGTCGCGCTGATGCTCCCGGGATTCACCGGCAGCAAAGAGGACTTCACCCTGATGCAGGGGCCGCTCGCGGAGCGCGGCTACCGCACGGTCGCCGTCGACGGGCGCGGCCAGCACGAGTCGGACGGGCCCGAGTTCGACGAATCCGCCTACGATCGGGGTGAGTTGGCGCGTGACGTGCTCGCCCAGGCGGCGGCCCTCGGCCCGCTGGACACTCCGCTGCATCTGTTCGGCCACTCGCTGGGCGGCCAGATCGCGCGCGCGGCCGTTCTCCTCGACCACACGCCGTTCCGGTCGCTGACCCTGATGGCGTCGGGTCCCGCGCAGATCTCCGACTCCCAGCAGCAGCGCGTGAAACTGCTGCGGGACGCGCTCGCGGTGATGACGATGGCCGAGACCTGGGAGGCGATCCTCGCCATGGGGCCGCCCGAGGAGGTCGGCGGTCCGGCCCGCGGCATCGGCGGCCAGGAGCTGCTGCGCCGCCGCTGGATGGGCACCAAGCCGGCGCAACTGCTGGCGACCGGGCGGCAGTTGTGCGCGGAGCCGGACCGGGTGGACGAACTCGCCGCGCTGCCGCTGCCGTTCCACGTCCTGTCGGGGGCCAGCGACGACACCTGGCCGGTCTCCGTCCTGGACGACATGGCCGTACGGCTGCACGCGCACCGGACGGTGATCCCCGGCGCCGAGCACTCCCCCAACGCCGACCAGCCGCTGCCGACCGCCCGCGCGACGGCCGACTTCTGGGACCGCGTCGACGCCGCCTAGTACTGAGCCTGGAGGTGCTCCCAGAATCCGTCGCGCAGGGCGCGGCGCAGGTCGGCCTGGCCCCGCAGGGAGTACTGGAGCAGTCCCTCCGCCTCGACGAGGAGGTCCTGGTCGACGGAGCCGGGGAGGTACGGGTGGCCGGGCAGCAGCTCGACCAGTGACTCGCGTCCGCGTGCCGCGAGCCACTTGGCCGCGATCTGGGCGCCGACGAACCGCACGTCCTCCCGGGTGGGCCGGGCGGCCACGGTCTCGTAGGCGGCGGAGGTGCGCCGGGAGACGTACGGCTTGAAGAAGTCGAGGTCGAGGGTGCGCTGGCTGTCGACCTCCCAGAGCAGGGGCTCGGCCTGGTTGCGGCCCTCGGGCGCCTCGATGCCCCACAGATGCACACGCGCCCCGTATCCCTGGGCCGCCTCGACCGCCGACACGAGGTCCTCGTCGCCGCCGAGGAGGGCGGCGTCGCTGATGGCGCGATGCCGGGCGAGGGACTCCAGGTCGCTGCGGATCAGGGAGTCGACGCCCTTCTGCTGGTTGTTGGCGTTGAGGTTGCCGAGGCGGACCTTGACGTCGGGGAGCTCGGCGATCGACTGCTGCTCGGCGGTGTGGATGCGGCGCCGGGCGCCGTCGTACCAGTAGACGCGCAGCAGCCGGCTGTCGGCGAAGATCGTGCGGGCGCGGTCGATGAGCGCCTCGATCAGCCCCTCGGCGTCCAGGTCGAAGGCCCGGCGGTCCTCGGTGCCCGCGACCAGGCGCCCGGCGGCGGCATAGAGGTAGCCCGCGTCGACGAAGATCGCGTGCGTGGAGGGCGTCTTCGCCACCTCGGCGAGCATGCGCAGCAGCAGCTCGTTGGTGTGGTCGATGCGGGCGGCGAGCGCCGCCGGGTCGTCGTTCATCGCCTCCATTGTCCCGGCGGTCACGCTGCGAACACAACCGGTCCCGGTCGGTCTCTGCTTGATCGTTCGCAGTTGTCTTACCGGTCAGTAGTTAGTCGTTCGAAAAATTTCTTTAGCGTAGGGAATGTTCGTAACACGCGAGTCGTTGGATACGTATGGAACCGGGAGCGACTTTGCTCGCGGGGCCCTCCACCCAGATGTTCTCCTCAGGAGGATGACCAGACGAAGGGAGAAGCCATATGCGCTTCGAGATCATGCGACTCGACGAGCTGGACGGCACGCCCGTGGACAGCACCGTCGTGGACGCCGCCTCCGTCAACCGGATCGTTCAGCAGGCTGCCGCCACAGGGCAGCGACTCTGGATCCGCCCGGCCGACACCACGGCCTCGTAACACGCGCGGATCGACGCAAGCTTCAGGGCCCCGCACGGCACGATGCCGTACGGGGCCCTTTGGTGTGTCCGGGAGTCCGAGGGCCTCAGCTTCCCCGAATGACCTGGGTGACGCCGTTGATGATCTGCTGGACGGCGATCGCGGAGAGCATCATGCCCGCGAGCCGGGTCACGAGGACCACTCCCCCGTCCTTGATGACCCGGATGATCAGCAGCGAGTACCGCATCACGAGCCACAGCACCACATGGATGGCGAGGATCGCCGTCCACACGGACACCTGACTGCCGACGCTGTCGGCCTTCTGCACGGCGAGGATGACGGAGACGATCGCGCCCGGCCCGGCGAGCAGCGGCATCCCGAGCGGGACGAGGGCGACGTTCACGTCCTTGGTCTGCTGCGGCTCGTCCGTCTTGCCGGTGAGCAGGTCGAGGGCGATGAGCAGGAGCAGCAGACCGCCGGCGATCATCAGCGCCGGGATCGAGACATGCAGATAGTCGAGGATCTGGTGGCCGAGGAGGCCGAACACCGCGATGACCCCGCCCGCCACGCAGACGGCCTGGAACGCCATCCGCCGTTGCACCTTGGCGGGGCGCCCGGCGGTGAGCGCGAGGAAGATCGGGGTGATCCCGGGGGGATCCATGATCACGAACAGGGTGAGGAAGAGCGAGCCGAAGACGGCGACGTCGAACATGGGTGAGCTGTGCCTTGCGCAGGGGCGTGCCGCCGTGACCGGCCGCCCGCGAGGCGGGCAGGGGTGGGCACGGCGGACGGCGCCGGGTGGATCGGACGGGCGGGTGAGGGTGCTCAGACTCCGCCGGTACCGGGGACGGGGAACGCGCCGGTGGCCCGTCGCGTGATCTCGCCGTAGACCTCGGGGTCGGTCGTGTACTCGCCGAGGACGCAGGTCTTGCGGCTGCCGTGGTAGTCGCTGGAGCCCGTGGTCAGCAGCCCGAGCTCCTGGGCGAGTCCGCGCAGCCGCGCGCGGGTGCCGGGGTCGTGGTCCATGTGGTCGACCTCGATGCCGTCGAGTCCGGCCGCGGCCAGCTCGGCGATCGTGGACTCCGGGACCGTACGGCCGCGCTTGCTCGCGGCGGGGTGGGCGAAGACGGTGACGCCTCCGGCGGCCTTGACCAGCCGGACGGCCTCGAAGGGGTCCGTCTCGTGCTTCTCCACATGAGCCCGGCCGCCGTCGGCCAGCCAGTCCTTGGTGAAGGCCTCGTCCACGGACGGTACGACACCGAGCTCGACGAGCGCGGAGGCGACGTGCGGGCGGCCGACCGAGCCGCCGCCGGCGATCCGGCTCACCTGCTCCCAGGTGACGGGCACGCCCAGCGCGTTCAGCTTGGCGACCATGCCCTTGGCCCGCGGCACCCGGTCGTCGCGCACCAGCTCGCGCTCGGCGAGCAGGGCGGGCTCCTCGGGGTCGAAGAGGTAGGCCAGCAGATGCATGCTGATGCCGTCGACCCGGCAGGACAGCTCCGCGCCGGTGACGAGCGTGAGCCCCTCGGGCAGCGCGGCGATCGCCTCGGCGTAGCCGCGGGTCGTGTCGTGGTCGGTGAGGGCCACGACGTCCAGCCCTGCCTCGGCGGCGTGACGCACCAGCTCGGCGGGGGTGTCCGTGCCGTCGGACGCGGTGGAGTGGGTGTGCAGGTCGATACGCACGACGCGGACTCCAGTCGGGACGGCACGGAAGGGACCGCACAAGGATAGCCGTATTTCCGGACCCGCCTGTCACACCCGTACGGCCCCGGCGCCCCCTACATGGGACGGGCGTCTACGGTTCGAGCAGGCGCGGGGAGAGCGCCCCGCAGGGCACCAGCTCCACCTCGGCCCCGGCGTCCCGCAGATCGGTGAGCACGAGTTCGTCGTACATCAGCAGGCCGGACTGCTCGGGCCAGACGACGGCCCACACCCACATCCCGAGCGCCTCGCCGGCGAAGACGGCGCGGTCGTCGGGGGTGCCGGAGACATGCCACAGCGGGGTCGGGCGGCCGGCGGCGAGCACCTTGGCCTGCGGCGGCTTCTCGACGTCGATGTACGAACCCGGGTCGGGTCCGTCGATCCCGGCGTAGCGGGCGCCGAGGCCGACGCCGAGCTCCTCGGCGACGAGGATCAGCTCGCCCATGCCGCCGAGCGGTCCGGGACCCGAGCAGGCGACGGCGCTCGCGCGTCCGCCGCTGCGGTCGTCGCCCGCGCTCGCGACGCCGGTGAACAGCCATCCGATCGGCAGCGGCCAGGGCATCCACACGGGCACCCGCGTGCGGTGCACGACCACGCCGAGCGCCTCGACACTGGGCGGGATCACGGGCTGCACCGGATGCACGGTGCCGTGCACGTCACACTGCCAGGTGTCGGCGAAGAGTCCGGGAGCCCTGACCCGGCCACCACACTTCGGGCAACTGGGTTCGCCCCTCATAGGCCCCCACGGTCCTACCCCTTCCGCCCCACGTCAAGGACGATCACCCGTCCGGACGGAAACACGGGGAGCGCGAGGATTTAGATGTAGCTTGCATTAATTAGACTAGCTAACCTAATCTGTGCAGGTACCACCGACTGCTTCCCGTCCTGATTGGAGAACGGCATGGACCCCCTCGACGCGGGATCCGGCGGCATCCTCCGGCAGCCCAAGGCCGTCTGGGCGACCGCCGGCGCGTCCGTCGTCGCCTTCATGGGCATCGGGCTCGTCGACCCGATCCTGCCGTCCATCGCGAGCGGCCTGGACGCCACGCCCGGCCAGGTCTCGCTGCTCTTCACCTCGTACTTCCTGATCACCGCCGTGGCGATGCTGCTCACCGGCTTCGTCTCCAGCCGAATCGGCGGTCGTAAGACGCTGCTGCTCGGTCTCGCGCTGGTCGTCGTCTTCGCCGGGCTCTCCGGCACCTCCGGCTCCGTCGGGGAACTGGTCGGCTTCCGGGCCGGCTGGGGCCTGGGCAACGCGCTCTTCGTGTCCACCGCCCTCGCGGTGATCGTCGGAGCGGCGGCCGGTGGCAGCGCGGCGGCGATCCTGCTGTACGAGTCCGCCCTCGGCCTGGGCATGGCGTGCGGGCCGCTGCTGGGCGCGCTGCTCGGCGACGCCAGCTGGCGCTACCCGTTCTTCGGCACCGCGTTCCTGATGGCCGTCGGCTTCCTGTGCATCGCGGCGTTCCTCAAGGAACAGCCCCGGCCGGCCCGCAGGACCTCGCTCCTGGACCCGGTCAAGGCACTCGGCCACGGCGGTCTGGCATCCGTGGCGGCCTCGGCGTTCTTCTACAACTACACGTTCTTCACCGTGCTGGCCTTCACCCCGTTCGTGCTGGACATGAGCCCGTACCGGTCGGGTGCGGTGTTCTTCGCCTGGGGCGTGCTGCTCGCCGTGTTCTCGGTGATCGTGGCACCGCGTCTGCAGAAGCGGTTCGGCTCGCTGCGGGTGCTCGGCGGCTCGCTCGTGCTGCTCGCGGCGGACGTCCTCGTACTCGGCTACGGCGACCACACGACCGCGGTCGTCTGCACCGTCCTGTCGGGCGCCTTCATCGGAGTGAACAACACCGTCTACACGGAACTGGCCCTCGGCGTGTCGGACGCGCCGCGCCCGGTGGCCAGCGCGGGCTACAACTTCGTCCGCTGGTTCGCGGCGGCCGCGGCACCGTTCTTCGCCCCGCGGATCGAGGAGTGGACCGGCAGCCTCCGGATCCCCTTCGTGGTGGCGGCCGTCACGGCGGTGGCGGGCGCGCTGGTGGTCCTCGTGCGCCGCGCGGCGCTCACGCTCCGGGCCGAGGAGGCCGCGCCCCGGCACGCGACCCGGGACGGTGTCGGCGTCTTCGTCAACTGACGCTATCCGGCCACCGGTTGGTGAGATCGCTCACGTCAGCGGGACGGACGCGCGGGTGGGGTCCCGCAGGTCCGTCCCGTGCGTCAGCCAGCGCTCCTGGAGGGCCTGGGCGCCGTGCACACGCTTCCAGGCGGCCTCGTTCGGCGTCATCGGGAGCAGCGGCAGGAAGCTCACCGGGTCGAGGGGCGCGTCGAGCTCCAGGTCCTCGACGAGGCCGCCCGGCTCGGCGACCAGCACCGAGGTGAACGGGGCGCCGGGCCACAGCGGTTCACCGACGTCCAGGGAGGCGCCGGGCGCCACGACGACACCCTCCACCTGCGGGGACGCGGCGAGCACGGCGAGCGGGCGGAGCACCTTGTCGGTGTCGGTGACGCCGGCGCGCACGGAGAGGACCAGCTCGGCGCGGGGGCCCTTGACGGGGTCGGCGACCACGGCCGTCGGGTCCGCCATGGGGTGCGCGGACATGCCGAGGGTGGCGTAGCGGACGATGTCGCCCTCCTGGAAGCGGAGCACCTCGATGCGGTCCGTGCCGAGGAAGGTGACCGCCGCGCGTGCGTCCGGTTCGCCGAGGGCGGTGCGCAGCCGGGCCTCTACCAGGGGAAGAACATCAGCCATGCGCCGAGCATAGAACTCGTCAGGACGCGGCAAAGCAGCGCCTTGACACTTCAGTCGGCTGATACTCTTGCCCGGTGTTCGGGCAGCGCGCAGAGGCATCGCGAACGAGTCCCGACGCCTGAATACTCCCGAACGGGGAACCCCTAGGGGTATGGAACGTCCCTCACGAGGGACCGGCCGGAGGAGGTGGGGCTGTCATGGATCGAAGTCGACCGTGCAGTACCACTCGCTCTTCCCGCCGTTGATGTAGCTGGCTCGGCTGTTCCGGCTCCGGCTGACCGCCGCCTTTCACGCTCGTGTTCCTGACGCGGAAGAGCACTTCGTTTCGCTTTGCCTGATCGTCTGATCTGTTTCAGCAACGAAGCCCATCACCGCAACGGTGCGGTGCTCCCCGCTTTGTGGACGTACCAAACATCCTGAGGTCAGGACGTCCTCATTCCGGGCAGTTCCACCCGTGCCGCGGTTCGCACGCGCTTCGTTGCCCGTCGCGAAGGAGCCTGCTCATGTCGATGATCCGCGACCTGCGTGCCGTGGTCCGTCCGTCCCGCATCTCGCTGCGCAAGGACAGCGGCCCGTACGAGACCACCCGCGACCCCGCGACGCCCTCCGCCGTCGTCGACTGCGCCGTCTACCGCGACGGCGCCCGTGTACCCGTCACGACCCCGCTCACGCCGCACGAGGCGATGCGCCAGGTGCGCCGCGACGGCGGCTTCGTCTGGATCGGGCTGCACGAGCCCACCGAGGCCGAATTCGCCGGGATCGCCAGTGAGTTCGGGCTGCATCCGCTGGCCGTCGAGGACGCCGTGCAGGCCCACCAGCGACCCAAGCTGGAGCGCTACGACGACACCCTGTTCACCGTGTTCAAGACGGTCCACTACGTCGAGCACGACCGGCTCACCGCCAACAGCGAGGTCGTGGCGACCGGCGAGGTGATGTGCTTCACCGGCCGGGACTTCTTCATCACCGTCCGGCACGGCGGCCAGGGCTCGCTGCGGGCCCTGCGGCACCGCCTCCAGGACGACCCCGAGCTGCTCGCCAAGGGCCCGTCCGCGGTGCTGCACGCCATCGCCGACCATGTGGTGGACGGATACATCGCGGTCGCCGACGCCGTGCAGGACGACATCGACGAGGTCGAGACCGAGGTCTTCTCGCCGGGCCGCAAGGGCGCGCCGCGCGGCACGGACGCCGGCCGGATCTACCAACTCAAGCGCGAGGTGCTGGAGTTCAAGCGGGCGGTGTCGCCGCTGCTGCGTCCGATGCAGCTGCTGAGCGAGCGGCCGATGCGGCTGATCGACCCCGACATCCAGAAGTACTTCCGGGACGTCGCCGACCACGTGGCGCGTGTGCACGAGCAGGTCATCGGCTTCGACGAGCTGCTGAACTCGATCCTCCAGGCCAACCTCGCGCAGGCGTCCGTCGCGCAGAACGAGGACATGCGCAAGATCACCTCCTGGGCGGCGATCATCGCCGTCCCGACGATGGTCTGCGGGGTGTACGGCATGAACTTCGACTACATGCCGGAGACCCACTGGAAGTACGGCTACCCGGTGATCATGAGCGTCACGGTCGCCATCTGTCTGGGCATCCACCGCACGCTCAAGCGCAACGGCTGGCTCTGATCCGGCCGGGCCCCGCTGGATAGGCTTGGGCCATGACAAGCGAGCTGCTCGACCAGGCCCTCGTCGAGGAGGCCACGAAGAAGTCCGGCCTCGTCTGGGTCGCGGCGCCCGGGGTCCCGGCCCGCGCGTTGTGGCATGTGTGGCACGAGGGTGCCGCGTGTGTCGTGGGCGACGGCCCCGGCGAGCAGCCGCTGCCGGGTCTGACCGACGGGGCCACCGTCGAGGTCACCGTGCGCAGCAAGGACAAGGGCGGCCGGCTGGTCTCATGGCCGGCCCGGGTCGTGGAGCTGGCGGCGCGGACCGAGGCGTGGGAGGCCGCGGTCGCCGACCTCAAGGGCAAGCGGCTGAACGCCCCGGACGGTGAGGCGATGCCGGAGCGCTGGGCGCGCGAGTGCCGGGTGCTGCGCCTGGAGCCGGCCGGTGCGCCGGCCCCGCTGCCCGACGGCTCCCTCGCGGAGGTCCCCGTGCCGACCCCGGCGACGACCCGCCGGCCGATCCCCGCCGGCCTGCCCCGCCTTCTCGCCAAGCGCCGCAAGCGCGGCTAGCGGCACGTCAGGACGACGGCAGCTGCTTGCCGTAGTCCACGGTGTCGTCCTTGTTCGGCTTCTGCAGCGGGAAGTCCTTGCCCCACGCCGAGAAGGTGAGGGTGCCGGCGCCGCCCGCGCGGGTCAGCAGCAGCGGGTAGGGCTTGCCCTCCAGGGAGACGTCCAGGGTGCCGCCGTCCCCGCCGTCGCCGGAGAGCCGGATCGTCTTCAGGCCCGCCTGCTCGTGGTGCCCGTCCGTGGTCACCTCGCCGTGCAGCGCGAGCAGCCCGTCGAACAGCACGTCCTTCTCGGTGAAGCCGCTGAACTTCTTGTACGCCGGGTCGCCCTGCGGGACCTTCACATACTTGCCGTCCAGCTTGTCGACGGCCGCTGCGTCCGTCCTGCCGTCGGTGCCGGCGTCGCTCCAGAAGCCGGCGTCGGCCTTCAGGAACAGCTGCTCGCCGAGGCGCAGCAGATGGAACGTGGACCCCTGGGCGGTGACCGATCCGGTCGCCCCGTCGGCTTTCAGCCGCATATCGAGTTTGTAGGTGCGTCCGCTGGTGACCACGTTCCCCGAGAGGTGCACGGCCTGGGCGGAGTCGGCGGCGGCCCGGGTCTTGCGCTGGATCTCGGCCGGCGGCAGCTTGCCGACCCCGTTCGTCCCCGCGTCGGGGTCCTCGCTGCTGCATCCCGTCAGCCCCGCCGCCGACACGAGAAGGGCGCACATGGCGGACACCAGCGCGGCCTTGCGGGAGCGGCCGTGGGGAATCGCGGTCACAGGTGGGGCTGCCTTTCTGTCGTGGGACCCGAGCGGCGTACGGCAGCGTACCGGGGCGTCGGGGCCTGGGCGGAGTCAGTCCGTCCGGACCGCTCACCAGGGCGGACCGGATCCGGACGGGCTAGCCTGAAGCCCACCCGAGCGGGCAATTCGGAAAGGGCGCCCCCGGCGCGGCACCCCGCCACAGCAGCATCAGCAATTCGGCCGACCCGCACGCAGAGGAGCCTCAGTCATGGCAGCCGGCGCCCCCCGGATCTTCGTCTCGCACCTCGCCGGTGTCGCCGTGTTCGACCCGAACGGCGACCAGGTGGGCCGGGTGCGGGACCTGGTCGTCATGCTGCGGGTCGGCCGGCGCCCGCCGCGGCTGCTCGGCCTGGTCGTCGAACTGTCCACGCGCCGCCGGATCTTCCTGCCGATGACCCGTGTGACCAGCATCGAGTCCGGCCAGGTCATCACCACCGGGGTGCTCAACGTCCGCCGCTTCGAGCAGCGGCCCACCGAGCGCCTCGTCTTCGGCGAGCTGCTCGACCGGCGCGTCAAGCTGGTCGAGACCGACGAGGAGGTCACCGTCCTGGACCTGTCGGTGCAGCAGCTGCCCGCCCGCCGGGACTGGGAGATCGACAAGGTGTTCGTCCGCAAGGGCGGTCGCGGCGGCGCCTTCCGGCGGGCCAAGGGCGAGTCGCTGACGGTCGAGTGGTCGGCCGTCACCGGGTTCTCCCTGGAGGAGCAGGGCCAGGGCGCGGAGAACCTGCTGGCCACGTTCGAACAGCTGCGCCCCGCCGACCTCGCCAATGTGCTGCACCACCTCTCCCCCAAGCGCCGGGCCGAGGTCGCCGCCGCCCTGGACGACGACCGCCTCGCCGATGTGCTGGAGGAGCTGCCGGAGGACGACCAGATCGAGATCCTCGGCAAGCTGAAGCAGGAGCGGGCCGCCGACGTCCTGGAGGCCATGGATCCCGACGACGCGGCCGACCTGCTGGGCGAGCTGCCCCCGGACGAGCAGGAGCGGCTGCTGAACCTGATGCAGCCCTCGGACGCGGCCGACATGCGCCGTCTGATGGCGTACGAGGAGCACACGGCGGGCGGTCTGATGACGACCGAGCCGATCATCCTGCGGCCCGACGCCACCGTCGCCGACGCCCTGGCCCGCATCCGGCACCCCGACCTGTCCCCCGCCCTGGCCGCGCAGGTCTACGTGTGCCGCCCGCCCGACGAGACGCCCACCGGCAAGTACCTCGGCACGGTCCACTTCCAGCGGCTGCTGCGCGACCCGCCGTACACCCTGGTCAGCTCGATGGTCGACGAGGCGCTGGAGGCCCTGGAGCCGGACGCGACGCTGCCGGTCGTCGCCGGGTTCTTCGCCACGTACGACATGGTCGCGGCGCCCGTCGTGGACGACTCGGGGTCGCTGCTGGGCGCGGTCACCGTGGACGACGTCCTGGACCACATGCTGCCCGACGACTGGCGGGAGACCGAGTTCCACCTGGAGGACGACTCCGGCAAGGGGGTGGGCGCCGATGGCTCCTGAGCGCGAGGGCGGACGGGAGCGCGCGGCGGCGGGCGCGACCGCCGCCGGACGGGGACCGCGGACCCGGCTGGACCAGCCGCGCCCGCCGCGCCGCCGCATCCTGCCCGAGTGGGACCCGGACGCGTTCGGGCGGCTGTCGGAGCGGATCGCGCGGTTCATCGGCACCGGGCGGTTCCTGGTGTGGATGACCGTCGTGATCATCGTGTGGGTGCTGTGGAACATCGCGGCACCCAGCGAGCTGCGCTTCGACGAGTACCCGTTCATCTTCCTGACCCTGGCCCTGTCCCTGCAGGCGTCGTACGCGGCCCCGCTGATCCTGCTCGCGCAGAACCGGCAGGACGACCGGGACCGGGTCAACCTCGAACAGGACCGCAAGCAGAACGAGCGGTCGATCGCCGACACCGAGTACCTGACGCGCGAGATCGCGGCGCTGCGGGTCAACCTGGGCGAGGTCGCCACCCGCGACTGGATGCGCTCCGAGCTGCAGGACCTGGTGAAGGAGCTGGACGCGCACCGCAACGGGCACCATGATCGCGGTGTATTCCCGGCGGAACGGTCGCCGGGACGTGACGTAGACGACCGCTGACGGCCTTACCGGGGCGAGGCTACCGGGCCGTACCATCGTCCTTATGGCTACGGAAGACGCGGTGCGCGAGGCACTGGCGACGGTGAACGACCCCGAGATCAACCGCCCCATCACCGAACTGGGGATGGTCAAGTCGGTGGAGATCGGCGCGGACGGTGCGGTCGCGGTCACGGTGTACCTGACGGTCTCCGGCTGCCCGATGCGCGAGACGATCACCCAGCGCGTGACGGACGCCGTCGCCGCGGTCGAGGGGGTCGCCCGGGTCGACGTCACCCTCGACGTGATGAGCGACGAGCAGCGCAAGGAGCTGGCGAACGCCCTGCGCGGCGGCCAGGCCGAGCGCGAGGTCCCCTTCGCCAAGCCGGGCAGTCTGACCCGCGTGTACGCGGTCGCCTCCGGCAAGGGCGGCGTCGGCAAGTCCTCGGTCACGGTCAACCTGGCCGCCGCCATGGCCGCCGACGGCCTCAAGGTGGGCGTGGTCGACGCCGACATCTACGGCCACAGCGTGCCGCGCATGCTGGGCGCCGACGGGCGGCCCACCCAGGTCGAGAACATGATCATGCCGCCGTCGGCGAACGGCGTGAAGGTCATCTCCATCGGCATGTTCACCCCGGGCAACGCGCCGGTGGTGTGGCGCGGCCCGATGCTGCACCGCGCGCTCCAGCAGTTCCTCGCCGACGTCTACTGGGGCGACCTCGACGTCCTCCTCCTGGACCTGCCGCCGGGCACCGGCGACATCGCGATCTCGGTCGCGCAACTGGTCCCGAACGCCGAGATCCTGGTGGTGACGACCCCGCAGCAGGCCGCGGCCGAGGTCGCCGAGCGGGCCGGCTCCATCGCCGTGCAGACCCACCAGAAGATCGTCGGCGTGGTCGAGAACATGTCGGGTCTGCCCTGCCCGCACTGCGGCGAGATGGTCGACGTGTTCGGCACCGGCGGCGGCCAGACGGTCGCCGACGGCCTGACCCGCACCACCGGCACCAACGTCCCGGTCCTCGGCAGCATCCCGATCGACGTCCGCCTGCGCGAGGGCGGCGACGAGGGCAAGCCGGTCGTCCTGAGCGACCCGGACTCCCCGGCCGGCGCGGCCCTGCGCTCGATCGCGGGCAAGCTGGGCGGCCGCCAGCGCGGCCTGTCGGGCCTGTCGCTGGGGATCACGCCGAAGAACAAGTTCTGAGGTTACTGACCCGCCCTCAGGGGCGGGTACGCATGACGAAGGGGCGCCGCGGATCATGCGGCGCCCCTTCCTCGTGCCGTGTCAGGCGTAGGACGCGATGTCCTTGATCATGGCGAAGCCCAGGCCGTACGCGCTCATGCCGCGGCCGTACGCGCCCACGTGGACGCCCTCCTGGGTGGAGCCGGCGAGCACCCAGCCGAACTCGGACTCCCGGTAGTGGAACGGGGTCGGCACCCCGTCCACGGGGAGGGACAGCGTCGACCAGTCCGGTCCGTCGAGGTCGTCGGCCAGCGCCCAGGCCGTCTCGGTCTGCTGGTCCAGCCAGTCGTCCCGCAGCGAGTGGTCCATCTGCCCCGGCCAGGTGAAGGACAGCAGTCCCACGCCGGCCAGCCAGGCCGCCGAGGAGACCGAGGTGGCCTCCAGCAGGCCCGTGCCGTCGGCGCTGCGGCGGGACGGGTTGGCGGCCACGGTCACCACCACCGCGAACTTCTCGCGGCCTTCCGAGGCCTCGTTGAGCACGGACGGTTCGTCGCCGTGCCCGATCGAACCGTGCTCCACGGCCCCGTCGGCCGCCATGCCGACCTGCATCAGCCAGCGCGGCCCCGTGAACGCCTCGTCGAGGCCGTACCAGGGGAAGGGCGCCAGCAGATAGCCGTCGACCGTGCGCCGGGCGGAGAGGACCTGCCGGCCGCTCTCCTCGGTCGTTTCCTCCGCGACCGCCCGACTCGTCGTCTGACTCGTCGTCTCCATGTGCCCGGACGCCTCCTCGCTCTCGCCGGACCAGCCCGGCCCGCCCCCCTTCGGGCGGCGGTCCCTTGTGGGTACGGTCCGCACAACAACTCGGCAGCATATCCACACGATTGCCGGCAGCCGGGGAGCCGCCCGGCGCGCGAGGCGCGCGGAAGGCGGGTTCAGGCCGTGAACGGCCTCGGGCGGAGTATGAGAAGCGTCACGTGCGGGCGGGGCCGCCGGGCCGCTCAGGTGGCGTCGGCGTCGTACGGCGGGTGCTCGACGCGCGGGGTCTCCGGCTTCTTCGTCATGTCGATACGGCCGCCCGCCGACGGGGCCGGCGTCGGCGGCTCGGTCTCCCGGCCGTGGACGGCGTCGGTGACCTCGGCCATCTCCTTCTTCAGGTCGAAGCCGTTGCGGATCTCCTTCAGCCCCAGTTCCTCGTTGTCCAGCTGCTTGCGGATGAAGGTCTTGGGGTTGAGGTCCTCGAACTCGAAGTCCTTGAACTCCGGGCCGAGTTCCTTGCGGATGTCCTGCTTGGCACCCTCGGAGAACTCGCGGATCTTGCGGATCGTCCGCGTGACGTCCTGGATGACCTTGGGGAGCTTGTCCGGACCGAAGACGAGCACGGCGAGGACGATCAGCGTCACCAGCTCGAGCGGTCCTATGTCATTGAACACCTGAAGCTCCTTGCGATGTCCTCGGTCCTCGGCCCTCGGTGGTCGCTTGCGGGTCTTTCCGTGGTCCGGGCCGCCCCCACGTTACCCGTCCATCCCCTACGACCGGTACTGTCCCGGCCCTTCCGGGTCGGCCCGGTGTGCGGGTCAGCGTCCGCTGGACGAGCCCAGCGTCAGCTTCAGCGTGATCTCCTTGCCGCCGCGCTTCAGGGTCAGTTCGAGGCGGTCGCCGGGGCGGTGGGCGCGGGTCTTGATGATCAGTTCCTCGCCGGAGTGCACACGGGCCCCGTCGATCTCGGTGATGACGTCACCGGGCTTGATGCCCGCCTTGGCGCCGGGCCCGCCCTTGGTGACGGCCGGGCCGCCGTCGCTGCCCTTGCTGCCGACCCGGGCGCCGTCGCCGGCGTACTCCATGTCGAGGGTGACGCCGATCACCGGGTGGGTGGCCTTGCCGGTCTCGATCAGTTCTTCGGCGACACGCTTGGCCTGGTTGACCGGGATGGCGAAGCCGAGGCCGATGGAGCCGGCCTGACCTCCGTCCGGCTCGGCGCCGCTGCCCGCGGAACGGATGGCGGAGTTGATGCCGACGACCCGGCCGGCGCCGTCGAGCAGGGGGCCGCCGGAGTTGCCCGGGTTGATGGGCGCGTCGGTCTGGAGCGCGTCGACGTACGACACGTCGCTGCCGTCCCCGCTCTCGCCGCCGGCGGTGATGGGCCGCTGCTTGGCGCTGATGATGCCGGAGGTGACGGTGCCTTCGAGGTCGAACGGGGCGCCGATCGCGACGACCGGGTCGCCGACCTGGACGTTCTCGGAGTTGCCGAGCGGCAGGGGCCGCAGTCCGCCGACGCCCTTGACCTTGACGACCGCGAGGTCGTAGCCGCTGTCCCGGCCCACGACCTTCGCCTCGGCGGTGTCGCCGCTGTGGAAGGTCACGGATATCTCGCCGTCCTCGCCCGCGGGTTCGACGACGTGGTTGTTGGTCAGGATGTGGCCTCGCTCGTCCAGGACGAACCCGGTGCCGGTGCCCTGCTCCGAACCGCCGCTCACATGCAGGGTGACGACGCTGGGCAGGGCGCGGGCGGCGATCCCGGCGACGCTGTCGGCGGCCCGGTCGGGCGACTCGACGCCGGCCTGCGGCAGCTCGACGGTGTCCAGCCCGCCGTTGCGCTCGAGGTACGTCCCCAGCACCCCGCCGACGCCGCCGGAGACGAGGGCGATCACC
>NZ_JAGPYD010000019.1:0-119917 GCF_018070255.1 Streptomyces sp. RK62 | reverse complement strand
GGATGCACCCACCCCGAGGACCCCCCGATGCCCCCTTCGCTCCTTCCGCTCGCCGCGCAGGCCCCCGAGACACCCCCGCACACCGGCGGTCTGCTGCACCTCATCGACGGCACGGCCGGACTGCTCACGGTCGCCGCCCTCGGCATCGCGCTGCTGCTCTACCTGATCATCAAGGTGCGGCTCCAGCCGTTCGTCGCGCTGCTCGCCGTCTCCATAGCCGTCGGCCTGATGGCCGGCCTCTCCGTCACCGAACTCTTCGGCACCGTCCAGCGGTCCGACGCGGTCTCCACCATCGAGTCCGGCATGGGCGGCATCCTCGGCCATGTCGCCATCATCATCGGCCTCGGCACCATGCTCGGCGCCATCCTCGAAGTCAGCGGCGGCGCCGAGGTGCTGGCCTCCCGGCTGCTGCGGCTCTTCGGGGAGCGCCGGGCCCCGCTCGCGATGGGTGTGACCGGCCTGATCTTCGGCATCCCGGTCTTCTTCGACGTCGGCATCTTCGTCCTCGCGCCGCTCGTCTACGCCGCCGCCAAGCGCTCCGGCAAGTCGATCCTGCTGTATTGCCTGCCGCTGCTCGCGGGCCTGTCGATGACCCACGCCTTCCTGCCCCCGCACCCCGGCCCGGTGGCCGCGGCCGGACTGCTCCACGTCGAGCTGGGCTGGGTCATCCTCATGGGCGTCGTCTGCGGCATCCCCGCCGTGCTGGCCGCCTGGGCGTACGCGGCCTGGATCGGGCGGCGCGTCTTCGTCGCCGTGCCGCAGGACATGGTCGAGGCGGCCGAGGAGGCCCGGCAGTCGGTCGTCGCCGAACAGCGGGCGGCCGGTGTGGAGCCCCGCGAGGCCCCGGTGCCGCTCGGTACCGTCCTCGGCATCATCGGTACGCCGCTGGTGCTGATCCTCGCCGCGACGTTCTCCTCGATCGGTCTGGACCCGTCCACCACCCGCTCGGTGATCGAGTTCTTCGGGCACCCGTTCGTGGCCCTGACGATCGCCCTGCTCCTCGCGTACTACCTGCTGGGCATCCGGCGCGGCTGGTCCCGCAAGTCCCTGGAGACGGTGTCCACTTCGTCGCTGAAGCCGGTCGGCAACATCCTCCTGGTCGTCGGCGCGGGCGGTGTGTTCGGCGCCGTCCTGAAGGCCAGCGGCGTCGCCCAGGCCCTGTCGGACACCTTCAACGACGTGGGCCTGCCCGTCATCGTGCTGTCGTACCTGATCTCGCTGGTGCTGCGGGTCGCCCAGGGGTCCGCGACGGTCGCCATCGTCACCACGGCGGGCATCGTCGCGCCCCTGCTCTCCGAGGGCCACCACTCGCAGGCGTTCGTCGCCCTGGTCATCATGGCGGTCTCGGCCGGTTCCATCTTCGCCTCGCACGTCAACGACGGCGGATTCTGGATCGTGGCCAAGTACTTCGGCATCACCGAGCGGGACACGCTGAAGTCCTGGACGGTGCTGGAGAGCGTCCTGTCGCTGGCCGGGTTCGCGGTGGCGGCGGTGCTCAGCCTGTTCGTGTAGTCCCGCCGGTCCCGTGTCTCGCGGGTCGGTAACGATGCGGGGGCTGGTTGTGCGGACCACAGGGTTGTCGACCATACTGCTCGGCTGTGGAGCAGCGCATAGGTTCAGGCAGCCAGCCCCTGGTGGAAGGCGCCGGGTTCGACCCGGCCTTCGTCCCCGGGCTCACCCCGCCCGCGTCCGCCGCCCCCAAGGGCCCGCAGGAGAAGGGCGATCCGGTCGCGGCGGACCTCGACGAGACGGTGCCCGAGGAGGCCGCCGTCGAGGAGCCCGAAGAGGCGGACGAGGCGGAGGACGTCCAGGAGGACGCGGCCGAGGACGAGGCGCCGGTGGACGGCCCCGTGTTCGAGGCCGCCGACCGGCGGGCGCGGATCGTCGCCGACCACCGGGGAGTCCGGCTCTGCCTGGACGACCAGGAGTGCGAGTTCCGCTGGGACGAGATCGCCGCCGTCGAGACGGAGTCCCCGCGCTTCGGGAAGCGGTTCACCATCACGGTGCACACCCCTGACCGCCGCTGGTACCCGATCGAGATCGAGGCGACGGCCAGGAGCCGCTTCGCGGAGTGGGACGAGCGGCTGGACGCCGTCCTCGACGCCTACTTCGAGGAGGGCGCGGCCGAGGAGGCCGAGGCCGAATCCGAGGCCGCCGCCGAGAAGGAGTAACTCCTAGGGGGTGTCTGACAATTCCCGCCGTCCGCCCCGGAGGGGCGGGCCTCGCGGTGTCTGGTGCGTGCGGTCGCAAGGCGCCGGAGCGCCCTCGTGGCGGAGTCACGTGGGCGTTTCGGCAACGCGGCGAGCGTGCGTGCCAGACACCGCGAGGCAGGTGGGAATTGTCAGACACCCCCTAAGCCCCGTACCGGGCTTCAGGAGCAGTACTGGGCCTCCTTCCCGATGGACCGGTACATGCAGTCCGCGTTCTCCAGCAGCTGGAGGACGGCGTCCCGGTTGCGGGAGGTCTCCCGCTCGATGACCTCGTCGGGCGGGTAGAACCCCCCGCCGCCGGACCGCGGGTACATCTCGAAGGTGTACGAGAAGATCCGCTGGTCGCCCCAGAGCCAGTCGTCGATCGAGCCGTCGGTGATGTAGAGGTCGCTGGCCTGCTCGGGCGTATAGCCGTTGCTGGCCGCCATCTTGCGGCCGACGGCGGCGAAGGCGTTGCGGTCGTCGGCCGTCATCCCGGTCGTGGTGTCGGAGTACGTGTACCCGAACGGCCACAGCACCAGCTCGCTGTAGGTGTGGAAGTCGATGCCGGCCGTGATCTGCTGCTTGCCGCCGACGACCCGGCCGCGCACGAAGTCCGCGACCACCTTCACCTCGGGGGCCGACTCGGCGCGGGCGCCCCGGTAGGTCTCGGAGGACGCCGACCCGGAGGAGCCGCCGCAGCAGCCCCAGCGGTAGGCCCAGTTGCGGTTCAGGTCGGTGCCGACGGCGGAGGAACCGGAGTTGGGCTGCCGGTTCTTGCGCCAGGACCGGTAGGAGCCGGTGGCGATGTCGTACTCGCCGCCGTCCGGGTTGAGGTCGGGCACGATCCAGATCTCCCGGCTGTTCACCAGGCCGGTGATCCGCGCGTCGCTCCCGTAGCCGGAGGTCAGTTCGCGCAGCAGGTAGAGCGCCATCTCGACGGTGAGGTGCTCCCGGGCGTGCTGGTGGTGCGTGAACAGCACCTCGGGCTCGGCCTCGTCGGTGCCCACGTTGTCGCTGATCTTGAGGGCGACGATGTCCCGGCCCTGATAGGACGTGCCGATGACACGCCGGCTCACGAGGGACGGGTGGGCCGCGACGACCGTGTTGATCTCGGCCGTCATCTCCGCGTAGTTGTGGTAGCGCGAGTCGCCCGACGGGAAGTCGTACAGCCGTACGTCGTCCTCGCCTGCGGACCGGTCGGGGACCGCGCCGAGCGGGGTGACGTCGTAGCCGAGCGCCCTGAGCTTCTTGATCTGGTCCGCGCGGCCGGAGACGACGACACCGTGGTCGTCGGCGGCGTCCACGCTCACGCCCGTGCGCTGAAGGGCCGTGCGGTCGGCGGGAGTCGCGTGCAGCCGGACCTCGTACTGGCGGATGTCGTCGGCCGAGGGGGCCGCCTTGGCGGCGCTGTCGGCGGTGGCCGGGTCGGTGCTGGTCAGCGGCGCCGCGAGGGCGAGGGAGAGCAGGGCCGCGAGGGCGGCGGCCCGTCTGCCGCCCCGGGCGCCTGGACCGCGTGTGCGAAGTCGCATGAATTCTCCTGGGAGAAGTGGGGGTGGGGTTCAGTGCGACGTACGACTGGTGCGGGGGTGCGGGGCTCATGGTCGGGGCATGGCATGAACAGTTCAAGGGTGGAGAACCGGCCGATGCCCGGAACCGGCCGAAAATCGGGCCGCGCAGTGTACGCGCGCGGTATGCGCCCGGCGCGTTCCCGGGCGAAGTCCACCCGCCGGTGTGACCCCGGCGTGCGCGGCGGCGCACGGCCCGGGAAGGGTGAGGGTCCGCGCAAGGGGGAGCGGGGGGAGCGACGGCGGCGGGGACCGGCGCACCCCCGGCTCCCCCCGGCCTCCCCAGGACGTCAGGAGAGCCCGCCCATGACCTCTCAGGCCGACCCCGGACCCGGTCCGTTCGACCACCGCATGGCCGTCTTCGGCTCCGACGAGGAGTTCCTGGCCCAGGCGCTGCCGTTCCTCGCCGAGGGGCTCTCCGCGCCGCACGAACCGCCGCCCGTGGTCATCGCCGCCCCCGGCAACCTGGACCTGCTGCGCGACGCCCTCGGGCCCGGCACCGGCGACATCGGACTCGTCCCGCACACCGAGTGGTACACCGGCTCCGCCGCCAACGCGATCGCGCAGGGCGCCGGTCACCTCGCCGCGCACGCCGGTCCCGGTGGCCGGATCCATCTGCTGATGGAGCCCGTGTGGGGCGGCCGGGCCGGCCGCTCGCCCCGCGAGACCGCCGAGTGGATCCGCTACGAGGCCCTCGCCAACCTGCTGTTCGCCCCGCTCGCCACCACCGCGCTGTGCGCCTACGACGCCCGGATCGCCGGTGCCACCATCGTCGCCGCCGCCCGCCGCACCCACCCCGACACCCCGGTGTACGAGGACCCGCTCAGGATCGCCGCCGAACTGGACGCCGTACCGCTCCCCGCCCCGCCCGCCGACGCCGAGCGCCTCCCCGGTCCGGCCCCCGCCGCCGGAGCCGTACGCACCTGGGCCACCGTGCAGGGGCTGGCCCCGGCCGACGCGGACGTGTTCGCGACAGCCGTCGCCGAGGCGGCCGCCGCCCTCGGCCCCCTCGACCGGGCCCTGCTGTGGGCCGACGGCCCGGCCTGCGTCTGCGAACTGCGGCCCGTGCGCCGCGTCGACGACCCACTGGCGGGCTTCGTACCGCCGCCGGACACCGCACCCGGGCAGGGCAAAGGCCTGTGGTTCGCCCGCCAGGTGTGCGCCTACGTGGACGTCCGCGACGAACCGGACGGGGCGAGCGTCCGGCTCCAGTACGGCTGACCAGCGCGGACGAGGTGCGCTCGTAGCGTCCGTGCGGACATCGGGTGCAGATCGCGGCACGCCCTCTTGTCGCCCCGGCGCCCGTGCGCTTACTTGACCTGCATGGCGGACACCACGGGAAGCACAGAGGCAACACCGGTCGGCGCGGCGGACTCCCGTCCCCGTAAGTCCAGTTGGCGGTACATCGGGCCCGGCATCGTCGTGGCCGCGACCGGGGTCGGCGCCGGCGACCTGGTCGCCACGCTCATCGCGGGCAGCAACTTCGGCTACACCCTGCTGTGGGCCGCGATCATCGGCTGTCTGGTCAAGATCTCGCTCGCCGAGGCCGCCGGACGCTGGCATCTGTCCACCGGCCGCACCCTCTTCGACGGCTGGGCCTCCCTGGGCCGCTGGACCACCTGGTTCTTCGGCGCCTACGTCGTGGTCTGGGGCTTCGTCTACGGCGCGGCCGCGATGTCGTCGAGCGCCCTGCCCCTGCAGGCGCTGTTCCCGAACGTGATGGACCTGGAGTGGTGGGCCATCGCCTGTGGCCTGACCGGTCTGGTGTTCGTCTGGTTCAACAAGTACGCGGTGTTCGAGAAGGTCATGACCGTCCTGGTGGGCGTCATGTTCGTCGTCACCGTCTATCTCGCGATCCGTGTCACGCCGAACCTCGGGGACGCCTTCGCGGGCCTGCTGCCCGTGCTGCCCGACGAGAAGGACTCGATCCTCAACACCCTCGGCCTGATCGGCGGCGTCGGCGGCACCATCACGCTGGCCGCGTACGGCTACTGGGTCAACGCCAAGGGCTGGACGGACACCGGCTGGATGAAGGTGATGCGGCTCGACAACCGGGTCGCCTACATCACCACCGGCATCTTCGTCGTCGCGATGCTCTTCGTCGGCGCCGAACTGCTGCACTCGGCGAACGTGGCCATCGCGAGCGGCGACAAGGGCCTGCTCCAGCTCGGCGACATCCTGGAGGACGAGTACGGCACGGCGACCGCGAAGTTCTTCCTGATCGGCTTCTTCGCCACCTCGTACACCTCGCTGATCGGCGTCTGGCACGGGGTGAGCCTGATGTTCGCGGACTTCGTCGCCCGCTACCGGGGCGAGAGCGCGCAGAAGGGCGAGAAGGTCGCCTCCGGCGCCCGCGAACGCTCCTGGCCGTTCCGCGCGTACCTGCTGTGGCTGACCTTCCCGCCGATCGTCCTGCTGTTCCAGGGCCAGCCCTTCCGCCTGATCATCCTCTACGGCGTGCTGGGCGCGGCCTTCCTGCCGTTCCTCGCGGGCACCCTGCTCTGGCTCCTCAACTCCGCCCGCACGCCCGCGCCCTGGCGCAACGGGCTGCTCAGCAACACCATGCTGACGATCGCCGGACTGCTGTTCCTGGTCCTGTGCGTCAAGCAGGTCTGGGACCAGCCCTGGGCGGACTTCTTCTAGCCGTCTTTCAGCGGTACCGGTCCCACTGGGGGCTCAGGGCGATCTTCCGCAGCTGGGCCTCGGTGAGGACCGGTGCCGTGCGGCTGGGGGCCTCGTGCTGGGTCGGCGCGTTGAGGGCGCTGACGACGACCCGGAAGCCGTCGGTGCGCAGGGTGTCGACGGTCCACATCACGGCACCCGCCACGCCCTTGTCGCCGCCGTTCTCACGGAAGTCCACCCGCGTCCCGTCCGGCAGCGTCTCGGACCCCTCCCCGAACAGCTCCCCGGCGACATCTCCCATGCCCGGCTGCACGTCGACCTGTACATAGCCGCGGCCCTCGCCGTCGTCCAGGACGAGGAACGAGTAGTCCTCGCCCCGCTCCACGACCTTCGCCTTCCGGGGCAGCAGGGCCGCGAACGTGTCCAGCACCGAGTCCACGGACGGCTGGGCAGGCGGCTCCTGTGCCTCCACCGGGTCCTCGGGGAGCGAGTCGACGTAGGAGCGCCACACCGGCGCCGTCACCAGCTTCCGCAACCGGGCCGTGGACAGCGGCGGTTCGGGACGGGTCACCGGGGCGTCCTTCTCCGCCGCCGCGTTCAGCTCGTTGACGAAGACGTGCTGGCCGGCCGGGGTCACCAGCTCCGCCGACCACAGCTTGGTCTTGGAGCTCCGGTCGTTGGAGACGTACCCCTGGAACAGCTTCAGCCGTGAGCCGTCGGACAGCCGGGTGGTGACGCACGTGTCGTGCCGCACCAGCGCTCGGTCGGGGCAGTCGACGGTCTGGCGGGCCTGTTGGCTGCCCGCCTCGATCCGGTCCAGGCCGACGACGACCGCCGCGGCCCCCTTGCCGTCGTCGAACACGAGACGCGCGTACGGCGCAGGCGCGCGGTCCGCCCCGCCCTGGGCCTCCTGCCCGCTCACCTTGCCCTTGGGCAGCAGCTTCTCCAGCGACTCGGTCATCTCGTGCGCGGTGACGGGCGCCGTCAGCGTCTGCTGGGACGGTTGCCCGGACGTGCCGGGGCGGGGGGCCGGGGCGTCGCCCCCGGGGAGGAGCAGCGTGCCGCCGACCCCGGCCAGCGCCACCCCGGCGACGCCGCCGACGACCGCCGTACGCCGGCGCAGCCGCTGCCGGCGGCCTCGGGCCAGCCCCCCGTCGACGAGGGCCGCGCGGTCGGTGGTGAAGTGGTCGCCGGCATCGCGCAGGGCGTGCCCGAGCCGGGTCTCGAAGGGGTCCTGGTCGTGTTCCACGGGCATGGCGGATCCACCGTTTCTCGGAGAAGGGTGAGGGGGGCGGGCTCAGCGGGCGGCGTACTCGCCGAGTTCCTCGCCGAGGAGTTCGCGCAGCCGGCCCAGCGCCCGGGTGCACCGGGTGCGCACGGCGGCCGAGCTGGCGTTCATGACGTCGGCGGTCTCCTCGACCGAGCGGTCCTCCCAGTAGCGCAGCACGACGACCGCCCGGTCCTTGGCGGGCAGCCGCGCCAGCGCCTGGAGCAGCGTCAGCCGCAGCGGCAGGTCGCCGTCGGCCGCGGCCCGGTCGGGGATGGCGCCGGTGGCCCGCTCGGTGCTGCTGCGCCGCCGCTGGTGGGCGAGGAAGGCGCGGGTGAGGACGGTCTGCGCGTAGCCGGCCGGGTTGTCCACCCGGGAGATCCGTCCCCAGCGGACGTAGATCCGGCCGAGGGTCTCCTGGACGAGGTCCTCGGCGAGATGGGTGTCCCCGGCCGTCAGCAGACAGGCCGAGCGGTACAGATGCCCGGCCCTGGCCGCCGCGAACCGCGCGTACTCGTCGGCGCGCGGCTGTCTCATACGTCCCCCTGTTGGCTGTGCGGTGAGGCCCTCACCTCACTGATGCGGTGGGGCGGGGAGAATGTTTCACCGCAGCACCCGGAATTTTCCGGAGCATCCCGCGAGGACGAGGACCAGGACGCCACCGATGAGCGAGCAGCCACCCGCACCCGGCCCGGGCTTCGGCCCGCCCCCGCCGCAGTACGCGCCCCATCAGGCGCCCGCGCCACCGCCGTACGCCCCCGCGCAGCCGGGGTACGGGCCGGTCCCGCCGCAGCCGCAGCAGCAGGCGGCGGGGCCGGAGTTCCTGGCCGTCGACAAGCGCAACGCGGTCGTCGTCGACGCCTCCGGGGTCGTCTTCGAGATGTACGGCCTGTCGGTGGAGTTCCGCTGGCCGGAGATCCGCAGCGTCCACTACCAGGCGAGCCCGAACGGCAAGGCGCTGATGGTCGCCGTGGTCCACCAGGACGGGCGGTTCTACGAGTGTGTGGTGGAGGCCAAGCCCCGGGCCAGGCTGCGGGAGTGGTTCCCGCAGCTGGCCTGGGTGCTCGGCCACTACCGTCCGGCGGGGTGACTACGGCAGGGCGTGGACGTGCGGCCCCACCGCGTTGGACCAGGCGTTGCCCGCGGTCGCGTCCCAGTTGGTGGACCAGGTCATCGCGCCCCGCAGATCGGGGTAGGTCCGGGACGGCTTGAACGTGCCGCAGTTCGTGCCCTTGGCGAGGCAGTCCAGGGCGTTGTTCACGATCGCCGGCGACACATAGCCGCTGCCCGCGCCCCGGGTGGAGGCGGGCAGGCCCAGGCCGACCTGGGACGGGGCCAGGCCGCCCTCCAGCTGGATGCAGGCCAGGGCGGTCAGGAAGTCCACCGAGCCCTGGCTGTAGACCTTGCCGTCGCAGCCCAGCATCGAACCGCTGTTGTAGTACTGCATGTTGACGACGGTGAGGATGTCCTTGATGTTCAGCGCCGTCTGGAAGTACGCGTTCGACGTCGACTGCATGTCGATGGTCTGCGGCGCCATCGTGATGATGAGCGACGAGCCCGCCTTCGCCGACAGGGACCGCAGCGCCTGGGTCATGTAGGTGGCGTTGAGGCCGTTCTCCAGGTCGATGTCGACGCCGTCGAAGCCGTACTCCTGCATCAGCGCGTACACCGAGTTCGCGAAGTTCGCCGCCGACGCGGAGTCGTTCACGGCGACCGTGCCGCGCTCACCGCCGACCGAGACGATGACCTTCTTCCCGGCGGCCTGCTTGGCCCGGATGTCCGCCTTGAACTGGTCGACGGTGTAGCCGCCGAGCCCGGCCGAGTCCAGGTTGAAGGTGACCGCGCCCGGAGTCCCGGTCGCGTCGGCGAAGGCGACGGCGATGATGTCGTACTGGGACTGCACGTCGGCCAGCTTCTGCACGGCCGCGCCGTTGTTGAAGTTCTGCCAGTAGCCGGTCACCGCGTGCTTGGGCAGCGAGGGCCCCGTCGGGGTCGCCGTGGTCGTGCCCGTCACGGTCGCCGACTTTCCGGACTCACCCGCCGCGTTGGTGGCAGTGACCTGGAAGGAGTACGACGTGGAGGCCGCGAGGCCGGTGACCGTCGCCGAGGTGCCGCCGACCGCGGTCACCTTGGTGCCGTTGCGGTAGACGTTGTAGCCGGTGGCGCCGGAGACCGTGTTCCAGGCCAGGGAGATCGAGGAGCTGGTGCGGCCCGAGACGCTGAGCCCGCCCGGGACGCCGGGGACCGTCGGAGCGGGGTCGGTGCCCCCGCCGCCGTCCGGCCCGAACACGGAGATGTCGTCGGCGAAGTAGGCCGCCTGGCCGTACCAGCCGTGGGTGTAGACCGTCACCGAGCTGGTGGAGCCGCCGGTGGTGAACGTCGTCGAGAGCTGCTTCCAGCCCGCCGAGTCAGGCGTCCAGGTCGACACGTCGGTCGTGCCGGTGCCGGTCACGCCGAGGTAGGTGTAGCCGCCCTGGACCCAGGCGCTGAGCGTGTAGGTCGAGTTGGGCTTCACGGCCACGCTCTGGCTGCACCGGGCGTTGTCCTGCCCGGCGGGCGTCGCCTTGAGCGCGCTCGCGCCGCCGTGCACGGGTGAGGTGACCGTGGTGCCGCTGTTCGCGGTACAGGTCCAGTTGGTCAGGCCGGACTCGAAGCCGGCGTTCCTGGCGTTGTTGACGTCCGCCGCGGACGCCTGACCGGCGCCGAGGAAGGTCAGGGAGAGGGCCGAGGCGGCGAGAGCCGCACACAGGCGCGCCGCCCGTCCGGGGAAGCCCCGGGATCTGTTAGTGAACATGCCAAAACAAGGTGGTCCAGACCAATCAAACTGTCAAGAGGTTCCGGACGTGGAGACTTTGTGCGCGCGACCTGCCCCGTTTTGACGGGAGTTGGGGGTGGGCAGTTGTCCCCCGGCTGCTGAAACGCTGTTCTCCGGTCATCGAGCCGTGGATACAGTGCAGGGACAGTCACGCAACGAAGTCGTCCCGGCGCGGCGGAGTGACACCGGAGCGCCGGGGCCGGGTGGGGAGCGGGGAGCGACGCGTGCCAACTGCCATTGCCGTGACCAGTGCCGACATGGCACTGCCGGCGCAGGACGAGCGGACCGTGCCCGCCGTGGTGCTCAAGGACCTCGAACAGGAGCCGCTGGACAGCTCGCTGGCGCATCTGCAGGCCCTGACCGAACACCACGGCCATGTGATCGTCGTCTGCTCCCGGGCCGTCTCCCGGCGCGCCCGGCAACGGCTGCACACCGTGCGGTCCCTGCTGGAGAGCGACCGGATCGCCGTCTTCGAACCCGATCTGCCGCCGCTCGCGCTCGCCGTCCTCGCCCGCCAGCTGCGCCAGCTCGCCTCCTGCGACCTCAGCCCCGGCATCCTCGCCTCCGCAGGCCGGCTGCTCACCCACTACCTGCACGCGGGCGCGCTCCTCGGCTCCGTCGCCAGGCTCGACCGCGTCCCCGTCGACCTCGGCTCGCACGCCCGGTCCTGGATGCCCGGCAGCCAGTTCGGCGTCCTCGCCCATCCGTCCCCCGAACTGGTCCGCGCCGCCCCCGGAGTCACCCTGCCGGGACCGGAGTTCGGCACGTCGATGCTGATCGCCCAGGGCCAGCTCCAGTCCGACTGGGTGGCCGGCACCCTCGCCCCGTCGTGGCGCGCCCAGGGCCTGCGCGAGGTGGTGCTGCCCGCCGAGTCCGCCCGCTGGTGGGGGACGCCCAAACTGATCGAGTTCTGCGCCTTCCTGCCCGGCCTGCCGGTGCTCTACCAGCTCGTCACCTCCGTCCGGCAGAGCTCCTGCCACTGGTGCGGCATCGACGTCATCGGCGACCGCTGCGTCTTCTGCTCCGCCACCCCGCCCGTCCACGAGCAGCCCGCCCGCGCAGGCTGAGAGGACCCGGACCCCGGACCGGGCCCACCGACCGCCCCCGACCGATTCCCCCAATGAGGTTGCACGGTTCATGAACTCCCGTCAGCGCCGCGGCGTGATACTCCTGCTCCTGTCGGTCCTGTGCGCCCTCGGCGCCTTCGCCGGCGTGCTGTCCGTCATCAGCGACGTGAAGTCCAAGGTCGGCCCCGAGACCACCGCCTACCGGCTCACCCGCGACGTGGCCCCGTACACCCCGCTCGGCGCGGCCCAGTTCGAGAAGATCGAGATGCCCGAGCGGTGGCTGTCCCCGAACGCCGTCACCGACCTGCGCGAGATCCGCGGCAAGATCGCCGTCACCACGCTCAAGGAGGGCTCCCTCCTCCAGAGCGACATGGTCGTCGACCAGCCCGCCCTCAAGGCCGACGAGCAGGAACTCGCCATCATGATCGACGCGGCCACCGGCGTCGCCGGGAAGATCACCCCCGGCGCCACGGTCAACGTCTACGCCACCTTCGAGGGGCAGCGCGACGGCGAACCCGACCAGTCCAAGCTGATCGTGGCCAACGCCCGTGTCATCGACGTCGGCGACCTGACCTCCCTGCAGCCCGACCGCGACGACCGGGACCGCCGTACCGTCGAGGCCGTCCCCATCACCTTCGCGCTGAAGACCGTGGACGCCCAGCGCATCACCTATGCCGAGTCGTTCGCCGACGAGGTACGGCTCGCCCTGGTGGCCCCGGGCACCGCGTCCGACATCGCCCCGTCGGACCGCACGTACGAACTCGCCAAGGACAAGTGAGAGGCCCCCATGCCCACGAGGATCCTCCCGGCCGTCGGCGACGCGGACGCGGTCCGTTCCCTCACCACCCTGCTCAGCCAGCTCCCCGACGCCGAGCCGGTCGCCCCCGTCACCGACTCCACGCAGCTCGTCGACACCCTCGCCCGCCTCGCCGCCGAGTCCGTCGACGAGCTGCCCGAGGTCGTCGTCGTCCACGAGCGCATCGGTCCGGTCCCGGCCCTGGAGCTCATCCGCGAGGTCGCCCTGCGCTTCCCCGCCGTCGGCGTCGTCCTCGTCACCTCCGACGCGAGCCCCGGCCTCTTCCAGGCCGCCATGGACCACGGCGCCCGCGGCCTGGTCGCGCTGCCCCTGCACTACGAGGAACTCGCCAGCCGGGTCAACGCCGTGGCCCAGTGGTCGGTGGGCGTACGGCGGCACCTGGGCGCCGGAGGCGACGTGTTCGCCGGGACCGGCGGCACCGTCGTCACCGTCAGCGGCGCCAAGGGCGGCGTCGGCGCGACCCTCACCGCCATCCAGCTCGCCCTCGCCGCGCAGGCGTCGGGCCGGAGCACCGCCCTGCTCGACATGGACCTGCAGACCGGTGACATCGCCTCCTACCTGGACATCCAGTTCCGGCGCTCGGTCGCCGACCTCGCCGCCATCACCGACATCTCGCCGCGCGTCCTCGCGGACGCCGTGTTCCGCCACGACACCGGGGTCGCGCTGCTCCTCGCCCCCGGCGACGGCGAGCGCGGCGAGGAGGTCACCGACCGGGCCGCCCGGCACATCGTCGGCGCGCTGCGCTCCCGCTACGAGGTGGTCGTCGTCGACTGCGGGGCCCAGCTCAGCGGTGCCAGCGCGGCCGCCGTCGAGATGGCCGACACCGCGCTCCTCGTCACCACCCCGGACGTGCTCGCGGTGCGCGGCGCCAAGCGCGCCGTGCGGATGTGGGACCGCCTGCAGATCCGCAAGGCGGAGGAGACCACCATCGTCGTCAACCGCCACACCCGGTCCGCGGAGATCCAGCCCGCCCTGGTCCAGCGCATCACCGGCACCGCGGTCGCCGCCACCGCCGTCCCGGCCAACTACAAGGAGCTCCAGGGCGCCGTCGACGCCGGCCGGGTGCACGAACTGGACGCCAAGTCGAGCGTCAAGCAGGCCCTGTGGGCCCTCGCGGGCGAACTGGGCCTGGTGAAGGGCACCGAGGGCGCCGTCCAGCGGCGCGGCGGCCGGGCCAGGGGCGGGGAGCGGGCCCGGGGCGGGGAGCGGCCCGCGGTGACGTTCCGGCGGCGCAAGGAGATAGGGCGGTGAGGCGGCGCCGGGGGGACCGCGGCCAGGTGGCCGTCGAGTTCCTCGGGATGACCCCGCTCATCCTGCTGACGCTGATCGTGCTGTGGCAGTGCGTCCTGGTCGGCTACACGTACACCCTCGCCGGGCACGCCGCCGACGAGGCGGTGCGGGCCGGGACGGCCGCGGACCCCGGCGCCCGGGACGCCGCGTGCCAGGAGGCCGGGCTCGAGGACCTGCCGGGCGCCTGGACCGGCGAGGTGGAGTGCGCCACCGGCGGCGGGCTGGTGACGGCCGACGTGCACCTGGAGGTGCCCGTCCTCTTCCCCGGGTCCATCGGGTTCCCGTTCACGGTCGACGGCCACGCCGGCGCCGTGGAGGAGGAGAGGGGCGACTGACATGGCGTACGGCAGGAAGAACCGCGACCGCGGACAGGTCGCCCTCGAATACCTCGGGTTCGTCCCGCTGCTGATCCTCGTCGCCCTGGCCGGCATCCAGCTCGGCCTCATCGCCTACGCCGCCCAGCAGGCCGGCACCGCGGCCCGGGCCGGGGCCCGCGCCGCCTCCCTGGACGAGAGCGCGCAGGAGGCCTGCTCCGCCGCGGTCAGCGAATGGCTGGAGGTCAGCTGCCCGCCCGCCCTGGGCGGCGACGAGGTCACCGTCACGGCGACGGTCGAGATCCCGTCGATCGTCCCCGGCTGGGAATTCGACCCCGCCGAGAAGACCGCGATCATGCCGCTCGACCACTGAACGAGGATCCCCATGAGCCTGAGGTCACGCATCACCACCCCCGAGGAGAACGGCGGCCGGGGCGAGGACGGCCACCTCGTCGCCTCCTACCGCGCCAAGCTCCTCCAGGAGATCGACCTCGCCGAGATGAGCTCGCTGGCCGCGGCCGAACGCCGGGCCCGCCTGGAGCGCGTGCTCGGGCACATCATCAGCCGCGAGGGCCCGGTGCTGTCCACCTCCGAGCGCTCCCAGCTGATCCGCCGGGTCGTCGACGAGGCCCTCGGCCTCGGCATCCTCGAACCGCTCCTGGAGGACGCGTCGATCACCGAGATCATGGTGAACGGACCCGACGCGATCTTCGTCGAACGCGGCGGCCGGGTCGAGCAGTTGCCGCTGCGCTTCGCCTCCCACGACCAGCTGATGCAGACCATCGAGCGGATCGTCTCCACCGTGAACCGCCGGGTCGACGAGTCCAACCCGATGGTGGACGCCCGGCTGCCGTCCGGTGAGCGCGTCAACGTCATCATCCCGCCGCTCTCCCTCAGCGGCGCCACCCTCACCATCCGCCGCTTCCCGCGCTCCTTCACCCTGCACGAGATGACCGGCCTCGGCTCCCTCGACGAGCCCATGGTGTTCCTGCTGGCCGGCCTCGTACAGGCCAAGTTCAACGTCATCGTCTCCGGCGCCACCGGCACCGGGAAGACGACCCTGCTGAACGCCCTGTCCGGCCTGATCCCCGCCCACGAGCGCATCATCACCATCGAGGACTCCGCCGAACTCCAGCTCCAGCAGGCCCATGTGATCCGCTTGGAGTCCCGCCCGCCGAACGTCGAGGGCAAGGGGCAGGTCACCATCCGCGACCTCGTCCGCAACTCCCTGCGGATGCGCCCCGACCGGATCGTCGTCGGCGAGGTGCGCGGCGGCGAGTCCCTCGACATGCTCCAGGCGATGTCGACCGGCCACGACGGCTCGCTGGCCACCGTGCACGCCAACAGCGCCGAGGACGCCCTGATGCGGCTGAAGACCCTCGCGTCCATGTCCGAGGTCGCCGTCCCCTTCGAGGCGCTGCACGACCAGATCAACAGCGCCGTCGACGTCATCATCCAGCTGACCCGCTTCCCGGACGGCGCCCGCCGCATCACCGAGATCGCCGTCCTCGACAGCCACGGGGCCGAGCCGTACCGGCTGGTCACGGTGGCCCGGTTCAACGCCCAGCCGATGACACCGGACGGCCGCGTCCACGGCGCCTTCGCCTGCTATCCGCTCCCGCGCCGCACCGCCGACCGCCTCTACATGGCGAACCAGCCGATCCCGCAGGCGTTCGGCGTCGCCGCGTCCCCGCTCGAGCTCGCCACCCGAGAGGCCAGGTAGGACCCCGCCCATGGACCTGCAGACCCGCATCACGCTCACCACCGGCATCGCGCTGCTGACCTGCGTCCTGGCCGTGCTGGGCGTCCAGGCGTACGCCGCCGGACGGGCCCGCCGCCAGGCCCTGGTCGACCGTCTGACCGCGGCCGGCCAGATCGCCGACGCCGGTGGCCGGCGCCGCCGCTTCGCCGGCCTGGACCGCCGGCTGCGCCGCACCCGCCTGGGCCGTCGCCTCGAACTGCGGCTGGTCGCCACCGGCCTGGACATCACCCCCGGCGAGTTCTTCGTGACCATGCTCGCCGTGGTGGCCGGGCTCTGGCTGGTCGGGCAGGCGGCCCTCGCCCCCTTCTTCGGCCCCATCGCCGGTCTGCTGGGCGCGTGGGCGGCCGTCCAGTTCCTCGACTGGCAGCGGCAGAAACGCATCGAGCGCTTCATCAACCAGCTCCCCGAACTCGCCCGCATCCTCGCCAACGCCGCGCACGCCGGACTCGCCCTGCGCACCGCGATCGGCCTCGCCGCGGAGGAACTGGAGGCCCCCGCCGGGGAGGAACTCGCCAAGGTCTCCCACCAGCTGGCGCTCGGCGCCTCCATGGACGACGCGCTCGGCGAACTCGCCGAACGCCTCCCCTCCCGCGAACTCGTCGTCCTGGTCACCACGCTCGTCCTGTCCAACCGGGCCGGCGGCCAGGTCGTCAGCGCCCTGCGGAACCTCACCGAGACGCTGGAGGAGCGCAAGGAGACCCGGCGCGAGGTCCGCACCCAGCTCTCCCAGGTCAGCATGACGTCGTACGCCGTTCCCGTGCTCGGCGTCGGATCGCTGTTCCTGATGAACGGCGTCAAGGACGGCGCCCTGGAACGGATGACCGGCAGCCCCGTAGGACAGGCGGCCGTCCTGATCGCGTTCGGGCTGTACGCGCTCGGCTTCCTGCTGATCCGCCGCATGTCGCGGATCGACGTCTGAGGGGACCGCACATGGGAATCGGACTGCTTCTCGCCACCGTCATGGCCCTCGGCGTCGCCGGCGTCTTCGCCGGTGTCCGCATGTACCGGGCGGAGACGAAACTCCCCGCCGACCTGGCGCTCGCGCTGGAGGTCGGCGCGACCCGCACCGGCGCCGTGGACTCCCTGATCGACCGCATGGGCATGCGGTACGCCCCGGCCGTCCTGCGCCTCATGGGACCCAAGCTGGTCGCCCGGTACCGCCGCAAGATCGACCTCGCGGGCAACCCCGGCGGCCTGACCATCGACCGGTACGCGGCCCGCCGCGCCGTGTACGGCTTCCTCGGCGCCGTCGGCTTCCTGGTCTTCCTGCTGCGCGGCCAGCCGCTGGTCGCGCTGCTGCTGCTCGCGTTCGGCGCCTTCTGGACGGAGGTCGGCATCTGGTCGGCCATCCGGATCAGGAAGGACGAGATCGAACGCACCCTGCCGGACTTCCTGGACGTCCTGGCCGTCGTGGTCAGCGCCGGCCTCGGCTTCCGCCAGGCCCTCGACCGCGTCGCCGGCCGGTACGAGGGCCCCTGGGCGGACGAACTGCGCATCACCCTGCGCCAGATGGACCTCGGCATGAGCCGCCGCCAGGCGTTCGCGGAACTGCGCCGCCGCAACGACTCCGAGCAGGTCGCGATGTTCGTGACCGCGCTCCAGCAGGGCGAGGAACTGGGTGCCCCGATCGTCGACACCCTGGTCGCCCTCGCCAAGGACATGCGCCGCACCGACGCGCAGAACGCCCGCCGCAAGGCGGCCCGCGCGGTGCCCAGGGCCACGCTGATGATCACCACCTTCATGGTCCCGGCGACGCTGATCCTGCTGGGCGCGGGCCTGCTGCTCGGGTCCGGCACGGACTTCGGGACGCTGACGGGGGAGTAGGGGGAGCACATGACCGGCATTCCGGCGCAGGAGGCGCTGCGGATCGTGGTGGCGCACGGCGACCCCGCGGCACGGGCGGCCCTGACCGCCCTGCTGTCCGGCCACCCCGCCCTGCGGATCGTGGCGGAGACGGCCGACGGCCCCGAGACCTGGGAGGCGGCCCGCCACCACCACCCGGACACGATCCTGCCGGACGTGCACCTGCCGGGCCTGGACATCCCCCAACTGGCCGGTGTGGCCCCGGTCCTGATGCTGACACACACTGAGGAGCCCGAGACCGCGAGGGAGGCACTGCGCCGAGGAGCGAGCGGCTACCTGGTGCAGGAGGACTTCACGGCGGCCGAACTGGTTGCGGCGGTACGGGAAGTGAAACGGGGACGCACCCCCCTGACCCCGTCAGTCGCCGTACTACTCGCGCAAGCAAACACCGAACGAGCCTACAGAGCTGGGACTTCACCGGAACGACTTTCGCAAGTGCAACCACCTGTGGCACAGTCGTCGTACCGGTCACGGTTCCGATTGAGCAGGAGGGAGGCGGAGATCATGGACCTCATCGCATCCGGCATGAACAACCAGCAGATCGCCGCCACCTGTTTCATCACCGAAAAGACGGTCAAGAACCACATCAACCGCATCTTCGCCAAACTTCACAGCACCAACCGGGCGGAGGCCGCAGCCAAGTGGCGTGGTACGCAGCCCGGTTCACACCAGGGCGGAGCTGAGGGGCGATGACGCGACGACTGTTTTCGGTCATGGCGTGGAAACGGGTCCAGGGAACCTCTGGCATCGCGGCCGTTCCCGCCTACGTTTCTCCCCAGAGCGCTCAACGATCGCCGGACACCGGAGGGGACCCCCATGAGCAACTGGATCAACGCGACCGCCGCGTACCTGCGCTCCCGCACCGCACGGGACGACAGGGGACAGACGGCGGTGGAGTACCTGGGCATCATCGCGGTGGTGGTGGCGATCGTGCTGGCGATCACGGGGACGGACATCGGGCAGACCATTTACGACGCCATCGTGGAGCAGATCGACGAGCTCACGGGATGAGGCGGCGTCGCTCGCCGGGCGACTCAGGGCAGGCCTTCCCCGTCTACATCACGGTGGTGGGGGGCCTGCTCTTTCTCGCGTTCGCCTATCTCGCCGTCGGGCAGGCCGGTGTGAATCGCAACGGCGCGCAGACGGCGGCGGACGCGGCGGCGCTGGCGGCGGCACAGGACACGCGTGACCAGCTTGCGGGGGACTGGTTGTCGGTGATCGACGACCCGGACAAGTGGCTGGAGTTCCTGGACGGGGACACGGCGGTGCTCGACGGCTGCCCCCGTGCGTATGAACTGGCGGAGCAGAATCGCGCCGACGTCGACGCCTGTGGCCCGTCGGGCCCGCTGGGCTACACGGTCGATGTGACCGCCCAGGAGTCCGTGGGCGAATCCATCGTCCCGGGGACCGAGGAGTTCCACTCGACCGCGTCGGCGACAGCGGTGATCGAACCGCGCTGCTCCTTCGAGCCTCCGACGGACGAGGAAGGCGACAACGGTGACGGCGACGGGAACGAGACGCTTCCGCTGCCCGTACTCGACTGCGGTGACACGGACTGGGAGCCGGATCCGGATGACCCGACCACTCTTCCGGACCCCGAGGACCTGTTCGACGTCCACCTGGCCGACGCAACGAACGACGAGTGACGAAGGAAGCAGGACATGAGCATGCGGTTCTCTACGAAGGCCGGTCGGGGGATGGTCGCGATGACCGTTGCGGCCGGACTGGCACTCGGTGCAGTGGGCTGCGGCGGAGGGGGCGGCGACGACGGCAAGAAGCCCCGGGGCTCCGCGTCCACTTCCAAGGACACCGGCGGATCCAAGCCGAGCACACAAGAGGGAACCGACGAACTCCTCGCCGAACTCAAGGGCGAGGACGGGCTGATCCTGCGGATCACCTCCGCCCAGAGGGACTCGGGGGGATTCGTCACCGTCAGCGGCGAGCTCAAGAACGACGGGGACGAACCCGCCCGCCTCTCGGCGCGCACCTCGGGTGACGAGACGGAGATCGTCCGGCACGGGACGTCGTTCGGCGGAGCCACACTCGTCGACTCGGCGAGCAAGAAGCGCTACTACGTCCTGCGCGACACCGACGGGCGCCCCCTGACCACCACCGGCGTGCCACGCATCAAGGCCGGTGACACCATCCCCGTGTTCATGCAGTTCCCGGCCCCGCCGGCCAGCACCGGGGAAGTGAGCCTGCAGCTCCCCACCTTCGCCTCCGCCTCCATCCAGATCTCCGGATGAGCCGCCCATGACCCGCCTCCCTCTCACCCTGACCGCGGTCGGCGTCATGATCGCCGCCAATCTCCTGACCGCCACCACGGCCGAGGCCGACGACGACCCCGCCGTGCCGCCCGGCACCGAGGCGTCCGCCGCCGCGCCCGTGGAGGTCGACGCCAACGACCCCGATCTCAAACTGCCCGAGGGCGCCACCCTCGCCGCCGCCAAGGTGCTGGACATCAAGCAGGTCGTCGAGGACCAGGCCGGTGAGGAGCGCCGCGAGGACACCAACGCCGACGTGAAGTTCGCGCTCCAGGCGGAGGTGCTGTTCCCCAAGGACAGCGCCAAGCTCACCGGCGAGGCGAAGGCCCGTATCGCCGCCATCGCGGAGGAGATCGGCAAGCAGAACGCCACCCGCATCCGGGTCTTCGGCTTCACCGACAACCTGGGCTCCTCGGCCCACGGCGACGTCCTGTCCCGCAAGCGCGCCAACGCCGTACAGGGCGTCCTGGAATCGGAGCTCGACGACTCCACGATCACCTACGAGGTCCGCGGCTACGGCGAGCAGTACCCCATCTCCTCCAACGCCACCGAGGCCGGCCGCAAGAAGAACCGCAGAGTCGAGGTGTCCTTCCCCCGCTCGTGAACGCCGACGGGGGAGCGCGTCTCAGCCCGGCTGGACATCGACCCGTACCCCCGCCCGCACCCCCCACCCCGCCATCGCCCCCGCCGTCGCCTCCAGGATGTGGCGGGAGCGGAGGCGGGGGAGGCCCAGGCGGTTCGGGGGCATCGTGCGGACGGTGAGGACGCGGAGGTGGCGGTCCAGGTAGGCGACGTCGATCGGTATGCGCATCCGGACGGTGTGCACGCTGCCGGCCGGGGTGAGCAGCAGCGCCCCGTCGACCGAGTCCCGGCCCAGCAGGCCCTTCGTCCGGGCACGGTAGGACGCCGCGATCTCCAGCGGTACCGCCACCTCGCCCCGGTCCCCGTGGACGACCAGCGTGCCCCGTCCGTCCTGCCACCGCCGAGCCATCGTGGCCCCCCTCCCGCCCGTCGCGACATTCGCGTTGTCCTGCCGGGCATACCCGGGTAGGAAAGATCCCATGACCGGACTCGGTGCGGTGTTCCGCCCCCAACTCGCCCCCGAACGACTGCGATCCGTCGCACGGGCCGCCGACGAGGCGGGCCTGGAGGAGCTGTGGCTCTGGGAGGACTGCTTCCGTGAGGGAGGTGTCTCCACCGCCGCGGCCGCCCTCGCGTGGACCGAGCGGGTGAGAGTCGGCGTCGGCCTGCTGCCCGTGCCGCTGCGCAACGTCGCGCTCACCGCGATGGAGGCCGCCTCGCTGCACCGGATGTTCCCGGGGCGGCCCCTCCTCGCCCTCGGCCACGGCGTGCAGGACTGGATGGGGCAGGTCGGTGCCCGGGCCGAGTCGCCGGTGACGCTGCTGAGGGAGCATCTCGACGCGCTGCGCGCCCTGTTGCGCGGGGAACGCCTCACCGTCGAGGGGCGCTACGTCCGGCTCGACGACGTGGCCCTGGACTGGCCGCCGGACGGACCCGCGCCGGTCATCGCCGGGGTCACCGGCCCCCGCTCGCTGCGGCTGTCCGGCGCCGCCGCCGACGGGACGCTGCTCACCGCCTCCACCCCGCCGGACGGCGTACGCCGGGCCCGGCAGCTCGTCGACGAGGGGCGGAGCGCGGCCGGGCGCACCGACGCCGAGCCGCACCCGATCGTCGTCTACCTGCTCGCCGCCACCGGCCCCGACGGCCCCGAGCGCGTACGGGCCGAACTGGCCGCGGAGGGCGTCGCGTCCGTGCCCGGGCTCGGGGTCGCCGGAGACGCGAAGGCCGTCGCCGAGGCCGTACGGCGGTATGCGGAGGCCGGCGCCGACACCGTCGTCCTGCAGCCGACCGGGGACGAGCCGGACCCGGAGGGGTTCGTGCGGTTCGTGGCCGAGGAGGTGCGCCAGCTGGTCCCCTGACCAGGAGGGTGAGCGTCAGCCGGGGCGGTGGCTGCCCGCCGCCCCGTCGATCAGCTCGCGCGCGATGTCCATGTGGCCCGCGTGCCGCGCCGTCTCCTCGATCATGTGGACGAGCACCCAGCGCAGGGACACCTCGACGTCCCGCCAGTCCGGCCGGCCCCGCTCGTCCAGCGACCGGCTCTCGATCACACGGTCGGCGGCGGCGCGCGCCCGGCCGTAGAAGTCGATGATCTGCTGGGTCGTCTCGCCCTGGTCGGCCCGCATGTCCTCGTCGCTGTAGGGGTCGAACCACAGCGGTTCGACCTCGCCGCCGAAGCTCGCGACGAACCAGCCGTACTCCACCGAGCCAAGGTGCTTGACCAGCCCCAGCAGGCTGGTGCCGGTCGGTGTCATCGGGCGGCGCAGCGCCTCGTCGTCCAGCCCCTCCAGCTTCCACAACACCGCGTCCCGGTGCCGGTCCAGGCTCTCGCGAAGCACGGCCTTCTCGTCCGCCGTGTACGTCGGGTTCTTCAACTCCGCGGGGTTCGTCATGGGCCGGAAATTATCAGCGGCCACCGACAACGCCCTGCGACCATGCCCGGATGGGACAGGGCAGCAGGTCGTTCGAGGAACTCGTCGCGGAGGGCGCCGCCGTGCCCACCGAGGGCTGGGACTTCTCGTGGTTCGAGGGGCGGGCCACCGAGGAGCGGCCCAGTTGGGGGTACGCCGTGTCGCTGGCGGACCGTCTGGCCGCCGCCACGGCCGCGCTCGATCTGCAGACCGGGGGAGGGGAGGTCCTCGACTTCGCCCTAGGACGGGCCCCGAAGACCCCCGCGCTCACCGTCGCCACGGAAGGCTGGCCGCCGAACGTCACCCAGGCCACCGCGCTGCTCGCCCCGCGCGGGGTCGCGGTCGTCGCCGTGCCGGAGGACGCGCCGCTGCCGTTCGCCGACGCGGCCTTCGACCTGGTGTCGAGCCGGCACCCGGTCCGGGCCCCGTGGGCGGAGATCTCCCGGGTGCTGCGGCCCGGCGGCACCTACTTCGCCCAGCACGTCGGCCCGCGCAGCGTCTTCGAGCTGGTCGAGTACTTCCTCGGGCCCCAGCCGGACGAGGTGCGCGACGCCCGGCACCCGGACCGTGAACGCGCCGAGGCCGAGGCCGCGGGCCTGGAGGTCGTGGATCTGCGCGCCGAGACCCTGCGGGTGGAGTTCCACGACATCGCCGCCGTCGTCCACTTCCTGCGCAAGGTGGTGTGGATGGTGCCGGGCTTCACGGTCGAGGCGTGCCGGCCCCGGCTGCGCGCCCTGCACGAGCGGATCGAGTCCGAGGGCCCCTTCGTGGCGCACAGCACGCGGCATCTGTTCGTCGCACGCAAGCCGGGGGACGGAGACTCCGACTGCGGGTAGCCACCTTTGCGGCAAACAGTGCGAATCGTACATTCAAGGGTCCGGTGCGGGTTCCGGCCTCGGTATCCAAGGAGCCCTCACCTTTTCCACATTGTTATGGGGGTCGGCTCGCTTTCCGTGAAGCTGTCCCGTAAGTTCGGACCAAGGCAATTCGCGTAAGCAAAGCTGCGCGGTGGCACCGCGCGGTGGAGGGGGCTGCGCGGTGCCCTGCCCTGCTGTGACCCGCCTCCGGGATCGATTCCGGAGCGTCAAGCGGACGTTCGCGGCCGGGGTCACCCCTGGGAGGGACGGCTCCTCGGATGGCCGAGCGGCGCACACAACCGGCCAAACCCACCATTACCGGCCACGCGATCCGCGTTTTCCCTGGTCACAGGTGTGTACCTCGCCGCGTCCCTGTCCCGAGGGATCGTTTTGCCTCTCATCCCGCCGTCGCCGGGCGACTCCGGAGCGTAGTTGTGTCGCGCTGATGCACGCGGCAGCACTTACGAAGGGTTATGGTGGAAACCCCCCCTCGGGCCGGTCCGTCTCCCCCCCACGGACCGGCCCGTTTTCTGTTCCGGGCGCGGCCCGTCCCCAGTTCCGGGGACCGGTCCCTCTTCTGTTCCAGGACTGTTCCAGGCCCGCCCCCCGGGACGCACCCGCCCCGAACCCCGGTACGCTCCATGCGCGGGGACCGCATCCGTACGGAGGGGCTGACAATCACGTGAACCTGCGCGACAGGCTGCGCGGCCTGCTGGTCAGGCTGTACGCACGCCGGGTGGAAGGCCACCTGGACCACGCTCAGGTGCCCAAGCACATCGGCGTGATCATGGACGGCAACCGTCGCTGGGCGAAGGCCGCCGGCTCCTCCACCGTGCACGGACACCGGGCCGGCGCCGAGAAGATCGAGGAGTTCCTCGGCTGGTGCAGCGAGACGGACGTCGAGGTCGTCACCCTCTGGCTGCTGTCGACCGACAACTTCGACCGCCCCCAGGAGGAACTCGTCCCCCTGCTCGGCATCATCGAGGACGTCGTCCGCACCCTCGCCGCCGACGGCCGCTGGCGCGTGCACCACGTCGGCACCCCGGACCTGCTCCCCGGCCCGATGCAGACCACGCTCAAGGAGGCCGAGGAGGCCACCGCCCACGTCGACGGAATACTCGTCAACGTGGCCATCGGATACGGCGGTCGGCAGGAGATCGCCGACGCCGTGCGCTCGATGATCGTCGAGGCGAACGACAAGGGCACCTCGATGGAGGCGCTCGCCGAGTCCGTCAGCGTCGACCTCATCGGCCGTCACCTCTACACCGGCGACCAGCCCGACCCCGACCTCGTGATCCGCACCAGCGGTGAACAGCGGCTGTCCGGTTTCATGCTGTGGCAGACGGCCCACTCGGAGTACTACTTCTGTGAGGTCTTCTGGCCGGCCTTCCGCAAGGTCGACTTCCTGCGTGCCCTGCGCGACTACGCGGCACGGCACCGCCGTTACGGCGGCTGACACCACACCCCCGCGTGAGCCGGCGGGGACGGACGTAAAGAGGAGTTCACCGGCGCGCCGTCATATGCGTCGGCATGGCGGCGCGTGTTCGAGGGCATAGACCAAGCAGGTCGACGCCCGAACCACGGGTGTCGGATCTCAGCGGACGGCGCCGGAGCCGTCCGCCCGGGAGGCCCTTTGCACCAGCCCGACCGTGCGGTGACGGCACGGACGAAGCAGTGGAGGGCCGGTTTCCGGCCCGTGCGGGACGTGCACCGAGGCCGACGACCGGTCCAGCTCCACTCCGTCGCTCCCCGACCTCATCCGAGGGGGTACGTCCTTCCGTGGTGACCAGCACAAAGCGCCACAAGCCCGACCGGCGCACCTATGTTCTCGACACCAGCGTCCTGCTGGCCGACCCGAACGCCCTGAGCCGCTTCGACGAGCACGAGGTCGTGCTCCCCATCGTCGTGGTGACGGAGTTGGAGGCCAAGCGGCACCATCCCGAACTCGGCTACTTCGCCCGGCAGGCCCTGCGCCTGCTCGACGACCTCCGGGTCCGGTACGGCCGTCTCGACTCCCCCATCCCCACGGGGGACCTCGGCGGGACCGTCCGTGTCGAGCTCAACCACTCGGACCCCAGCGTGCTGCCCAGCGGCTACCGCCTGGGGGACAACGACTCCCGCATCCTGGCGGTCGCCCGCAATCTGCAGGCGGAGGGGTTCGACGTCACGGTCGTGTCCAAGGACCTGCCGCTGAGGATCAAGGCCTCGTCCGTCGGACTCCTCGCCGAGGAGTACCGCGCGGAACTGGCCATCACGGACTCCTCCGGCTGGACCGGCATGTCCGAACTGACCCTCCCGGGCGAGCAGGTGGACATCCTCTTCGAGGAGGGCCGCGTCCATGTGCCCGAAGCCGCCGCCCTCCCCGTGCACACGGGCCTGACCATCCACTCCGAGCGCGGCAAGGCGCTCGGCAGGGTCACCCCCGACGGCAACGTCCGTCTGGTGCGCGGCGACCGGGAGGCGTTCGGCATCAAGGGGCGCAGCGCCGAGCAGCGGATCGCGCTCGACCTGCTCCTCGACCCGGACGTCGGGATCGTCTCCATGGGCGGCCGGGCCGGCACCGGCAAGTCGGCCCTGGCGCTGTGCGCGGGACTGGAGGCCGTGCTGGAGCGCCGTCAGCACCAGAAGGTGATGGTCTTCCGGCCGCTGTACGCGGTGGGCGGGCAGGAGCTCGGCTATCTGCCCGGCACCGAGGCCGAGAAGATGAGCCCCTGGGCGCAGGCGGTCTTCGACACCCTCTCCGCGGTCACCAGCCGCGAGGTCATCGAGGAGGTCACCGCGCGAGGGATGCTGGAGGTGCTTCCCCTCACCCACATCCGCGGACGCTCGCTGCACGACGCGTTCGTCATCGTGGACGAGGCGCAGTCGCTGGAGCGAAACGTTCTGCTGACCGTCCTGTCCCGGATCGGCGCCGACTCACGGGTCGTTCTCACCCATGACGTGGCACAGCGGGACAACCTGCGCGTCGGCCGGTACGACGGAGTGGTCGCCGTCGTCGAGAAGCTGAAGGGACACCCGCTGTTCGCCCACGTCACGCTGAACCGGTCCGAGAGGTCCCAGATCGCCGCCCTTGTGACCGAAATGCTCGAGGACGGGCAGATCTGACGGGTCTGCACGCTCCTGCGGAGAGCTGCCCAACTTCATAGCGGTTACGCGTCAGTTGGCGCCGTTCGGAAAGGCGAAGAGCCTAGCCGGGCGGCGCCTTGGCGTGTGCCGCTTTCCGGAAAAGCCGAGGGGCAAACTGGGTGTGAGCTTTCACACGCAACACAGAATTGCCTTGCGGTGTGCGGGTGCGGCAGAGTCTCACTCCTGTCAGGCCCCGCATACGACACAGCCGTGCCCCCAGCGGTACGGCGCCACAGCAGCACCACCAACTGCATAGCGACGTCGTATGCCGCCCGAGTCAACACGCGGCGCTCCCCGCAAGGGAGTTGCCCAGCGGGTCCGTGCCTCCCGTGACCCCGCAGTTGGGAGGCCAGCGCCAGGGGCACGATTGCGTCCGCCAGGGTCACCGAAGCGGGCGATGCTGGAAGGAAACCGTGTGAGTCCGATTTCGGTCAGGGGATTCGCAGTGGCGTCGGCCACCGCGGTCACCGCTGTCGGAAGCGTCGTCGGCGTTGCCTCGGGCAGCACCGCGCAGACGAACGACGCCGAGGCGACGGCAGCCGAGACGACGCTCCTCGCGGACATACCCGCGGGCCAGCAGGCCCAGGTGCAGACCGAGTCCCTGTCGGCGCAGGCGGACGTCCAGGCCATCGCCGCGGACGCGAGCGCCAAGAAGGACGCCGAGGAGGCGGCCCGCAAGGCTGCCGCCCAGAGCGCGATCGAGAAGAAGGAAGCCGCCGCGAAGGCGGAGAAGGCGGCCAAGGAAGCCAAGGAGCGTGAAGAGGCCCAGTCCAAGGCCTCCCGGTCCTCCGCCGACTTCCCCGTCCAGAGCTCCTACACGATCGCGCAGATCCAGGCGATGGCCCGCCAGATGGTGCCGGCCGACCAGTTCCAGTGCTTCAGCAACATCGTGGACCACGAGTCCAGCTGGAACTACCGGGCCGTGAACCCGTCCTCGGGCGCCTACGGCCTCTTCCAGGCCCTGCCCGGTTCGAAGATGTCGTCCGTCGGCGCGGACTGGCAGACGAACCCGGCCACCCAGATCAAGTGGGGCCTGAACTACATGAACGAGCGCTACGACAGCCCCTGTGGCGCATGGAGCTTCTGGCAGGCCAACCACTGGTACTAGGCCCGCCGCTCAACCCCGCATCGCCCCTCACCGTCTTCAGGTGAGGGGCTTTCGCGTTGCCGCGCGCCGCCCCTGTAGCGTCGGACCGGCTCCGGGGAGGAGTGGTGGGCACGGACGGGGGAAGAGGACGGATCATGTCACGAGTGCCAGGGTGGCTCGGCCGGCTCGGAGCCGGACTGACCGAGATGAGCGAGCGGTTGAACGAACGCCGTGCCGCGGCGGAGCGGGAGAGCGACGAGCTCCCCGCCGACCGGCCGTCCGCCGGACCCGCGGCCGGTGACGTCCCCATGTCCAAGGGCACCGCGCCGCGGCGTCCCGAGCGGGCGCCCGTCAGCGCGCCCCCGCGCCCCGACCCCGCCCAGGCCGTGCCGTGGGGGATGCGGGTCGCCGCCGAGGCGGGCTGGCGGCTGCTGGTCCTCGCCGGGACCCTCTGGGTGCTGATGCGGATCATCAGCGCGGTCCAGCTGGTCGTGCTGGCCTTCGTCATCGCCCTGCTCCTGACGGCGCTGATGCAGCCCTCGGTGGCCTGGCTGACCCGGCGCGGCGTCCCGCGCGGACTGGCCACCGCCCTCACCGCGATCCTCGGGTTCGTCGTCATCGGGCTGATGGGCTGGTTCGTGAGCTGGCAGGTCATGGAGAACATCGACGACCTGTCCGACCAGATCCAGGACGGCATCGACGAGCTGCGCAACTGGCTGCTCAACAGCCCGTTCCACGTCACCGACAAGCAGATCAACGAGATCGCGGAGAACCTGCGGGACGCCGTCGGCGCCAACACCGACGAGATCACTTCCGCCGGCCTCGAAGGCGTGACGGTCATCGTCGAGGCCCTCACCGGCATCCTGCTGTCCGTCTTCTCGACGCTGTTCCTGCTCTACGACGGCAAGCGGATCTGGCAGTGGACCCTCAAGCTGGTCCCGGCCGCCGCCCGGCCCGGTGTCGCCGGCGCCGGACCGCGGGCCTGGGCGACGCTCACCGCGTATGTGCGCGGCACGGTCGTGGTCGCCCTCATCGACGCCGTCTTCATCGGCATCGGCATCTACTTCCTCGACGTCCCGATGGCCGTGCCGCTGGCCGTGTTCATCTTCCTGTTCTCCTTCATCCCGCTGGTCGGCGCCGTGGCGTCGGGCGCGCTCGCGGTGGTCGTCGCCCTGGTGACCCAGGGTGTCTTCACCGCCGTGATGACGCTCGTCGTGGTGCTCGCAGTGCAGCAGATCGAGGGGCACATCCTGCAGCCGTTCATCCTCGGCCGCGCCGTCCGCGTGCATCCGCTCGCGGTCGTGCTGGCGGTGGCGGCCGGCGGCATGGTGGCCGGTATCGGCGGCGCCGTGGTGGCCGTCCCGCTGGTCGCGGTGACCAACACGATCGTCGGCTATCTGCGGCGGTACTCGCTGGAGCTGGACCTGGAGAGCGGACGGGCCGTGCCGGAACCTGCCGTCCCCGAGCCCGTGGGCGGTCCCGTCGAGGCGGCGGACGGCCCCGGCGAGGGCCCCGCAGACACCGAGGTCCCCGCGCCCAAGGCCTGAGCGGGGGTCTACTCGATGTCGGTCAGCACGGCCTCGGCGTCCAGCGTGACGCCGACGGCCTGGATCACGGACGCGATCCGGAACGCCTCCTGGACCGTCTCCCGGTCCACGCCCGCCTTGCGCAGCACCCGTTCGTGCGCGTCGAGGCAGGCACCGCAGGCGTTGATCGCGGACACCGCCAGCGACCACAGCTCGAAGTCGACCCTGGCCACGCCCGGATCGCCGAGGACGTTCATCCGCAGACCCGTGCGCAGGTCGCCGTAGCCGGGGTCGGACAGCAGATGCCGGGTACGGTGGAAGACGTTGTTCACCGCCATCACGGCGGCCGCCGACTTCGCCGCGGTGTACGCCTGCGGCGACAGGTTCGCCCTCGCCTCCGGCGCCAGCTCGCGCAGCACGACCGGGGAGCGGGAGGCGATCGCGGTGGCGAGCACCGTGCCCCACAGCTGCTGCGCCGAAAGGCGCGGACGGCCGAACACGGCGTCCAGGTTGCGCCGCAGGTCCGGGGCGTAGTGCGGTAGGCGGGACTTCAGGGAGTCGAGGGACATGACGCGCGCTCCTGGGGTTCGGACCCGACCGATCCTGGCACAGCCCGCCCGAACACGTACGACCGGTGGCCGCACCGCGCGAGACGGTACGGCCACCGGCCGGGGCAGGACGGGCGTCACTCCGTGCGCAGGCCGTCCGGGCGCATCAGCCGCATCAGCGGCGGCAGGCTGAGCAGCGTCACCACGATGATCACGGCCGCGCCGACGCCCGTCATCGACAGGATGCTGCCCCAGTCCATGGTGACCGGCGTCTCCGTCATCTTCAGCAGGACCGTGCCCAGCGTCACGCCGACGATGGCCGACAGCAGCAGTCCGAGGGCGATCGGGATGGCCGTCTGCCACAGCACCGACAGACTCAGGGTGCGCCGCCGGGTGCCGAAGGCGACCAGCGAGGACAGCAGCTTCTTGCGGTCCCGCAACTGCTCCAGCTGGGAGACCAGCAGGCTCGCCCCGATCAGCGCCAGGACACAGACGGCGCCGACGAACAGGCCGGTGCGGATGGTGGCGTAGCGCGTGGACGTCTCCGTGCGGTACCAGTTCATCGGGTTCGACAGCGGGTCGACGGCCGCCGCGGTGTTGCGCGCCAGGTCGTGCACGTTCGGCACGGACTCGTCGAGCTGGAGGTACACCTGGCCGCGCAGCGCGGGCGCGATCGACGGGTCCACCGCCTTCGGCGTGAGAAGGACGCCGCCGCGCTCGCCGCCCGTGAGGTCCTGACGCGCGTGGGCCGGCTTCAGCCCCTTCGGGATCTTCCAGGCGATCTCCGCGCGCCGCGGTCCGCCCTCGTACGACGGGTCGAGGTACATCGTCCGGCCGGGCTGCTTCGCCAGCTTCGGGGTGTCCGTGTCCCACTCGGCGTCGGACACGTAGAAGGCGTCGCCGTCCTTGCAGGAGGGCAGGGTGGCCACCTCGCGCAGCGACGCGCAGTCGCCGACGCTGAACTCGAGGCCCTTCTCCGGTTCCTTGCGCCGGTCGCCCGCATAGCCACGGTCGTAGGCGAAGACCTTCTCGACGCCCTCGGTGCCGCGGAACCGCTCCGCCGCCGGGCCGATCCCGGTGTGCCGCGACAGCGACACCTCCATCTGGGCCCGGGCGACGTCCTTGCCGCTGTCCTTGGTGTAGTCGCTCTCGACACCGGCGAACAGCATCTGCAGGGCGATCGCCCCGGCCACCGCCACCGCGACGCCGTTGACCATGCGGGCCGCCGTGCCGCTGCTCAGCTGGAGCCTGCGGACGGCGAGCTGCCAGGCCACACCGCCCGAGCCGAGCCGGGCGACGACCGCCTCGACGACCCAGGGCAGCAGGGTGGTGACACCGATGAGCAGCAGCAGCACACCGCCGATCACCAGGTACGCGTTGAAGGTTCCGTTGGTGCGGCCCTGGCCGATCATCGGCCACAGCATGGCCAGACCGGCGAGCGGCGTGAGCAGCCGCCACCACAGCCGGCGCCGCGCGGGCTTCGCCGTCCGGACGACGCCGAGCGGCTCGATCACCACGCCGCGCATCGCGAACAGGGTGACGATCACGGCGGCGGCCGGCACCGCGAGACCGACGAGCAGGGCCAGCGCGGGGGAGGGGTTCAGATAGCTCGGGAAGACGCTGATGCCGAACACCTCGACGGAGCCCGCGACCTGGCGTCCGATGAGGAAGAAGACGGTGCCGAAGACCAGGCCGAGCACAGCGCCCGCGAGCGCCTCGCCGGCCGCGACCCGGCGGACCATACGTCCGTCGGAGCCGACGAGCCGCAGCGCCGCGAGCCGCCGGTCGCGCCGCTCGCCGCCGAAGCGGACGGCCGCGGCGATGAACACGCCGACCGGCATGAGCAGCACCACGAAGACGACGATGACCAGCAGGAGCAGCACGGGGTCGGTCTGGGTCTCGGTGGGGCTGGTGTCCCCGAACCGGTCGATCCGGGCGACCCGGGCGCCGTCGATCGCCTGCGCGAGGCCCTCGCCGCCCCGGACGAAGGTGAGTTCCTGCGAGCCGACCAGTCCGCTCTCGCCGATGGTGCCGACGATCTTCTCGGGCAGCCGCTCACGCAGCAGCTTGGCGTCGTCCGACTTCAGAAGCCGTTCGAGGGCGGGGGAGACCAGCATCTCGCCGGGCGCGGGGAAGCGGTCGACGCCCGGCGGCAGCGGTGCCTTCGCGCCCTCGCGCTCGATGGCGCGGCCCCGGATGTCCTTGTCCCGCCAGTCCGTGTCGACGTCCGCGACGATCAGGCTGTGGTCGTTCGGCCGTTTGTCGAGTTCGCTGTAGTCGACGTCGGCGCGGGCGCTCTCCCGGTCGTGCCGGACCGACTGCATGCTGGGGATCGCGGTGGTGAGCAGCAGCAGCGCCACCCCGAGGCCGACGCCGACGGCCGTCAGCAGGGCACGGACCCAGCCCTCACGGCCGCCGACGAAGGCGAACCGAACCCCCATGCCGAGGTCCCTGGCCCACTGACGCACGTTCATACGACGCGCTCCATGTCCCGGGACTTGCCGTCGCGGACGACGATCTCGCGGTCGGAGTAGGCGGCGACCCGTGCCTCGTGGGTGACCAGCACGACGGCGGCGTTCGTGGACCGGGCGGCGTCCGTCAGCAGCTCCATCACACGCTCGCCGTTGAGGGAGTCGAGCGCACCGGTCGGCTCGTCCGCGAAGAGCACACGCGGGCTGGTGACCAGCGCACGGGCGACGGCGACGCGCTGCCCCTGACCGCCGGAGACCTCGCCGGGCCGCTTCTTGCGCAGGTCGTCGACCTCCAGGCGCTCCATCCAGGTCAGCGCGGTCCGTTCGGCCTCCTTGCGGCCGGTGCCGTTCAGCCGCAGCGGCAGGGCGACGTTCTCCACGCAGGTCAGCTCGGGCACGAGCTGGCCGAACTGGAAGACGAAGCCGAACTCCGAGCGGCGCAGGGCGCTGCGCTGGGAGTCGTTCATGGTGGCCAGCTCGCGTCCGTTGTAGACGATGGACCCGGAGTCGGGCGGGACGATGCCGGCCAGGCAATGCAGCAGCGTGGACTTGCCGGAGCCGGAGGGGCCCATGACGGCGACGACCTCGCCGGGGTGGATGGAGAAGTCGGCGCCGTCGAGGGCGACCGTCGGGCCGTAGGCCTTGCGCAGCTCGGAGGCCGCGAGCAGGGAGCCGGGGGGAGGAGTCACTTGACCACCACCTCCGCCAGCTTGTCGAGGCGGGCGGCGGTCAGCTCCAGCCAGCGCAGGTCGGCTTCCAGGTGGAACAGCGCGTGGTCGCAGATGAGCTGGTCGGCCAGGTCGCCCTTGCGCTTGCGGTCGGTGAGGATGCGCATCATCCGCAGGTGCTCGGCGCGCTGGGTGTCGAGGATGTCGGCCGCGTCGCGCCGGGTCAGCAGCGCGAGGACGACCTTGGTGTAGAGGGTCGACTGGAGGTACGGCTCCGGCTTCTCCGGGGTCGCGAGCCACCGCTGGACGTCGGTGACACCGGCGTCGGTGATCGCGTACCGCTTGCGCTCGGGCCCGCCTCCGGGCTCGATCCCGTCGACCTCGACGAGGCCGTTCTTCAGCAGCCGGGACATCGTCGAGTAGACCTGGCCGTAGTGGAGCGGCCGGTCGTGACCGAACTTCTCGTCGAAGGCCCGCTTGAGGTCGTAACCGTGGCGGGGGCCCGACTCAAGGAGCCCTAGAAGGGTGTGACCGATGGACATGCCGAGGACACTACACGGGGTGTATACCCGGCGTGTATACGCACGGTGTGCAGTTGTCGTCAGGGTGTGTGAAGGCCGAGGTGAGGGCCGATTGTCACGGTTCCGCTACGGCGTCTCGGGCGGCCGCGCGGAGGGCCGGCCCCGGCGGGGGATCGGCCCCGCCTCGCCGGGCAGCCGGCCCGCCTCGGCCAGCGCGCGCCGCAGCAGGAACTCGATCTGCGCGTTGGCGGAGCGCAGTTCGTCGCCCGCCCAGCGCGCGAGCGCCTCGTACACGGCCGGGTCCAGCCGCAGCAGCACCTGCTTGCGCTGCGGCCGGCCCTGCGGGGCGGAGCCCCCGGCGGAAGCCGTCACTGGTAGAGCGTCCCGGTGTTGAGGACCGGCTGCGGAGCCCGGTCACCGCACAGCACCACCATCAGGTTCGACACCATCGCCGCCTTGCGCTCCTCGTCCAGTTCCACGATGTCCCGCTCGTTGATCCGCGCGAGTGCCGCCTCGACCATGCCCACCGCACCGTCGACGATCTGCCGGCGGGCCGCGACGACCGCGCCGGCCTGCTGGCGCTGGAGCATCGCGGAGGCGATCTCGGGAGCGTACGCGAGATGCGTGAAGCGCGACTCGATGATCTGCACACCCGCGGCCTCCACGCGCGCGTGCAGCTCCGCGGCGAGCTTCTCGGTGATCTCCTCGGCGTTGCCGCGCAGCGAGAGACCGGCCTCGTCGTGGGCGTCGTACGGGTACTCGATGGCGATGTGCCGCACGGCCGCCTCGGTCTGCGTGGAGACGAACTCCAGGAAGTCGTCCACCTCGAACGTGGCCTGCGCGGTGTCCTCGACCCGCCACACCACGACCGCGGCCAGCTCGATCGGGTTGCCGTAGGCGTCGTTGACCTTCAGGACGGCCGTCTCGTGGTTGCGCACCCGCGTCGAGATCTTCGTGCGCGAGGTGAACGGGTTCACCCAGCGCAGTCCGTCCTGCCGGATCGTGCCCCGGTAGCGGCCGAAGAGCTGGACCACCCGGGCCTCGCCCGGCGCGACCATGTTCAGCCCCGACATCGCGAGCAGTGCGGCGATCGAGACCAGGACGCCCGCGACGATCAGGGCCGCTTTGCCGCCGGCCCCCTCGACCGCGGTGGCCCCGGCGATCAGGCCCGCGCCCGCCAGCAGCCCGACCAGTCCCAGCAGCAGGGCGAGCCCGCCGCCGATGCTGTGGGCGGCGAACTCGCGCACCCGCGGCGCGGGCATCTCCGGCACGTCCGCCGCCGCGGCGTTTCTGTCGTTCCTGTCGTTCGGCATGGTGGTGCCCCCGTTCGTTGGTGCTCTCATCCATCTAGCTAAGTGATATCAGATTACCCCACGCGGGCAACCTTGAAGCCCCCTGAGCCGTCGGTTCCGTTGGGGTGGGTGCTGATTGTCACGTCCGTAAAAGCCCGGATCGGCAGCCCTTTGTCACAACTTCCGGTGTTAGCTTTCGGAGCTGACCGGAAGCGGCGAACCCGTGTGTCAGGAGCGCACACCCAAGCGAAGCGGAGCGGAACGAACCATGGGACGAGCGGAAGAGAGACGAGCGCGCGGGCGCAGTGGCCACCGCGCCGCGCCCCGGCGCTCCTCCGGGGTGCCCCCGCACACCGGAGACGACGGGCCGACGGTCGTCGGCACACCGTCCGAGTCCGGCGGAGGCCGCGCCGCCGCCCGCCGCGCCGCCAAGGGCGCCGGCCGCGACGGCAAGGGCCGGATACGCCGGCTGTTCACCTGGAAGAAGATCCTCGGGACCTTCCTGGGCACCTGCCTGCTCGCCATCGGCTCCTTCATCGCGCTCTACCTGTACGTCGACGTCCCCGGCGACAACGCCGCCGCCCAGGCCGCGCAGCGCCAGAGCAACGTCTACAAGTACAGCGACGGCAGCGTCCTCGCCCGCGCCGGCGACGTGAACCGCGAGATCGTCGACCTGTCCAAGGTCCCGAAGAAGGTCCAGTACACGTTCGTCGCCGCCGAGAACAAGAGCTTCTACAACGACCACGGCATCGACCTGAAGGGCACCGCCCGCGGTCTGCTCAACACCGCGATGGGCAAGGGCGCGCAGGGCGGCTCGACCATCACCCAGCAGTACGTCAAGAACTACTACCTGAGCCAGGAGCAGACGGTCAGCCGCAAGCTCAAGGAGATGGTCATCTCCCTGAAGGTCGACCGCCAGATGACCAAGGACGACATCCTCGCCGGCTACATCAACACCAGCTACTACGGCCGCGGCGCCTACGGCATCCAGGCCGCCGCCCAGGCGTACTACCGCGTCGACGCCGAGAAGCTGACCGTCGAGCAGGGCGCCTACCTCGCCGCCCTCCTCCAGGCGCCCAGCCAGTACGACTGGTCGAGCGCCTCCGACACCGGCAAGAAGCTCGTCACCAACCGCTGGAACTACGTCCTCGACAACATGGTCGAGGAAGGCTGGCTGAAGCGCTCCGAACGCCAGGAGATGACCAAGCTGCCGGTGCCCAGGGAGCCCAAGCCCGCCGCGGGCCGCGAGGGCCAGAAGGGCTATCTGATCGAGCTGGCCAACCGTCAGCTCGAGGACCAGCTGATGGAGCAGCAGGGCCTCACCCGCTCCCAGGCCGAGGCCGCCGTCGTCGACCAGGGCTGGACCATCACCCTCAACGTCGACAAGAAGCGGCAGGCCGCGCTGGAGAAGGCCGTCAAGGCCGAACTCACCCGGCAGCTCGACCCGAAGAAGCGCAAGGTCGACAAGAACATCCAGGCCGGCGCCGTCTCCGTCGACCCCAAGACCGGGAAGATCGTCGCCCTCTACGGCGGCGAGGACTATTTCAAGCACTACACGAGCAACGCCACCCGCGCCGACTACCAGCCCGCCTCCACCTTCAAGCCGGTGATCCTCGCGGCCGCCCTGGAGAACGCCGCGCAGACCCAGGACGGCGACCCGATCACCGCCGACACGGTGTACGACGGCACCAGCAAGCGCCCGGTCGTCGACGGCGGCGCCAAGGTCGGCTTCGCCCCGGAGAACGAGGACGACCAGGACTACGGCGACATCACCGTGCAGACGGCGATGAACAAGTCCGTCAACTCCGTCTTCGCGCAGATGGGCGTCGACGTCGGCATGAAGGACGTCATGGCCGTCGCCGGCGCGCTCGGCATGGACACCGAGGACGCCCAGGCCGTACCCGCCCAGACCCTGGGCACCATGGGCGCCAGCCCGCTCCAGATGGCCGGCGTGTACGCCACCCTCGACAACCACGGTGTGAAGGTCACCCCCGGCATCCTCAAGGAGGCCGAGCACAACACCCGCAAGGTCGAGATCCCCGACCCCATCGGCGAGCGCGTCATCTCCCGCCGCGCCGCGGACACCGTCACCTCCGTCCTCACCGGCGTGGTCGACGACGGCACCGCCCGCCAGGCCGTGGCGAACAACCCCAAGCGCAGCGGGCAGAAGGTCGCCGGCAAGACCGGCACCTCCGACGACAACAAGTCCGCCTGGTTCACCGGCTACACGCCCGACCTGGTCACCTCGGTCGGCCTGTTCGGCGAGGACGCCAAGACCCACGCGCAGACCAAGATGTACGGCGCCGGCGGTTTCGACCGCGTCAACGGCGGCGGCTTCCCGGCGAAGATCTGGGCCTCGTACATGTTCGGCGTGACCAGGCCCGACGCGCGGTTCAGCCTCCAGACCGACCAGGGCGCCGGAGTCCGGCCCACCTGGACGCCGACGCCGTCGCAGACGCCGACCACCGAGGAACCGACCGACGAGCCCACCACCGAGGAACCGTCGGACGAGCCCACGACCCAGGAACCGACCGACGAACCCACGACACAGGAACCGACGGACGAGCCGACCACCCAGAAGCCCACGACCGACCCCACGGGCCGGCCGACGGGCGGCATCACGCTGGACCCGGCCCGCCCCGACGACGAGGACTAGTACGGCCCGGCGCCGCGCCCTCCCAGGGGCGCGGCGCCCTTTTCAGCCCGCGGCCGAGCCGCGGTTCAGCTCGAACCAGACCACCTTGCCGGTGCTCAGCCGGGTCGCACCCCAGCGCCGCGCCAGCCGGTTCACCAGATACAGCCCGCGCCCGTCCTCGTCCGTGGCCCGTGCCTGCCGCAGCCTCGGCAGCTGCGGCACGTCGTCGCCGACCTCGCAGCGCAGCACATCCGTGCGCAGCAGCCGCAGCGTCACCGGACGGGAGGCGTAGCGGACCGCGTTCGTCACGATCTCGCTCACCAGCAGCTCGACCGAGTCGGTCAGCTCCTCCATCCCCCAGCCCGACAACGCGCCCCGGGCCAGCCGACGGGCCCGCCCCGGCGCCGCGTCCTCCGGGTCCAGATGCCAGTACGCCACATCGCTCGGCGCGATCCCGTCGAACCGGGCGGCGAGCAGCGCGATGTCGTCGTCACGGTCACCGGGACCGAGCATGTCCAGCACGTCGTCGCACAGCGCCTCCAGCGGCGGCGGATGGTCCGGGCCGGTCAGCTGCGCGGTCGCCGCGAGCTTCTCCCGCAGCTGCTCTATCCCGGTCCACACGTCCCGCAGCCGCGACTCCACCAGGCCGTCCGTGTACAGCAGCAGGGTCGCCCCGGCCGGCGCGTCCAGCTCCACCGCCTCGAAGTCCACACCGCCGACACCGATCGGCGCGCCCGCCGGCACCCGCAGCACCTCCGCGTGCCCGCCCAGATGCAGCAGCACCGGCGGCGGATGCCCGGCGTTGGCGATCGTGATCCGGTGCGCGACCGGGTCGTAGACCGCGTACAGGCAGGTCGCCATCCGGTCGGTGCCCAGCCGCTGCGCCTGCTCGTCCAGATGGTGCAGGACCTCCTGCGGCGGCAGGTCCAGCCCCGCGAGGGTCTGCGCCGTCGTCCGCAGCTGGCCCATGATCGCGGCGGACGTCATGGAGTGCCCCATGACATCGCCCACCACCAGCGCCACCCGGCTGCCCGGCAGTGGGATCGCGTCGTACCAGTCGCCGCCGACCCGGGCGGTCTCAGCGGCCGGCAGATAGCGCGAGGCGAGCCGCACCCCCGTCGGACGCGGCAGCGTCTCCGGCAGCATCGTGCGCTGCAGCTCGTCCGCGATGTACGCCTCACGGCCGTACAGCACCGCCTTGTCGATGCCCAGCGCGCTGTGCGTGGCCAGCTGCGCCGCCACCAGCAGATCGTCCGGCTCGAACGCGAGGCGCTCCGGGCGGCGCAGGAACACCGCCGCGCCGATCACCCGGCGCCGCCCCCGCAGCGGGGCCAGGATCGCCCGCTGACCGTCCGGAATGATCGACTCGCCCTCCTCGCCGAGGAGTTCGGGCAGCGCGGCCCGCGCGGCCGGCGCGTCCGCGAACACCGGACGCACCCCGCGCAGCACCTCCGCCAGCGCGCCCCCGGGACGCACCTCGCACAGCTCGGCCGTCACCGCCGAAAGCCCGGACAGCTCCGCCGGGTCCGCGGGCGGCGCCGGCGGCAGGAAACCCTCGGTGTCCCGCTCCTCCGGGATGCGGTCCGTACGCCGCAGCCGCAGCACCACCGGCCCCGTCGGCCGCTCGTCCCCGACCGGCAGCGGATCGCGCAGATAGACCAGGATCGCGTCGGAGAACGTCGGCACGGTCGCCCGGCACAGCCCCATCACGATCTCGTCCAGGTCTATGCCGCGCGCGATCCGCCGGGTCGCCGCGCCCACGAAACGCAGCCGGTCCCCGTCCCGCCGCATCGGCGTGGGACGGCCCGGCTGCACCCCCTGACCGGTACGCCGCTCCGCGGACGCCGGGGGCTGCTCGGCACCCGGCTGCGGAGGAATCGCCTCCGGCGCCGGCCGTGGCCGGTGCGCGTCGGGCTCGGCGACGGAGGGCTGCGCGTGCTCGGGACCGTTGCCGACGATGACTGGGGGCTCCTTGCTCGGGCCGGACGGTGCGGTGGTGCCCGGCGTGGAAGGGGTCTCTCCGGTGCGGGCCTGCGCGGGTAACGCGGCACCGCCTCCGGAGGGGCGCGTGGACGTGGCGCGGGGCGCCGAGGAACGCGCGAGCGCCCCGCGGGGCTCCGCGGGGTCGACGCCCGCCTCGGGGCGCTCGTAGGAGGTCGGCTGCTCCGTCACGCCTCTCGAATCCATCCGTCCGGGGCTGCGCGCCACGCGTGCAGTTCGTCCCGCCGAGACTCCGATACCCGCAATACATGCCCTGGGAACGGAAATTTCGCGTGACCAGAGGCAGTTCCTGTGCCACCCGTGCGGTACCGGCGCCGGTCCGTGCCGGCGCCGCCCTGGTAACCCTCGCTCACGTCCTGCCGCCCCTCGGTGACGATCGGTCAAGCCCGGCGCTTCGTCCGTCAGTTGTCCCCGCGCGCCCGTGCGGAGGACGATCCTACGTTTCTTGCAGGGGGGCGCATCAAGGGTCTCATGACGACAGCCGCGCGGGCGTACGGTCCCAGTCCTCAGGCAAAGAAGGTACAGCCCAGGACGGATCGGGGCGCCAGTTCTGCCAGCCGTCGCGGAACGGCGGCCCCCACGCGCGGATCACCTCCACCGCCGACTCCCCGGCCCGCCGCACCCGCGCGGCCAGCCGCTCGTCCACCAGACCGTCCCGCCGGGCCTGCGCGAACTCGTCCTCGTCCCGCCAGTGCCAACTGCGGTCCGGATGCACCGAGATGTCGAGGAAGTGGTCCTCGGAATCCACCCCGCCCGCCCAACGGGCCAGCGGCTCCTCCAGGTTCACGTACCAGTTCTTGAACCGCCAGCCCGGCTCCCAGAACAGCCACACCGACCACGGCTCACCCGGCCGCGCCAGCTTCAGCACCCCGGTCCCGAACCAGCGGCCCCGCGCGACGGTACGCGGCTTGGTGTACCGGGTCCGCAACGGCTCCAGATGTATCGCCGTCCCGTCGGTCAGCACCGGCTTGACGCACTCCGTGCCCGGCGCGAGCCACACCGCGAGCAGCTCCTCGTCGTCACGGACGACGGTGACCGGACGCGCGATGTGGAAACGCGGGCCCGCGTTCTCCCGGTACCGCCACAGGATGTGCGAGCCGGGGGCCCAGAAGCCCGTCGACCCGCCCGTTTCCACTTCCGTCGTCACCGACCCGCCGTCTGCCATGCACAGATATTAGGTGCCCCAGGCATACGACGCTGCGAGACGGGTCACGGTTCACGCCTTCGTGACCACCGGTCACGGCCGTGTCATCCGCAGCACGTCCAGCGCCTCGTCCAACTGCTCCAGCGTCAGGTCGCCGCGCTCCACGTATCCGCCGTCCAGGACGACCTCGCGGATGGTCCGGCGCTCCGCCAGCGCCCGCTTGGCGACCTTGGCGGCCTCCTCGTACCCGATGTACTTGTTCAGCGGCGTGACGACCGACGGTGAGGACTCCGCGTACTCCCGGGCCCGCTCGCGGTGCGCCACGATGCCGTCGACCGTCCGGTCCGCCAGCAGCCGGGACACGTTCGCGAGCAGCCGCACCGACTCCAGCACGTTCTTCGCGATCACCGGCAGCATCACGTTCAGCTCGAAGTTGCCGGCCGCCCCCGCGGTGGCGACGGTGGCGTCGTTGCCGATCACCTGGGCGCAGACCATGAGCACGGCCTCCGGGATGACCGGGTTCACCTTGCCCGGCATGATCGACGACCCGGGCTGCAGATCGGGCAGCGAGATCTCCGCGAGCCCGGTGCGCGGCCCGGACGCCATCCACCGCAGATCGTTGGCGATCTTCGTCAGGCCTACGGCGATCGTCCGCAGCTGCCCGCTGGTCTCCACGACGCCGTCCCGGGCGCCCTGCGCCTCGAAGTGGTCGCGCGCCTCGGTCAGCGGCAGCCCGGTGGCCCGGGCGACCTCCTCGATGACGGCGGCGGAGAACCCGGGCGGGGTGTTGATGCCGGTGCCGACGGCCGTACCGCCCAGCGGCAGCTCGGCGAGCCGGGGCAGCGAGGCCCGCAGCCGCTCGACGCCGTACCGGACCTGGGCCGCGTACCCGCCGAACTCCTGACCGAGCGTCACGGGCGTGGCGTCCATCAGATGCGTCCGCCCCGACTTCACGACGTCGGCGAACTCCCCGGCCTTGCGCTCCAGGGCCGCCGCGAGGTGCTCGAGCGCCGGGATCAGGTCCCGGGTGACGGCGGCGGTGGCCGCGATGTGGATCGAGGACGGGAAGACGTCGTTCGACGACTGGGACGCGTTGACGTGGTCGTTCGGGTGCACGTCCCGGCCGAGCCGCTCGGTCGCCAGGGTCGCGATGACCTCGTTGGTGTTCATGTTGGACGAGGTGCCGGACCCGGTCTGGAACACGTCCACGGGGAAGTGCTCGTCCCACCGGCCCTCGGCGGCCTCCGCGGCCGCCTCCTGGATCGCCTCGGCGACGTCCTTGTCGAGCACCCCGAGCCGGGCGTTCACCTTCGCGGCGGCACCCTTGATCCGGGCGAGCGCCTCGATGTGCGCCCGCTCGATGCGCTGCCCGGACACGGGGAAGTTCTCCACGGCCCGCTGGGTCTGCGCCCGCCACTTGGCATGGGCGGGCACCCGCACCTCGCCCATCGAGTCGTGCTCGACCCGGTACCCGTCCCTGTCCTGTCCGTCGGTCATCGACGATCACCTCCACGTGTCACAGCACCGGCACCCCGACCACTGTTCCCCACGGAGGCGGATCGTCACCGCGCGGCTCAGCCGAGCCCGGGCCCGCGCACCGGAATGGACGTGAAGGTGGGCGCGGGCGCGGGATCCTGGAAGAAGTCGTTGCCCTTGTCGTCCACGACGACGAACGCCGGGAAGTCCTCGACCTCGATCTTCCAGACCGCCTCCATGCCGAGCTCCTCGTACTCGACGACCTCGACCTTCTTGATGCAGTCCTGGGCGAGGCGGGCGGCCGGGCCGCCGATGGAGCCGAGGTAGAAGCCGCCGTGGGTGCCGCACGCGTCGGTGACCTGCTTGCTGCGGTTGCCCTTGGCGAGCATCACCTTGGAGCCGCCCGCGGCCTGGAACTGCTCGACGTAGGAGTCCATGCGGCCGGCCGTCGTCGGGCCGAAGGAGCCGGAGGCGTAGCCCTCGGGGGTCTTGGCCGGGCCCGCGTAGTAGACCGGGTGGTCCTTCAGGTACTGCGGCATCTCCTCGCCCGCGTCCAGCCGCTCCTTGATCTTGGCGTGCGCGATGTCGCGGGCCACGACCAGCGGGCCGGAGAGGGACAGGCGGGTCTTGACCGGGTACTTCGTCAGCTCGGCCAGGATGGTGTCCATCGGCTGGTTGAGGTCGATCTTCACGACGTCCCCGGACTCGTCCAGGTGCTCGTCGGTGGTGTCCGGCAGGAAGCGCGCCGGGTCGGTCTCCAGCTGCTCCAGGAAGACGCCCTCGGCGGTGATCTTCGCGACGGCCTGGCGGTCGGCGGAGCAGGAGACGGCGAGGGCGACCGGGCAGGACGCGCCGTGCCGGGGGAGGCGGATCACGCGGACGTCGTGGCAGAAGTACTTGCCGCCGAACTGCGCGCCGATGCCGATCTTCTGCGTGAGCTCGAAGACCTTCTGCTCCAGCTCCTTGTCGCGGAAGCCGTGGCCGAGCTCGGAGCCCTCGGCGGGGATCTCGTCCAGGTAGTGCGCGGAGGCGTACTTGGCGGTCTTGAGCGCGTACTCGGCGGAGGTGCCGCCGACGACGATGGCCAGGTGGTACGGCGGGCAGGCGGCCGTACCGAGGGAGCGGATCTTCTCCTCCAGGAACTTCATCATGGAGGCCTCGTTCAGGACGGCCTTCGTCTCCTGGTAGAGGAAGCTCTTGTTGGCCGAGCCGCCGCCCTTGGCCATGAAGAGGAACTTGTAGGCGCCGCCGTCGGTGGCGTACAGCTCGATCTGGGCCGGGAGGTTGGAGCCGGTGTTCTTCTCCTCCCACATGGTGAGCGGAGCCATCTGCGAGTAACGCAGGTTCAGGTTCTGGTAGGCGTCGTAGATGCCCTTGGAGAGGGCCTTCTCGTCCTCGCCCTGGGTCAGCACGTTCTGGCCGCGCTTGCCCATGACGATCGCGGTGCCGGTGTCCTGGCACATCGGGAGGACGCCGGCGGCCGCGATGTTCGCGTTCTTCAGCAGGTCCAGCGCGACGAACTTGTCGTTGCCCGACGCCTCGGGGTCGTCGATGATCCGGCGGAGCTGGGCCAGGTGCGCGGGGCGCAGGTAGTGCTGGATGTCGTGGATGGCCTCCTCGGCGAGCTTGCGCAGCGCCTCGGGCTCCACCTTGAGGAAGGTCCGCCCGTCGGCCTCGAAGGTGGAGACACCCTCGGAGGTCACCAGCCGGTACGGGGTGGTGTCCTCTCCCATGGGGAGCAGATCGGTGTACGCGAACTCAGGCATGTCGCCCATTCCTCACTCGACAGACAGCGGCTGGCCTCCGTTGGCAGCGTCCACCAGCGTAGAACCTGCCTCTGACGGCGAGCCTGTGAGGTCCGGCTCAGTTCGGTGACCGCGGGACGAATCGGTCCAGGGCTATCGCGATCTATCGTGTTTCGGTACGCTGCTGCCGTGGACCTTCAGAAGCGCACCGCGCCCGCTCCCGCCGCCGAGCTCCGCGCCTCCGACGCGGACCGTGACCGCATCACCGACATACTGCGCGACGCCCTGGCCGAGGGGCGGCTGACCGCCGACGAGCACGCCGAGCGGGTCGAGGGCGTGCTGGCGGCCCGGACGGTCGGGGAGCTGGAGGCGTTCATCCGGGATCTGCCGGCCGGGCATCCGCGCCGTGTCGCCCCCGCCGCCCCGCTCCCGGCGCCGGGCCCGGTCCCGGCCGACGCCGACGACCATGTGGTCGCGGTGTTCAGCAGCGCCGTGCGCAAGGGGCGCTGGCGCGCGGGCCGCCGTATCCACGCGTACGCCGTCTTCGGCAGCGTGGAGATCGATCTCAGCGAGGCCCTCTTCCAGTACCAGCACATCGTGATCCGGGCGTGGTCGGTCTTCGGCAGCGTCGAGGTCCGCGTCCCGGAGAACGTGTCGCTGCGCGGCACCGGCGGCGGCGTCCTCGGCGCCTTCGAGGTGGACCATCTCGACGCGGAGGACCCGGACGCGCCGGTCGTCCACATCGACGGCTGGGCCGTGCTCGGCAGCATCGAGGGCAGGCCCCGGCGCGGGAAGCTCGTCGCGGACATCCTGGACCGGGTGCACCGCAAGGTCGACCGGAGTTTGCGCCGGCACCTGGAGCATTGACGGTCGTGAACCGGACGGGCCGGTTCCCGCGCTCGGCGGGCCCGGCGGGGCGTCTGGGGCGGCCCGGGACCCAGCGGTTCGGAACTCCCCGCATAGGCGCGCGTACAGCGGGTAGACCTTGTCGCATCGTCTCTCGCTCGCGAAGCCGTCGTCAGGAGTAGACCGTGCTGCAACCGCCGCATTCGTCCCTGCAGGTAGCCGCCGTTCCGGCCCAGCGGGTGCCAGCGCGAGACAGGGATCAGGACGCCCCGTGGCACACCGAAGCGGTGTGCCGGCGCGACGAAGCGGGCCTGTTCTTCGCACCCTCCAAGGAGCCCACCGCGGCCCGCCTCTCCCGCGAGGAGGCCGCCAAGCGCGTCTGCGCGCGCTGTCCGGTCATGGTCGAGTGCCGGGAGCACGCCCTCCTCCAGCCCGAGCCGTACGGCGTGTGGGGCGGACTGACCGCGGCCGAGCGCCGGGTCGTCCTCGCCCGGCGCCGCCGCCGCGAGATGGAGCTGAAGAAGACGGTGGGCGCCGCGAACCGGATAGCCCAGGCCGGCTGAGACACGACGGAAAAGGGCGCCCCCTCCGCACCGGGGGCGCCCTTGCCGCTCAGCGGGACCGCTCCGCCGTCACTTCGCCCTGTCGAAGTCGATGGCGCTGTAGGCCCGCAGCTTGCTCAGCCGGTGCTCGGAGTCGATCCGGCGCACCGTGCCCGACTTCGAGCGCATCACGATCGAGTCGGTCGTCGCCGTCTCCGACCGGTAGCGCACACCGCGCAGCAACTCGCCGTCGGTGATGCCGGTCGCGACGAAGAAGACGTTGTCGCCGGCGACCAGGTCGTCCGTCATGAGGACCCGGTCCAGGTCGTGCCCGGCGTCGATCGCCCGCTGCCGCTCCTCGTCGTCCTTGGGCCACAGCTTGCCCTGGATGGTGCCGCCGAGGCACTTCACCGCGCAGGCCGAGATGATGCCCTCGGGGGTGCCGCCGATGCCGAGCAGCATGTCGACGCCGGTGCCCTCGCGGAGCGCGTAGATGGAGCCGGCGACATCGCCGTCGGAGATCAGCTTGATCCGCGCGCCGGCGTCCCGGATCTCCTTGATGATGCCCTCGTGGCGGGGGCGGTCGAGGATGACGACGGTGACGTCCTCGACGGTGGCCCGCTTGGCCTTGGCGACCCGGCGGATGTTGACCCCGACGGGCGCGTCGATGTCGACGAAGTCGGCGGCCTCGGGCCCGGTGACGAGCTTGTCCATGTAGAACACGGCCGACGGGTCGAACATGGAGCCCCGGTCGGCCGCGGCCAGCACGGAGATCGCGTTGGGCATGCCCTTGGCGGTGAGCGTGGTGCCGTCGATCGGGTCCACGGCGATGTCGCACTCCGGGCCCGTCCCGTCGCCGACCCGCTCCCCGTTGAAGAGCATGGGCGCCTCGTCCTTCTCGCCCTCACCGATGACGACGACGCCGTTCATCGACACGGTGTGGACGAGGGTCCGCATGGCGCGCACCGCGGCGCCGTCGGCGCCGTTCTTCTCGCCGCGACCGACCCAGCGGCCCGCCGCCATCGCGGCCGCCTCGGTCACACGGACCAGTTCCAGGGCCAGGTTGCGGTCGGGGGCTTCGCTCGGTACCTCGAGTTCGGACGGCAGATGATGATGATTCTCGGTCATCGGAGCGCACCTTTCTGATACGACGACGGCCGGATGAGGGTGACCGGCTCGACTCTATCCCCGGGTGAACAGAATGAGCAGGGGGCCCCACGGATGAGCAGCCAGGGCACCTGCGACGATAGAGGCGTGGCTGGTTCGAAGGTTAAGCAGAAGTCGGTCCGCAACATGGTTCTCTCCCTCGGGGTGACCGTGCTCGCGGCGGGAGTCGTCTATCTCTTCGTGCCGCACGACGACGGCACGCCCGACATCCCGCGGGTCGACTACCGCGTCGAGCTGCTCACCGCCCGCCGGGCGGCGTCCTACCCGGTGGTGGCGCCCCAGGGGCTGCCCGACACGTGGAAGCCGACCTCCGTCCGCTTCCGGGCCGACCAGTTCGACGCATGGCATCTCGGCTATCACACCCCGGACGGCGGCTATGTGCAGGTCCAGCAGTCGACGGAGAAGCCGGCCGAGTTCATCGAGCAGGCCACCCAGGGTGCGGGCAGGACGGACGTCACCGAGCGGATCGGCGAGCGCACCTGGACCCGCTGGACCGGCGGCCGCTACGACGCCCTGGTCTCCCAGGAGGACGGCGCGACGACCGTGGTCGCCGGGACCGGCTCCTTCGGCGAGCTGACCCGGATGGCGAAGGCCCTGCGGGCCGAGTGACCCCCTGAGCGCGGCGAAGGCCCCCGGCGAGTGCTGCCGGGGGCCTTCGTCATGGGCGGGCGGACACGACCTGGGCCGCGCGCCGGATCAGACCGTGGTGACGACCTGCTCGTACGCCAGGCGCGGGGAGCGCGGGTACCAGGCGTCCGGGCCGGGGCGGCCGATGTTGACGACCATCAGCGGGGTGTGGTCGTCGTCCAGGAACTCCTTGCGGACGCCCTCGAAGTCGAAGCCGGTCATCGGGCCGGCGGCCAGCCCGGCGGCGCGGACGCCGACGATGAAGTAGGCGGCCTGGAGGGCGCCGTTCAGCGCGGCGCTGTTCTCGCGGACCACGCGGTCGCCGAAGACGGCGTCCTTGGCCTGCGGGAAGTGCGGGAAGAGGGCCGGCAGCTCCTCGTGGAACTCGTTGTCCGCGGAGAGGATCGCGACCAGCGGGGCGGTGGCGGTCTTCTGCCGGTTGCCCTCGGCCATGTGCTGCACCAGGCGCTCACGGGCCTCGGCGGAGCGGACCAGCGTGACCCGCAGCGGGGACTGGTTCATGGAGGTCGGGCCGTACTTGACCAGGTCGTAGACCGCCTGCACCTGCTCGTCGGTCACCGGCTCGTCGGTGAAGGTGTTGGCGGTGCGGGCCTCACGGAACAGCAGGTCCTGGGCGGCGGGGTCGAGGACGAGAGACATGCGGAACCTTCTCGGTGGTACGTCGTGGGGGGCGCCGCACGGGGGCCGCACGGCACGCGTAAACGGACCGTGGACCGCTTACGCGAGCGACAGTACGCGAGAAAAGTTCAATGTTCAACAAATGGTCTCTGGTGAGTCGCCTCACAGTCCCCGAGCGGGCGGCTCAGTCGTCGTCGCCGGTCTCCTCCGGCCCGTCGCCGGCCTCCTCCCCGGCGAGCGCCGCGTCCAGGCGCGCCCGCGCGCCGTCCAGCCAGCGCCGGCACACCTTCGCCAGCTCCTCGCCGCGCTCCCAGAGCGCGAGCGACTCCTCCAGCGTCGTGCCGCCCGCCTCCAGCCGCCGTACGACCTCAATCAGCTCGTCCCGGGCCTGCTCGTACCCGAGGGCCTCTTCCACCTTGCCGGTCATGCCGCCCACCCTATGCATCGCTTCCTGCGTCGACTCGTACGGAGAACTCGCCCTCGGCGACCCGGGCGCGCAGCACCTCGGCCGCCGTCACCTCACCGGGATCGCGCACCACATGCCCGTCCTCCCGCTGCAGCACGGCGTACCCCCGCTTCAGGGTCGCCGCCGGGGAGAGGGCCACCACGCGCGCGTGCGTGTGCGTCAGCTCGGACGCGGCCCGGTCCAGGTGATGCCCGAGGCAGCGGCGACCGCGGTCGAGGAGCGAGGCCACATGGTCGGCCCGCTCGTCGATCATCCGGTGCGGATCCTCTATCGAGGGGCGCGCGAGAGCGTGCGCGAGCCCCCGCTCCTCCCGCTCGACGTACGCCTCCACGCACCGCCGGGCCCGGTCCCGCAGCATCCGCACCCGCTCGTACTCCTCGCCCACGTCCGGGACGACCTTCTTGGCGGCGTCGGTCGGGGTGGAGGCGCGCAGATCGGCGACCAGGTCCAGCAGCGGATTGTCCGGCTCGTGCCCGATCGCGGACACCACGGGCGTACGGCAGGCAGCCACGGCCCGCACCAGCTGCTCGTCGGAGAACGGCAGCAGATCCTCGACGCTGCCACCGCCCCGCGCGACGATGATCACGTCCACGTCGTCGAGGGCGTCCAGCTCCTTGACCGCCTGCACCACCTGCGGCACCGCGTGCACACCCTGCACCGGGACATTGCGCACCTCGAAGCGGACGGCGGGCCAGCGGTGCCGCGCGTTCTCCAGGACGTCCCGCTCGGCGGCGGACGCCCGCCCGCACACCAGGCCGACGAGCTGCGGCAGGAACGGCAGCGCCCTCTTGCGCTCCGGAGCGAACAAACCCTCCGCGGCCAGGGACTTCTTCAGCATCTCCAGCCGGGCCAGCAGCTCCCCGACGCCGACCGGCTTGATCTCGGTCGCCCGCAGCGAGAGCTGCCCGCGCGGCGCGTACCACTCGGGCTTGGCCAGCACCACGACCCGCGCGCCCTCGCTCACCACGTCCGACACCGCGTCGAACACCTGCCGGTAGCAGGTCACGCTCACCGAGATGTCGTACGACGGGTCGCGCAGCGTCAGGAACACCACGCCCGCGCCGGGCCGCCGCGACAGCTGGGTGATCTGCCCCTCCACCCAGATCGCGCCGAGCCGGTCGATCCACCCCCCGATGAGCCGGGACACCTCACCGACGGGCAACGGGGACTCGGGCGACGTGTTCACAGCCATGCCGCGAGCGTAACGGCCGCCACCGACAACACCGCCCGTCCGTGCGGCGAGGGCGTGGACGGGCGCCCCGCGCGCCGCGTTCCGCCCCTCGCACCACCCCACACCCCGGGCGATCTTCGGGGCGGGCGGCGCACCCTTACGATGGGACGCATGACTGCTTCGCCTGGCCGCCGTGTCCTGCTCGCCGCCCCCCGTGGCTACTGCGCGGGTGTGGACCGCGCCGTGATCGCCGTCGAGAAAGCCCTGGAGCAGTACGGCGCTCCCGTCTACGTCCGGCACGAGATCGTCCACAACAAGTACGTCGTGCAGACCCTGGAGAAGAAGGGCGCCGTCTTCGTCGAGCGCACGGAGGAGGTGCCGCCGGGCAACATCGTGATGTTCTCGGCCCACGGCGTCGCCCCCGTCGTCCACGAGGAGGCCGCGCGCGGCAAGCTGGCCACCATCGACGCGACGTGCCCGCTGGTCACCAAGGTCCACAAGGAAGCGGTCCGCTTCGCCAACGAGGACTACGACATCCTCCTCATCGGACACGAGGGCCACGAAGAGGTCATCGGCACGTCCGGCGAGGCCCCCGAGCACATCCAGCTCGTCGACGGCCCCGGCGACGTCGCCAAGGTCGAGGTCCGCGACGAGTCCAAGGTCGTCTGGCTCTCCCAGACCACGCTCTCCGTCGACGAGACCATGGAGACCGTCGACGCGCTCAAGGAGAAGTTCCCCCAGCTGATCTCGCCGCCCAGCGACGACATCTGCTACGCCACGCAGAACCGCCAGCTCGCCGTGAAGCAGATGGGCGCCGAGGCCGACCTGGTCATCGTCGTCGGCTCGCGCAACTCCTCCAACTCCAAGCGGCTGGTGGAGGTCGCCAAGCTGGCGGGCGCCCGCGACGCGTACCTCGTGGACTTCGCCGACGAGATCGAGGAGTCCTGGCTGGAGGGCGTCACCACGGTCGGCGTCACCTCGGGCGCCTCGGTGCCGGAGGTTCTGGTCGAGCAGGTCCTGGAGTGGCTGTCGCAGCGCGGCTTCGAGGACGTCGAGATCGTCAAGGCGGCCGAGGAGTCCATCACCTTCTCGCTGCCCAAGGAGCTCCGCCGCGACCTGCGCGAGGAGGCGGCCACGCTCATCGCCGAGCGGACCGCCACCGCGACCGGTGAGTGACCGTCAGGCGTCCGTCGTACCGTAGGGCCATGCAGATCTTCGGCTTGGACATCGGCGGATCCGGGATCAAGGGTGCCCCGGTGGACCTCGACAAGGGCGACCTCGCCCAGGAGCGCCACAAGGTGCTCACCCCGCACCCGGCGACCCCCGACTCGGTCGCCGACGGTGCGCGCCAGGTGGTCGAGCACTTCGGATGGACCGGCCCGGTCGGCCTCACCTTCCCCGGTGTGGTGACCGACGGCTCCACGATCCGCACCGCCGCGAACGTCGACAAGAGCTGGATCGACACCGACGCGCGCGCGTTGTTCGGCGAGCGCCTCGGCGGCCTGCCGGTGACGGTGGTCAACGACGCGGACGCCGCCGGTGTCGCCGAGATGCACTTCGGCGCCGGGCGCGGCCGCAAGGGCACGGTGGTCCTGCTCACCTTCGGCACGGGCATCGGCAGCGCCCTGTTCATCGACGGTCGCCTGGTCCCCAACACCGAGCTCGGCCACCTGGAACTGAACGGCCACGACGCGGAGAAGCGCGCCTCCAGCAAGGCCAAGGAGGACGAGGACCTGACGTGGGAGCACTGGGCCCGCCGGGTCCAGAAGTACCTCGCGCACGTGGAGATGCTGTTCTCGCCCGAGCTGTTCATCATCGGCGGCGGCGTGAGCCGTAAGGCGCACAAGTTCCTGCCCCACATCGAGGGCATCCGCGCGGAGATCGTCCCGGCGCAGCTGCAGAACAACGCGGGGATCGTGGGCGCCGCGATGCACGCGGCGGAGACGGACATCGCCGGGTAGGGCGGCGCTCAGACCCCGGGGTGCCCGGGGTGCCGGGCGGCGTTCCGGCGGGCCACCAGCCGGACCCGGCGCACCAGGACGACCACACCGGCGAGCAGCGTCCCGCCGTACAGCCATCCGGCCTCGGTCGCGAGGGCGGTCACCAGCCCCATCAGGTGACCGCCGAAGCCCCCGCCATGGTCGGCCGCCGGCAGCAGCCCCAGCGCGAACGCGTTCGGCAGAACCACGGGGGCGGTCAGCAGATCACCCTCGCGCACCCACAGCGCGGTCAGCGCGCACACCGGCAGGAACGCGACGCTGTAGAGACCGAGCGAGCCGGACACCGCCGCGTCGATAAAGCCGAGCAGCAGCATCGCGGCGCCGCAGAACAGCCCGCTGCCGAGTCCGGTCAGCCGGGGGTTCGGAAACCGCCGGGCCTGCGCTGCCACCGGGGCCGGACCGGGCCGCCGTACGGCCCCTGCGGGCCGTGCGGAGACGGGCCGCCGCTGGGCGACGGGCCGCGTGGCCGGAGCGGGCCGCACGGGAGCGTCCCTCCGCAGCGGCCGCCGCTCCCGGGCGTCCTGAGCGGACCGGGCCGACCGGGACAGCCCTTGGGGCGACTGTGCCGACCGGGACAGCCCTTGAGGCGACTGTGCGGACCGCGAGGCCGGCCAGGCGGACCTCCGCCCGTTCCCGCCACCGCCTTCTCCGCCACCCCGCTCACCACCGCCGGGCATGAGCCCGCCCTCGCCGCGCCTCGTACGGCCCTCGCCCCGCCGTTCCACCGTGTCCCCGTCCGCCTCGACATCCGCAAACCGCTCGCGCGCCGCGTACCCGCCCTCACCCCACGTGGAACCGCGTATCTCGTGGCATTCCGTACCCGGCGGGTCGCGCGCCGTGCCGCTCCACCGGACCAACCTAGGCCGGGGCACGGGGTGCGGCGGGCGACGGACACGCCCGGGGGCGCACCTTGGCCAGGTGTTCGACGGCACGCGGGAGGCGGGCCCGGCACGCCGTAGACTGGTGGATCGGCCAAGCCCCCCAGTCCTCACCTCTCACGTACGGGAAGTCGCAACGTGTCGCTCACGATCGGAATCGTCGGTCTGCCGAATGTCGGCAAGTCGACCCTGTTCAACGCCCTGACCAAGAACGACGTGCTGGCGGCCAACTACCCGTTCGCCACGATCGAGCCCAACGTCGGTGTGGTCGGCGTCCCCGACGCGCGTCTGGCGAAGCTGGCCGAGATCTTCGGTTCCCAGCGGATCCTCCCGGCGACCGTCGACTTCGTCGACATCGCGGGCATCGTGCGCGGCGCCTCCGAGGGCGAGGGTCTGGGCAACAAGTTCCTGGCGAACATCCGTGAGTCGGACGCGATCTGCCAGGTCATCCGAGCCTTCAAGGACGAGAACGTCGTCCACGTCGACGGCAAGGTCTCGCCGAAGGACGACATCGAGACGATCAACACCGAGCTGATCCTCGCCGACCTCCAGACCATCGAGAAGGTCCTGCCGCGCCTGCAGAAGGAGTCGCGGATCAAGAAGGACATCGCGCCGAAGGTGAAGGCCGTCGAGGAGGCCAAGGAGATCCTGGAGAAGGGCGACACCCTGTTCTCCGCGGGCATCGTCCAGGGCTCCGGCAACGAGGAGCTGCTGCACGACCTGCACCTCCTGACCACCAAGCCCTTCCTCTACGTCTTCAACGTCGACGAGGACGAGCTGGTCGACGACGACTTCAAGGCCGAGCAGCGCGCCCTGGTCGCCCCCGCCGAGGCGATCTTCCTCAACGCCAAGCTGGAGGCGGACCTCGCCGAGCTGGACGAGGAGGACGCCATGGAGCTCCTGGAGTCGGTCGGCGCCGAGGAGCCCGGCCTCGCCACGCTGGCCCGCGTGGGCTTCAACACCCTCGGCCTGCAGACCTACCTGACGGCCGGCCCCAAGGAGTCCCGCGCCTGGACCATCAAGAAGGGCGCCACCGCCCCCGAGGCCGCCGGAGTCATCCACACGGACTTCCAGAAGGGCTTCATCAAGGCGGAGGTCATCTCCTTCGAGGACCTGGTCGAGACCGGCTCGGTCGCCGAGGCCCGCGCCAAGGGCAAGGCCCGCATGGAGGGCAAGGACTACATCATGCAGGACGGCGACGTGGTGGAGTTCCGCTTCAACGTCTGATACGCCCGGCCAAAGGCCGTCCGACCTGCGATGCGGCGGGTCGGGCGGCCTTTGTGGTCACGGGCGTCGCCAGCCGTTGGCGAAGTCGCACTGGAGGTCTGTCGCGCGGCGCCGCTCGACGGGGGTGTAGGCGGGGTGGCCGCGGAGGTGGGGCAGGGCGTCGACCCACTGGTCCCAGAGACCGTCGGGCCGGGTGAAGCGGTCGGCGTGGTGGGTGCCGAGGTGGGCGTCCAGGCGAAGGAGGGCGCCCAGGGCTGCGTGCTGGTCGTAGCGGAGATCGGTGCGCGGGAGGTAGTGGTCGAGGTAGGCGGTGAGGATCTCGGCGTCCGCGTGGGTGCCGAAGCGGGCCAGGGCGAAGCAGTAGGCGCTACCCGAGAAGCAGACCTCGCTGGCCAGGAGCAGGTCGCCGATGCGTTCGCGGAACCGGTCGCGGCGGTCGACGCCGATCAGCCATGCGGCGGTGAGGCGCGAACGCCACTCGTAGCCGAGGAGGGCTTCCAACTCCGCATCGGTGATCGTGGCCGCGTCGTCGATGAGGTGATGGGCGAAGCTTTCGCCGTGAGGCCATTCGGGCCGCAGGAATCGACCACTCTTCAGGACGAGGTAGCGCGCTCGGCCCGAGTCCTTCCTTGCCGCGTAGCGCTCGATCACGTGGCCGTAGCCGACTTCCTCGGGGTGTTGGAACGGCATCGGTCACCTCTCCGGGTGCAGGTCGGCGCGGTCGATCCAGTCGAGTTCCCAGTCCAGGCCGGGGCCGGGGACGCCGTAGGTGCGGCCGGTGTCCACTCGCCAGAACTGGGAGTAGAGGATCACCTGGGCGTGGTCGGCCAGGTCGTCGATGATCTCGGTGAAATGGGCCGAGGGCCAGCCGGGGGCGTCGTCCGCGGCGCTGGCTCGTAGGCGCGCCGTGTGTGGTGGGACGACGGGGGTGCGGGCGCCGAGTTCGGTCAGGGCCCAGCGGATGCCGACGGACTCGGTCCAGTCCGGTGGGGTCGCCCGTTCCAGGCAGGCGCGGTAGGCGCGGCGTACGGGCTCGACCGCGCCGTCGATCTTCAGGCTCGCCAGGGCCGTCGCCGCCCACTCCCGGACGGTCGAGTCGTCGCTGCCGAGGAGGGCGATCAGAGCCGGGCCGCAGCGGGGGTCCGCCACCTCTTCGAAGACCTCGATGGCGGTCAGCTGACCGAAGCCGCCGAGGGAGGGCAGTCCGCCGATGAGGGCGGGGATCGCGTCGGGGCCGATGTCGATCAGTTCCGCGCGGGCGTCGTACGACCGGCCGGACGCGTCATCGAGCTGCGGGAGGTCTCCGACCCGGTCCTCCTCCTGTCGGACGACTCCGCCCCCGTCGATCAGTTCGGTGTGGCGAGGTGCCGCGGGGAGGTGATCCAGGTCGTCCGCGGACCAGCCCTCCTCACGTGGTGGGCGCATCCAGTCGGGCAGCGCTGTCATGGTGCGACGGTAGCGACTCGGCGCAGGTCCGAGCGCGGGATGGTGCGGTGTCGGTGGACCGGGCTCGGAGGTGCCCCCGTCCCAGTGGCAGGATGCGAGGACGCGTCGGGAGGGCGGGGGCGGCATGGGGCGCAGTGAGCGGGACGCGGTTGCCGGGGGGCGGCGGCTGTACGAGGCCGTGCAGGGGGTGGCCGGGGACCACGCGCGGGCCGTGGCCGCCGTGCGCGCGGCGCTGGAGCCGATCCACGACGAGCTCGTACGGCATGAGCTGGACGCGATCCCGGTCGCCCGGCTGAAGGACCTCACCGAGGGCCGGCTGCGGCTCGGCGAGGTGGAGAAGGGCGGGTTCCGGACGGTCGGGCAGGTGCTCGATGCCGGGTCCTACCGCTTGCAGCAGTTGCCCGGCGTCGGCAGGCAGACCGCCGATCAGACGGTGGCCGCCGCGCGGCGGATCGCCGACGCCGTACGGGACACCGTGGCCGTGCACATCGACGTGGACCGGCCGGAGCCGCGGACCACCGCGCTGGTCGCGGCCCTGCACGTGCTGGTGGAGGCGGGGCCCGAGGCGCGCCGGGCCGTGGAGACGGCCGCCGGGCTGGAGAAGCGGCTCGGCCCGCTGCTGGCCGAGGCGGCTCCAGCGGCCGGGCGGCTGCGGATGCTGTTCGCCGGGCGGGCCGGCCGGGAGCGGGCGGTCGCCGCCGTGGCGGAGGTCCGCGCGCTGACGGAGCGGGCGCGCGAGGACGGGGTGCCGGAGCTGCTGGCGCAGGCCTCGGTGGACCTGCTGCGCCGCCCGGAGTCCGACCTGGCCGCCCTCGTCGACTTCGAGCTGCGCTCCGCCGAGTACTACAGCCTGCTCGCCGAGGTCACGGGCCGCGCCCCCGACCCGGCCGCCGCCGAGGGCTTCCTGCCGGACGAGGTGGCCGACCGGGTGCGGGACCAGCCGCTGGACGACACCCACCGCCGGGTGTCGCTGCGCGGCTACCAGGCGTTCGGCACCCGCTTCGCGCTCGCCCAGCGCCGGGTGATCCTCGGCGACGAGATGGGGCTCGGCAAGACGATCCAGGCCATCGCCGCGCTGGCGCATCTGGCGGCCCGGGGCGAGACCCACTTCCTGGTGGTCTGCCCGGCCAGCGTGCTCATCAACTGGACCCGGGAGATCGAGAAGCGCAGCACGCTGCGGGTCACCCCGGTGCACGGCCCGGACCGGCAGGACGCGTTCACCGACTGGAAGGAGCGGGGCGGCGTCGCCGTCACCACCTTCGACGCCCTGCGCGGCTTCCCCGCGCCCGGCACCGGCGAGCTCGGCCTGCTCGTCGTCGACGAGGCGCACTACGTCAAGAACCCGAGCACGCGCCGCGCCGGCGCCGTCTCCGCCTGGGCGGGCACCTGCGACCGCGTGCTGTTCCTGACCGGCACACCCATGGAGAACCGGGTGGAGGAGTTCCGCAGCCTGGTGCGGATCCTGCAGCCGGACCTCGCCGCGCGCGTGGACGAACACGACGGCGTCGCGGGCTCGAAGGCGTTCCGCAAGGCCGTCGCGCCGGTCTATCTCCGGCGCAACCAGCAGGACGTCCTCACCGAACTCCCCGCGCTGCAGCACACCGACGAGTGGGAGGAGCCCAGCGCCCAGGACGAGGAGGCGTACCGGGAGGCCGTGCGGGCGGGCAACTTCATGGCCATGCGCAGGGCGGCCTACGCGCGGCCCGCCGCGTCCGCGAAGCTGGACCGGCTGCGGGAGATCGCCGCGGAGGCCGCCGAGAACGGGCTCAAGGTCGTGGTGTTCTCCGCGTTCCGTGACGTGCTCAGCACGGTTCACGAGGCACTCGGGAAGAGCGGCGAGGGGCACATGTTCGGGCCGCTCACCGGGAGTGTGCCGCCCGCGCGCCGGCAGCGGCTCGTCGACGACTTCGCCGCCGCGCCCGGCCACGCGGTGCTGCTCGCGCAGATCGAGGCCGGGGGAGTGGGCCTGAACATGCAGGCCGCGTCCGTGGTCATCCTGTGCGAGCCGCAGCTCAAGCCGACCGTCGAGCACCAGGCGGTCGCCCGCGCCCACCGTATGGGCCAGGTCCGCTCGGTGCAGGTGCACCGCCTGCTGTGCACGGGCGGCGTGGACGAACGCCTGGTGCGGCTCCTGGAGAACAAGTCCCGCCTCTTCGACGCCTACGCCCGCCGCAGCGCGGTCGCCGAGTCGACCCCGGACGCGGTGGACGTCTCCGACCTGGGCCTGGCCCGCCGTATCGTCGAGGAGGAACAGGCCCGGCTGGGTGCGGGGGCCCGCCAGGCGGCCACCGAGGACGCCTGACCGTCACGGAGCCGGTCACCCTTGCCCCCTCACCTCCCCGCACGCCCGCGCATACGCCCGTACCCACGGGCGGTCGGCGTCCGTGCGGCGCCAGGCCAGGGCGTAGCGGGTCGGGGAGAGGCCCCGGACCGGGCGGGTCACCACACCGCCGAGGGTGATCAGGGGCGCGTTGCCCGAGGCCAGCAGGCAGACGCCGAGGCCGGCGACCAGGGCCTCGTAGGTCTCCTCGGTGCTCGCGATCTCGGCGCCGATCCGCGGTGGCCGTCCGCCGCGTTCGTCCAGCGCCAGCCAGTGGTCGCGCAGCGGCCCGGCGCTCTGCGGCAGGGCGAGGAACGGCTCGTCGGCGAGGTCCGCGAAGTCCACCTCGGGCCGGTCGGCCAGCGGATGCGTCTCGGGCAGCGCGACCAGCCGGGGCTCCTCGGCGACCACCGTCCAGCCGTAGCGGCCGGCGTCGGGCAGCGGCAGCCAGACGAAGGCGACGTCCGCCTCGCCGTGCGCCAGACCGGCCGTGGGGTCCTCCCAGCTCACCTGCCGCAACCGGACCGACACCTCGGGGTGCGCGGCCGTGAACCGCGACCTGATCGCCGGCAGCAGCCCGCCACGGCCGGGGCTGGTGCTCATGCCCACGACCAGGGTGCCGCGGGCCGCCGCCCGCACCGCGTCCAGCGCCGCCGCCCCCTCCGCCCAGGCGGCCAGCACCCGCCGCGCGTGCGGCAGCAGAGCCGCACCGGCCTCGGTGAGCGTCACCCCGCGCGGCCCCCGGTCCAGCAACTCCACGCCCAACTGCCGCTCCAGCGCCCGTACCTGCTTGCTGAGGGCGGGCTGGGAGACGTACAGCCGGGCGGCCGCGTGGGTGAAGTGCAGCTCCTCGGCGACCGTCACGAAGTACCGCAGGTCCCGTACATGAACGTCCGACGTCATAGCCATCGGTTATCAGCGTGGGTCTTGGACGGGCAAGGCCGTTCCGCAGCAGGCTGAACCCGTGGGCCGACGGGGGCCCCGCGGATCGAGGAGCGGACATGAACAAGGTGTGGCTGATCACCGGGGCGAACAGCGGTTTCGGACGTGCCCTCGCGGAGCTGGCGCTCGCCGACGGCGATGTGGTGGTCGGCGCGGTACGGCGGCCCGAGGCACTGGACGACCTCGTCGCCGCGCACCCCGACCAGGTGGAGGCGCTGCGTCTGGACGTCGCGGAGACGGGCGCCGCCGAGGCGGCCGTGACGGACGTCGTGGCGCGGCACGGACGGATCGACGTGCTGGTCAACGCCGCGGGACGTACGCATGTCGGCGCCTTCGAGGAGACCACGGAGCACGAGCTGCGCGCGCTGTTCGACGTGCATGTCTTCGGCCCTGCCGCCCTGGTGCGGGCCGTGCTGCCGCACATGCGCGGGCGGAGGTCCGGGGCGATCGTCCAGTTCTCCAGCATGGGCGGGCAGATGTCGTTCGCCGGTTTCTCGGCGTACAGCGGCACGAAGTTCGCGCTGGAGGGCATGTCCGAGGCGCTGGCCGACGAGGTCGCGGACTTCGGCATCCGGGTGCTGATCGTGGAGCCGGGCGCCTTCCGCACCTCGCTGTTCGAGACGGACCGGGCCGGGGCCAGCCCGGACAGCGGGCTCTACCCGAAGGTGAGCCGGACCCGGGGCTTCGTCGCGGGCGGCGACGGATCGCAGCCCGGTGACCCGGCGAAGGCGGCGGCCCTCATCGTGGCCGCCCTGGAGGCGGAGCGGACCCCGCTGCGGCTGCCCCTCGGGGACGACGGGGTCGGCGCGGTCCTCGGCCACCTCGACCAGGTCCGCGAGGACATCGCGCCCTGGGAGAAGAGCGCCCGCGCGACCGCCTTCGACGACTGACGGTTCCTCCCTGCGTGAGCCGGCCGCCCCATGACTGGCTCACGCAGCACTCTTGTGCAATTCCTGTGCAGGCCTCAATCTTTCGGCTGGCGCACCTGACGCGTCGGAACTTGACATGATCATGCCTTCCTTCGTCGTTCTCGTGCCACCCCACGCCGGCGCACCACCGATTGAGGAGGAACCCTCAGATGGCAGTGATGCGTACCCCCCAGCGCACGACCCGCCGAAGACTGGCGCTGCTCAGCACGGCGGCCACCGCGGTCCTCGCCGCGGGCCTCGTCACCGCACTCCCCGCCGTGGCCGCCCCCGAGGGCCGCGTCCAGTACGCGGGCGCGGCGAACGCCGTCGCCGACAGCTACATCGTCACCCTCAAGGCCGACCAGGCCCGTTCGGGCTCGAAGTCCGCGCGCGCCCTCGTCGAGCGCTACGGCGCCGGCATCGAGCGCACCTACCGCAAGGCGCTCAACGGCTACGAGGTCGAGGCGTCCGAGGCGGAGGCCAAGCGGCTCGCCGCCGACCCGGCCGTCGCCTCCGTCGTCCAGAACCGCACGTTCCACGTCGAGGGCACCCAGCCCAGCCCGCCGTCCTGGGGCCTGGACCGCATCGACCAGAAGAACCTGCCGCTCAACAGCTCCTACACCTACCCGGACTCGGCCGGGCAGGGTGTGACGGCGTACGTCATCGACACCGGCGTCCGCATCACGCACAGCGACTTCGGCGGCCGGGCCTCCTACGGCTATGACGCCATCGACAACGACAACACCGCCCAGGACGGGCACGGGCACGGCACACACGTCGCCGGCACGGTCGCCGGATCCTCGTACGGCGTCGCCAAGAAGGCGAAGATCGTCGGCGTCCGGGTGCTGAACAACTCGGGATCGGGCACGACCGCCCAGGTCGTCGCCGGTATCGACTGGGTCGCGCAGAACGCGGTCAAGCCGGCCGTCGCCAACATGTCCCTCGGCGGCGGCGCCGACTCCGCGCTCGACACGGCCGTACGCAACGCCATCGCCTCCGGCGTCACCTTCGCGGTGGCCGCCGGCAACGAGTCGACCGACGCCTCCACCCGTTCGCCCGCACGCGTCGCCGAGGCGATCACGGTCGGCGCGACGACCTCCACCGACGCCAGGGCGAGCTACTCCAACTACGGTTCGGCGCTCGACCTGTTCGCGCCCGGCTCCTCCATCACCTCGGCCTGGAACAGCGGCGACTCGGCGACCAACACCATCTCCGGTACGTCGATGGCCACCCCGCACGTCGCGGGCGCCGCCGCCCTGTACCTCGCCGACAACCCCACGGCCACCCCGGCGCAGGTCGCCTCGGCACTCACGGCGGCCGCCACGTCCGGCGTCGTCACCAGCCCCGGCACCGGCTCGCCCAACCGTCTGCTGTACGTGGGCGGCGGCACGACCACCCCGCCCGGGCCGCGCTTCGAGAACGCCGCCGACTTCACCATCGCCGACAACTCCACCGTGGAGTCCCCGGTGACGGTCTCCGGTGTCTCCGGCAACGCGCCCTCGGCCCTCGCCGTCGAGGTGCACATCGTCCACACCTACATCGGTGACCTGCAGGTCCAGCTGGTCGCCCCCGACGGCACCGCCTACACCCTGAAGTCGTACGGCACCGGCGGCAGCGCCGACAACATCGACACCACGTACACCGTGAACGCCTCTTCCGAAGCGGCCAACGGCACATGGAAACTGAGGGTCAGCGACAACGCCCGACTGGACACAGGGCGGATCGACTCCTGGGCGCTGCAGTTCTAGCCCAGGCTTCTGAGTGACCACCAGCCATCCACGTCCTCGTCCTCGCGGCGGAGTCCGGGTCCCGTGACCCGGCTCCCCGCGGGGACGAGGCGTTTGTACGACGGGCTGACTGCGTCGGGCGACTGCCTCGTGGTGGTGTTCGCGTACGACGGCATGCCGGTCGCCGCCGACTTCGACATCGGCGACGACTGGTGAACCCGGCCGCCCCCCGTGCCGTCCCGGTTCGCGGCGCGCTTACGATGCGCGCAGTCGTACGCCCCTCCCCACCGCCCGAACCAGGAGCACGGTAGCCGTGTCGATACCCCCGCCGTCCGGACCCCAGCAGCCGTACGGGCCACCGGCACCGCCCCACGGGCCGTACGCCGCCGGTCCCGGCTCGCCCTACGGGGCGCCGTACGGGGCCCCCTACGGTCCGTACGGGGCCTTCGGCGGGCAGGCGCCGGTGAACGGGCTGGCGATCGGCTCCCTCGTGCTCGGCATCCTGTGCTTCGTGCCGGCCGTCGGCCTGGTGCTCGGCATCGTCGCGCTCGCGCAGATCCGGCGGAAGGGCGAGCGCGGCAAGGGCATGGCCATCGCCGGTTCGGTGCTCTCCACGGTGGGCCTCGCGCTGTGGGCGCTGACGCTGTCCACCGGTGCCGCCGCCGACTTCTGGGACGGCTTCAAGGGCGCCGCGACCGGGGAGGGCAGCGCCTTCGCGCTGGAAAAAGGCGACTGCTTCGACACCCCGGCGGGAAGCCTGGAGGGGGAGACCTTCGACGCCGAGAAGGTGCCCTGCTCCGGTGAGCACGACGGTGAGGTCTTCGCGGTGGTCGAGCTGCCGGACGGCGGCTACCCCGGCGAGGACGAGCTGTCCCGCACGGCCGACGACAAGTGCTACGCGCTGAGCGACGGTTACGCCATGGACACCTGGGGCGTGCCGGACGACGTCGACGTCTACTACTTCATCCCCACCGCGCAGAGCTGGCGGTTCGGCGACCGTGAACTCACCTGTCTGTTCGGCAGCGTCGAGGAGCGCCGGCTGACCGGCTCGCTGCGCGGCGACGCCACCACGCTCGACGCCGACCAGGTCGCCTTCCTGTCCGCGGTCAACGCCGTCGACACGGTCCTCTACGAGGAGCCGGAGGACCACCCCGACGACGACCTGGGCGCCAACCAGGCGTGGGCGAGGGACGTGCACCGGGTGCTGGGCGAGCAGATCACGGCGCTGCGCGGGCACGGCTGGTCCGGCACGGCGGAGAAGCCGGTCACCGACCTGGTCGAGGAGATGGAGGACGCCCGCAAGGAGTGGGCGCGGGCCGCCGCCGCGAAGGACACGGACACGTACTTCGCGCACTACGAGAAGGGCTACGCGTACGTCGACGGGCCCACGACGGTCACCGCGCGCGAGGCTCTGGGCCTCGACACCACCGTCCCGGAGTACACGGACGACTCCGACAGCGGGGGCGGCGGCGAGGACGCGGGCGATCTCCAGGTGTGAGCGCGGCCATAGCGGGGAGAAAGTGCCTGCGTAAAGCCCCCCGCCACCACAAGTCATCACATCGAGTGATTCTCTGGCCTTTGCTTGCACAGGACAACGGATGGTTGCCACGCTGTTGCTGTCTGTACAACCTGATGGGAGCGGCCAGTGACTTTCGGTGAGCAGCCGGCGTATCTGCGTGTCGCGGGTGATCTCCGTAAGAAGATCGTCGACGGTTCACTCCCTCCGCACACCCGCCTCCCTTCACAGGCCAGGATCCGCGAGGAGTACGGCGTCTCCGACACCGTCGCCCTGGAGGCGCGCAAGGTGCTGATGGCCGAGGGCCTGGTCGAGGGCCGCTCCGGCTCCGGGACCTATGTGCGCGAGCGGCCCGTGCCCCGCCGTATCGCCCGCTCCGGCTTCCGCCCGCCGAGCGGTGCCACGCCCTTCCGGCAGGAGCAGGCCGACGGGGAAGTGCGCGGCACCTGGGAGTCCAGCAGCGAGCAGGCGCTCGCCGGCCGTGCCGTCGCCGAGCGGCTGGCCATCCGGCCGGGCGAGCGCGTGATGTGCACGCGGTATCTGTTCCGGGAGGCGGGCGAGCCCATGATGCTCTCCACCTCCTGGGAGCCCCTCTCCGTCACCGGCCGCACGCCCGTGCTGCTGCCCGAGGAGGGACCGCTCGGCGGCATGGGCGTCGTCGAGCGCATGGCCGCCATCGACGTCGTCGTGGACAACGTCACCGAGGAGGTCGGCGCCCGCCCCGGCCTCGCCGAGGAGCTGCACGCGCTGGGCGGTGTCCCCGGCCATGTCGTCCTCGTCATCCAGCGCACCTACTACGCCTCGGGCCGCCCGGTGGAGACGGCGGACGTGGTCGTCCCCGCCGACCGCTACCGGGTCGCGTACCACCTGCCGGTGAAGTAGCGCGCGTGTGCGAGTGACGAAGCGTGTGTGCGAGTGAAGTAGCGCACACCTCCCATCCGTTGCCCTGTGCGGACCGGTAACACCCGTCCCCGCGCACTCTGTTGTGCGCCGGTCGTTCCCGCAGGTCGGCGCGGGTGTGCGCGATACGCCCGCGAACGGATGCATTGCCTCCGGCGCACGGCGCGTTCAGCGTCGTGCGCCCCCTTCGGCTTGGCTCATTGCGTACCTCTTTGTGAAAAGCCGTATTCGCTGCGTGAAGGTTAGGCGTAGGCTCGGGCATATGCGGATTGCGGTTTCCTCAGCGGGCGGGGCACGGCACAGGCCGCGAGCATCAGCCGGGCGGCCGTGGGCGGGAAGGAGAAGTGGGGCGCGATGAACGACAGCACGATCACTCTTCCCTGGCTCGTCGTCCGGCAGGACGACAACGGCAACCGCTATCGCGTGGGCCGGTATGCGACCCGGGCCGAGGCCCAGAAGATCGCGGACAGCCTCGACGGCCGCGGACACAAGCAGCTGTACTGGGTCGAGCGCATCACGCCGAACGGCAGCGGCGCCGACCGCTGACACCGCGCTCCCGTAGGCTCCGGCGCATGACGCAACGGATCGTGGTCGGCGCCGCGCTGCTGGAGGCGGGCCGTCTGCTCGCCGCACGCCGGAGCGCGCCCGCGGACCTGGCCGGGCGCTGGGAACTGCCCGGCGGCAAGGTGGAACCGGGCGAGAAGCCCGAGGCGGCCCTCGCCCGCGAACTGCGCGAGGAACTCGGCGTGGACGCCGAGGTGATGGAGCGCGTCCCCGGCGTCTGGCCCCTGCGGACCCCCTTCGTCCTCCATGTGTGGACCGCCCGCCTGCGGCCCGGCAGCCCGGCGCCGCACCCCCTGCAGGACCACGACGACCTGCGCTGGCTCGACGCCGGCGAGCTGTGGGACGTCGACTGGCTGGACCAGGACGTCCCCGCCGTCCGCGAGGTGGCCCGGCGGCTGACGCCCTGACGCACCCCCGCCCTTGACCCGGCCGGCGCGGTACTCACACCCGAATATCGGGTATGTGCCCATTAACCCCATGAAACCGGACATGGAGTGGCTTCGCTGGCTGGGAAGTGATCGGCGTGCTCGACACCGATGGCGACTGCGCCGAATGGACCTTCCCCGCGGAGGCCGGCGCCGTCCGCGCGGCCCGGGAAGCCGTGCGCGACCGGCTGTACGCCTGGGGGCTGGGCGGACTCGCCGACCTCGCGGCCCTGCTCGTCAGCGAGCTGGTGACCAACTCCCTGCGGCACGCCACCGGTCCCATCGGCGTACGCCTGGTGCGCCCCGAGGGAGACGGCGGCGTCCTGCTCGTGGAAGTCTCCGACCCGCTGCCCGATCCACCGCGCCCCCGCGGAGCCGACACCGACGACGAGGGCGGCCGGGGACTCCAGCTCGTCGCGCGCACCTCCCGGCGCTGGGGGACCCGGCCGGGACGCGGCAGCGGCAAGACGGTGTGGTTCGAACTCGCGGTCCCGCGCTGACACTCCGTTCCCCACGGTCCGTCAGCCGACGCGCCGGACGCCCTCCGTCCACGCCCGGACCACGGGCGGCCGGTTCCGGCCGGTGACGGGTGACCCAAGTCGTGATTCGAGGACGTGTCCGCTGGTTAGAAGACTGGAAGTGTTTCCGCGGCGGGGACCGAAAACCATCGGGACCGTGCTGTGATCGTGAACACCGTGTTGTGGTGGGCCGTAGTGCTGGATACTGCGGGCAGCCGCCGCCGGTGACCGGTGCCGGACGCGGTGAGCTGGAGGGGACGGTTCGCGTGAGCGAGATACCAGCGAAGGCGACGGAGTCCGAGGACCCGTCGAACAGTGGTAGGGCGAGGGCCGCCGGAGATCTCTCCGACGCTCGCGCCTCTCACGGCACACCCGCCTCCGACGGCACATCCGCCTCGCCGGTGCCCGCCCGGTCCGCCGCGGCGGACGCCCGAGACGACCGCGACGCTCGCGACGACCGCGCTGCCCGAGACGCCCGCGCTGCCCGAGACGCCCGAGACGCCCGCTCGGCCCGCGACCCGCGGGACCCCGACGCGACCGGCTTCGGCTCCGAGGAGCCGCGCCCCGGCGAGCCGCTGTGGCAGAGCAAGCCGCCCGGCTCGATCTACGACTACATCAAGGTCGCGTCCTTCTCCATCGGCCCCGACGGCCTGGTCGACCAGTGGAGTCTGCGCGCCGAGCAGGTCTTCGGCATCCCCGCCGCACGCGCGGTCGGCATGGACCCCATCGAGGCGTTCATCGACCCCGACCTGCGCGCACAGGGCCAGCGCAAGATGGCCGAGATCCTGGACGGACGCGAGTGGACCGGTGTGGTCCCCTTCCGGGTGCCGGACGACTCCGACGAGGGCGGCCGGGGCAAGGACGGCCTCGCCGAGGTGTACGTCATGCCGACGCGCACCGAGGAGGGGGAGAAGGCCGCCGTCTGTATCGTCGTCGACGTCCGCACCCTGCGCCGGATGGAGACCGACCTCGCCGCCTCGCAGGCAATTTTCGGTCAATCTCCCTTCGGCTTCCTGCTGATCGACACCGATCTGCGGGTACGCCGCGCCAACCAGCGGTTCGCGTCCCTGTTCGGCGGCACCCCCGACGACCACCGCGGACGGGGCGTCCACGACTATCTCGCCCGGCCCGAGGCGGAACGGGTCGCGGCCACCCTGCGGCGCGTCCTGGAGAGCGGCGACTCCATCACCGACATGCACGTCACCGGCTTCCTGCCCGGGTCCGACGAGCGCCGCCACTGGTCCGTCAACCTCTACCGGGTGCACAGCGGAAGCGGCCGTCCCATCGGTATCGCCTGGCTGGGCATCGACATCACCGCCCGGCGCGCCGCCGCCCGCGAGGCCGCCGCCGCCCGGCGCAACCTCGCCCTGCTGAACGACGCCGGCGCGCGCATCGGCAACTCCCTGGACCTGGAGACCACGGCCCGCGAACTCCTCGACGTCGTCGTGCCCGGCTTCTGCGACCTCGCCACCGTCGACCTGTACCAGGGGCTGCTGGCCGGGGACGAGACCCCGCCCGGGCTCGCCGACGGCAGCGCCGAACTGCGCCGCGTCGCCTTCTCCAGCGCCGTCTCCGACGCGCCCTTCGTCGGCGGCGGCGCCGAGGTCGCCGTCGGCGCCGTGCACCACTACCCGTTCAACTCGCCCTGCGCGGACGCCCTGCGCACCGCCCGGGTGCAGCATGTGCCCGGCGAGGACGGCGGCCTGGTGCAGTCCACGCTCGCCGTGCCGATGGTCGCCCACGACACCGTCGTCGGACTCGCCCAGTTCGCCCGGACGAAGGGCAGCGAGCCGTTCGGCGACCGCGACCGCGAACTCGCCGTGGAACTCGCGGCCCGCGCGGCCGTCTGCATCGACAACGCCCGCCTCTACCGCCGCGAACACGAACGCGCCCTGATACTGCAGCGGTCGCTGCTGCCGCCGGGGGACCCGGTCGCCGCCGGACTCGACATCGCCTGCCGCTATCTGCCCGGCAACTCCTCCGCCGACCGGCACAGCGAGGTGGGCGGCGACTGGTTCGACGTCATCGAACTCCCCGGGCACCGCACCGCGCTGGTCGTGGGCGACGTCATGGGGCGCGGGCTGCGCGCCGCCGTCGCGATGGGCGAACTGCGCTCCGCCGTACGCACGCTGGCGCTGCTGGACCTCGAACCGGCCGAGGTGCTCTCCGCGCTGGACGAGATCGCGCGCGGCCTCGGCGCCCCCGGCGGTGTCCAGCAGGCCACCCGCGCGGCCCGCCGCCCCCGGGAGGCGGACCTCTCCGAGGTGTACCTCGCCACCTGCGTGTACGCCGTGTACGACTCCGTGACCCGGCGCTGCACCTTCGCCAACGCCGGTCATCTTCCGCCGGTCCTCGTCGAGCCCGGCGAGGACGCGCTGATGCTGGACGTGCCGCCGGGGATGCCGCTCGGCGTCGGCGGCGAGCCGTTCGAGGAGGTGGAGGTCGAACTTCCCGAGGGTGCGCTGCTCGCGCTCTACACGGACGGACTGGTCGAGTCCCGCGACCACCCCCTGGACGAGGGCCTGCAGGCCTTCGTCGGCGCGCTCACCGACCCCACGCGGCCCCTGGAGGACGTCTGCGATCACGTCCTCACCACTCTCGACACCCATCACGGCGAGGACGACATCGCGCTGCTGATGGCCCGGGTGCAGGGGCTGCCCGCCGACTCGGTCGGCGACTGGACCCTGCCGCGCGAGCCGCGCAGCGTGGGCCGCGCCCGCGAGTTCGCGCGCGCCCGGCTTCAGTCGTGGGACCTGGAGGCGCTGGTCGACACCACCGAACTCCTCGTCAGCGAACTGGTCACCAACGCCCTGCGCTACGGCGAGGGTGAGATCAGACTCCGGCTGCTGCTGGACCGCACACTGGTGTGCGAGGTCTGGGACTCCGGCCTGGTGCAGCCGCGCCGGCGCCGCGCCCGTGACACGGACGAGGGCGGTCGCGGCCTCCAGCTGGTCGGTCTGCTCAGCGCGGCCTGGGGCTCCCGCCGCACCCCGCGCGGCAAGACGGTCTGGTTCGAACTCCCGCTCCCCGACGGCGAAACGACCCTGACCGACCCGGCGGAGGCCCTGCTGAGCCTGTTCTGACTTCCCGGCCACCCCCACTCCGGCACACCCGTCTCGGGGCGCCGGGGTGCCGGCGCCCGGCCGTCCCGCGCGGGGACGTCACCCGCGCTGGTCCGTCTCGCGACGGCGTGTCGCGCTGCCCGGGGGCGTGGCCCGGCGGCGGTGCGGTCCCGAGCCACGCCCCGGTCACCGTGGCTCGTCCACCTCGCGGCGACGGTCGGAGGTCCGGGGGCCGCCGTAGCTCGGCGGGTGGGGGAGCAGGCCGCCCAGGAAGGCCGACGTCTGATCGGGGGTGGGCTCGGGCGGGTGGCCGTGCAGGCGGATGTCCTGGTCGGCCAGATCCCGGGCCTCCTCGGCGAGTTCGTCGGCCGCCACCATGTCGTCCAGGTTCTGCGTGCCGGCCCGGCGCCGCGCCTCCGCCAGCCGGGTGCGGGCCCCGCATCCCACCACCGCCCGGTGCGTCGCGACGACGTCGTCCGCTCCGGCGACGGCGGCCCGGACGCAGAGCGCGGCGGCGGCAGGGAGCACACCGGCCCGCCCGGCGGCCACGGGTGCCACCGCCCGGACGATCCGGCGCAGCAGGCCGAGCGGGTCGTACGGCCGTCCCGAGGCCAGCTCCTGCCGTACGCCCGCCAGGACGACGTCGGCGTGGCCGGTGCGGGCCCGCAGCTCGCCCGGTGTGATGTCCGGGTGGGCGCTGGGCTGTCCCTCCAGGGCACTGCGGGCGCCGGCGATCTCCGTCTCCGCGCCGGTGAGGGCGGCCGGGACCAGCTCCGCCGCCGCTGCCAGGTCCTCGCGGAGGCGTTCCACGCCGTCGATGAGCACCCCGGCCTGGGCGATGGCGCCCTCGGCGGCCCGCAGCCGGCTCGCCGCCCGGCCGACGTCACCGGCGTCGGCGGCCTGCCTGGCCAGATTCAGCCGGGTCGTCGCGAACACCAGGCGGTCCTTGGCCTGTTCGACGTTCCCCACCACCGGGGCGGACGCCGTGGGGGCGTAGCGCTCGGCGAGTTCGGCGAGGGCCGCGTCGGCGCCCCCGGTCCGCGCGGTCAGCCCCCGGAACCGGCCCTCCGCGACCGCCAGGGCGGCCCCCAGCCCTCCGCCCGGCCCCTCCTCGAGGCCCCGCAGCGTGTCGAGGGCGGCGGCCCGTACGTCCAGCAGCCGCCCGGTCTCCTCGCACCGCCCGACGATCCCCGCCAGCGCGTGCCGGCGGGACGCGCCCTCCTCGGGCACGCCGTGCTCGTACTGCCAGCGGATATGGAACGCCGCCGCCAGCTCGGTCCCGGGCCTCCCGCACCGCCCGCCGGACGTCCTCGAACTCCTCCGGCGCCCCGGCCTCCGTCCCGTCCTGCGTCTCGGCCTCGAACCGTGCCTCGGCGAAGGCGAGCTCCTCGCTGCTGACCCGTACCCAGCCGTCCGCGTGGACCAGCGCGTCCCGGGCCCGTTCGTCCAGCTCCTCGTCGGGCGGTTCGCCGGTCGTCACCGGCGTCCCGCCGGGTGTCGTACGCCCCGTCGTCCGCCGTCTGCGCCGCCAGAAGCCGTAGCTCGCCAGCACTCCCGCCGCGGCCACGGCGATCATGGGGAGCACCAGGTCGGCGGTGTGCGTCCCGTGGTCCTCCCGCTGTCCGAGCGCGCCCGCCACGGGCCGGTGCGGTCCGCCGGACGCCGCCCCGCCGGACGCCGTCCCGGGCAGCACCAGCCAGGCCACCCCGACCAGGGCGCCCAGCAGGGCGTGCAGCACGCGCACGGATATGTGCGCACGGGCGCGCCGCGGCCGGCCCCGGATCAAGGATGACGTCACATTTCGGAGCGTATGAGCAGGAATGCGCCCGCGCGACCGGGGTGCGTCAGGGGAGGTGCGGGCCCGCCCCCGCTACGATGTCCGTCTTCTGATCTTCGACCCCAGCCAGACCAGCGGGTCGTACTTGCGGTCCACGGCCCGTTCCTTCAGCGGGATCAGCGCGTTGTCCGTGATCTTGATGCCCTCGGGGCAGACCTCGGTGCAGCACTTGGTGATGTTGCAGTACCCGAGCCCGTGCTCGTCCTGCGCGGTCCTCTTGCGGTCGAGTCCGCTCTCGGCCGCCGCGTCCAGCGGGTGCATGTCCAGCTCGGCGACGCGCATGAGGAAGCGGGGACCGGCGAAGGCCGGTTTGTTCTCCTCGTGGTCGCGCACCACATGGCAGGTGTCCTGGCACAGGAAGCACTCGATGCACTTGCGGAACTCCTGCGAGCGGTCCACGTCCTCCTGCATCATCCGGTACTCGCCGGGCCCCACGCCCTCCGGCGGCACGAAGGCCGGGACCTGCCGGGCCTTCTCGTAGTTGAAGCCGACGTCCGTGACCAGGTCCCGTACGACGGGGAAGGCCCGCAGCGGGGTGACCGTGATCGTCTCCTCGCGGTCGAACACCGACATCCGCGTCATACACATCAGCCGCGGCCGCCCGTTGATCTCGGCGGAGCACGACCCGCACTTGCCCGCCTTGCAGTTCCAGCGGACGGCCAGATCGGGCGCCTGGGTGGCCTGGAGGCGGTGGATGATGTCGAGGACGACCTCGCCGTCGTTCACCTCGACCCGGAAGTCCTGAAGGTCCCCGCCCCCGACATCGCCGCGCCACACCTTGAAGCGGGCCTCGTAGCTGCTCACTGGTAGAGCTCCTCTTCGGCGAGGTACTTGACCAGCTCCTCCTTCTCGAAGAGGGCGAGCAGGTCCTGGCGGACGGGTTCGGTGGTCTCCCGGACGAGGTCGATCTGGCCGCGCTCGGGGTCGGTGGCCGCGAGACCGCCCGTCGGGTCGGCCAGCCGGCACAACAGGTTGACGTTGCGCCAGCGGCGGTCCATCTCCGGATGGTCCTCACGGGTGTGGCCGCCCCGGGACTCGGTCCGCTCCAGCGCCGCCCGCGCCACGCACTCGCTGACCAGCAGCATGTTCCGCAGGTCCAGCGCGAGATGCCAGCCCGGGTTGAACTGCCGGTGCCCCTCGACCCCGGCCCGGTGGGCCCGTACCCGCAGCTCGGCCAGCTTCTCCAGCGCCTGCTCCATCTCGGCCTCGCGCCGGATGATGCCGACCAGGTCGTTCATGGCCTGCTGGAGCTCCTGGTGCAGGGTGTACGGGTTCTCCGGCGGCCGTCCGGCGTCCACGGACCCGGCCGGGCCCTCCGCCGAGAAGGGCCGCAGCGCCTCCGCCGCCGCGCTGTCGATCTGGGGGTCGCTGACCCCGGGGCGTTCGAAGGCCTGGGCGGCCGCGTGCTCGGCGGCGTGCCAGCCCGCCCGGCGGCCGAAGACCAGCAGGTCGGACAGCGAGTTGCCGCCGAGCCGGTTGGAGCCGTGCATCCCGCCAGCCACCTCACCGGCCGCGAACAGCCCCGGCACCCCGCGGGCCGCCGCCGTGTCCGAGTCGACCGCGATACCGCCCATGACGTAGTGGCAGGTCGGCCCGACCTCCATCGGCTCGGCCGTGATGTCGACGTCCGCCAGCTCCTTGAACTGGTGGTACATCGACGGCAGCCGGCGCTTGATGACCTCCGCCGGCATCCGGGTGGACACGTCCAGGAAGACCCCGCCGTGCGGGGAGCCCCGGCCCGCCTTCACCTCGGCGTTGATCGCGCGGGCCACCTCGTCGCGGGGGAGCAGCTCGGGAGGGCGCCGGTTGTTGTCCGGGTCCTCGTACCAGCGGTCGCCCTCCTCCTCCGACTCGGCGTACTTCTCCTTGAAGACGTCCGGGACGTAGTCGAACATGAACCGCTTGCCCTCGGAGTTGCGCAGCACCCCGCCGTCGCCGCGCACCGACTCGGTGACCAGGATGCCCTTCACCGACGGCGGCCAGACCATGCCCGTCGGATGGAACTGCACGAACTCCATGTTCAGCAGCGGCGCCCCGGCGAGCAGCGCGAGCGCGTGCCCGTCGCCCGTGTACTCCCACGAGTTCGACGTCACCTTGAAGGACTTGCCGATGCCGCCGGTCGCGATGACCACGGACGGCGCCTCCAGGACGAAGAAGCGGCCCGTCTCACGCTCGTAGGCGAAGACGCCGGAGACTCGGGAGCCGTCCTTCAGGATCCGGGTGACCGTGCACTCCTGATAGACCTTCAGCCGGGACTCGTAGTCCCCGGTCTCCTTCTTGTCCTCCTGCTGGAGCGAGACGATCTTCTGCTGGAGGGTGCGGATCAGCTCCAGACCGGTGCGGTCGCCGACGTGCGCGAGGCGCGGGTACTCGTGCCCCCCGAAATTGCGCTGCGAGATCCGGCCGTCCTTCGTCCGGTCGAAGAGCGCGCCCCAGGTCTCCAGCTCCCACACCCGCTGCGGGGCCTCCTGGGCGTGCAGTTCGGCCATCCGCCACTGGTTGAGGAACTTGCCGCCGCGCATGGTGTCGCGGAAGTGCACCTTCCAGTTGTCGTGCTCATTGGCGTTGGCCATGGCCGCCGCGATCCCGCCCTCGGCCATCACGGTGTGCGCCTTGCCGAACAGCGACTTGCAGATCACGGCCGTACGGGCGCCCCGCTCCCGTGCCTCGATCGCCGCGCGGAGGCCGGCGCCCCCGGCACCGACCACGACGACGTCCCACTCCTGCCGGTCGACCACGGACATGTGTTCAGTCCCCACCAAATCTAGAAGAAGCGCGGATCGTCGAAGACCCCGGACGCGACGAGATAGACGTAGAAGTCGGCGAGCGCGACGCTCACCAGCGACGCCCAGGCGAGCTGCATATGGCGGGCGTTGAGCCGCCCGATCCACTGCCACATGCGGTAGCGCACGGGGTGCTTGGAGAAGTGCTTGAGCTTGCCGCCGACGATGTGCCGGCAGGAATGGCAGGAGAGGGTGTACGCCCAGATCAGCACGATGTTGGCGAGGAAGACGAGGGTGCCGAGACCCATGTGGCCCCAGGCGTAGTCCTCGTCGCGGAAGGCGAGCACCGTGTCGTACGTGAGGATGCCGGCGACCAGCAGCGCCGCGTAGAAGAAGTACCGGTGGACGTTCTGCAGGATCAGCGGGAAGCGGGTCTCACCGGAGTACTTCTTGTGCGGCTCCGCGACCGCGCAGGCGGGGGGCGACATCCAGAAGCCCCGGTAGTACGCCTTGCGGTAGTAGTAGCAGGTCAGCCGGAAGCCGAGCGGGAAGATCAGGATGATGATCGCCGGCGAGATCCCCCACCAGCTCCCGAAGAGCTCCCAGTTCGGGCCGCCGCGCATCGGCTCGCAGTTCTCCGCGAGGCAGGGCGAGTAGAAGGGGGACACGTACGGCGCCGCGTAGTAGTCCGCGTTGGCGAAGGCCCGCCAGGTCGAGTACACGATGAACGCCAGCAGACCGGCCGCGGTGGCGGCGGGGGCCAGCCACCAGCGGTCGGTCCGCAGGTGCGGGGCGTCGATCGCGGCGCGGGTACCGGTGTGTACGCCGCCGCTGTTCAGATGGGGTTCCGTACCAGTGGCCAATGCATGACTCCGGTCGGGTGAGGGGGGACGGATCAGGGGGCGCGGCGGTCCCGGGCGCCGAGACCCTCGTCGTCCGTGTCGATCCACAGCGAGTCGTCGTACGGCGTGTCGGGGATGGTGACGAGCTCCGGCTTGCGCGGGGCGGACGGGCTCGCCGCGGCCTCCCGCAGCAGTGCGACGCTCTCGCGCAGATGGTTGGCGTCGGTGCGCACGCGGCGCATCTCCAGCCCCGCCGTGCCCAGCTGCTTCTCCAGGCGGCCGACGGACCGGGCCAGGTCGTCCAGACAGCGCTGGACGGCGATCAAATCGTCGTGCACGGACATGACGTGACCTCACTTCCGTGGGCCCTGCGGCCCTGGGTGGCAACGTTCATGCGCCTGCGAGTGTTGCGCGTCACACCTGCCTCTGTGAAGGCGTGTGCAGCGATTGGCGTATTGCGCGCCATGGACGCGCGCTCGCACGCGCTCTGTGTGCGCCGGGGGATCGAAGGAGTGTGCGGGGCGCTGTGCTCCGCACGGGTGGCCTTGAGCGCCCCCGGCGCCGTGTCGGCTCCGGCTGGCGAACCCTTTCCTCTTCAGTGGGGTGCCGTAGATCTGATCAGCACCAAAATACCGCCAAACGTGATCAGAACGCACTAATTGTCACCGGCGGGAGCCGCTCCCCGGAGGTACGCAGATGTCCCATGACGGTGTCGGAACCAGGCCCGGCCGCGGCTCGGTCATGCGCGCGGCCGCCTTCCTCACCGCGGGAGTGCTGGCGCTGCCGGTGCTCTCCGGCTGCAGCGACCCGGACCCGGCGGGCAAGCCGCTGGCCGGCCAGGACATCGCCCCGGCCGCCCGGGCGCGGATCGCCGACGGCGGCACCCTGCGCTGGGCGGTCGACAGCGTGCCGGAGACGCTGAACACCTTCCAGTCGGACGCCGACACCACCACGTCCCGGATCGCCCAGGCCACGCTGCCCTCGATGTACCGGCTCGACGAGAGCGGACGCCCCGAGCGCAACGAGGCGTATCTGGAGTCCGCCAAGGTCGTCGAGACCGAGCCCAAGCAGGTCGTGCTGTACAAGCTCGACCAGCAGGCCGTCTGGAGCGACGGCCGGGAGATCGGCGCCGCCGACTTCGCCGCCCAGTGGCGGGCCCTGTCCGGCAAGGACAGCGCCTACTGGACCGCCCGCAACGCCGGCTACGACCGCATCCAGAAGATCGAACGCGGCGACAACGACCTGGAGGTGCGGGTCACCTTCGCCCGTTCCTACGCCGACTGGCAGTCGCTGTTCTCGCCGCTGTACCCGAAGGAGGTCATGGGCACGCCGGACTCCTTCAACGACGGGGCGCGGCGCAAGCTCAAGGTCAGCGCCGGGCCGTTCACCGTGCGCAAGATCGACCGCAAGGGCGACGAGATCCGGCTCACCCGCAACCCCCGCTGGTGGGGCGAGCCCGCCAAGCTGAACGAGATCGTGCTGCGCGCCGTCCCCCGCGACGAGCGGGCCGCCGAACTGGCCGCCGGACGCCTCGACCTCGCCGACGTCGACCCGGCCGCCGCCCGGCGCATCGCGATCGCCGCCCCGCGCCCCAAGAACCCCTCGGCGAGCCCCTCCCGCACCCCGCTGATGGGCCCCGACCTGCGCAAGCTGACCCCCGTGCAGCGCAAGGACAAGGAGCGGTTCCACGGCTTCGAGGTCCGCAAGTCCCTCGAGCCCGCCTACACCCAGCTCGCCCTCAACGGCGGCGGCGACGGCCCGCTCGCCGACGAGCGGGTGCGCCGGGCCGTGGCCCGCGCCCTGGACCGGGAGAAGATCGCCGAAACGGTCCTGCGGCCGCTCGGACTGCCCACCGAGCCGGTCGGCAGCCACCTCGCCCTGTCCGGACAGGCCGCGTACGCCGACAACAGCGGGGCGGTCGGCGGCCAGGACACCGCCGAGGCACAGGCCCTCCTCGCGGACGCCGGCTGGGTGCCGGGCGGACCCGTGAAGGAGAAGAAGAAGGGGGAGAAGGCCGCCGGCAGCGAGGCCGACAAGACCGGCAAGAAGGAGGAAGGGGAGGAGAAGGAGAAGGAGAAGGAGAAGGGCTCCGAGGCGAAGACGGACAAGAAGTCCGACGACGGCACCTACATCGTCGGCGAGGACAACAAGGGCGCCGACGAGCAGGACAGCCGGCCGCTCGCCCAGGACGGCAAGCAGTACGGCGGCAAGCAGCTGTCCGGCGGTGCGCCCGGCGCGTACGCCCCGCAGGGCACGGCCGCCCCCGCCGCCGCGACCCGGCAGCTCGCCAAGGACGGCAAGGCGCTGACGCTGCGGTTCGTCGTGCCGGACGGCGAGGGGTCGGGGACCCTGCGCACGGTGGCGGACCGGATCGGCCACATGCTGAAGCGGGTCGGCATCCGCACCGAGATCACCAAGGTCTCGGACGAGAGCTACTTCAAGGACCACATCGCGTCCGGCCAGTACGACCTCGCCCTCTACTCCTGGCCCGCCTCCGCCTTCCCCGCGACCGACGCCCGGCCCATCTACGCCAAGCCGGTCCCGGCCGCCGACGGCTCCCTGAACGTCGAGCAGAACTACACCCGCGTCGGCACCGACCAGGTCGACCAGCTCTTCGAGCAGGCGGTCAGCACGCTCGACGAGTCCGAGTCCCGCTCCCTGATCCGCAAGGCGGACTCCCGTATCTGGGCCGCGGCCGGCTCGATCCCCCTCTACCAGCGCCCCCAGCTGACGGCCGCGCGCACCAACCTCGCCAACGCCGGCGCCTTCGGGTTCGGCACCCCGGTCTTCGAGGACATGGGCTTCCTGAAGAAGGGCGCCGCGGGCCAGCCGGCCCCCACGGCCTCGTAACCCGGCACAGCCGGTCGTAGCCGATCACAGTCGGATGCCGCTCACGGGCGCCGCGCGGGCCGAAAGGGTCCCCGCGGCGCCCTTCGCGTGCTCCAAAGGGCGGCTGACCTGCGTCGTCACATCCCGCCAAGCCCCCGCCCCGCAAGCCCCGTACCATGGGGTGAGGCCGTGGCATGTTCCGCCCGGCAGGGCCCGCGTAACACAGACGTACGCAGCAGGGCCGTCCTCACACTCCGGGAGTACGCCGCAATATGGCCACGCGCCACGACATCCGCAACGTCGCCATCGTCGCCCACGTCGACCACGGTAAGACCACCATCGTCGACGGCATGCTGAAGCAGGCCGGTGCCTTCGCCGCCCACCAGCTCGAGGGCGTCGACGACCGCATGATGGACTCGAACGACCTGGAGCGTGAGAAGGGCATCACGATCCTCGCCAAGAACACGGCGGTGAAGTACCACCCCAAGGACGGCGGGGACCCGATCACGATCAACATCATCGACACCCCCGGCCACGCCGACTTCGGTGGCGAGGTCGAGCGCGGTCTGTCGATGGTCGACGGCGTGGTGCTGCTCGTCGACGCCTCCGAGGGCCCGCTGCCGCAGACCCGGTTCGTGCTGCGCAAGGCCCTCCAGGCCCGCCTGCCGATCATCCTCTGCATCAACAAGACGGACCGTCCGGACGCCCGGATCGACGAGGTCGTCAACGAGACCTACGACCTCTTCCTCGACCTGGACGCCGACGAGGAGCAGATCGAGTTCCCGATCGTCTACGCCTGCGGCCGCGACGGCATCGCCTCGCTGACCAAGCCGGCCGACGGCACCGTCCCGGAGGACTCCACCAGCCTGGAGCCGTTCTTCTCGACGATCCTCCAGCACATCCCGGCGCCGACCTACGACGAGGACGCCCCGCTCCAGGCCCACGTCACCAACCTGGACGCCGACAACTTCCTCGGCCGTATCGCGCTGCTGCGCGTCCACCAGGGCGAGCTGAAGAAGGGGCAGACCGTCGCGTGGATGAAGCGCGACGGCTCCGTCAGCAACGTGCGCATCTCCGAGCTGATGATGACCGAGGCGCTCACCCGCAAGCCGGCCGAGAAGGCGGGCCCGGGTGACATCTGCGCGGTCGCCGGTATCACGGACATCATGATCGGCGAGACGCTGGCGGACCCGGAGAACCCGGTCCCGCTGCCGCTCATCACGGTCGACGAGCCCGCGATCTCCATGGTCATCGGCACCAACACCTCCCCGCTGGTCGGCCGCGGCGGCACCGGCAAGGGCGCCGACGCGAAGGCGGCCGTCAAGGACCGCAAGGTCACCGCCCGCCAGGTCAAGGACCGCCTCGACCGCGAGCTGATCGGCAACGTCTCGCTCCGCGTCCTGGACACCGAGCGCCCCGACGCCTGGGAGGTGCAGGGCCGCGGCGAGCTGGCGCTGGCCATCCTGGTGGAGCAGATGCGCCGTGAGGGCTTCGAGCTGACCATCGGCAAGCCGCAGGTGGTCACCAAGGAGGTCGAGGGCAAGACGTACGAGCCCGTCGAGCGCATGACCATCGACGTGCCCGAGGAGCACATGGGCGCCGTCACGCAGCTCATGGGCGTCCGCAAGGGCCGGATGGACAACATGTCCAACCACGGCTCCGGCTGGGTGCGCCTGGAGTTCGTCGTGCCCTCCCGCGGTCTGATCGGCTTCCGTACCGAGTTCCTGACCCAGACCCGCGGCACGGGTATCGCGCACTCGATCCACGAGGGCCACGAGCCCTGGTTCGGGACGCTGACGACCCGTAACAACGGCTCCCTGGTCGCCGACCGCTCCGGTGCCGTCACCGCGTTCGCGATGACGAACCTCCAGGAGCGCGGCGTGCTGTTCGTCGAGCCCGGCACCGAGGTGTACGAGGGCATGATCGTCGGCGAGAACTCCCGCGCCGACGACATGGACGTCAACATCACCAAGGAGAAGAAGCTCACCAACATGCGGTCGTCCACGGCCGATGTGGCCGAGTCGATCGTCCCGCCGCGCAAGCTGTCGCTGGAGCAGTCCCTGGAGTTCTGCCGCGACGACGAGTGCGTCGAGGTGACCCCGGAGGCCGTCCGCATCCGCAAGGTGAACCTGGACGCCCGCGAGCGCGCCCGCGCCGCGAGCCGCGCCAAGCACGGCTGACGTACGTCCCGACGGCGCCGGACGCCCCCTGCCGGGGGTGTCCGGCGCCGTCGTGCGTCCGGGGCCGGTGAGAGGCGTACGTGAACGGCATAGGGAAAACCCTTGAATCCCTTGTGAGATGCCGGAGAACGGGACAGGTCGCACTATCCTGCCCGCAAGCAGAGGCGGTGCGACTGCCGGTAACCGCGGGTCCGGTGACGCACCGTGCCGGTCCTCGTGGCCGGCGTGTGGCGGGTGGCACAGCACCCCGCGGGCACCCTCCCTTTTCGGCGGGTGAGCGGCAACCCATTTTCGAGACGGGCGTCCGCTATACGGACGGCCAGCTCCGATAGATGTGTAACAAGTCCGTTTCGTAGTGATCTCTCGCCAAACCCTTTGTCCGGATTTTGGAAGGCCTGGCCCCTATCTGTGATCGAACCGAGACCTCGAGACTGTGGTTCGTCGTGTGGCCGATGGCAGATAGTTAGGCGCGTAGAGCTCGTCTGAACGGGTCACGCGCTGACTGCGCCGACTCTCGAGCGCGGGGGGCACCTGACGACTTTCGGCACCGGAACGGGACCGAAAGGTGTCGTGTGCCTCTCTTTGCGGTGAACCAGCGGATTCATGAGGAGGAACCCATGCGAGGTGCCACAAGCGCCATATGGGTCGCGTCGTCCCCGATGGCAGGTGTAGGCCCCGCGGGTGCGCTCAGTGCCGTCACGGTGGTTGCGTTCGCGACGCGGCGTCGCGAACTTCCTTGACGACTCGTTCCGTTGGCCGGCCCCCAGCCGGTCGCGAGCCAGGGTTCCCCCAGGGGCGGCCGACGCCCCTCCGTCGTTGTTCCCCCTCGCGCGCTGCGGATACGTACGCCGTGCGAAGGCCGCCGGGCCAGTGTTCCTCCCCGGTGACCTCCAACCTGTGAAATGGACGAATCATGACGAGTCCAATCGAGCTTGAGGGTGTTGACACCTCCTCCGCCTTGGACAAAGAGAGCGCGTCACCGAGCAAGGCCGAGGAGCCGAAGAAGCTCGCGGGGCGCAGCCCCAGCCAGTTGATGTGGGCGCGGTTCAAGCGCGACCGGACCGGCGTGGTGTCCGCTTTCGTCGTCCTGTTCTTCTTCTTGATCGCCGCCGCCGCGCCGCTGATCGCGAAGGTCTACGGCAAGGACCCGTACACGCTGTACGGCCAGGACAGGCCCGAGCTTCTGGACATGTTCACCATGCCCGCGAAGCCCGCCGGAGGCATCGACGGCGAGTTCTGGTTCGGCATCGAGCCGGGCCTCGGCCGTGACGTCCTCACGCAGCTGATCTACGGCATCCGGACCTCGCTGGCCACCGCCCTCGCCGCGACGGTCATCATGACTGTCCTGGGTGTGCTGATCGGCCTCGCCGGCGGCTACTTCGGCGGCCGTATCGACTACTGGCTCGGCCGGATGACCGACTTCTTCATGGCGCTGCCCAGCCAGCTGTTCTTCGTGGCGGCGATGCCGGTCATCACCACGGTGTTCGTGGCCCCCGACGAGGAGACGCCCACCTACGTGCGGACCTGCGCGATCATCATCGTCCTGTCCTTCCTGGGCTGGATGAGCATGGCGCGTATCGTCCGCGGCGCCACGCTGTCGCTGCGCGACCGCGAGTTCATCGAGGCCGCCCGGATCTCCGGTGCCTCGCCCTGGCGGATCATCCGCAAGGAGCTTCTGCCCAACATCGTCACCCCCACGCTGGTGCAGGCCACCCTGACGCTTCCCAGCACCATCCTCAGCATCGCGTTCCTGTCCTTCGTGGGCGTCGGATATGTCGAACCCACCCCGGACTGGGGCCGGATGTTCGCCATCGGCGCCAACATCGTCGAGCAGGACCCGTACTACATGCTCTTCCCCGGCATCGCCATGGTGATCTTCGTCGTGGCGTTCAACCTCCTGGGCGACTCCGTACGGGACGCCTTCGACCCCAAGACGGGACGCTGACCCGCCCCCGGGCCATCTCCCACCCTCCCCCCACACTCCCGCTCGGCCGGCCCCGGTGCCGTACGGCACCGTCCGGCCCAGTACCAGCAGTGCTCACTACTCACAGGCAGGTGGATCGTCTCCATGAGCATCTTCCGTAACCGCGCCGCTTCGGCCGCCATAGTCGCGGTCGCCGCGGGCGCCCTGACCCTCACCGCCTGCGGCGGGGGCGGCGGTGGCTCCAGCAAGGACAACAGCAAGACCAAGGACGATGCCAAGGCGCAGTCCAAGCCGGTGAAGATCGGTGACGCGAAGGCGTCGACCGGTCCGGCTCCCGAGGTCCCGGGCGCCAAGCCCGGCGGCGTCGCGACGGTGTACCAGGAGGCCGACTTCTCCCACCTGGACCCGGGCCAGATCTACGTCTCCGACGGCAAGCTGCTCAGCCGTCTGATCTTCCGCGGCCTGACCCAGTACGACGAGGACGACCAGGGCAACCTGACCGTCGTGGGCGACCTCGCCACCGACGCGGGCAAGGTCTCGGACGGCGGCAAGACCTGGACCTACACCCTCAAGGACAACCTGAAGGACGCGAACGGCAACCCGATCAACTCGGCGGACATCCGCCACACGGTCGAGCGCCTGTACGCGTCCTACATCACGGACGGCCCGACCTACCTGCAGCAGGCGCTGTCGGGTGCCGGCACCACCTACCGCAAGGCCTACCCGGGTCCGGACAAGGGCAAGCACCTGCCGAAGACCGTCCTGGACACCCCGGACGACAAGACGATCGTCTTCCACTTCAAGGAGGCCCAGGTCGACCTCCCGCAGATGCTGACCATGCCCGGTTACAGCGTCGTGCCCGAGGAGACGGACACCAAGGAGAAGTACGACAACGCCCCGGTCGCCCTGGGCCCGTACAAGATCGCCGACTTCAAGCCCGGCAAGTCCATGAAGCTGGTCAAGAACGACCAGTGGGACGCCAAGTCGGACTCGGTGCGTCACCAGTACGTCGACGGCTTCGACATCGAGATGAACCACGATGACGAGGACCAGACCAAGACGCTCCTCGCGGACCAGGGTTCGGCCAAGAACGCCATGATGTTCACCGGCCAGGTCGCCACCACGCAGCTGCAGCAGGTCGTGGGCAACAAGGCCGCGATGAAGCGCACCATCCAGGGCTACGCGCCGTACGTGTGGCAGCTCAACTTCAACCTGGACCGCGTCAAGGACAAGAAGCTGCGCGACGCCATCACCCTCGCGCTGCCCTCCGCCTCGGTCTTCAAGGCCGACGGTGGCGCCTACGGCGGTGAGGTCGCCAACTCCCTGATGTCGCCCACCACCCCGGGCTACGACGAGGCGTTCGACCCGTTCAACCGCAAGGGCAAGCCGAACGGTGACATCGAGGCCGCCAAGAAGCTCATCAAGGAGGGCGGCTTCGAAGGCAAGAAGCTCGTCTACGCCTACGGCAACACCCCGGTCCGCCAGCAGCAGGCCGTGCTGATCGCCACCGCCCTGGAGAAGATCGGTCTCGACATCCAGAAGAAGGAGATCGACTCCGCCACCTGGTACGAGCAGGTCGGCAAGGTCAAGAACGGCTACGACCTGTACATGACCGGTTGGGGTCAGGACTGGCCGTCGGCGTCCACCGTCTTCCCGCCGCTGTACGACGGCAAGCAGATCCAGGACGGTGCGTCGAACTACTCGCACATCAACGACCCGAAGGTCAACTCGGAGATCGAGCGCATCGCGAAGATCACCGACACGGCCGAGGCCACCAAGGCGTGGGCCGAGCTGAACGAGTACATCTCCAAGGAAGTCAACCCGGCCGCGCCGATCTACTACACCAAGGTCTTCCAGATCTTCGGTTCGAACATCGGCGGCATCCGCTACAGCTCGGACTCGAGCTACGTGGACGTCACCCGCGTCTTCCTGAAGAAGTAACCCGCCAGGTCGGGGCGACGGTGGTGGGCGCGCGGCGGAGCGCCCACCACCCGTCCCCACCCCCCCTGCCAGACCCCCTCCGATTGCCGCCGTCCTGAGAGCAGCTGCCTGCCATGCTTCAATTCCTCATCCGCCGGACATTCGGCGCGGCGCTGATTCTGCTGTTGATCAGTGCGTTCACGTTCTTCATGTTCTTCGCCATCCCGCAGGACCCGGCCACTCTGGCCTGTGGAAAGAACTGCACTCCGGACGCGCTGGCGATCATTCACAAGAACCTCGGCCTCGACAAGCCGGTCACCGTCCAGTACTGGACGTTCCTCGTCGGCATCTTCGCCGGCCGTGACTTCGCCGTCGGCCACTGCGCCGCCCCCTGCTTCGGCGTCTCCTTCGCCAACAACCAGAACGTCTGGGACACGATCGTCGACCGCTTCCCGCTGACGCTCTCGCTGACCGTCGGAAGCCTCCTGGTCTTCCTCTTCCTCGGCCTCGGCGCCGGTCTGCTGGCCGCCAAGAACCGCGGCACCTGGATCGACAAGCTGTTCAGCTCCGGCTCGCTGGTCGTCAGCTCCCTGCAGATCTACTTCCTCGGCCCGCTGGTCCTGCTCGCGCTCGTCTACAGCACCGGCTGGCTCGAGAAGCCGAAGTACGTGCCCTTCTCCGAGGATCTCGGCGGCTGGTTCATGGGCCTGCTGATCCCCTGGGTCGTCATGGCGACCATCTTCACCGCCAACTACACGCGTATGAGCCGCTCCTCGATGATCGAGCAGCTCCAGGAGGAACACGTCAGAGCCGCGCGTGCCAAGGGCATGTCGGCCAACTACACCTTCTTCCGCTACGCGTGGCGCGGCTCCCTCATCCCGATCGTCACCATCCTCGGCATCGACCTGTCCTCCCTGCTCTCGGGCGGCATGGTGACCGAACTGACCTTCGGCCTGGCGGGGCTCGGTCGGCTCGCTCTCGAGTCCGTGACCAACAAGGACCTGCCGATGCTGATGGGCGTCATGCTGGTCAGCGCCGCGCTCATCATCGTCTTCAACCTGATCGTGGACGCCCTGTACGCCGTCATCGACCCGCGCGTGCGCCTGTCCTAGGAGAACCACCGTGACCACTCAGACCAAGCCTGAAGAGGCCGCTGCTCCCGCCTCGGGGGACGCCTTTCTCTCGGTGCGCGACCTCAAGGTCCACTTCTCCACCGAGGACGGCATCGTCAAGGCGGTGGACGGGCTCTCCTTCGACCTCGAGCGCGGCAAGACCCTCGGGATCGTGGGCGAGTCCGGTTCCGGCAAGTCCGTGACCAACCTCGCCGTCCTCGGTCTGCACAACCGCAAGACGACGACGATCGACGGCTCCATCACGCTGGACGGCCAGGAGCTGACCGACGCCGGCGAGAAGCAGCTGGAGACGCTGCGCGGCAAGAAGATGGCGATGATCTTCCAGGACGCGCTGACCGCCCTGTCGCCCTACTACACGGTGGGCCGGCAGATCGCCGAGCCGTTCATGAAGCACACCGGGGCCTCCAAGCGGGACGCCCGGGTGCGCGCCATCGATCTGCTGGAGAAGGTCGGCATCCCGCACCCGCAGCAGCGCGTGGACGACTACCCGCACCAGTTCTCCGGCGGTATGCGCCAGCGCGCCATGATCGCCATGGCGCTGGCCTGCGACCCGGACCTGCTCATCGCGGACGAGCCGACCACCGCGCTCGACGTGACCGTGCAGGCGCAGATCCTCGACCTGCTCAAGGATCTGCAGCAGGAGTTCGGCTCCGCGATCATCATGATCACCCACGACCTCGGCGTGGTCGCCAACATGGCGGACGACATCCTCGTGATGTACGCCGGCCGGGCCGTGGAGCGCGGCACGGTGCGCGAGGTGCTGAAGGCGCCTCAGCACCCGTACACCTGGGGCCTGCTCGGCTCGATGCCGCGGCTGTCCTCGAGCGTCGACGAGCCGCTGCTGCCGATCCCCGGCTCGCCGCCGTCCCTGCTGAACCCGCCGTCGGGCTGCCCGTTCCACCCGCGGTGCGCGCACACCGACAAGGTGCAGGGCGGGCTGTGCGCGGGGGAGCGGCCGGCGCTCGCCGCCGGGCGTGCCGCCGCCTGCCACCTGACGGGGGAGCAGCGGCAGCAGGTCTTCATCGACACGATTCAGCCCCGGCTGGGCTGAGCGGAAACCGGCGACTGGGGCATCACCATGAGCGACAAGAACAACACGACCACGGCGGTCGCCGACGCCGTCCCGCAGCAGCGGGGCAGCGACGAGGCACCGCTGATGAAGGTCAGCGGACTGACCAAGCACTTCCCGATCAAGGGCGGCTTCCCGATCCGGCGCACCGTCGGCCACGTCAAGGCCGTCGACGGCGTGGACTTCGAGGTCTACCCGGGCGAGAGCCTCGGCCTCGTCGGTGAGTCCGGCTGCGGCAAGTCGACCACCGGCCGGCTGCTGACCCGGCTCTACGAGCCGACCGCGGGCACCATCGAGTACAAGGGCCAGGACATCAGCCGGGCCGACCGCCGCAAGCTGGCGCCGATCCGGTCCGAGATCCAGATGATCTTCCAGGACCCGTACGCGTCGCTGAACCCGCGGCAGACGGTCGGCACGATCATCTCCGGCCCGATGGAGATCAACGGGATCAACCCTCCCGGCGGCCGCGAGAAGCGCGTCCGTGAGCTCCTGGAGATCGTCGGTCTCAACCCGGAGCACTACAACCGCTTCCCGCACGAGTTCTCCGGCGGCCAGCGCCAGCGCATCGGCGTCGCGCGCGCCATCGCGCTGGAGCCGAAGCTGATCGTCGCCGACGAGCCGGTCTCGGCCCTCGACGTGTCGATCCAGGCGCAGGTGGTGAACCTGCTCCAGGAAGTGCAGCGGGAGATGGGCATCGCGTTCGTCTTCATCGCCCACGACCTGGCGATCGTCCGGCACTTCTCGCAGCGCGTCGCGGTCATGTACCTCGGCAAGATCGTCGAGATCGCCGACCGTGACTCGATCTACAACGGCCCGCGGCACCCGTACACGCACGCGCTGCTGTCCGCCGTTCCGGACGCCGACATCGACGCGACCAAGCGGGAGCGCATCCGGCTCGCCGGTGACGTGCCCTCGCCGATCATGCCGCCGTCCGGCTGCCGCTTCCGCACCCGCTGCTGGAAGGCGACGGAGAAGTGCGCGACGGAGGAGCCGCCGCTGCTGCGCATCGAGGGCAGCAAGCCCGGTCACCTGACCGCGTGCCACTACCCGGAGGAGCCCACCATCGAGGACCGGGGCGAGGACGTCGTCCTGGACGCCGGCCTGAAGGCCCTGGAGGGTGTCTCCGACCACGACGGGCCGGTCTCCAAGAGCTGACCCCGGTCCTCGTGCGTGGTCAGGCCGGTGCCGTCGCCCGCGCCCAGTGGCAGGCCACCTGGGCGTGCGGGCCCCCGTCGAGGATCTCCGGGTCCTCGGTGCGGCAGGCGTCCGCCACCCCCGCTTGCTCCGCCTCCCCGCTCGCCAGCACCGGGCAGCGGGCGTGGAAGCGGCAGCCGGGCGGCACCCGTGACGGGTCCGGCGGCTCACCGCTGAGGATCACCGGATCACCGGGCGCCTCCGGCAGGACCGACAACAGCGCGCGTGTGTACGGGTGTCGCGGTGCCGTCAGGACCTGCTCGACGTCCCCGGTCTCCACGATCCGGCCCAGGTACATCACCGCCACCCGGTCCGCGATGTTCCACGCCAGCCCCAGATCGTGCGTCACCACCAGCGCGGACAGCCCGAGTTCGGTGCGCAGGCGCAGCAGCAGGGCCAGGATCTCGCCGCGTACGGAGGCGTCCAGGGAGGCCACCGGCTCGTCCGCGACGAGGAGTTCGGGCGCGAGGACCAGCGCGCCCGCGATGACCACGCGCTGGCGCTGCCCGCCCGACAGCTCGTGCGGATAGCGCAGGAAGAACCGCTCGGGCGGCCGCAGCCCCGCCCGGGACAGCGCCTCGGCCACCGCCGCGCGCTCGTCGCCGGTGTACCCGTGGATGCGCAGCCCCTCCGCCACCGCCTCGTACACGGTGTGCCGGGGGTTCAGAGACCCCGTCGGGTCCTGGAGTACGAGCTGGACGCGCCGCCGGTACGCCTTGAGGGCGCGCGCGTCGGGCCGTACCTCCTCCCCGTCGAAGACGACCCGCCCGCTGGTCGGCCGGACCAGCCCGAGCAGGGCGCGGGCCAGGGTCGTCTTGCCACAGCCGGACTCACCGACCAGGGCGACGATCTCCCCGGCACCGATGTCCAGTTCGACCCCGTCCACCGCGTGGGCGGGCGGAGCCCCGTGCCGGCCCGGGAAGGTGACGTGCAGGTCCCGTGCGCTCAGCAGGGTCATGTTCCGCTCCTCGCGTCCTGGGCGGCGCCCACGTGCACACACGCCGCCCGCCGTCCCGTGCCCGAGACCCGGAGCGCCGGATTGTCGACCGCGCCGGAGTCATGCGCGTGGGCGGGCGGAGCCCCGTGCCGGCCCGGGAAGGTGACGTGCAGGTCCCGTGCGCTCAGCAGGGTCATGTTGCGCTCCTCACGTCCTGGGCGGCGCCCACGTGCACACACGCCGCCCGCCGTCCCGTGCCCGAGACCCGCAGGGCCGGGTCGTCGACCGCGCAGGAGTCCAGCGCGACCGGGCAGCGGGGGTGGAAGGCGCACCCGGAGGGCAGGTCCGACGGGTCCGGCGGGTCGCCGGGCAGGCCGCGCGGGGCGAACCGGGACGCCGGGTCGCCGATCCTCGGGAACGCCTCCGACAGCGCCCGTGCGTACGGGTGCCCGGCGTCCTCGTACACCGTGCGCGCCGGTCCCTCCTCGACCACCCGGCCCGCGTACATCACCGCCATCCGGTCGCAGGTCTCGGCGAGGACGGCGAGGTCGTGGCTGATCGCGACGAGCCCGAGCTCCTGCTCGGCGACCAGCCCCTCGATGAGCCGCAGGATCTGCGCCTGGATCATCACGTCCAGCGCGGTCGTCGGCTCGTCGGCGACGACCAGGCGGGGGTCGCAGGCCAGCGCCATCGCGATCATGACACGCTGGCGCTGCCCGCCGGACAGCTCGTGCGGATACGCCGAGGCCCGCGCCGCCGGGAGCCCGACCTGCTCCAGGAGTTCCCCGGTGCGCCGGCGGGCGGTGGCCGGGGTCGCCCGGCGGTGCAGCAGGATCGGCTCGGCGATCTGGTCCCCGACGCGGTGCACGGCGTTCAGCGAGTGCATCGCGCCCTGGAAGACGATCGACGCCCCGGCCCAGCGCACCGCGCGCACCCGGCCCCACCGCATGGCGAGCACGTCCTCGCCGTCCAGCAGGACCTCGCCGCCCACCCGGGTGCCGGGCGGCAGCAGCCGCAGCAGGGCGAGGGCGAGCGTGGACTTGCCGCACCCCGACTCCCCGGCGATGCCGAGCTTCTGCCCGGCCTCCAGACTCAGGTCGACCCCGCGGACGGCGGCCGCGCCGCCCGGGTAGGTCACCTCCAGGTTCCGGACCTCGAGGAGTGTCAACGGGTCACCCCCAGCCTGGGGTTGAGGACGGACTCCACCGCGCGCCCGCACAGCGTGAACGCCAGCGCGACGCCCGCGATCGCGAGGCCGGGCGGCACCAGGTACGACCAGTTCCCGGAGCTGACCGAGCCGGCCTCCCGGGCGTCCTGGAGCAGCCCGCCCCAGGACACGACGGTCGGGTCGCCCAGCCCCAGGAAGGCGAGCGTCGCCTCGGCGAGGATGGAGGAGGAGATCATCAGCGTGGTCTGGGCGAGGACCAGCGGCATCACATTGGGCAGGACGTGCCGGACCATGATGTGCCGGTGCCCGCCGCCCAGCGCCCGGGCCCGCTCGATGTACGGCCGGGCCTCCACGGCGAGGGTCTGCGCCCGCACCAGCCGGGCCGTGGTCGGCCAGGACGTCACACCGATCGCCAGCACGACCGTGGCCAGCGAGCGGGACATCACGGTGGCCAGCGCGATCGCGAGGACCAGCGTCGGCATCACCAGGAACCAGTCGGTGATCCGCATGACCACGGTGGCGTACGCGCCCTTGAAATGGCCCGCGGTGATCCCGACCAGGGTGCCGATCGCCACCGACAGCGCGGCCGCGAGCAGCCCCACGAGCAGCGACACCCGGGACCCCCACACCACCAGGCCGAGCAGGTCCCGCCCGAACCGGTCGGTGCCCAGCCAGAACGCGCCGCTCGGGGTCTCCAACGGCTGCCCGGGCGCCCCCGTCACGCTGGACACGTCGGAGCCGACGGTGAACGGCGCGGTCAGCGCGGCCAGCGCGAACAGGGCCAGCGCGGCCAGCCCCACCAGTCCGGCCCGGTGGGTGCGGTACTCCCGCCAGAAGCGCGCGGCGGACGCACGGCGCCGGCGTCGGGCGAGCGTCCGCGCGCTCGGCGCCTTCGGTCCGGCACCCCGGTCGGTCACCGGCTCCCCGGTCCCGGCCGTCATCGGCCCACCCGCGGGTCGAGCAGCGGGTACACGAGGTCGGCCAGGGTGTTCATGACGATCACCGTCCCGGCGAAGAAGAGGAACAGGCCCTGCACCAGCGGCAGGTCGGGCACGCTCAGCCCCTGGTAGAACAGCCCGCCGAGCCCCGGCCAGGAGAACACCGTCTCGACCAGGATGACGCCGGCGACGGTCCGGCCGAGGTTGACGAAGACGAGGGTCACGGTCGGCAGCAGCGCGTTCGGCACGGCGTGCCGGCGGCGCACCTGGTCGTCGCGGAGCCCCTTGGCGCGGGCCGTCGTCAGGTAGTCGCCGCCCATCTCGTCCAGCAGCGCGGACCGGGCCACCAGCAGGGTCTGGCCGTACTCGACCGCGACCAGCGTGACGACGGGCAGGACCAGATGGTGGGCGACGTCGAGGACCTGGGCGAATCCCTCCTCGCCGCCGGACTCCATGCCGCCGGTCGGGAACAGCCCGGGGACCGGGCCGATGCCGACGGCGAACACGATGATGAGCAGCAGGCCCAGCCAGAACGACGGCACGGAGTACAGGGTCAGCGCCAGCCCGGTGTTCAGCCGGTCGCCGAGCCCGCCGTGCCGCCAGGCCGAGCGGGTGCCCAGCACGATGCCGAGCAGGGTGAACAGGACGAAGGCGGTGCCGGTGAGGAGCAGCGTGTTGGGCAGCGCCTCCGCGATCTTGTCGGTGACGGGCGCGTGGAACTGGTACGACGTCCCGAGATCGCCGGTGAGCGCCTTGCCGCAGTACTCGGTGAACTGCTGCCACAGCGGCAGGTCGAGCCCGAACTCCTCGCGGTAGGCGGCCATCTGCTCGGCCGAGACCGGCCGGCCGCCGGTCATGGTCTTGACCGGGTCGCCGGGGATCAGCCGGAACAGGAAGAACCCGGTGACGAGCACGGCGAACAGGGAGACGGCGGCGCCGCCCACCTTGCCCGCGCCGTAGCGCAGATAGCGCGTGGTGGTGCGCGCCCGCGGTCCGGGGACCGCGGGCGCGGCGGCCTTCACGGCCGCGGTGAGGGGTGCGTCGGTCATGCGCTACTCGCGGTCCTCGGCGGTGGACCGGCGGCGCAGCGCGAAGAGGACGCCCGCGCCCGCGAGGACCACGACACCGGCGACGATGCCGACGACGACACCCGTCGAACTCGAGCCGCCGGAGTCCCCGCCGTCCGCCGGGGTGGCCGACCACCAGCTCCAGTAGCCGTCCTGCCCGTAGATGTTGCCCGCCTTCTCGGGCATCGTCGTGATCGAGGCGATCTGGTCCGTGCGGTAGGCCTCGACGGCGTTCGGGTAGGCCATGACGTTCATGTACCCGAGGTCGTACAGCCGGGACTGCATCTGCTTGACGAGGTCGGCCCGCTTGGCCGGGTCGTACTCGGCGAGCTGCTTCGCGTACAGCTCGTCGTACTGCTTGTCGCAGATGAAGTTGTCGGTGGCGCCGGTGTCCTTCGGGGTGGCGGGCAGCGCCCCGCAGGTGTGGATCGACATCACGAAGTCGGGATCGGGGTTGACGGACCAGCCGTCGAAGGCGAGGTCGTACTGGCCGGCCAGCCAGGGGTCGGTGACGTTGTCCACGCAGTTCAGGGAGACGCCGATGCCGAGGTCGCCCCACCACTCCTGGAGGTACTGCCCGATGGCCTTGTCGTTGGGGTCGGTGGCGTGGCAGAGCACGCGGTAGTCGAGCGGCTTGCCGTCCTTGCCGACGCGCTTGCCGTCAGCGTTCTTCTTGTACCCGGCCTCGTCGAGGAGCCGGGCCGCCTTCGCCGGGTCGTAGGCGAGCTCCTGCCCGTCCGACGGCTTCCAGAAGTACGAGCCGAAGCGCGGCGGTATGTAGCCCTCGCCCTGCACGGCGTACCCCTGGAACACCTTGTCGACGACGGTCTTGCGGTCGACGGCCATGAACAGCGCGTGCCGCACCCGCTCGTCCTTCAGGGACGTGTCGCCGTCGCCGAACGTGTCGCCGTTCTTCGCCCGGGCGCCGGGGTTGACGGCCAGCGCGTAGAAGCGGCGGCCGGGGGCGTCGTTCACCTTGATGTTCTTCTCGCCCTCGAGCGAGGACGCCTGGGCGGGCGTGAGGGCCGGCGATCCGGAGACGAAGGAGACCTCGCCCTTGCGCAGGGCGGCGACGGCCGCGTCCTGGTCCTTGTAGTAGCGGAAGACCAGCTCGTCGAACTTGGGCGCCCCGCGCCAGAAGTCCTTGTTGGCCTTCAGCCGCACATAGCTGTCGGGCTTGTAGTCGGTGAGGATGAATGGCCCGTTTCCGACGATGGGGAACTTCTTGTCGTTGTTGAACTCGGAGTAGTCGTCGACCTTCTCCCAGACGTGCTTCGGCACGATCGGCACGTCCAGGGCCGTCATCGTGGCCTGCGGCTTCTTCAGCTCGATGACCAGCTTGGTGGGGCTCGGGGCGGTCACCTTGCGGAAGTTGGCGACGAAACTGCCGTTGGCGGTCGCCGCGTCCGGGTCGGTCATCATCGTGTTGAACGTCCACGCCGCGTCCTCGGCCGTGGCCCGCTTCCCGTCCGACCACGAGGAGTCGGAGCGGATCGTGTAGGTCCAGGTCAGCTTGTCCGGCGACGACGTCCACTTGGTGGCCAGGGCGGGGATCGCCCGGGCGTCCTTCGCGTCGTAGTTGGTGAGGTACTCGTACGTCAGCCGGTGGATGCTGGTGCTCAGGAGCCGCTGGGCGAGGAACGGGCTCAGTGAGTCGACGCTCTGTGCGACTGCGACGGTGAGGACCTTGTCGCCGTCCGCGGCCGCCGCCTGCTGCGGCACCAGTCCGGCCGCCAGGGTCAGGGCGGCGGCTCCGGTGGCGGCGACCAGGCGCCGCCGTGCTCTGCCGTGCTGCTCAGAAGTACTCATGGTGGTGACCTCGCGTCATCGCTTGCAGAGGGACGGCCTGTTGGACTGTCAGCGCGTTCATGCGCACGCCAACGGCGCATGAAACCCCATGTGGCCTGCGGAAACAACGAAGTGATGAGATTGAGACAGCCAGTGGTCCAGACCGCTGAAGCGGCCCTGGTCGCGGCGTGACGCCCTGGCGGGACCGTGCCGCCGAACGGGCCAACCGCGCCCCCGGATGGCGTCCGTGCGCATGCGCCGCCGCCGCGCGGCTGCCGATAGTGGCTGCCAGAGCATGGCGTCGACCAGGGCGCCGCGGTCACGAGGAGGCACTCGATGCGCGCAGCCAGGCACGCCCGATGGGCCGCGGCCGCGATGGTCGTTGCGCTCGCGACGACCGCCTGCGGAGGCGGCGCCGACGCCGGGGAGGGCGGGGCGGTGCTCAGCTCCTCCTGGACGGACCCGCAGAACCCGCTGGAGCCGGCCAACACCAACGAGGTGCAGGGCGGCAAGGTGCTGTCCATGATCTTCCGGGGGCTGAAGCAGTACGACCCGAAGACCGGCGAGGCGAAGAACATGGTCGCCGAGCGCATCGAGACGTCCGACTCGCAGCACTTCACCGTCACCCTGAAGGACGGCTGGACGTTCAGCGACGGCGAGAAGGTCACCGCGAAGTCGTTCGTCGACGCCTGGAACTATGGCGCGAGCCTGGAGAACAACCAGAAGAACGCCTACTTCTTCAGCTACATCGAGGGCTACGACCAGGTCCACCCCGAGCAGGGGAAGCAGCGCGCGAAGACCATGTCCGGCCTGAAGGTCATCGACGAGCGGACCTTCACGGTCACGCTCAGCCAGAAGTTCTCCGGCTTCCCGGACACCCTCGGCTACAACGCGTTCGTCCCGCTGCCCCGGTCGTTCTACGAGGACCACGCGGGCTGGCTCGCCAAGCCCGTCGGCAACGGCCCGTACACCGTGCAGTCGTACACCAGGGGCTCGGAGATGCGGCTGGTGCGGTGGGACGCCTACGCCGGACCCGACGCGGCCCGCAACGACGGCGTCACCCTGAAGGTCTACACCGACAACAACACGGCCTACACCGACCTGATGGCCGGCAACCTCGACCTGGTCGACGACGTCCCCGCCCAGCAGCTGAAGAACGTCCGCGCCGACCTCGACGGCCGCTACCTCAACACCCCGGCCGGCATCATCCAGACCCTGTCCTTCCCGCACTACGACAAGCGCTGGACCGGGCCCGGCGCCGACAAGGTCCGCAAGGGCCTGTCCCGGGCCATCGACCGCGAGCAGATCACCCGGACGATCTTCCAGGGAACCCGCACCCCCGCCACCGACTGGACGTCCCCCGTGCTCGGCGCCGAGGGCGGCTACAAGGCCGGGCTGTGCGGCGAGTGGTGCGCGTACGACGCCGCCGCGGCCCGCAAGCTCATCGAGGAGGGCGGCGGGCTGCCCGGCGGCCAGGTCAAGATCACGTACAACGCGGACACCGGGTCCCACAAGCTGTGGGTGGACGCCGTCTGCAACTCCATCAACAACGCCCTGAACGACGACAAGGCCTGCGTCGGCAACCCGATGGGCACCTTCGCCGACTTCCGCAGCAAGTCCACCACCCAGAAGATCGCCGGGCCGTTCCGGGCGGGCTGGCAGATGGACTACCCGCTCACCCAGAACTTCCTCCAGCCGCTCTACTACACCAACGCCTCCTCCAACGACGGCAAGTGGTCCAACAAGGAGTTCGACCGGCTCGTCGACCGGGCGAACGCCGAGACGGACCCCGCGAAGGCCGTGAAGCTGTTCCAGCAGGCGGAGGAGGTCGTCCGCGACGAGATGGCGGCCATCCCGCTCTGGTACCAGAACGGCAGCGCCGGCTGGTCCGAGCGCCTGTCCGACGTGACCCTCAACCCGTTCAGCGTCCCCGTCTACGAACAGATCAAGGTCGGCTGAGCCCGCCATGGGACGGTACGTCGTCCGGCGCCTGGTGCAGATGGTCCCGGTGTTCATCGGGTCCACCCTGCTGATCTTCCTCATGGTGAACGTGATGGGCGACCCCGTCGCGGGCCTGTGCGGCGACCGCCGGTGCGACCCGGCGACGGCCACCCGGCTGCGCCAGGAGTTCGGCCTCGACCAGCCCGTGTGGCGGCAGTACCTGACCTACATGGGGAACGTGTTCACCGGGGACTTCGGGACCGCCTTCAACGGGCAGGAGGTCACCGAGCTGATGTCCACGGCCTTCCCCGTCACCCTCCGGCTGACCATCGTGGCGCTCTGCTTCGAGATCCTCATCGGCGTCACCCTCGGCGTCCTCACCGGGCTGCGCCGCGGCCGCCCCGTCGACACCGGCGTACTGCTGCTCACCCTCGTCGTCATCTCCGTCCCCACCTTCGTCACCGGCCTCCTGCTCCAGCTGCTGCTCGGCGTCGAATGGGGCTGGATCAGACCCTCGGTCTCCCCGGCGGCCCCCTTCGGCGAACTCCTGCTGCCCGGCCTCGTCCTGGCCTCGGTCTCCCTGGCCTACGTCACCCGCCTGACCCGGACGTCCATCGCCGAGAACCGCCGCTCCGACTACGTCCGCACCGCGGTCGCCAAGGGCCTGCCCCGCCACCGCGTCGTCACCCGCCACCTTCTGCGCAACTCCCTCATCCCGGTCGTCACGTTCCTCGGCGCCGACATCGGCTTCCTCATGGGCGGCGCGATCGTCACCGAGCGGATCTTCAACATCCACGGCGTCGGCTACCAGCTCTACCAGGGCATCGTCCGCCAGAACACCCAGACGGTCGTCGGCTTCGTGACGGTCCTCGTCCTCGTCTTCCTGCTCTGCAACCTGGTCGTCGACCTCCTGTACGCCGTACTCGACCCGAGGATCCGCTATGCCTGAACAGCCGTTCCCGCCCGAGGGGGTGATCGCCGGCGGCGCGATGGACCTGACCCCGACCGAGACGGGGACGGTACGGCCCCCCGACGGAACCGGCGAACCCGCCCCGCCCGCGGCCGCCCGGCCCGAAGCCACCGACCGGCCCCGCAGCCTCTGGTCCGACGCCTGGCGCGACCTCCGCCGCAATCCCGTCTTCCTCCTCTCCGCCCTGGTGATCCTCTTCCTGATCGTCATCTCCCTGTGGCCGTCCCTGATTGCCTCCGGCAGCCCCCTGAAGTGCGACCTGGCCCGCGCCCAGCAGGGCTCCGCACCCGGCCACCCCTTCGGCTTCGACGGCCAGGGCTGCGACGTCTACACCCGCACCGTCCACGGCGCCCGTACGTCCGTCGTCGTCGGCGTCTGCGCCACGCTCGGGGTGGCCGTCCTCGGCTCGCTCCTCGGCGCGCTCGCCGGATTCTTCGGCGGCTGGTGGGACGCCGTGCTGTCCCGCATCACCGACGTCTTCTTCGCCATCCCGGTCGTCCTGGGCGGCCTGGTCCTGCTCTCGGTCGTGACCGCCAACTCGGTCTGGCCGGTGGTCGGCTTCATCGTGCTGCTCGGCTGGCCGCAGATCTCCCGGATCGCCCGCGGCTCGGTCATCACCGTCCAGCAGAACGACTACGTCCAGGCCGCCCGAGCCCTGGGCGCCTCCCCGGCACGAATCCTCCTGCGCCACATCGCACCGAACGCGGTCGCCCCCGTCATCGTCGTCGCGACCATCGCGCTGGGCACATACATCGCCCTGGAGGCCACCCTCTCCTACCTCGGCGTGGGCCTGAAGCCGCCGAGCGTCTCCTGGGGCATCGACATCTCGGCCGCCTCCCCGTACGTCCGCACCGCCCCGCACGCCCTGCTGTGGCCCTCGGGGGCGCTGGCGATCACCGTCCTGGCCTTCATCATGCTGGGCGACGCACTGCGCGACGCCCTCGACCCGAAGCTGAGGTGAGGACGCCGTGCTGCTCGACGTACACGACCTGAAGGTGGAGTTCCGGACCCGGGACGGCATCGCCCGCGCCGTCAACGGCGTCAGCTTCGGCGTCGACGCGGGCGAGACACTCGCGGTGCTCGGCGAATCAGGCTCCGGCAAGTCCGTGACGGCACAAGCGGTGATGGGCATCCTGGACTCCCCACCGGGCCGGATCACCGCCGGAAAGGTCCTCTTCCAAGGCCGCGACCTGCTGCGGCTGAACGAGGACGAACGACGGCGCGTACGCGGCGCCGAGATGGCGATGATCTTCCAGGACGCGCTGTCGTCCCTCAACCCCGTCCTCCCCGTCGGCGACCAGCTCGGCGAGATGTTCGTCGTGCACCGGGGCATGTCCCGCAAGGACGCCCGCGCCAAGGCCGTGGAGCTGATGGACCAAGTCCGCATCCCCGGCGCCAGGGAGCGAGTGAAGCAGTACCCGCACCAGTTCTCCGGCGGCATGCGCCAACGCATCATGATCGCCATGGCGATCGCCCTGGAACCCGCCCTGATCATCGCCGACGAACCCACGACAGCCCTGGACGTCACCGTGCAGGCCCAGGTCATGGACCTGCTGGCCGAACTACGCCGCGAGTACAAGATGGCCCTCGTCCTGATCACCCACGACCTCGGCGTGGTCGCCGACGTGGCCGACCGGATCGCCGTGATGTACGCGGGCCGGATCGTGGAATCGGCACCGGTCCAGGACATCTACAAGGCGCCCGCCCACCCGTACACCAGGGGCCTGCTGGAGTCCGTCCCGCGCCTGGACCTCAAGGGCCGCGAACTGACCGCCATCAGCGGCCTGCCCCCCAACCTCACCCGCATCCCGCCCGGCTGCGCCTTCCACCCCCGCTGCCCGATGGCCCGCGACGTCTGCCGCACCGACGAGCCCCCGCTGTACCCGGTCTCCGAGACTCGCGGCAGCGCCTGCCACTTCCGGACGGAGTGCCTGCATGCCTGAGGCGATCCTCGAAGTCGAGGAACTGGTCAAGCACTACCCCCTCACCCGCGGCGTCCTGCTCCGCAAACAGATCGGCTCCGTGAAGGCGGTCGACGGCATCGACCTCACCCTCCACCGTGGCGAAACCCTGGGCGTCGTAGGGGAGTCAGGCTGCGGCAAATCCACGGTGGCCCGCATGCTGGTGAACCTGGAACGCCCCACGGCCGGCACCATCCGCTACAAGGGCGAGGACATCACCAGACTCTCCGGCCGCGCCCTGAAGGCGGTGCGCCGCAACATCCAGATGGTCTTCCAGGACCCGTACACCTCGCTCAACCCCCGGATGACGGTGGGCGACATCGTCGGCGAGCCCTACGACATCCACCCCGAGGTGGCCCCGAAGGGCGACCGCCGCCGCCGGGTGCGCGAACTCCTGGACGTGGTCGGCCTCAACCCGGAACACATCAACCGCTACCCGCACCAGTTCTCCGGCGGCCAGCGCCAGCGCATCGGCATCGCGCGCGGCCTGGCCCTGCGCCCGGAGATCATCGTGGCCGACGAACCGGTCTCCGCACTCGACGTCTCCGTCCAGGCACAGGTGATCAACCTGATGGCCCGCCTGCAACGGGAGTTCGGCCTCTCCTACGTCTTCATCGCGCACGACCTGTCGATCGTCCGCCACATCTCGGACCGCGTCAGCGTGATGTACCTGGGACGCATCGTGGAAACCGGCGGAGACACCGCCATCTACGACCACCCGACCCACCCCTACACCCAGGCCCTGCTCTCAGCGGTCCCGGTCCCCGACCCACAGGCCCGCCGCGAACGGATCATCCTCACCGGAGACGTCCCGTCCCCGACCCAGGTGCCGTCCGGCTGCCGCTTCCGTACCCGCTGCTTCAAGGCAAGGGACCGCTGCGCGGCCGAGATCCCGGTGCTCGCGGTACCGCAAAGCCTCCGTGGCCCGGCGGCCCACCCCTCGGCGTGCCACTTCGCCGAGGAGAAGCAAGTCGTCCGTATCCCCACAAAGACCACCGAACCGCGTTAACACGCAGGCAACTTGACCGACCCGGTTCCGATATACGGACGCGCCAGGCTGAACACCGTACGGCCGTGCGGGTGCCGTAGACGGACCGGGGTGCCCATGGGCACCCCGGTCCGTTGCCGTCAGACCAACCCGAGCGACCGCTTCAGGAAGTCCAGCTGGAGCAACAGCAGATTCTCGGCGACCTCCTCCTGCGGGGTCATATGGGTCACCCCGGACAGCGGCAGCACCTCGTGCGGGCGCCCGGCGGCGAGCAGCGCCGAGGACAGCCGCAGCGAGTGGGCGACGACCACGTTGTCGTCCACCAAACCGTGCACGATCATCATCGGCCGGTGCGGCTCGGCCGCGTCGACCAGACCGGCGTCGTCGATCAGCGAGTTGCGCCGGTACACCTCCGGCTGCTCGTCGGGGTGCCCGACATAGCGCTCCTGGTAATGCGTGTCATAGAGACGCAGATCGGTGACAGGAGCACCGACGACAGCAGCGTGAAAGACATCCGGACGCCGCAGAACGGCAAGCCCCGCGAGATAGCCGCCGAAGGACCAGCCCCGGATGGCGACCCGCCCAAGATCGAGCGGAAACCGCTCGGCGAGGCTCTCCAGAGCGTCGACCTGATCCTGCACCACGACCGCAGCGATGTCGTCCTTGACGGCCTTCTCCCAGGCCGGCGAACGGCCCGGGGTGCCCCGCCCGTCGGCGACGATCACGGCGAAGCCCTGGTCGGCGAACCACTGGGAGGTCAGATGCGGGTTGTGCGCGGCGACCACTCGCTGGCCGTGCGGTCCCCCGTAGGGGTCGAGCAAAACCGGGAGAGGGGTGTCACCGGCGTAGTCCCGAGGCATAAGCACGGCGCACGGGATGCGCCGTGCGCCCCCTTCGGTCAGCGTGAGCCGCGGAGTCACTCCGGGATCCTCGGCATACGACCGGACCAAGCCAATCAGCTTGCCGTCGCGCAGCACCTGGACCCGGGCCCCGGGCCACTCCGGAGTATGCGAGACGAGCACGGTCACACCCCCGGCCCGCACCGCCGTATGCACGCCGGGCTCCTGCGACACACGCTCCACACCGAGCTCGTTCACCCGGTAGACATGCACTTCACCGATCTCGGATTCACTCGCCGAGGCCCCGGCAGAAGCCGAGACAAGCACATCGTCATCGGACACATCCAGAACGGCACGCACATGCAACTGCGGCCCGGTCAGCGGCCGTTCTCCCACCGCCAGCACCCGCGCCCCACCCTCGTCCGCGATCCGCACGAGATGACCGGACGGACTCCAGCACGGTACTCCAGGGAAAAGTTCCAGCCATTGTGGATCTTCGTCGGCGTGCACCATCCGCGTGGTCCCCGTAGCCGGGTCCACGGCCAGGAACAGCTGGCTGCGCTGGTCGCGCGCCTGTACGAGCAACAGCGGCGCCCCCGCCGCTGACCAGTGCACTCGCGCCAGATACGGATACCGCACCCGATCCCAGGAGACCTCGACCCGGGCCCCGTCCAACCCGACCACAAAGAGCCGGACCTCCGCATTGGGCGTCCCGGCCGCCGGATAGGCCACCTGCCGAGGCGCCCGCTCAGGATGGGCGGGATCAGAAATCCACCACCGCTTCACCGCCCCGTCATCGGCCCGTGCCACCAGCAGCCGATCCGACTCCGGACTCCACCAGAACCCCCGATGACGCCCCATCTCCTCGGCGGCGATGAACTCGGCGAGCCCATAGGCAACGCCCTCCGCCTCCGGCTCGGCGAGCGCCCGATCATCGTCCCCCTCCGCACCGACCACTCGCAGCGCACCCCGAGCGACATACGCGATGTGCCGTCCGTCCGGCGAGGGACGCGGATCGATCACAGGCCCCCGAACAGGCAGTTCACGAGCCGTCCCGACCCGCAGCTCCGCCGCGAAAAGCCGCCCCGACAGGGCGAACGAGGCCAACTCGACGGCCGAGTCGGTGGCGTAGGAGACGACGCCGGCGCCGCCCTCACGGGAGCGTTCACGTCGCGCGCGCTCCTCGGCCGACAGCTTCTCCGAGGCCCCGCCCAGCAGGGCGCGTGGATCGGCGGCGACGCGCTCCCCGCCGTCCGCCGTGTCGAACACCCACAGCGAACTCGCCGGGTCGGTACCGGAGGAGGAGCGCAGGAAAACAGCACGGGAACCGTCGGGCGCCACCGTGAACGCGCGGGGCGCTCCCAAGGTGAACCTCTGGGTGCGGGCGTGCCGCCTGGGGAAGGAGATCGGCTCGGTCGTCATGCCCTGACCATATTGGCCAGTGCGCCCCCTTGTGCGGCTGTGCGCCGACCGATGCGCACGTACGGATAGTTATGATCACTGTCGCATAGTGGGTATGAACCTGCTGGCTTGCTGCATGGATTTATCTGCCCCCATAGACCGACTTCCGCTTGGGATTCTTGGAGGTGAGCCGCCGTGGCACTCTCGATTTCGGCGGTGGTGCTGCTGGCGATCATCGTCTTCCTGTTGATCAAGAAGTCAGGTCTGAAGGCGGGCCATGCGATCGTCTGCATGCTGCTCGGCTTCTATCTGGCGTCCTCGACCGTCGCACCCACGATCAGTGAGCTGACGACGAACATCGCGGGCATGATCGGCAGCATCAAGTTCTGAGCCAGGCGCCTCCCAACCCGGGGCCCGCACCCGCGTACGGCGGTGAGGGGACGGGGTGGGGGGTGCCCGCCCGCAGCGTCCGGCGTCAAAGGGCAGCACAGGTCATCCAACCGAGCCGCCGGACCGAGGACGGACACCCCCCACCCCGTCCCCGCCTCAAGACGCACCGCAGGCGCGAGGCGAACCCCCACGAACCCGAGGATGCGCCGCAGGCATCACACCGCAGCCCCCACCCATCGGCGCCCACCCAGAACCCCTCGTAGGCTGTCCGGCATGACGGAACTGCCTGCCCGGCGCCTCCTCCTCGTGCACGCGCACCCGGACGACGAGTCGATCAACAACGGCGCCACCATGGCCAAGTACGCGGCCGAGGGAGCGCACGTCACCCTGGTCACCTGCACCCTCGGTGAACACGGCGAGGTCATCCCCGCCGAACTGCGCCACCTCACCGGCACCGCCCTCGGCGAACACCGCCTGGGCGAGCTCACCGCCGCGATGCGCGAGCTGGGCGTCGAGGACTTCCGTCAGCTCGGCGGCCCCGGCCGCTTCGAGGACTCCGGGATGATGGACACCGCCGACAACGACGACCCCGCTTGCCTGTGGCAGGCGGACGTGGACGAGGCGGCCCGTGCCCTCGTGGACGTCATCCTCGAGGTCCGCCCCCAGGTCCTGGTCACCTACGACCCCGACGGCGGCTACGGCCACCCCGACCACATCCAGGCCCACCGCATCGCGATGCGCGGCGCCGAGCTGGCCGCAGAGTCCGGCCGGCGCATCCCCAAGATCTACTGGAACCGCGTCCCGCGCACCGCCGTGGACGAGGCGTTCGCCCGGCTCCAGGCGGATCTGCCGAGCCTGCCGTTCACCAAGTCCGCCACGGCGGCCGACGTACCCGGCGTCGTCGAGGACGAGCGGATCACCACCGTCATCGACGGCACCGAGCACACCGCCGCCAAGGCCGCCGCGATGCGGGCACACGCCACCCAGATCGAGGTGGCCGGCCGGTACTTCGCGCTGTCCAACGAGCTGGCCCAGCCCCTGCTGACCACCGAGTACTACGAGCTGGTCCAGGGGCAGCCCGTCGGCGCCCCCGAGACCGACCTGTTCGCGGGGATCGAGGAGACGTCATGAGTTCGATGCTGGCCCGCCCGATCAAGAGCCCGACCCTGCCCAGGGTCCTGGCCCACCTGGGCCTACTGCTGCTGGGCGCCCTCGTGGGCATCGCAGGCGCACTCCTGCAGCCCGCCTGGTTCCCGGGCGGCCTCCTGCTCGCCCTGGCAGGCGAGGCCGGCCTCCTCCTGGGCGCCGCAAGGGCCACCGGCAGCCGGGGCGGAGCCGTCGCCGCCGCCGCGGGCTGGGCGATCACCGTCATCCTGCTCACGGCCAGCCGCCCGGAGGGCGACTTCGTCTTCGGCACAGGAGCCTCGGCCTACCTCTTCCTGCTCGGCGGCATGGCCCTGGCTGTGATCTGCGCCACCCTTGGCCCACTACGGCAACCGGGTGGTGACGGGGTCCGACTTGGCAAGTGACGTACCACTTCTTCATACCGTGCACGTGCGAGTCCCGTGTGGGTTTCCCAGGCGGTCGTGGGATACGCGCCAGAAGTGGCCAGTATGGTGGTGCGCGCCGCCGAGCCGCCCGACGCAGTGAGGTACGGGCGGCGGAGCCAACCGGGAGAACCTGCCTTGAGTCGTGAAACTGACACTCCGTCCTCCGGGCCCGACGGGCGCGGCGGAGCCGCATACCCTTCGGGGACGCCGCCGTACGGGACCCCCGTGGCTTCCGACAGCGGCGCGGGCGCGGGCCGTTCGGGCGCGCCGGAGGAACGCAAGACCGAGACCACGCTGACGACCCGTATCCGGATCAACATCCCCGGATCACGGCCCATCCCGCCGGTCGTGGTGCGCAAGCCCGTCTCCGACAGCGGGAAGCCCGGCGCGGAGGCCCAGGCGCCCCAGGCGCCGGCCGCCCCCACCGCGGGCCCGGGTCAGGCTCCAGGCCCGACCCCGCCCCCGGCCCCCGCGGAGCCGACGGCGGCCGACCCCGCCCCGCCGGCGGAGGAGAAGGCGAGCGAGTGGTTCGCCCCGCGCAAGTCCCCGTCCGCCAGGGGCGGTCAGAACGGCGCGACGGGCAACCTCCCGACCGTACCCACGGGTTCGGCCGCCCCCAAGACCCCGCCCACCGGCCCCGGCCCCGGCGTCGGCCCCACCGGCCCCGGCGTGGGCTCGGTGAACGTACCGGGCGCCCGCACGGGAAGCGGCAGCACGTCCGGCGCCACCGGCACGGGCCTGCCCGGAGCGACAGGCGGCCCGGTCGCCCCGGGCCACGGCGGCGGCACGGGCTCCTTCGACGTCACGGAGGCCCTGGCGGCCGGCCCGCGAGGCGGCGCAGGCACGCGCCCCCCGACCGGCGAGGCCCGCCGCGACGACCTCCCGTACTTCTCGGGCGAAGGCACCGGCACCCAGGGCGGCCCGAACGGCCAGAGCACCCCGAACAGCCGCCCGGGCCCGAACGGAACCGCCCCCCGAGGCGGCTACACCGGCCCCGGCAACGTGGACCCGTCCGCCGACTTCAACGCCCCGGACAGCCCCGGCGGACCGGGCGGCATCGACGACTTCGGCCGAGGCGGCCCGGGCGGCGGCCACCAGGGCCCCGCAGGCCCCACGACGGGCCCCGTGACCGGCGACGGCCCGCGCGTGCCTCCCCTCGGCAACGGCGCCCCGAACGGCAGCCGCCCCCGAGGCCCCATGGCCCCAGGCGGCGCCCCCGGCGCCCCCGGCATCCAAACGGGCCCGGGCCGCCCCGGCCCCACAGGCCCCGGCGCGACCCCCCACACCCCCCAAGGCCCCCTCCCCGGCGGTGGCCTGAGCGACGACACAGCGATCCTCACCCCCCAGAAGCACGCCCCCGACCCCGGCCACCCCCACTACGGCGTGGCGGACAACGTCTCCGGGCACACGGTCACCAGCGGCATCCCGGTCGTGACCCCCGGCCAGCAGGGAGCCCGCCCACCGGGCGCGGACACCCCCGAGCCGGCCACGTCCAGCACCCCGGCGGCCCGCGCGCCCAAGAAGAAGGGCCGCAGCAAGCTGGCGCTGGTCGGCGGCGGCCTGGTCGTCCTCGCGGGCGGCCTGTACGGCGCGGGTCTGCTGATGAACCACACCGACGTCCCCAAGGGCACCACGGTGCTCGGCGTGGACATCGGCGGCGGAACGCGCGACGACGCCGTGAAGAAGCTCAACGACGCGTTCGACGACCGGATCGGCAAGCCGCTGCAGCTGTCGGTGGGCGGGAAGACCGTCCCGCTGGACCCGGACAAGGCCGGCCTCCAGTTCGACATGCAGCAGACGGTGAGCGACGCCGCGAGCAGCGACTACAACCCGGTCTCCGTCATCGGCTCCCTGTTCGGCAACCAGCGGGTCGTCGAGCCGGTCATGCCCACCGACGAGGAGAAGCTGCACGCCGCTCTGCGGGCCGCCTCCGGCGGCTCCGGTTCGGTGACCGAGGGCACGGTCTCGTTCAAGACCGGCAAGGCGGTCGCCGTGTACGGCAAGCCGGGCGCCGGCATCGACGTCACGCGCTCGACGTCCGCCGTGGAGGCGGCGTACCGCACCCAGGTGGAGACAGGACGCTCCCCGGCGGTGCGGGTCGCGACGACCACGCAGCAGCCGACCATCGCCAAGGCCGAGGTCGACCGGTTCATGAAGGCGTTCGCCGAACCGGCGATGGCCCAGAAGGTCACCATCCAGACGGACCCCGCGCACAGCATCCAGTTCGGCTCGCTGTCCTTGCCGAAGATCCTCGGAGCGAAGGCCGTCGACGGCAAGCTCGTCGACACCTACGACCTCAAGGCCCTCAAGGCGGCGTACGGCACCACGTTCGACGGGGTGCAGATCAACGGCGCCAGCGGCAAGCGGGACGTCCTGCCGCAGGACGTCGCCTCCGCCCTGCGCAAGGCACTGCGCGGCAAGACCCCGGCGGAGCGCACGGTCACGATCGACACCAACCCGAACTGATCGAGACCACCCCGAACTGATCGACACCAACCCGAACCAGCAGACAACGCGGCAGCCCAGCCCAGGGCGCACCCGGCGCAGACCGCGTGCCCCCTGGGCTGGGCTGCCGTATGACATCTGTCATCCGCCCCACAGGCCCGCAGGCACTACCCCCGCATCCCACCCGCCTGACACGCTGCGAGCGTGAACAGCGTCGGCATGGGGCAACGCCCGCAGAACCGCAGACAGCAGGTCGTCAAGTTCCTCTGGGTCGGCATCTGGCTCGCCTATCTGAGCGCGCCGGTCCGCGACCTGCTCCACGGAGGCCACAGCGACGGTGTGGTCGTCCTCGGCTGGATCGGCCTGGCCGCCTTCGTCTTCTGGTACTTCACCCTCGTCGTCCGGGCCGGCCGCGGCGAGCGCAACGGCGTCGTCCTCGGCTCGGTGGCGGTGCTGGCCGCCCAGTCGACGGTGCTGTCCCTGACCCTGGGCCGCGAATGGCTCGTGCTGTACGTGTACGTGGCGATCGCCTCGGGCGCGGCCCTGCCGTTCCGTCTCGCCCGCTGGATGATCCCGGCGGTGTCCGCCCTGCTCACCGGCGCCGCGCTCCTGGTGCCGGGCGGCACGGCCTTCCTGACCGGACTGCTGTTCCCGGCCCTGCTCGGCGGGTTCTCCATGACCGGCGTACGGGAGCTGATCCGCACGACGACGGAACTGCGGGAGGCCCGTGCCACGGTCGCCCGGCTCGCCGCCAACGAGGAACGGCTGCGGCTCGCCCGCGACCTGCACGACCTGCTGGGCCACTCCCTGTCCCTGATCACGCTGAAGAGCGAACTGGCGGGCCGGATGCTCCCCGGCCACCCGGAGAAGGCGGCCCAGCAGGTAGCCGACATCGAGCAGGTCAGCCGTCAGGCACTCGTCGACGTACGGGCAGCCGTCGCGGGCTACCGCAAACCCCGGCTCCTGGAGGAACTGGCGGGCGCCAGGGTCGCGTTGACGGCTGCCGGGATCACCGCCGAGCTCCCCGCCGAACCGGACCTCGACGGCGTCCCGGAGGACAGCGAGACAGCCCTGGCCTGGGCGCTGCGCGAAGCCGTCACGAACGTCGTACGGCACAGCGGCGCCCGGCGCTGCACGGTGGAACTCCTGCGCCGCCGGACCCTGGACGGCCTCCTCCTCGAACTCGCCGTCGAGGACGACGGTTCCGGCGGCCCACGAGGCGGCCCACGAGGCGGCCCCGGCGGCGGCCCGGGCAACGGCCTGACCGGCCTGACGGAACGCCTGACGCAGGCGGGCGGCACGCTCGAGGCGGGCCGGGCGCGGAACGGCTTCCTCCTGATCGCCCGGGCCCCGGTGGCGGCCGTCCCGGCGGACGTAGGATCCGGCGCATGAGCCCGACGATCAAGGTCCTCCTCGCCGAGGACCAGTCCATGGTGCGCGAGGCCCTGGCCGCCCTGCTCGGCCTGGAGGACGACATCGAGGTGGTCGCCCAGGTCGCCCGCGGCGACGAGGTGCTGGCGGCGGCCCGCGCGGCCGACGTGGACGTGGCCCTCCTCGACATCGAGATGCCGGGCGCGACCGGCATCGAGGCGGCGGCCGTCCTGCACACGGAGCTGCCCGCCGTGAAGCTGGTCGTCCTCACGACCTTCGGCCGCCCCGGCTATCTGCGCCGCGCGATGGAGTCCGGCGCCGACGCGTTCCTCGTCAAGGACGCCCCGGCGGCCCAACTGGCCGAGGCGATCAGGAAGGTGCTGGCGGGGGAGCGGGTCATCGACCCGACGCTCGCCGCGGCGGCCCTCGCGGAGGGCGCCAACCCGCTGACCGACCGCGAACGGGAGGTGCTGCGCGCGGCGGAGGACGGCTCGACCAACGCCGAGCTGGCGACCGCCCTGCACCTGTCCCAGGGCACGGTCCGCAACTACCTGTCGACGGCGATCCAGAAACTGGCGGCCCGCAACAGGGCGGAGGCGGTGCGCATCGCCCGGGACAAGGGCTGGCTGTAGACCAGGCCCGTCAGTTCAGCAGGGCCCGCGCGGCCCGGGCCTCCGCCCGCACCCGCTCCGCGGCCCCCTCGTCGACGACCTCGATCAGCTCCGCGTACTCCTCCAGCTCCACGGCCCCCCGTACGAAGTCACCGCGCCGGACCAGGAGCTGCGCCCGCTCGAGCCGCAGCCGGGCCGGGTGCGCCGGCAGCAGCAGGGCCAGCTCCACCGCCCACAGCGCCACGTCCGTGCGCTCGGGCCGGGCGGCGGCCCACGCGCGCACGTTGTTGAGGATCCGCTGCACGACCTCCAGCGGATCGGCCGGCGTCAGCATCGACGGCTCCAGCGGCGCCCCCGTGGCCCCCGCCACCAGCAGCTCCGCGTCGGAGCCGGTCAGCACCCGCCCGCCGTCGAACGGGTCGGCCAGCACCTGGTCCCCGGGCGGGCCGAACCCGACCACGAAGTGCCCGGGCAGCGCGACCCCGCAAACCGGCGCCCCGGCCCGCCGGGCGACCTCCATCCACACCACCGACAGCAGGATCGGCAGCCCCCTGCGCCGCAGCAGCACCTGGTGCAACAGCGACGACTCCAGCCGCTCGTAGTCCGCCGCACAGCCGCGGAACCCGCACCGCTCGCCCAGCAGCTCCCGCAGTGCCACCGCCCACGCGTGCGGCCCGCCCGGCCGGTACGGCAGCCGGCCCGCCAGTTCGTCCAGCTCCATCTGCGCGGCGTCCATGCCCGCCTCGTCCAGCGCCCCGTCGGCCTCGGCGGCCACCAAGAGGCACAGGGCGGACAGGTCGGGCCGCTCGGACCGCGCCTCCTCGGCGAACCGCCGCCGCAGCTCGGCCGAGCGCTCGGGGGTCGGGGGATACAGGGGACGCATAACCGGCTCGTGCCCTTCCACGGTGATCGGTACAGCCGCTCACGCGGAGCGGTAGTGGTGGTACGCGTGATGCGCGGCGAACCCCGTCCCGGCGTACAGCCCGCGCGCGCCGACGTTGTCCGTCTCGACCTGGAGCCAGGCCGCCGACGCCCCCTCGTCCAGGGCGCGCGCCGACAGCGCGGCCATCACCCGGCGGGCCAGCCCGCGCCGCCGCAGCGCCGGGTCGACCTCGACGGCGGCGAACCCGGCCCACCGGCCGTCCACGACGCAGCGCCCGATCGCGGCGGGCGCCCCGCCGTCCTCCGCGGGGATGCTCGCGAACCACACCAAGGGGCCGCTGCCCAGCACCTTCAGGGCCACGTCGCTCACTCCCTTGCGCTGATACCGCGCAAGCCAAGCCTCGTCCGCTTCCCGGCTCAGCACCACTCCGGAGCCCTCGTGCCGGTCGGCGACCGGCGCCAGCGCCCCGATCCACAGCTCGGCGGTCACCTCGCGCTCCCAGCCGCGCTCCTCCAGCTCCGCGCACAGCAGCTCCTGCGTGCCCTCGGCGCCGGTCGCGGTCTGGACGTACGCGAGCAGGCCGCGGGCGGCGTACCAGCGGCGCACCGCGTCGAGGGCGGCGTCCAGCGGCAGCCCGGGATCGCCCAGCGGCAGGACGGAGTTGGCGCGGCGGGTGAAGCCGGCGGCGGCGCGCAGCTCCCAGCCGCCGAGCCGTTCGCTCTCCACGGGCCGCCACGCGCGCGCGGCGACACGCGCGAGCTCCTCGTAGGTCGCGGCGGGACCGCGGCGGCGGGCCGGAGCGGCGGGCACCACCTTGCCGGCGACCAGCGAGGCTTCCGGAATGCGGACGGTCTCACCACTCTTCCGTGTGATCAGCAGCACACCGTCGTCCCACGATGCGAGCACGCCCACCGTGTCGGTGAACTTCTCACCCGAACCAGCGGCATCGGCCAGGCGGCGTACGGAGACCCGTTTGCCCACGTCAGCAGCGGTGATACGGACCTCAAGGCGCCCCGTCGCAGAGATTTCCACAGGTCAGTTCACCCCTCCTGTTCGGATCATGCCCAAGAACGGAGATACTAGGGGCGGGCATCGACGACGCCGCGCTCCCGCGCGCCAGGCGGCGGAGCCTGAGGAGGCCCGCCAGCGCCCAATCGAGGAGGAACGACAGCGTGACCTACGTCATCGCGCAGCCTTGTGTCGACGTCAAGGACAAGGCGTGCATCGAGGAGTGCCCGGTCGACTGCATCTACGAGGGCCAGCGGTCCTTGTACATCCACCCGGACGAATGCGTCGACTGCGGTGCCTGTGAACCGGTCTGCCCGGTCGAGGCCATCTTCTACGAGGACGACACTCCGGAGGAGTGGAAGGACTACTACAAGGCGAACGTCGAGTTCTTCGACGAGCTCGGCTCTCCCGGCGGCGCCAGCAAGCTCGGTCTGATCGAGCGGGACCACCCCTTCATCGCCGCGCTGCCGCCGCAGAACGGGTAACACCCGTCGGCGACCCGCACAGCGTGCCGCCTCGGTCCCGCACGGCCTCGACCGCCGTACGGGACCGGGGCTTCGGCGTGTCCGGCCGTACCAGAAAGTGAGCGACATCCCGTGTCCGCAGTCTCCGACCGACTTCCGACCTTTCCCTGGGACAAGCTGGAGCCGTACAAGAAGACGGCCGCCGCGCACCCGGACGGCATCGTCGACCTCTCCGTCGGCACCCCGGTCGACCCGGTCCCCGAGCTGGTCCAGAAGGCGCTGATCGACGCGGCGGACTCCCCGGGCTATCCCACGGTGTGGGGCACCCCGGCGCTGCGGGACGCGATCACGGGCTGGGTGGAGCGCCGGCTCGGCGCCCGCGAGGTCACGCACCGGCACGTCCTGCCGATCGTCGGCTCGAAGGAACTGGTCGCCTGGCTCCCCACCCAGCTGGGCCTCGGCCCCGGCGACCGGGTGGCGTACCCGCGCCTGGCCTATCCGACGTACGAGGTGGGCGCGCGGCTGGCCCGCGCGGACCACGAGGTCTACGACGACCCGACCGAGCTGGACCCGACGGGCCTGAAGCTGCTCTGGCTGAACTCGCCGTCCAACCCGACCGGCGGGGTCCTGTCGAAGGGGGAGCTGACCCGGATCGTCGCCTGGGCCCGCGAGCACGGCGTGCTGGTGTTCTCCGACGAGTGCTATCTGGAGCTGGGCTGGGAGGCCGAGCCGGTCTCGGTGCTGCACCCGGACGTCAACGGCGGTTCGTATGACGGTCTGGTCGCCGTGCACTCGCTGTCCAAGCGCTCGAACCTCGCCGGGTACCGCGCCGCCTTCCTGGCCGGCGACCCGGCCGTGCTGGGCCCGCTCCTGGAGATCCGCAAGCACGGCGGCATGATGACGTCGGCGCCGACCCAGGCGGCCGTGGTCGCGGCCCTGGGCGACGACGAGCACGTCCGTGTCCAGCGCGAGCGCTACGCGGCCCGCCGCGCGGCCCTGCGCACAGCCCTGGAGGGCCACGGCTTCCGGATCGAGCACAGCGAGGCGAGCCTGTACCTGTGGGCCACGCGGGACGAGTCCTGCTGGTCGACGGTGGCGCACCTCGCCGAGCGCGGCGTCCTGGTGGCGCCGGGCGACTTCTACGGCGAGGCCGGCGCCCGGCATGTGCGGGTGGCGTTCACGGCCACCGACGAGCGGGTGCGGGCCGCGGTCCAGCGGCTGGCCTGAGACACGAAGGAGCGGCGGGGTCCGGGAAGCGTCCCGGACCCCGCCGCTCTCGTCCGTCTGCGGCCGTGTCAGCCGATCGGGAGGCCCTGCACCGGCAGCGAGCCGGTGGCGGGCAGCCCGCCCTGCGTGGCGGCCCCCGCGGTGTCGCCGAGGACGGTGCCGACCGACCCGGCCACGCCGCCCGCGGTCTGCTGGGCGGCCGGCGCGGCCTTCTTCGTCACCTTGCCGCCGGTCTTCGTCACCTTGCCACCGGCCTTCTTGGCGGCCTTGGTGCCCTTCTTGGTGACCTTGTCGCCGGTCTTCGTGGCCGTCGGCAGCGCCTGGTCGACGGCGGAGTCGACGGCACCGCTCGCGATCCCGGTGGCGTTCTGGGCGGCGCCGTCGACGACGCTCGCGCTGTCCAGCGCGGAGAGCCCGCCGACCTTGGACGCGTCGGGCAGTTCGGGGGCCGCGCTGGCGGAGCCGGCCGCACCGACCCCGGCAGCCGCTCCCGCAGCGACGATCAGCGCGGCACGGGCGATCCGGCGGGTCAGGGGGAGGGTCATGATGCTCCTTCGACGGGTAAGTCGGATGAGAAAGATGAAGTGTCCGACCAGGCCCGGCAGTTGACCGACAGGCTGTTGATCTCCGGGCTCGGCGCAGTGACTACCGCTCGAAGGCCGGGAAGGTTGCGGCGCGACAATGTAAAGAGTTGGCAATGCGTCGCATAATCGCCTGCGGACAAAACCGGGCAAAGCGCATCGCGTCGAAATCTGTGCGGAACCCCTACATCCCTTTGTTCGCAAGGGCGTTAACCGCATGAGGCCCGCCGCGCGCAAGCCTGCCCGCCGCACGGTCCCGCGACACCCGCGGTAACCCGGCGGAGTGAGCCCTTGAACGTCTGCGCGTACTACCGCGTCGTCGTGATCCGGACCGCGTCCCGGCCCGTCCCGCTCTCCGGGGCGCCCGCGGCCCCGCTCGTCCGCCACCGGCTGTCGGTGTTCCCCGCGGTCCACTCCCGCCCCGCGTACACCACCTGCTGGATGTGCAGCCGGGACGCGTTGGCCACCGCCCAGTGCGCCAGCTGCCAGCCGCGCTCCCCGGCCTCGCGCCCGTCCCCGGACCGCCCGTCCCCGGACCGCCCGTCCCCGGTCACCGGCAGTACGACGGTCCGTCCATCCCCGTCGGCGCCCGGCTCGGCGGACGGCGTCGGGGACGCCTTGCCGGTGCCCACCTCGGCGGCGGCCGACTGGAGCGCGTCGCGCCCGAAGTCCCGCACCAGCGCCGCCCGGACCCGGTCCGTGCCCTCGGTGGGCGTCGTGTCCGGACGGCCCTCACAGGTCAGGGTGGCCGCCGAGCGCCCGGTGAGCGCGGCGGCCAGCAGGGCGGCGTCCGGCTCGTGCTTGGCGTACGCCTCCGGGAAACCGCTGCGCTGGACGCGCTGCGCGGCCTCCGTCAGCGGGAGACGGGTGTAGTCGGGGACCTTGACCAGGTGCTCGTAGAAGGCGCCGGCCGCGTAGGTCGGGTCCATGATCTGCTTCTGGGTGCCCCAGCCCTGCGACGGCCGCTGCTGGAACAGGCCCAAGGAGTCCCGGTCGCCGTGATCGATGTTGCGCAGCGCCGACTCCTGCAGCGCGGTCGCGAGCGCGATCGTCACCGCCCGCTCCGGCAGCCCGCGCCCGGTGCCCACCGCGGCGATCGTCGCCGCGTTCACCGCCTGCTCCGGCGTGAACTCGTACCGCGCGCCGTCCCCCGAGCCGGAGACGACCGCGCAGCCCGGGGTGTGCGCGCCCCCGGTGACGTACTGCACGGCGAGGTACCCCGCGACGGCGAGCAGGACCAGGAGGGCCGCCCCCCGGCGGAGGAGGCGGCCACGGCGTGTGGTGGGCGACGTCTTCGGCACGCGTACAAGGTAGCCGAGGCTACTGAGTGGTAGGGGAGTGGCGGGAAAAGCGGGACGGGGGAGGGGACGCGGGGCCGGGCGTTAGGGTCGGCCCCATGGCCGACACCTCCCTTGACCTCAGCCTCGACGCCGCCCTGCTCACCGCCCGGCTGGTCGACTTCCCCTCCGAGAGCGGCTCCGAGAAGCCCCTCGCGGACGCCATCGAGGACGCGCTGCGCGCCCTGCCCCATCTGACGGTCGAGCGGTACGGCAACAACGTCCTGGCCCGCACCGACCTCGGCCGGCCGGAGCGGGTCATCCTCGCCGGGCACATCGACACCGTGCCGATCGCGGACAACGTCCCCTCGCGCCTCGACGACGACGGCGTGCTGTGGGGCTGCGGCACCTGCGACATGAAGTCCGGTGTCGCCGTCCAGCTGCGCATCGCGGCCACCGTCCCGGAACCCAACCGCGACCTGACGTTCGTCTTCTACGACAACGAGGAGGTCACCGCCGACCTCAACGGCCTCAAGCACATCGCCGAGAACCGCCCGCAGTGGCTCGAGGGCGACTTCGCGGTGCTGCTGGAGCCCTCGGACGGCGAGGTCGAGGGCGGCTGCCAGGGCACCCTGCGCGTCCTGCTCAAGACCACGGGCGAGCGGGCGCACTCCGCGCGCTCCTGGATGGGCTCCAACGCCATCCACGCGGCCGCCCCGATCCTGGCCCGCCTCGCCTCGTACGAGCCGCGCTACCCCGTGATCGACGGCCTGGAGTACCGGGAGGGCCTGAACGCGGTCGGCATCTCCGGCGGCGTCGCGGGCAACGTCATCCCCGACGAGTGCGTCGTCACCGTGAACTTCCGGTACGCCCCGGACCGCACCGAGGAGGAGGCCGTCGCGCACGTCCGCGAGGTGTTCGCCGACTGCGGTGTCGAGGAGTTCGTCGTGGACGACCACAGCGGCGGTGCCCTGCCCGGTCTGTCCCACCCGGCCGCCGCGGCCTTCATGGAGGCGGTCGGCGGCATCGCGCGGCCCAAGTACGGCTGGACGGACGTCTCCCGTTTCTCCGCACTCGGCGTCCCCGCCGTGAACTACGGCCCCGGCAACCCGCATCTCGCCCACAAGCGGGACGAGCGGGTCGAGACGGCGAAGATCCTCGCGGGCGAGGAGCGGCTGCGGGCCTGGCTCACCGCGTGAGCCGATCGGGGCGCCGGCGGGTTTGGAACGTCTCAGCGCGGACATGCTGACGTCCCTCGCGGGTAACCCGCGTCGATCTACGCTGAGGCGGAACGTCCTGGCACATGGAGGGAGCGCATATGGCTACCGGTAACCCCGAGGGGAAAAAGCAGCCACCCGACGAGCAGCGGCTGGGGCCGGTGCTGCGGCGGCGCCACCAGGTGCAGGCGGGCACCACCGATCAGCGTCTGCTGGACGAGCGCGCTCCCACCGACTGGGTCCACACCGACCCCTGGCGGGTCCTGCGCATCCAGTCGGAGTTCATCGAGGGCTTCGGCACGCTCGCGGAGCTGCCGCCCGCGATCAGTGTCTTCGGCTCCGCCCGCACCCCGGTGGACTCCCCGGAGTACGAGGCCGGCGTGCGGCTGGGCCGGGGCCTGGTCGAGGCCGGCTTCGCCGTCATCACCGGCGGCGGCCCCGGCGCGATGGAGGCGGCCAACAAGGGCGCCCTCGAAGCGGACGGCACCTCGGTCGGCCTGGGCATCGAGCTGCCCTTCGAACAGGGCCTCAACCCCTACGTCGACATCGGCCTGAACTTCCGGTACTTCTTCGTCCGCAAGATGATGTTCGTCAAGTACGCCCAGGGGTTCGTGGTCCTCCCGGGCGGCCTCGGCACCCTCGACGAGCTCTTCGAGGCCCTCACCCTCGTCCAGACCCAGAAGGTCACCCGGTTCCCGATCGTGCTGTTCGGCACCGACTACTGGGGCGGTCTGGTGGACTGGCTGACCCACACCCTGGTGGCCCAGGGCAAGGCGTCCGAGAAGGACCTCCTGCTGTTCCACGTCACCGACGACGTGGACGAGGCGGTGGCCCTGGTGTCCAAGGAGGCGGGCCGCTGACCCGGCCCCTGTGAGACGGCGTGGCGGGGCTCAGGCCAGTCCCCGCCGCGCCACGGCCGGCGGCCGGTGCCCCGCGATCGTCGCCACCATGTCCAGCACCTGCCGGGTCTCCGCCACCTCGTGCACCCGGTAGACCTGGGCGCCCAGCCACGCCGACACCGCGGTCGTCGCGAGCGTGCCGACCACCCGCTCCTTCACCGGCCGGTCCAGGGTCTCCCCGACGAAGTCCTTGTTGGACAGGGAGACCAGCACCGGCCAGCCCGTCTCCACCATCTCCCCGAGCCGCCGGGTCGCCTCCAGGCTGTGCCGGGTGTTCTTCCCGAAGTCGTGCCCCGGGTCGATCAGGATCGACTCGCGGGGGACCCCCAGCGCGAGCGCCCGCTCCGCCAGGCCCACGGTCACCCGCAGGATGTCCGCCATGACGTCGTCGTACGTCACCCGGTGCGGCCGGGTCCGGGGCCGGGAGCCCCCGGCGTGCGTGCACACCAGCCCCACCTTGTAGCGGGCCGCGACCTCCGCCAGGCCGGGGTCCACACCGCCCCAGGCGTCGTTCAGCAGATCGGCGCCCGCCTCGCACACCGCGGCGCCGACGTCGGCCCGCCAGGTGTCCACGCTGATCACCACGTCCGGGAAGCGCCGCCGCACCTCCGCGACGAACCCGACCGTGCGCCGCGCCTCCTCCTCGGCGGACACCTCCTCGCCGGGGCCCGCCTTGACGCCGCCGATGTCGATGATGGCCGCGCCCTCGGCCACGGCCTGCTCCACGCGCGCGAGGGCCGGCTCGTCCTGGAACGTCGCCCCCTGGTCGTAGAAGGAGTCCGGGGTCCGGTTCACGATCGCCATGATCACCGGCTCGTGCGCACCGAACTCACGACTGCCCAGCCTGAGCATCCCCTGTGACCTTCCCTCGACATTCCCGCTGCGTGCGGCCTTCGGGCCGCCTGCGACCCTAACCGTCAGCGTCGCATGGCACGATCGGACCCTGACACACCCGACCGCTCGCATCACGGACCGTGGGGGCCACAGCGATGCTCATGTTCTTGTTCCTGGTCGTCGCGCTGGCCGTCGTGGTCGCAGCGGTGACGCTCGCCGTGGTGGGCGGCGGCGAGGGCGACGGACCGCTGCCGGAGGCCGCGCCCGAAAGGCTCCGCGACCCGCTGCCGCCGGACCGCCCGGTCGGCCGCGCGGACGTCGAGGGCCTGCGCTTCCCGCTGGCCGCCCGCGGCTACCGCATGGCCGACGTCGACGACGCCCTCAGCCGCCTCGGCGCCGAGCTCGCCGAGCGCGACGCCCGTATCGCCGACCTGGAGTCCGCGCTGGCCGGGGCGCGGGCGCCGCGCGACCAGGTGTCCATGGAGAAGCCCGACCAGGAGGACCAGCGGTGAGCGACGGCACCGCCCTCCCGGGCCCGGACGGCGCCCTCCGCTGCCCCTGGGCCCTCTCGACCCCGGACTACGTGGCCTACCACGACGAGGAGTGGGGCCGCCCCGTCCACGGCGACGACGCCCTGTACGAACGGCTCTGCCTGGAGGCGTTCCAGTCCGGCCTGTCCTGGATCACGATCCTGCGCCGCCGCGAGGGCTTCCGGGCGGCCTTCGCCGGGTTCGAGATCGCCCGGGTCGCCGAGTTCACCGAGGCCGACGAGGAGCGTCTCCTCGCCGACCCGGGCATCATCCGCAACCGCCTGAAGATCGCGGCGACCGTGGCCAACGCGAAGGCGCTGGCGGGCTGGGCCCCGGGCGAGCTCGACGCGCTGATCTGGTCCCACGCCCCCGACCCGGCCGGACGGCCGGTCCCGAAGACCCTGGCGGACGTCCCCGCGATCACCCCGGAGTCGACGGCCCTGTCCAAGGCCCTGAAGAAGCGCGGCCTGCGGTTCGTCGGCCCGACGACGGCGTATGCCCTGATGCAGGCGTGCGGCCTGGTCGACGACCATCTCGACGGATGCGTGGCGCGGGGCGCCGCCTGACGGCCGGCCGGCGCCCCGCGGCTCAGGTGCTCAGCGGCCCAGGTAGCGGGGCTTCTCCTTGTTCACGAACGCCTGCACGGCGATCGCGTGGTCCTCGGAGGAGCCCGCGCGGGTCTGCAGCTCGTCCTCCTTGTCCAGGGTCTCCTCCAGGGAGTGCGCCAGCCCGAACGCCACGGCCTCCTTGATCGCCGCGTACGCCACCGTCGGGCCCTCGGCGAGCGAGCGCGCCACGCGCTCCGCCTCCGCGCGCAGCTCCGCCGCCGGCACCAGACGGTTCGCGATCCCGAGGTCGTACGCCTCCTGCGCGCCGATGTTGCGCGGGAAGAGCAACAGGTCGGTGGCGCGGCTCGGGCCGACGACCCGCGGCAGCGTCCAGGAGATCCCGGAGTCGGCGGTCAGCGCGACCCCCGCGAACGACGTGTTGAACGCGGCGGTCTCCGCCACCACCCGGTAGTCCGCGGCCAGCGCGAAGCCGAGGCCCGCCCCGGCGGCGACGCCGTTCACCGCGGCCACGACCGGCTTCCGCATCCCGGCCAGCGCCCGGACGATCGGGTTGTAGTGCTCCTTGACCGTGGTCATGGTCAGCCGCGACCCGGTCTCCCGGTCGGAGGCCAGCAGCCCGATGTGCTCCTTCAGGTCCTGCCCGACGCAGAACGACCGCTCCCCGGCCGCCGTCAGCAGCACGGCCCGTACGGCGTCGTCGCCGGCGGCGGCCTCGACCGCGTCCCGCAGGGCGACCTTGGCGGCGATGTTCAGCGCGTTCATCGCTTCGGGGCGGTTCAGCGTGATCGTCGCCAGCCCGTCGCTCACCTCGTAGAGCACGGTGTCGGCCATGGTGTGTCCCCTCCGGTGTGGCGGCTCGGGCGTACTCGTCGGTACGCCCCTGTCTGAGGGACAGCATGGCGGAGATCACGGCCCGCCACGGCGACCGGACGTGTGACCTGCGTCAAAGAATGCCCGCACGGGCGCGTGCGCTCGAAGTGTGCGGGGTGGCGCAGTATCGCAGCCACATCGCCGAATTGAGTGGTTTTGCTCGCGCGCGTTGCCCAAGCGATGCCGACCGATGTTGGTCATCGGGTCCTGCGATGCGGGATAATGGCTGGGAAGCAATGTGTTCGATGCCGGTGTCGCGTGTCTCACTCCCGAGACGCGTGCCCTCCATGGGGCCGTCGGCTTTGACGATGAGCTGGTTTCAGGAAGGGGAACGAGCATGGCGGCCATGAAGCCGCGGACGGGCGATGGCCCGCTCGAGGTGACCAAGGAGGGGCGGGGCATCGTCATGCGCGTTCCGCTCGAAGGCGGCGGTCGGCTCGTCGTCGAGCTGACCCCTGACGAGGCCGACGCGCTCGGCGACGCCCTCAAGAAGGTCGTCGGCTGACGCGGACGCGACCCTACCCTTTCGGTGACCCCGGCACTCCGCGGATGCCGGGGTCGCTGTTTTCCCCGGGGCGTACGGCCCCTGCAGCGTCCCTCAGCGCTTGACCGCGCACAGCAGGCCGTCGCCCACCGGCAGCAGCGACGGGACGAGCTCCTGGCTCTCCCGCACCGCCCGCAGCAGCTCACGGACGCGTATCACCTCGGTGGGCTGGGGCCCCGAGTCGACGGTACGGCCGCTGGCGAAGACGCCCTCGAACGCCACGAGGCCCCCCGGACGCAGCAGACGCAACGATTCGGCGAGGTAGTCGAGGAACTCCAGCCGGTCGCCGTCGCAGAACACCAGGTCGTAGCCGGCGTCCGCGAGACGCGGCAGGACGTCCAGCGCGCTGCCCGGGATGAACCGGGCGCGGTTGCTCGCGAACCCCGCGGCGCGGAAGGCCTGACGGGCGAACTGCTGATGCTCCGGCTCCGAGTCGACCGTGGTCAGGACGCCGTCCGGGCGCATGCCGTGCAGGAGGTGGATGCCCGACACGCCGGTGCCGGTGCCGATCTCCGCGACCGCCTTCGCGTCCACGGTGGCGGCGAGCAACCCCAGCGCGGCGCCCGTGCCGGGCGACACCGAGCGCAGCCCCGCCTCGCGGGCCCGGTCCCGGGCCCAGCGCAGGACGTCGTCCTCGGCGACGTAGGCGTCGGCGAACGCCCAGCTCGTCTGCCGGTTGCCGGTAATGACCCTCTCCTGTCCCCGTGGTTGCCTGGGCGTGACTGTATCCGTTGCGCTCGGGAACCCGCAGATGGGACCGCGCGTTTGGAAGGGTGGGAAGACGAGCGGGGGGACACAGTTGGATCACGATGACGAGCAGGGTCGCGAGCAAGTGCTGACGCAGGCGCACCAGCCGTGTCAGCCCAGTTCAAACTCTCGTAAAACCGCTTATCCGGAGCTAACGGGCGAGGTGGCTATGGTAGGGGCTCCACTGGACACCACCAGAGCCGATAGGGGAGGTGCGGCTGCGCCTGCGGATCGGGCAGGGGTGCTGCGGCGCCTCCTCGGATCGGCGGGCAGGCCGAAATCCGTGAACGACACCGCTGACCACAGCCACGCCGGCGACTCCGCCCAGACCGCGACCTTCTCCACCGACGCGGACGGGCAGGCGTGGACTCCGCCCACCTGGGAGGAGATCGTCAGCACGCACAGCGGCCGTGTGTACCGGCTCGCCTACCGCCTCACGGGCAACCAGCACGACGCCGAGGACCTCACCCAGGAGGTCTTCGTCCGTGTCTTCCGCTCCCTGTCGACGTACACGCCGGGCACCTTCGAGGGCTGGCTGCACCGCATCACGACGAACCTGTTCCTGGACATGGTCCGCCGCAAGCAGCGCATCCGGTTCGACGCGCTGGGCGAGGACGCCGCCGAGCGGCTGCCCAGCAAGGAGCCCTCGCCCCAGCAGGTCTTCAACGACGCCCACTTCGACGCGGACGTCCAGCAGGCCCTCGACACCCTCGCACCGGAGTTCCGCGCCGCGGTCGTCCTGTGCGACATCGAGGGCCTGTCCTACGAGGAGATCGCCGCCACCCTAGGCGTCAAGCTCGGCACCGTCCGCTCGCGGATCCACCGCGGCCGCTCGCAGCTGCGCAAGGCCCTCGCCCACCGCTCGCCGGAGGCGCGTGCCGAACGCCGCTCCTTCGTGCCGCGCGTGGCCGCTCTGGGGGGAGGGGGCGCGAGCGCGTGAGCGGCCTTCGACCCGACCCCATCGAACGGCTCTTCGCCGAGCAGCACCTTGGCGACCGACTCTCCGCCCTCGTGGACGGAGAGCTCGGTCATGAGACGCGTGAGCGCGTCCTGGCCCACCTGGCGACCTGCGCCCGGTGCAAGGCCGAGGTCGACGCACAGCGCCGACTGAAGAACGTCTTCGCGGAGGCGGCACCCCCGCCGCCCTCCGAGAGCTTCCTGGCCCGGCTCCAGGGCCTCCCCGGGGGAGGTGACCCGGACGGCGGATCGCCGCTCGGCGGGGGTGGCTTCGGGCTGGCCGGACGACCCGGCACCGCGGGCGTCTTCGGCGTGAAGCGCGACGACGCCTTCGAGTTCGGTTACGTCCCCTCGGGCGCGCACGCCGCGTTCGCCGGGGCCGACCGGGGCTTCCGCACCCACCCGGTGACCGGGCGTCAGGACACCGACCGCTCCGCGTCCTCCCGGATGCGGTTCGCGTTCGTCGCGGCCGGCGCCGTGTCGCTCGCCGCCATCGCGCTCGGCGGCGTCACCGGCAGCGTGCCGGCCGACACCGACGCGCGCGGCGGCTCCGGCGGCAGCAATGTGACCCCGGCCCGCTCGCAGGGCACCGGCGCCAGTACGGCTCCGGAGAACCAGCGCCGTCGGGGCGCCGGCCCGCTGCTCGCGCAGGGGCAGGCGTCCGGGGCTCCCCAGACGCCGGTCGCCCCGACGAAGACCCCCGCTCCGCTGCTCCCCGGGGTGCCGGCCGCGCCGGCGGCCGAGGACGTGCGGACGCTGACGGCACCCGTGGTGGCGGGCGCCGCCGCCATGTCCCCGCTGATACGTCCGCTGAGCGCCACCCCGCCGCTCAGCCTGTCCTCCTGGTCCAAGGACTCCGGGACCACCGCGACCCCGGGCCTCCTCGCCGCACCCGTCCCCGCCACGACCTCCTCACCGACCGCCTCTCCGGCCACCGGTCCCTGACTCCGGCCCCTGACTCCGGTCCTCTGCGCAGCGGCCCACGAACCTGGTTGAATCCGGGGTGGGCCGCGCGTCCGCGTGCCCGCCGGACGGGTGGCCGAACTGAGTAGGAAGCAGAGCATGAACGAGGGGAAGCCCACGCGGGCGAAGTGGTGGAACCGCCCCCGTCCGCAGGAGGCCCCTCCGGGGGTGACCCCTGCCGGGGAGTCCGCCGACGGCGACTTCGAACTGGCGGGCCCCGCACGGCCGACGGCCACCCCGGCCCCGGACGACGACTTCCCGCTCCCGCCCGCACGGGCCACTTCTGACGGCGACTTCGAACTGGCGGAGCCTCAGCGGCCACCGGTACCGCAGCCGCGCGCTCCGGAGGCGGAGGCGGAAGCGGCTCCGGGCAGCACGCCGGCGGCCCCTGCCGCCTCGGCCCCGGCTCAGGAGGGCGGACCCCGTCCCCTGGGCGCGGTGACGCCGGATGCCCCGGAGCGGAACGCCGGCGCGGGCATGGAGCCGGGTCAGGAGGCCCCCGCCGGCTCCACGGACGGGCATGCCGAGCACGGAGCGGGAGCCGGGGCCGCACAGGCCCCAGCAGCCGAGACCTCCGCCCCGGTCGAGGCCCCGGCCGCCGCTCCCGCCCCGGCCCGGGACGCTGCTCCCGCTCCCGCCCTGGCCGCCGCTCCCGCCCCGGCCCCCGCCCCGGCTCAGGACGCGAGCCCGCGTCCCCTCCACGACCCCGACCCCTACAGCACTCCGCCGTACGGTGAGCCCGGTCCCTGGGCGCCCGCCCCGCCGGTCCAGCACCCGGCGGCCACGCCGGCCCACGGCACCCCGGCGGCCGCCGCCCTGCCGGGCCAGCCCGCACCTCACCACCCCCATGCCGTCCCGCCCCAGCCGGTGCCCCACAGCGCGCCCGCGCAGGCCGTCCCGGCTCACCCCGCGCCCCCGTCGGGCCCTGCCCAGCCGGTGCCCCCCGGCGCCCCCGCCCAGCCCGGACCCCCCGGCGCCCCCGCGCACGCCGTCCCCGACCCCGCCCTCGCCGACGC
>NZ_JAGPYD010000018.1:0-121515 GCF_018070255.1 Streptomyces sp. RK62 | reverse complement strand
AGCGGAACATCGGGAGGAATAATCCCGACGTTCACAGCGTCCTCGCTGTGTTTTTTCAAAGGAACCTCGCCCCAGCAGATGCTGGAGACGGGGTATCAACATATCTGGCGTTGACTTTTGGCACGCTATTGAGTTCTCAAGGAACGGACGCTTCCTTTGTACTCACCCTCTCGGGCTTTCCTCCGGGCGCTTCCCTTCGGTCTTGGTTTCCGACTCTATCAGATCCTTTTCGGATCCGATTCCCTGTCGGACGGGATTGCCGAGGGCTTCTGGCTTTCGCCTGTCGGCCTTTCGACATTCACTACGTTAGCCGATTCCCCGGCCCGATTCATAATCGGGCTCCGCGGTTTCGAATTCGGGCATGCGGAGACGCCAGAATCGACCCCGTTCAAGGGGCTGTACTAGGTAGTGGGTTGGCCGCTACGGCTGCTGACTTCGCAGTACCCGCTTCAGCGGCTTGGGCTACGTTACGCGTCCCGCCAAGGCGCGTCAACTCGGGCCGGGCTTGGCCCTCGGGCTCAGCCGGTACGCCGAGACCGTGGGGTCGCCGGCGACGTAGAAGCGGTGCTGCCAGTCGTGCGCCTTGCTCACGCCGACCCGGGGGCCGACCCGGATGAGCGCGTCGGGCACCGGCTCCCCCTCGGACAGCGTGACCGACGTGCCCGTCAGCAGATTCGCGCCGTCGTGCGCCGCCGTGATGCCGAGCGCCTGGCAGAAGTTCCCCGGGCCCCGGGCGAGACGTGTGTCCTCGACCTTGGGGCCTCGACGTTCACGGGCCAGGTCCTCCCCTTCGATGACCCGGCCGGCGCGGATCAGGACCGCCGACGCGATGCCGTCGGTTCCGGTGACGACGTTCGCGCACCAGTGGAGGCCGTGTGACCGGTAGACATAGAGGTGTCCCGCCGGACCGAACATGACCGCGTTGCGGGCCGTCCGGCCCCGGTAGGCGTGGGACGCCGGGTCCGCCGCGCCGGAGTACGCCTCGGTCTCCGTGATGGCGATGCTGACGGTGCCCTCGGGGGTCTTGTGGGTGAGGACGGCGCCGAGCAGCTTGGGTGCGACCGCTTCGGCGGCGTGGGCCAGGTCGTCGACGTTCATACCGGTCGCCGTGCTCCGTGCGGGGCGGGCCGGTCGGTGCGGGTCCAGGGCGGGGGCGTACGGTCGGGGCTCACGATCATGCCGTCCGAGCGTAATGGAGACGCCGTGGTCGTCGGGGGTGGTCAGGGAGCGCACGCCTTGTCAGGGTGGGACGCGGAACCGGCCACGGCCGATTCGCGTTTGTACGGATCAGGGGATCCACTCTGAGTAGAGGAGAGTCATGGCGTTCAAGAAGCTGCTCGCGAGCCTGGGGGCCGGCGGTGCTTCGGTCGAGACGGTGCTGACCGAGGTCAACGTCGTCCCGGGCGGTGTCGTCCAGGGTGAGGTGCGGATTCAGGGCGGATCCGTGAACCAGGACATCGAGGGTCTGGCCGTCGGTCTGCAGGCGCGTGTCGAGGTCGAGACGCAGGACGGCGAGTTCAAGCAGGACGTCGAGTTCGCGAAGGCGCGGCTGGGCGGGGCCTTCGAGCTGCAGGCCGGTGCGGTGCACGCGGTGCCGTTCGGGCTGGAGATCCCGTGGGAGACGCCGATCACCATGATCGACGGGCAGGCGCTGCGCGGTATGAACATCGGTGTGTCGACGGAGCTGGCGATCGCGCGTGCCGTGGACTCCAGCGATCTGGACCCGGTCAACGTGCACCCGCTGCCCGCGCAGAAGGCGCTGCTCGACGCCTTCATCCAGCTCGGCTTCCGCTTCAAGAACGCGGACATGGAGCGCGGTCACATCCGTGGGACGCGCCAGAAGCTGCCGTTCTACCAGGAGATCGAGTTCCTGCCGCCGCAGCAGTACCGCGGTCTGAACCAGGTCGAGCTGAGCTTCGTGGCGGACGCGAACGCGATGGACGTCGTACTGGAGATGGACAAGAGGCCGGGGCTGTTCAGCGAGGGCAGCGACACCTTCCGTTCCTTCCAGGTGGGTCTGAACGACTTCCACACGACCGACTGGGCGGCGTACCTCAACCAGTGGCTGTCCGAGGTCGGCAGCAAGCGCAACTGGTTCTAGGCTCGGAACTGCTGATTCCACTGTTTCGTCAGGAGGTATCGAAGTGTCCGAGCTCAAGCGGCGGCCGCTCCCCCACGACTTCCATCCGCCCGTGCCGTCCTTCACGGTCACGAGTGAGGACGTCCAGGACGGCGGGACCCTGAAGGACGCCCAGGTGCACGCGGCGGGCAACACCTCGCCGCAGCTGCGCTGGGAGGGCTTCCCGGAGGGCACCAAGAGCTTCGCCGTGACCTGCTACGACCCGGACGCCCCCACGGGGAGCGGGTTCTGGCACTGGGTGCTCTTCGACATCCCGGCGTCGGTGACCGAGCTGCCCGCGGGTGCGGGCGGCGGCTCCTTCGAGGGGCTGCCGGAGGGCGCCGTGCAGGCGCGGAACGACTACGGGTCGAAGGACTTCGGTGGGGCCGCGCCGCCGCCCGGGGACGGGCCGCACCGGTATGTGTTCACGGTGTACGCCGTGGACCAGGAGAAGCTCGGTCCGGACTCGGACGCCAGCCCGGCCGTCGTCGGGTTCAATCTGCGGTTCCACACGCTCGCGCGTGCGCACCTGATCGCCGAGTACGAGGTGCCCGCGTAATCCTGACGTTCATGGAACGTTTGCCCGCCCCCGGTGATGGAAGTGATCGGGGGCGGGCACTTTTTATTTCGTTGTCCATCTCGGCGTGCCCGGCCAGAGTTGATCCCAGCCCGCCAGGGGGTGGGCACTGTGCACGGGAGGTGGGCTGCGATGCGGGACACGCTGGTACTGAACGCGAGCTTCGAGCCGCTGTCGACGGTGACGTTGAACCGAGCCGTCGTTCTGGTGCTCCAGGACAAGGCCGTCGTCGAGCAGGCCCACCCCGAACTGCGCATGCGCGGGGCCGCGGTGGACATACCGGCGCCGCGGGTGATCAGGTTGTGCCGGTATGTGAGGGTTCCGTTCCGAAGACAAGCGCCGTGGTCGAGGCGGGGTGTGCTGGTCAGGGACCGGCACCGGTGCGCGTACTGCGGGCGCAGGGCCACGACCGTGGACCACGTGGTGCCGCGGTCGCACGGGGGGCAGGACACCTGGCTGAACACGGTCGCGTCGTGCGCGGAGGACAATCACCGCAAGGCGGACCGGACGCCGGAGCAGGCGGGGATGCCGCTGCTGCGGGAGCCGTTCGAGCCGACTCCCGCCGATGCGATGTTGCTGGCGCTGGGGGTCGACGAGTTCGCGGCTCTGCCGGACTGGCTGGGTATGGACGCGGCGTAACCCGTCACCGTTTGCTCTGGGCGGCAAAGGGGCCCGGCTTCCTCGAAGAAGTCGGGCCCCTTTGCCGTACCGGCGAAACCCTCAGTCGATCGACGGCTTCTCCCGGCGTTCCGTCGCCTGGCCGGGGACGCTCGTGGATCCGCCGCCGCCCAGGTTGCCGAAGTTGCCCATGGCGCCCGACAGGCCCTTGAGGGCGTCGCCGATCTCGCTGGGGACGATCCAGAGCTTGTTGGCGTCGCCTTCGGCGATCTTCGGGAGCATCTGGAGGTACTGGTAGGAGAGCAGCTTCTGGTCGGGGTCGCCGGCGTGGATGGCCTCGAAGACCGTACGGACCGCCTGGGCCTCGCCCTCCGCGCGCAGGGCCGCGGCCTTGGCCTCACCCTCGGCGCGCAGGATCTGGGACTGCTTCTCACCTTCGGCGGTGAGGATGGCGGCCTGGCGCGTGCCTTCGGCGGTGAGGATCGCGGCGCGCTTGTCACGGTCGGCGCGCATCTGCTTCTCCATCGAGTCCTGGATGGAGGTGGGCGGCTCGATCGCCTTGAGCTCGACGCGGTTGACGCGGATGCCCCATTTGCCGGTGGCCTCGTCGAGGACGCCGCGCAGGGCCGCGTTGATCTCCTCGCGGGAGGTCAGGGTGCGCTCCAGGTCCATGCCGCCGATGATGTTGCGGAGCGTGGTGACGGTGAGCTGCTCGATGGCCTGGATGTAGCTGGCGACCTCGTAGGTGGCGGCCCGGGCGTCGGTCACCTGGTAGTAGATGACGGTGTCGATGTTCACGACCAGGTTGTCCTGGGTGATCACCGGCTGCGGCGGGAACGGCACGACCTGCTCGCGCAGGTCGATGCGGTTGCGGATCGTGTCGATGAACGGGACCACGATGTTGAGGCCCGCGTTGAGTGTCCGCGTGTAACGGCCGAAGCGCTCGACGATGGCCGCGCTCGCCTGCGGGATGACCTGGATCGTCTTGATCAGGGCGATGAAGACCAACACCACCAGGATGACCAGAACGATGATGACCGGTTCCATCGTCGTTTCCCCGTACCCCTTCTCCACTGCGGCAACTACGCCAACTTCGGAAGATCTCAGACTTGTTGAAGATCTTGGTGACGAGTCTGACAGACCGTCGCGTGCCCCGTGAGGGCTTCGCGCCACTTATGTCGTACGAGGTCACATGACGATGGCCGTGGCCCCCTCGATGTCCACGACGTCGACTTCCTGGCCGACTTCGTAGGTGCGGCCGGTGTCGAGCGCGCGGGCCGACCAGACCTCGCCGGCGAGCTTGATCCGTCCGCCGGAGGCGTCGACGCGCTCCAGCACGACCGCCTGCTTGCCTTTCAACGCGTCGATGCCGGTGGCGAGTTGGGGTCGTTGTGCGCGGTGTCTGTTCGCGATGGGCCGGACGACGGCGATGAGCGCGGTGGACACGACGACGAAGGCGACGACCTGGGCGACGGCGTCACCGTCGAAGAATCCGGCCACCAGGGCGGCCGCGACGGCCCCCACCGCCAGCATGCCGAGTTCGGGCATCGCGGTGATGACGAGCCCGATGCCGAGCGCTGTCGCGCCGACCAACCACCATACCCACGCGTCGATTTCCACATGGTCATGGTAGGGCCGGGGGCCCTGTCACGGACAGGGCGCCGGTCGTGCGAACGCGAGGTCAGGCGAGGGGAAGGCCCTGGGCCGTCCAGCGGTCGCCGACCTGTTCGACGACGAGCGGGAGGCCGAAGCAGAGGGAGAGGTTGCGGGAGGTGAGCTCGAGCTCCATGGGGCCGGCGGCGAGCACCTTGCCCTGACGGATCATCAGGACGTGGGTGAAGCCCGGCGGGATCTCCTCGACGTGATGGGTGACCATCAGCATCGAGGGCGCGATCGGGTCGCGGGCCAGCCGGCCGAGGCGGCGGACGAGGTCCTCGCGGCCGCCGAGGTCGAGTCCGGCGGCGGGCTCGTCGAGGAGGAGCAGCTCGGGGTCGGCCATGAGGGCGCGGGCGATGAGGGTGCGCTTGCGCTCGCCCTCGGAGAGCGTGCCGAACTTCCGGTCGCTGAACTCGGTCATACCGAGGCGGTCGAGGAAGGCGTGGGCCCGCTGCTCGTCGACCTCCTCGTAGTCCTCGTTCCAGGTGGCGGTCATGCCGTACGCGGCGGTCAGCACGGTCTGCAGAACGGTCTGGCGCTTGGGGAGCTTCTCGGCCAAGGCGATGCCCGCGACGCCGATGCGAGGGCGCAGCTCGAAGACGTCGGTGCCGGGCCTGCCGAGGGTCTCGCCGAGGATCGTGGCGGTGCCCTTGGTCGGGTAGAGGTAGCTGGAGGCGACGTTCAGGAGGGTGGTCTTGCCGGCGCCGTTCGGGCCGAGGATGACCCAGCGCTCGCCCTCCTTGACCGACCAGGAGACCTGATCCACGAGAGCCCGGCCCTCACGGACCACGGTTACGTCCTGAAGCTCCAGAACATCGCTCATGAGCGCGTTGTCTCCCCTTGCTGTGACCGGTCTCGGCGTCTCGGCGTCTCGGTGGTCGCGTGCGCCTGTGGGCGCAGCCCCTCCAGGAAATCTACGCCACCGGTCCGGCCCATCCTTCCATCGGTCGGTCCTTAGGGTGGTGGCATGCTCTCGGAACCACGTTCAGGACGCCTTGCCGCTTGGGGAAATGCCCTTTTGGCCGGACTTGTCTCACCGGATGACGCTGTGCTCCACATCGTCGGGGACGACGCCGTGCACCGGGTGGAGGGGCTGCCCGGCGAGTCGGCGCCCGTCGGTCTGACGCTGGCCCTGGGCCGGCTGCGCAGGCTCGGGGTCGCCGGACTCCGGGTGGCGCTGCCCGCGCCGGGGCATCCGCTGGGGCTGAGCGGGCCGCCGGAGTTCAACGCGCGGGCCCTGGAGGCCGAGGAGGCGGTGGTCTGCCACGGGGCGGCCTTCGGGCTGGTGCCCGAGGTGTACGAGGCCGGGCCCGAGGGCGATGTGCACGTGGAGGTCGTCTGGCACGTCCTGCCGGTGCGGGAGGCGCCGCCCGCCGATGTGCCGTCGCTGGGCGAGGCCGAGCGGGAACTGGCCGAGGGCCTGCGGGACGCGACCGAGGCGCTGGCGCGCCTGGACGTGGCCGCGTCGGGGCCGGTGGCCGAGGCGGCGATCGACGCGTACCGGGCCCGGGCCGAGCGGGGTCAGGAGATCCTGGCGCCCGGGTATCCGCCGCGGGCGGTCCGGGTGCTGGAGCTGGCGCGCCGGGTGGGCCTGCTGATCACGCTGGCGCAGGAGAACGGGCACGGCGGTGCGGTGAGCTCCGCCGAGATGCGGGCGCGCGCGGAGGCGCTGCGGCCGGTCGAGCGGGTGGCCCGGCGGGCCCAGGTGGCGGCGTACAACGCGGCGGTGGAGCAGCGGGAGGCCCGCTGAGGCGGGCCCCCGACGGGAGGGGTGCCGGGAGGGCCGGACGTGGGCCCGGCGCACCCCTCCCTGCTCTGCGGTCCGGCCTCCGGCCGGTCGCGGACCGGCCTCCCGGGGGGAGTGCCCGGGAGGCCTGAGGTCACTGCCTGGTTCGGCGACGCGTCACTTGTTGACGGCCAGGTTGCCGAAGGCCGGGTTCAGGACGCCGATGACGTTCACGCTGTTGCCCGAGACGTTCGCCGGGATGTGGATCGGGGCCTGGATCAGGTTGCCCGAGACGATGCCCGGCGAGCCCACGGCCTTGCCCTCGGCGTGGGCGTCGGTGGCGGAGGCCATTCCGGTACCGGCGGCCAGCAGGCCACCCGCCACCATCGTCACGGCCGCTGCCTTCTTCAGGTTCTTCACTTTCAAGCCCTCCTAGCGATCGCCGCGGCAGTCGCCGCAGCACGCACTGGAGAACGCCGGAGCTCCGGGAAGGATGCGGCCATCCGGGGGACATTCCCACGACGGTATGAATCTCAGTCCGGAGGGGAACCTTCCGGATCGCCCTGCGTGACCCCCTGCGCAGAGCGTTTCAGCCGGTCACGCCATGGCGTACGGCCCACAGGGCGGCCTGGGTGCGGTCGGCGAGGTCGAGCTTCATGAGGATGTTGGACACGTGCGTCTTGACGGTCTTCTCCGACAGGACCAGTGCTCGTGCTATCTCGCGGTTCGACCGGCCGTCCGCGATCAGGCCGAGCACCTCGCGCTCCCGTTCGGTCAGCGAGCCCGCTCTGCCCTGTCCCCCGCCGGTCTCCTCCTGGGAGAGCAGGGCGTTGGCGACCTCCGGCTGGAGCAGGACGTGCCCGGCGTGCACCGATCGGATGGCCCCGGCGAGCGCGTCCGGGTCGACGTCCTTGTAGACGTATCCGGCGGCGCCCGCGCGCAGGGCCGGGATCACCGTGCGCTGCTCGGTGAAGCTGGTCACGATGAGCACGCGCGCGGGGTTGTCGAGCTCCCGGAGCCGGCGCAGCGCGTCGACGCCGTCCATGCCCGGCATCTTGACGTCCATGAGGACGACGTCCGGCCTCAGCTCCTCGGCGCGGTCCACGCCCTCGGCGCCGTCGGCGGCCTCCCCGACCACCTCGATGTCGTCCTGGATCTCCAGGAAGGTGCGCAGGCCCCGGCGGACCACCTGGTGGTCGTCGACGAGCAGCACCCTGATTGCGTCAGCCACCGGGGACCTCCATCTCGATCGTGGTGCCCTTGTCGGGCTCCGACTCCACGGTCAGCGTGCCGCCGACCCCGCTCGCCCGGTCCCGCATGGAGACCAGGCCCAGATGGCGCCCGGCGCGCCGCACCGTCCTCGGGTCGAAGCCGCGGCCGTCGTCGGTGACGCGCAGCACGGCTCCGGCGCCGCGCCGGTCGAGCGTCACGTCGACGTGCTCGGCGCCGGAGTGCCGCAGCGCGTTGTGCAGGGCCTCCTGGGCGACGCGCAGCAGGGCCTCCTCCTGGGCGGCGGGCAGGGCCTTCACCCGGCGGCCGGCGAAGGTCACGCGCGCGCTGTGGGCGCGGTCGAGGACCTGGATCTGGGTGCGCAGGGTGGCGACGAGGCCGTCCTCGTCGAGAGCCGCGGGGCGCAGCTCGACGACGGCGGCGCGCAGCTCGTCGGCGGCCTCTGCGGCGAGGGCGGCGACCTGGTGGAGTTCGCCCTTGGCGCGGGCCGGGTCGCGGTCGACGAGGGCGGTGGCGGCCTGGGCGGTCAGGCGCAGGGAGAACAGCTTCTGGCTGACGGCGTCGTGCAGTTCGTGGGCGAGCCGGGAGCGCTCCTCGGCGATGGTCAGCTCGCGGCTGCGCTCGTAGAGGCGGGCGTTGGTGAGGGCGATCGCCGCGTGCTGGGCGAGGATGGCGAGCAGTTCCTCGTCGTCGGCGGTGAAGCCGCAGCCGCCGTACTCCTTCGGGCAGTTCTTGTTGGCGAGGAAGAGCGCGCCGATGACCTCGTCGCCGTCGCGGATCGGCAGGCCGAGGAAGTCGGACATGTCGGGGTGGGCGGAGGGCCAGCCCTCGAAGCGGGGGTCCTTGCGGACGTCCGCGAGGCGCTCGACCTTGGCGTCCTTGAGCATGGCGGCGAGGATGCCGTGCTGGCGGGGCAGGGGGCCGATGGCCTTCCACTGCTCGTCGCTGACGCCGTCCACGACGAACTGGGCGAAGCCGCCGTGGTCGTCCGGGACGCCGAGGGCGGCGTACTGCGCGTCGAGCAGCTCGCGGGCGGAGGCGACGATCGTCTTGAGGACGTCCCGCACTTCCAGATGCCTGCTCATGGCCAGCAGCGCGGAGCTGACCGCGGCGAGGCCGGACCGGGGGCCTTGACTCATGTCCTCACGGTACCGGCGGGGTGTGACAGGGGGATCGGACCCCGTGACGGCCCTTCGTAGGGCGGCGGACCTAGGTCTTCGGTCCCCCGTGCGCGGGGCGTAGGGCGAACGGCCCCGGCGGTTGCGGCTCGCGGCCGAGGCGGCCGGGGCGGCCCCGTTCCTAGCGTGTGGGCACCGCCGGATCCGCGGCGGACGGGGACGAGGGGACGGTTGTCATGCCGGTTGCGATCATCACGGGGACCTCGAAGGGGCTGGGACGGGCGCTGGCCGAGGGGCTGGCCGGACGGGGATGGGATCTGGTCCTGGACGCGCGGACGGCCGGGGCGCTGGAGCCGGCGGCCGAGGCGCTGCGGCGGTACGGCACGCGCGTGACGGCCGTGCCGGGGGATGTGACGCGGGACGGGCACCGGGCCGCGCTGGCGGAGGCCGCCTGGCGGCTGGGCGGTGTCGATCTGCTGGTGAGCAACGCCAGCGCGCTGGGCGCGGAGCCCCTCGTACGGCTGGACGCGCTGCCGGTGGAGGGGCTGCGGCGGGCGCTGGAGGTGAACGTGGTCGCCGCGCTGGGCCTGGTCCAGGAGGCGCTGCCGCTGTTGCGGGCGTCGGAGGCGGGCGCGGTGATCACGGTGAGCTCGGACGCGGCGGTCGAGGCGTACGGGACGTGGGGCGGGTACGGGGCGTCGAAGGCCGCGCTGGACCAGCTGGCGGCGGTGCTCGCGGCGGAGGAGCCGGGGCTGCGGGTGTGGGCGGTGGACCCCGGGGACATGGCCACGGACCTGTACGCGGCGGCCGTACCGGACGACGACGGGCCACGGCCCGATCCGGCGGCGGTGGTGCCGGCGTTCCTGCGGCTGCTGGACGAGCGTCCGGCCTCGGGGCGGTACGCGGCCTCCGGCCTGCTGGAGGGACGGCGATGAGGGTCGCGGTGCGGGTGCCGCCGGAGCTGTCGGCGCGGGTGCCGGCCGAGCAGCGGGGGCCAGGGCTGGAGCGGGACGCCGTACGTCTGCTGGTGTCGCGGGGGACGGAGGTGACGCATCACGGGTTCCGTGAGCTGCCGGGGCTGCTGCGGGCCGGGGACGTGCTGGTCGTCAACACGTCGGAGACGCTGCCCGCCGCGGTGGACGGGGCGATCGGGCACGCGCGTGTGGTGGTGCACTTCTCCACCCGCGGGGACGACGGGCGCTGGGCGGTGGAGCTGCGGGATCCCGACGGGCGGGGGACCACGCGCGCGCGTGCGGGCGGGCCCGCGGGGACGGAGGTGAGTCTGCCCGGAGGCCTGCGGCTGCTGCTGGTGGAGCCGCAGGACCGGGCGGGCGGGCGCCTGTGGTGGGCCCGGCCGCTCGTGGACGACGGGGGCTCGGGGCCGGCGCCCGCCGGGCCGGGGCGGGTGCTGGGGGTGATGCGGGCCCACGGGCGGCCCATCCGGTACTCCTACACGGCGCGCGATCAGCCGCTCTCCGTGTATCAGACCGTGTTCGCGCTGCCGTCGGCCGATGGGGCGGGCAGTGCGGAGATGCCGAGTGCGGCGCGTCCCTTCACGGTGCGGATGGTGACGGAGCTGGTGAGCCGGGGGATGCAGTTCGCGCCGATCGAGCTGCATACGGGGGTGGCGTCGGCGGAGGCGCACGAGCCGCCGTATCCGGAGCGGTTCCGGGTGCCGGAGGTGTCGGCGCGGCTGATCCGGGCTGCGCGTGCGGCGGGCGGGCGGGTCGTCGCGGTGGGGACGACGGCCGTGCGGGCCGTGGAGTCGGCGGTGGACGCCGACGGTGCCGTCCGCGCGCGGGAGGGGTGGACGGATCTCGTCATCACCCCGGAGCGGGGGGTGCGGGTGGTGGACGGGCTGCTGACCGGGCTGCACGAGCCGGAGGCGTCGCATCTGCTGATGCTGGAGGCCGTCGCGGGGCGGGCGGCGGTGGAGCGGGGTTACGCCCAGGCGCTGCACGGGCGGTACCTGTGGCACGAGTTCGGGGACGTCCATCTCGTGCTGCCCCCGGAAGGGCCTCACGCAGAGCGTTGCGTCAGCAACTGCGCGTAAGACGGGAGCCGTCGCGGTGTGAGCCCGCGCATAGGGTCCACGTCACGTACGAAAGTCCGTAGTAGGTGGCTGTGTCCCTTTTGAGCGGCCCATACAGTCCTGTCTGTCCTATTTTGCCCTTCCTGGGTCTCCTATCGGGGATCGTAGGTCACACCTTTGCCACGGCATTTTGCGGCCGCTAAGAATTGCTCTCGTCGCTCAGCGCCGTGGGTCAGCCCGCGGCGTTTGTGCAGGAAGCACCCGTGTCCCCGCCGGACAGCGAGCGACCTCCCGCAACTCAGAGAGGTCCCCACTGCCATGCTCAAGAACACCAAGAACCGCATCCTCAGTCGCCCGATCACCAAGCGCCACAAGATCGCCATGGCCGGAGTCACCACGCTCGGTGCCGCCGCCATCGCCGTCTCCGCCGCCGTCCCCGGCAACGCCGGCTCGAACACGGCCGAAGCCCCCACGGGCAAGGTCGCGTACAGCAACGAGCAGATCAAGGACGTCAAGGGCCAGGTCACCGACCAGCTCGCCGCGAAGTCGGTGAAGGCGCAGGAGATCGCCGCGAAGAAGGCCGCGGCGGACGCGGCAGCGAAGAAGAAGGCCGCCGCCGACAGCGCGGCCAAGAAGAAGGCCGACGCCGCCAAGAAGGCCGCCGCCGCGAAGAAGGCGGAGGCCGACCGCAAGGCGAAGGAGGCCGCGAGCCGGTCCGCCCAGCGGGTCGAGGTCAAGCAGGTCGCCGCCAAGACCTACCCGAACAACCTCGACGGCTGGATCCGTGAGGCCCTGGACATCATGAAGAAGCACAACATCCCGGGCACCTACCACGGCCTGCACAAGAACATCATGCGCGAGTCCTCGGGCAACCCGAACGCCATCAACGACTGGGACATCAACGCCATCAACGGCGTCCCGTCGATCGGTCTGCTCCAGGTCATCAAGCCGACGTTCGACGCCTACCACGTCCCCGGCACCGCGTGGAGCCAGTACGACCCGGTCGCGAACCTGACCGCCGCCGCCAACTACGCGGCCGACCGCTACGGTTCGATCGACAACGTCAACAGCGCGTACTGAGGCACTCGGCGGACCTCTCCGTCTCAGCGACACGCGGAAGCGCGGCACCCCGGCGGGGGTGCCGCGCTTCGCCTCGCGGAGGCCGGTCCCGTCGTACGCGGACTACTTCCGCATGACCTCCGGCTCGTGGCGCCGCAGGAAGCGGGCCACGAAGATGCCGCAGACCACGCCGAGGGCGATCAGGGCCAGCATGTCCATGGTCCAGGCGCCGACGGTGTGCTCCCAGAGCGGATCGCCGCTCTCACCCTTGTCGGGCGGGCTGATCTTGTTGAAGTCCAGCGTGGCGCCGGCCGCGCCCACCGCCCACCTCGACGGCATCAGATACGAGATCTGGTTGGCGCCGATCGAGCCGTTCAGGGCGAAGAGACAGCCCGTGAACACCACCTGGATGATCGCGAACATGACCAGCAGCGGCATGGTCTTCTCGGCGGTCTTCACCAGGGCCGAGATGATCAGGCCGAACATCATCGACGTGAAGCCCAGCGCCATGATCGGCACTGAGAGCTCGAGCATCGTCAGGTTCCCCAGGACCAGGCCCTCCTCGGGGATCTCCCGGCTGGAGAAGCCGATGACGCCGACCATCAGGCCCTGGAGCACGGTGATGACACCGAGCACGAACACCTTGGACATCAGATACGCGGAGCGCGACAGGCCGGTGGCGCGCTCCCGCTCGTAGATGACCCGCTCCTTGATCAGCTCTCGCACCGAGTTCGCGGCGCCGGCGAAGCAGGCGCCCACGGCGAGGATCAGCAGGACGGTGGTGGCCGTGCCGTTCGGGATGATCCGGCCGGTCTGCGGGTTCGCCGGGTTCGGCAGCAGGCCCTTGCCGGAGTCGATCAGCAGGCTCACCGCGCCGAGCACGCCCGGCAGGATCACCATCAGCGCGAGGAAGCCCTTGTCGGACACGATGACCGACACATAGCGCCGCACCAGCGTGACGAACTGGGACATCCAGCCCTGCGGCTTCGGCGGGCGCATCGCCTGCATCGGCGGCACCTGTACGGACTGCGGGGCTATCGCGTCGATGTCCGCTGCGTACATCTGGTAGTGCTGCGAGCCCTTCCAGCGGCCCGCCCAGTCGTAGTCGCGGTAGTTCTCGAAGGCGGAGAAGACGTCGGCCCAGGTGTCGTAGCCGAAGAAGTTCAGCGCCTCCTCGGGCGGGCCGAAGTAGGCCACCGCGCCGCCCGGCGCCATCACCAGCAGCTTGTCGCACAGCGCCAGCTCGGCCACGGAGTGGGTGACCACGAGGACCGTACGGCCGTCGTCGGCGAGGCCGCGCAGCAGCTGCATCACATCGCGGTCCATGCCCGGGTCGAGGCCCGAGGTGGGCTCGTCCAGGAAGATCAGCGACGGCTTGGTCAGCAGCTCCAGGGCCACCGAGACGCGCTTGCGCTGGCCGCCGGAGAGGGAGGTGACCTTCTTCTCCTTGTGGATGTCCAGCTTCAGTTCGCGCAGCACCTCGTCGATGCGGTTCTCGCGCTCCTGCGCCGTGGTGTCGGCGGGGAAGCGCAGCTTGGCCGCGTACTTGAGGGCCTTCTTGACGGTCAGTTCCTTGTGCAGGATGTCGTCCTGCGGGACCAGGCCGATGCGCTGGCGCAGCTCGGCGAACTGCTTGTAGAGGTTGCGGTTGTCGTAGAGGACGTCGCCCTGGTTGGCGGGCCGGTAGCCGGTGAGCGCCTTGAGCAGCGTCGACTTGCCGGAGCCGGACGGGCCGATGACCGCGACGAGGGACTTCTCGGGGACGCCGAAGGAGACGTCCTTGAGGATCTGCTTGCCGCCGTCGACCGTGACGGTCAGATGGCGGGCCGAGAACGAGACCTCACCGGTGTCGACGAACTCCTCGAGGCGGTCGCCGACGATACGGAACGTGGAGTGGCCGACGCCGACGATGTCGGTGGGGCCGAGCAGCTGCGAGCCGCCCTTGGCGATCGGCTGACCGTTGACGTAGGTGCCGTTGTGGGAGCCGAGGTCACGGATCTCCATCCGGCCGTCGGGCGTCGAGTGGAACTCGGCGTGGTGCCGGGAGACCTGGAGGTCGGAGACGACCAGGTCGTTCTCCAGGGCACGGCCGATGCGCATCACACGGCCGACGGAGAACTGGTGGAACGTGGTCGGGCTGCGATCGCCGTAGACCGGCGGCGCCCCCGCGCCACCACCGGCACCCTGCTGCTGCGGGATGTGCGCGTCCCGCTGCTGGGGCTGCTGCCACCCGGCCTGTCCGGCCTGCCCTCCCTGCTGCTGCGGCACCGGCTGGGCGGGCGCCGCCTGGGCCCAACCGCCCTGCGCTCCCTGCGCGGCGTACGGCTGCTGCTGCGGCTGTGCCTGCTGCGGGGCGGCGGAGGCCGCGGCGCCGGAGACGTTCAGACGCGGTCCGTCGGTCGCGTTGCCCAGATGGACGGCCGAACCGGGGCCGATCTCCAGGTGGTGGATGCGATGGCCCTGCACGAACGTGCCGTTGGTGCTGCCGTGGTCCTCGATGACCCAACTGCGGCCGCTCCAGCTGATCGTGGCATGACGCCAGGAGACCCTGGCGTCGTCGAGCACGATGTCGCCCTGGGGATCGCGTCCCAGGGTGTAGGGCCTGGACGCGTCGAGCGTCCAGGTCCGTCCATTCAATTCCAGTACGAGTTCCGGCACTCCATGCCCCACTGAGTAGTCCCCCGAGTTACCCCCATCACAGGGAGTCTAGGGATGTCGAACATCGTCGGGAACTATTTCAGGCTCCGCCCCCTGACCGAAAGTCGGACCTTGTGAGGAGCACGCGTATGCGGTTCCGCCGGTTCCGTTGACGGGGTGGAAATCAGTCCGGAGAGTGGTAATCCACGCGAGGGGGACATGCGCGGCGAACGACCGCGCAGCGGATCGGGGGGTCTGCCATGGGCGCGTCCAAGAACGCCGGGGACTCGGGGCGGGGCACCGGGCCGCCGTGGGTCGACGTCCTGCTGTCCGCGGTCGTCGCCGTGAGCTGGGCGCTGATCGGGATGGCGGGTACGGCCGCCCTGGGGCTGCATCTGCTGGGCGCGGACGAGACGGCCGCGCTGGGGCCGATGTCCGCGGCGGTGGTGGCGCTCGGCGTGGGCGGTTCGGTCACGCCGTCCGGGGACGTTTCCGCGTTCGGCCTGACCGGCGCGGAGGCGGCCACGGCCGTCGACGTCACGCCCCTGGGGGTGGGGCTGGTCGGCGCGCTGCTGCTGGCGTGGCTGTTCCTGCGGTCGCTGCGGGCGGCGGGGGATGTGATCGCGCCGTCCGAACTCCTCGCGCGCGCGGGCACGGTGGTCGCCCTGTTCGTGGCGATGCTGGGCGGGCTGGCCTGGGCGGGGCACGACGTCGTCACGATCGACGGCGGTGCGCTGGGCCTCGACGACGTGCCGGGCGCCGGCGGCGGCGTCGAGGTGCCGGGGCTCGGGGACATCGGGGGGCTGCTGCCCGACCGGATCGGCGACCTGGTCGGCGCGGAGGCCGCCGTCGGCTTCACGGTGGACACGGCTCCGACCCTGCTCGGCGGACTGGCCTGGTGCGTCGGGGTCCTCCTGATCGCCCTGCTGGCCTCACGCCGGACACCGCTGCCGCGCGGCTGGGACGCCGTGCACCGGGTCGTACGGCCCGCGGTGTCCGCCCTGGTCACGGTCCTGCTGGTCGCGGTCGCCGCCGGGTTCGCCGCGGCGGCCTGGGCGGCGGTCGGCGACGACCACCCGAAACGGATCGCGGGGGCCGCGCTGCTCGGCGCCCCGAACGGGGTGTGGCTCGGCGTGCCGATCGGCCTGTTCGTCCCGTTCGACGGCCGCGCGACGGGCCCCCTGACCCGCCTGCTCCCCGACCCCCTGGACGACCTCCTGACCGACGCCACCGACCGCTCCGTGACGCTGCCCCGACTCGCGGAACTGGACGGCCGAGTGTGGCTCCTGGGGGTGGCGGCGGCCTTGATGATGCTGCTCGCGGGCGTGCTCACGGCGGCGCGGACGCCGGTGGCGGGACGCGGGGGCGGATGGGAGCGGGGGGCTGGGCGGTTCGCCGGGCGGCAGCCGGTGGCGGGTGCGGAGGGCGCACGGGATCCGAGGGCTCTGGGGTTCGCCGGGCACCCGGGGGCGGGTGCCGGGGGCGCACCGGAGCCGGGGGCTTCTCGGTCCGCCGGGCGGCCCGTGGCGGGTGCCGGGGGCGTACAGGATCCGAGGGCTCTGGGGTTCGCCGGGCCCTCGGTGGCGGGGCCCGGAGGCGTATGGGATCCGGGGGCTTTGCGGTTCGCCGGTCGCTGTGCGCTGCGGCTGGGGACCGTGACGGCGCTGGCGCTGGCCCTGCTGGTGCGGCTCACCGCGGTGTCCGCGGACGCCTCCCTGTCGGTCCTGGGCTTCGACGCGTTCGGCGCGAGCGTGGAGCTGCGGGGCAGCCTGGCCATGGCCCTGCTGCTGGGGGCCGCGTGGGGCGCCGGGGCGGGTGCGGTGGGAGCGCTGGCGGCGCGGCTGTCGGGGGCGGCGGGGGTGCGGGCGGCGCGGCTGGCCCTGGCGGGCACGGACGCCGAGGCTCACGCGGGGGCCGGGGCGGGGGCCGCGTACGAGAGCGGGCCGTACCGCCCCGGCACCCCGTACCGGCCACCCAACCCGGCGACGAACCCGTACCTGCGGGTGCCGGAGGAGCTGCGCGAGCCCGAGGACGCGCGTCCGCCGGGCGCCGGGCGGTCCGGACAGCCCGGGTCCTCCGGACGCACGGAAGCGCAGGGGGGCGCGGGGGCGTCCGGCAGGGCGCGGAATCCCGAGGGCGCCGCGCCCCCGGAGCCCCCGCCTCCCCGGGACGGGGACGTGTACGGCGCCCCCACGGTCGTACGCCCCATCGAGCCACCACGCCGCCGCTCCCCCGGCACGGAGGACGGACCTCCGCCTCCTCCGCCACCGCCGGGGACGCCTGGAGGCAGGCGGTAGGGGCGGCACGCCGCTGCTGGTCCGAGGAGGTTCGGCGGGTGGCGGCTGGCGTGTAGCGCCCCGGCGGCTGCGGTCCCCAGCGCGGACAACGGGCTCCTGCCCCCGGGGACGCCTGAGGCAGGCGGTAGCGGGCGGCACGCTCAGCCGGCCCGGGGACGGGAAAGGGCGGCGCCGTCAGCGAGGCGCGGGGGCCGGGGGGACATGCGGCCCTCCGGTGAGGGCGCTCACCCGGCACGCACAAGAGCCCGGCCCAGGGGCGGGCCGAAGGCGGTGGGACGGGGCGGGGCCTTCGGCGGGGCGCGGGGGCCGGGACGTGCGGCCTTCGGGCCGGGTGATTTCTGGCGCGGCTGCGGGGGTGCCTGGAGGCAGGCGGAAGCAGGGCGCGAGGGCCGCGCCGGCCGGGCCGGGGCCGGGGTTTGGTGTCCGGGTGGCGGACCTCGGGGGCGGGAGGCACGGAGTGCCGGATACGGTGGAGGGACCATGAGCGCTTCGCAGACCTCAGACCTCCCCACCCTTCTCGTCAAGATCTTCGGGAAGGACAGGCCGGGCATCACGGCCGGACTCTTCGACACGCTGGCCGCCTACGCGGTCGACGTGGTCGACATCGAGCAGGTCGTCACCCGTGGCCGGATCACCCTGTGCGCGCTCGTGACCGAGCCGCCGGCCGGACTCGAGGGGGATCTGCGGGCGACCGTCCACAGCTGGGCGGAGTCGATGAAGATGCAGGCGGAGATCATCTCCGGCCTGGGCGACAACCGTCCGCGAGGCGTCGGTCGCTCCCTGGTGACCGTGCTCGGGCACCCGCTCACCGCGGAGGCGACGGCCGCGATCGCCTCCCGGATCACCGGCTCCGGCGCCAACATCGACCGTATCTTCCGGCTCGCCAAGTACCCCGTGACGGCCGTGGAGTTCGCGGTGTCCGGTGCCGAGACCGAGCCGCTGCGCACCGCGCTGGCGCCGGACGCGGCGGCCCTCGGTGTCGACATCGCCGTCGTCGCGGCGGGCCTGCACCGCCGGGCCCAGCGCCTGGTCGTCATGGACGTCGACTCGACGCTGATCCAGGACGAGGTCATCGAGCTGTTCGCGGCGCACGCCGGCTGTGAGGACAAGGTCGCCGAGGTCACGGCGGCCGCGATGCGCGGGGAGCTGGACTTCGAGCAGTCGCTGCACGCGCGCGTGGCGCTGCTGGAGGGGCTGGACGCCTCGGTGGTCGACAAGGTGCGCAGCGAGGTACGGCTGACGCCGGGCGCCCGCACGCTGATCCGGACCCTGAAGCGGCTCGGTTACCAAGTGGGCGTGGTGTCGGGCGGGTTCACCCAGGTCACCGATGATCTGAAGGAGCGCCTGGGGCTCGACTTCGCCCAGGCGAACACGCTGGAGATCGTCGACGGCCGGCTCACGGGCCGGGTCACGGGCGAGATCGTGGACCGCGCGGGCAAGGCGCGGCTGCTGCGCCGGTTCGCGGCGGAGGCGGGCGTCCCGCTGGCGCAGACGGTGGCGATCGGTGACGGCGCCAACGACCTGGACATGCTGAACGCGGCCGGCCTCGGGGTCGCCTTCAACGCCAAGCCGGTGGTCCGCGAGGCGGCGCACACGGCGGTGAACGTGCCGTTCCTGGACACGGTCCTGTATCTGCTGGGCGTCACCCGCGAGGAGGTCGAGGCGGCGGACATGGTCGACGGGGAGTGACGCCCCACGGAGGCGGAAACGCATGAGGGCCCGGCGCCGCCACGGCGCCGGGCCCTTGCATGTGCGCGTCGGTCACTCGGAGGGCGCCCAGTAGTCGACCAGCGTGGCCACCCCGGGCTCCAGGGTCTTCCAGGTGCCGCTGAACGTGAGGACCGCGAAGGCGGCGGCGGGAAACCCCCGGCGGTTCATCCGGTCACGGGCGTCGCCCTCGGCGGAGCCCGCGAGGACCTCGGCGAGACCCTGGGCGCCGGGGTTGTGGCCGATCAGCAGGAGGTTCTGCACGTCGTCGGGGGTCTCGTTGAGCACGGCGATCAGCTCACCGGGCGAGGCCTCGTAGATCCGCTCCTCATAGACCGTTTTCGGCCGGTGCTGGAACTCATGGACGGCGAGCTTCCAGGTCTCGCGGGTGCGGACCGCGGTGGAGCACAGGGCCAGGTCGAACGGGATGGCGGTGTCCGCCAGCCTGCGCCCGGCCTCGGCCGCGTCCATGCGGCCCCGCTCGGCGAGGGGACGCTCGTGGTCCGTCACCTGGGGCCAGTCGGCTTTCGCATGCCGGAAGATGACAATCCTGCGGGGTTCTGCGACGCTCATGAGATCCAGCTTCGCATGAAACAGGCCATGGGGCGCAGGGAGTTGACCGGCCCCTTTGGGTGTGCTCAGCGGGTGACCAGCTGCTGTACGCGCTCCAGGAGCAGGCTGATCCCGGGCTCGGTGGGGGCGGCCTGTGCCTCGGACGGGTTCAGGATGAGCAGCAGGAGCGTCACGAAGGCGAGCGTCGGCAGGGCGAGGGCCCACCACGGCAGCCGGGTGTCGGCACGGCCCGTGGACGCCGGCCGGTGCGGGGTGTGCGTGCGGGCCGACATGCTGCCTCCGTGGGTCCTCGAGCCTCCGTGGCCGCCTGGAAGCGGGCACATCTCGAAGGTACGGAGCGCGGGGCCGTCAACCCATCCGGTGATCCACCCAGTTGACCCTGACACTCACCCCCTAGGGGATGCGGGGGCTAGCCCCACCCCCGGGGCTGCCGAGGGGGCGGACGGTGCCCGGCGGGGCGGCCGGGTCAGGGCGCGGCGATCGTCGCGATGATTCCGATGATCACGAAAATGGCGAGGAACGTGCCGAAGACGAGCAGCAGCTTCTTCTGGCCGTTCTGGGGGTTCGGGTCGAGCACGGGCATACGCTCAGTGTCCCACCCCCGGCCGCACGGGCCCCGGCGGGGGTGCGCTCAGCGCGTCGCCTCGTCCTCCACCGTACGGTCGCGTCCTGCCAGGACGCCCACGGCCATCTGCGGGATCATGAGACCGGCCATCAGGGCGATGGGCAGGCCCCAGCCGCCGCTGTGCTGGTAGAGGACGCCCACCAGGAGCGGCCCGGGGATGGAGATCAGATAGCCGGTGCTCTGGGCGAAGCCGGACAGCTGGGCCACGCCCGCGCTGCTCCTGGCCCGCATGCCGACCATGGTCAGGGCCAGCGGGAACGAGCAGTTCGAGACGCCGAGCAGCAGGGCCCAGAGCCAGGAGCCGCCCGCGGGCGCGAGGTAGAGCCCGGCGTAGCCGGCGAGGCCGCAGACGCCGAGCGCGAGCACGATGGGGCCCTGGTGGGGCAGCCGGGTGGCGAGGCGCGGGATGACGAAGGCCAGGGGCACGCCCATGACCATGGTGACGGCGAGCAGCAGCCCGGCCGTGCCGGCGTGCACGCCGGAGTCCCGGAAGATCTGCGCCATCCAGCCCATGGTGATGTAGGCGCCGGTGGCCTGGAGGCCGAAGTAGACCGCGAGGGCCCAGGCGGTGCGGCTGCGGGTGACGCGCAGCCGGGGGGCGTCCACGCGCGCGTGCGCGTCCCGGGCGGGTGCCGCACCCCGGTCGTCCACCCGCGCGTGCGCGTCCTGGGCGGGCGTCGTGCCCCGGTCCCGTACGAAGGGCAGCCAGGGCAGGACGGCGGCCGCGCCGAGGCCGCCCCAGACGGCGAGTCCGGTCTGCCAACTGCCGCCCAGCGCCTCGGTCATGGGCACCGTGACGGCGGCGGCGGAGGCGGTGCCGAGGGCGAGGGCCATGGAGTACAGGCCGGTCATGGAGCCGACCCGGTCGGGGAACCAGCGCTTGACGATGACGGGCATCAGGACGTTGCTGACGGCGATGCCCATGAGGGTGAGGGCGCTGGCGGCCAGGAATCCGGCGGTGCCGCCGGTGAAGGGCCGTATCAGCAGGCCGGCGGCGATGGCGACCATGCCCGCGCAGACCACGGCGGCGGGCCCGAAGCGGCGGGCCAGCCGGGGCGCGGTGACGCCGAAGACGGCGAAGCAGAGCGGGGGCACGGAGGTCAGCAGTCCGGCGACGCTGCCGCTCATGCCGAGCGCGTCGCGGACCTCTTCGAGGAGGGCGCCGAGGCTGGTGATGGCGGGGCGCAGGTTCAGCGCGGTGAGGACGATGCCGGCGATGAGCAGCCGGGTCGTCCACGCGCGCGGGGCGGGCCGCACCGGGGTGGGGGTCTCGGCGGTGCGTATCCGTGTGGACGTCGTCGCCCGGTTCTCCTCGCGTGCCATGGGAGCCATCATAGAATCATGGGATGATTGGTTGTCCACCCTGGGGCTGCCCCGTTCCGCCCCCGTCGTGCGAAGGTGTGTCATGCCCCTGAGCCACCCCCGCCGCTCGGCCCTGTCCGAGCAGGTCATCGCGGCCCTGCGCAACCAGATCACGTCGGGCGAATGGCCGGTCGGCTCCCGTATCCCGACCGAGCCGGAGCTCGTCGAGCAGCTCGGGGTCGCCCGCAACACCGTCCGTGAGGCCGTCCGGGCGCTCGCGCACAACGGCCTGCTGGACATCCGCCAGGGCTCCGGCACCTATGTGGCCGCCACCAGCGAGCTGGCCGGTGTGATGCACCGCCGCTTCGCCGACGCCGACCCGCGTCACATCGCGGAGCTGCGCGCCACGCTGGAGTCGGCCGCCGCGAAGCTGGCCGCCGAGCGGCGCACCGAGAAGGACCTCAAGCAGCTGGACACCCTGCTGGTGCGGCGTGAGGAGGCGTGGGAGTCGGGTGACGCGGAGGCGTTCGTGACGGCCGACGCCACCTTCCATCTGGCGGTCGTGGCGGCCTCGCACAACGACGTGATGAGCGCGATGTACGCCGACCTCGGCGAGGTGCTGCGGGACTGGCTGCGCGACGACGTGGGCCCGCGGCTGACGCCGGAGACGCACATGGACCACTCCCGCCTCCTGGACGCGATCCGCGCGGGCGACGCCGAGGCGGCCGCCGCGGAGGCGGCGAGCTATCCGTTCCTGTGCCGTGCGGAGCGGCTCAGCGGTCCGGACGGTGACTGATCCAGGCCGACTCGACCTCCTTCCAGCAGCGGCCGGTCAGCCGGACGGTCTGCGCGGGCGCGGCCCGGACTGCGGAGCCGTCGGTGTCGAGGTCCCACCAACGGGCGCACTCGACGTGCAGACGCACGCGGTCGGTCCTCGGATAGGGGTTGTGGCAGAACGCCGTCACCTCGGAACCGGTGACCCGTATCCGGCACTCGGCGCCGAAGGGCTCCTCGGCGGCCGGCACCTGTGCGGGGGCGTGGGCCGCCGCCTCGTACGACAGGGGAAGCACGAGAGCGACGGCGACGGTCGTTGAGGCCAAGCGGCGGGAGAAGCGCACAAGGGGACCTCCTCGGCCGTTGCTGGTGAGGGGCTCGCGTGGTGAACGCTTACTCCAGGGTGCCTGGTCGAGGGCCCTGGCCGCCCGGCCGGGTGGGCCGAACGGGTGACGCCCCGCCCCCCGCGCGCGGCGGGGAACGGGGCGTCGTGAAGTGCCGTGATCAGGCGCCGATGGCGTGCAGACCGCCGTCGACGTGGATGATCTCGCCGGTCGTCTTCGGGAACCAGTCGCTCAGCAGGGCGACGATGCCCTTGCCGGCCGGCTCCGGGTCCTTCAGGTCCCACTCCAGCGGGGAGCGGGTGTCCCACACCGCGGCGAGGTCGCTGAAGCCCGGGATGGACTTGGCGGCCATGGAGCCGAGCGGACCCGCCGAGATCAGGTTGCAGCGGATGTTCTGCTTGCCCAGGTCACGCGCGATGTAGCGGCTGGTGGCCTCCAGGGCGGCCTTGGCCGGGCCCATCCAGTCGTACTGCGGCCACGCGTACTGCGCGTCGAAGGTGAGGCCGACGACGGAGCCGCCGTTCTGCATCAGCGGCAGGCAGGCCATGGTCAGCGACTTCAGGGAGTACGCCGAGACGTGCATGGCGGTGGCGACCGACTCGAACGGCGTGTTCAGGAAGTTGCCGCCGAGCGCGTCCTGCGGCGCGAAGCCGATGGAGTGCACGACGCCGTCGAGGCCACCGAGCTCCTCGCCGACGATGTCCGCGAGGCGGCCGAGGTGCTCGTCGTTGGTGACGTCGAGCTCGATGACCTTGGTGGGCTTGGGGAGCTTCCGGGCGATGCGCTCGGTCAGCGTGGGCCGCGGGAACGCGGTGAGGATGATCTCGGCGCCCTGCTCCTGGGCCAGCTTTGCCGCGTGGAAGGCGATGGAGGACTCCATCAGCACACCGGAGATCAGGACGCGCTTGCCCTCGAGAATTCCGCTCATGGTGATCAGTGACCCATTCCCAGTCCGCCGTCAACGGGGATGACGGCTCCAGTGATGTACGAGGCGTCGTCCGAGGCGAGGAACCGCACCGCCGCGGCGATCTCCTCCGGCTGCGCGTAACGGCCGAGCGGGACCTGCGACACGATGTTCGCGCGCTGCTCGTCGGTGAGCACCTTGGTCATGTCGGTGTCGACGAAGCCGGGCGCGACGACGTTGAAGGTGATGTTGCGCGAGCCCAGCTCACGGGCGAGGGAACGCGCGAAGCCGACCAGGCCGGCCTTGGAGGCGGCGTAGTTGGCCTGGCCGGGACCGCCGAGGAGGCCGACCACCGAGGAGATCAGCACGACGCGGCCCTTCTTGGCGCGCAGCATGCCGCGGTTGGCGCGCTTGACGACGCGGAAGGTGCCGGTGAGGTTGGTGTCGAGGACCGAGGTGAAGTCCTCCTCGGACATCCGCATCAGGAGCTGGTCCTTGGTGATGCCGGCGTTGGCCACGAGCACCTCGACGGGCCCGTGCGCGTCCTCGATCTCCTTGTAGGCCTGCTCCACCTGCTCGGTGTCGGTGATGTCGCACCTGACCGCGAGGACGCCGAGGTCCGTCAGGGCGGCCGGCGGCTCACCGGAGCGGTACGTGATGGCGACCTTGTCGCCGGCTTCGGCGAACGTGCGGGCGATGGCGAGGCCGATGCCCCGGTTGCCTCCGGTGACGAGAACCGAGCGGCTCAACGGATCACCCTTTCGATAGGGGTCTGACACTCCGCCCGGACAGCTGGATGACAGGCGGCTTCTCCGAAAACCTATCGGTCGTGCCTGGGCGGCGGACATTCGGGCACCGACAGTGGCGCGGGGAAGTCACTGTCGGGTCCCTACAGAAACTCCGCGGTTCCCGCCGGAAACGTGTGGTCCCCGGCGCCGCCCGCGCGACATGATCGGTGCCGACAGGCCACGACAGCAGGGAGACCCCCGTGCCCCATACCATCGACGAAGCCTTCACAGCGCTTCCGCTGCGCGCATTGGCCGACGCGGCCCTGGCACGCGCGCGTGCGCTGGGCGCCGAGCACGCGGACTTCCGGTTCGAGCGGGTGCGCAGCGCCTCCTGGCGGCTGCGGGACGCCCGGCTCGCCGGGTCGTCGGACACCACCGACCTCGGCTACGCGGTACGGGTCGTGCACGGCGGGACCTGGGGCTTCGCCTCCGGTGTCGACCTCACGATGGACGCCGCCGCCAAGGTCGCCTCGCAGGCGGTGGCGATGGCGAAGCTGTCCGCGCAGGTGATCAAGGCGGCCGGGTCCGAGGAGCGCGTCGAGCTCGCGGACGAGCCGGTGCACAGCGACAGGACGTGGATCTCGTCGTACGAGATCGACCCGTTCACGGTGCCCGACGAGGAGAAGTCCGGGCTGCTCGCCGACTGGAGCGCGCGGCTGCTCGCGGCGGACGGCGTCAACCACGTGGACGCCTCGCTGCTCACCGTCCACGAGAACAAGTTCTACGCCGACACCGCCGGCACCGTCACCACCCAGCAGCGCGTCCGGCTGCACCCGCAGCTGACGGCCGTCGCGGTGGACGAGTCCAGCGGCGAGTTCGACTCCATGCGCACGATCGCGCCGCCGGTCGGACGCGGCTGGGAGTACCTGACCGGCACCGGCTGGGACTGGGAGTCCGAGCTGGCGCAGATCCCCGAGCTGCTCGCCGAGAAGATGCGGGCGCCGAGCGTGGAGGCCGGCTCGTACGACCTCGTCGTCGACCCGTCGAACCTGTGGCTGACCATCCACGAGTCCATCGGGCACGCCACCGAGCTGGACCGCGCCCTCGGCTACGAGGCCGCCTACGCCGGCACCTCCTTCGCCACCTTCGACCAGCTGGGCAAGCTCCGCTACGGCTCCGACCTGATGAACGTCACCGGTGACCGCACCGCCGAGCACGGCCTCGCGACCATCGGGTACGACGACGAGGGCGTCGCCGGCCAGTCCTGGGACCTGGTGAAGAACGGCACCCTGGTCGGCTACCAGCTGGACCGGCGCATCGCGAGGCTCACCGGGTTCGAGCGGTCCAACGGGTGCGCGTTCGCCGACTCCCCCGGGCATGTGCCGGTGCAGCGCATGGCCAACGTGTCGCTCCAGCCCGATCCGGCGGGGATGTCCACGGAGGACCTGATCGGCAGCGTGGACCGGGGGATCTACGTGGTCGGCGACCGGTCCTGGTCGATCGACATGCAGCGCTACAACTTCCAGTTCACCGGGCAGCGCTTCTTCCGGATCGAGAACGGCCGGATCACCGGCCAGCTGCGGGACGTCGCCTACCAGGCGACCACCACGGACTTCTGGGGCTCCATGGCGGCCGTCGGCGGCCCCCAGACCTATGTGCTCGGCGGCGCCTTCAACTGCGGCAAGGCCCAGCCCGGGCAGGTCGCGGCGGTGTCGCACGGCTGCCCGTCGGCCCTCTTCAAGGGCGTCAACATTCTGAACACCACCCAGGAGGCCGGCCGATGAGCGCCCCGACCAACAAGCCGCACGAGATCGTCGAGCGCGCCCTGGAGCTGTCCCGGGCGGACGGCTGTGTCGTGATCGCCGACGAGCAGTCGACCGCGAACCTGCGGTGGGCCGGCAACGCCCTCACCACGAACGGCGTCACGCGCGGGCGCACGCTCACCGTCGTCGCGACCGTCGACGGCCAGGAGGGCACCGCCTCCGGTGTCGTCTCGCGGGCCGCGGTGACCGCGGACGAGCTGGAGCCGCTGGTACGGGCCGCGGAGGCAGCCGCGCGGGCGGCGGGGCCCGCCGAGGACGCGCAGCCGCTGGTGCGGGACGTACCGGCGTCGCCCGACTTCACCGACGCGCCGGCCGAGACGTCGTCCACGGTGTTCGCCGACTTCGCCCCGGCGCTCGGCGAGGCGTTCGCACGCGCGCGTGCGGGCGGCCGGGAGCTGTACGGCTTCGCCAACCACGAGCTCGTCTCGACGTACCTGGGCACCTCCACGGGGCTGCGGCTGCGGCACGACCAGCCGAACGGCACGCTGGAGGTCAACGCCAAGTCGCCGGACCGCACCCGTTCCGCCTGGGCGGGCCGCTCCACCCGTGACTTCAAGGACGTCGACCCCACCGCCATGGACGCCGAGCTCGCGGTGCGCCTGGGCTGGGCCGAGCGGCGCCTGGAGCTGCCGGCGGGCCGTTACGAGACGCTGCTGCCGCCGACGGCCGTGGCCGACCTGCTGATCTACCAGCTGTGGTCGGCGTCGGGGCGGGACGCGGTGGAGGGCCGTACGGTCTTCTCCCAGCCCGGCGGCCGTACGCGCGTGGGCGAGCGGCTGACCGAGCTTCCGCTGAGCCTGCGCAGCGACCCGAACGAGCCGGGCCTGGAGTCCGCGCCCTTCGTGATCGCGCACTCCTCGGGCGGCGACCAGTCCGTGTTCGACAACGGACTGCCGCTGACCGCCACCGACTGGATGCACCGGGGCGAGCTGCGGCACCTCACGACCAGCCGGCACAGCGCCGCGCTGACCGGTCTGCCGGTCGCGCCGGGCATCGACAACCTGATCCTGGACGGCGGCGAGGACCGCTCGCTGGAGGAGATGGTGGCGAACACCGAACGCGGGCTGCTGCTGACCTGCCTGTGGTACATCCGCGAGGTGGACCCGGCGACTCTGCTGCTGACCGGCCTCACCCGGGACGGTGTGTATCTGGTCGAGAACGGCGAGGTGGCGGGCGAGGTCAACAACTTCCGGTTCAACGAGTCGCCGGTGGACCTGCTGGGCCGGGCCACCGAGGCGGGCCGGACGGAGAAGACGCTGCCGCGGGAGTGGAGCGACTGGTTCACCAGGGCGGCCATGCCGGCGCTGCGCGTCCCCGATTTCAACATGAGCTCTGTCAGTCAGGGCGTATAACCTCGTAGGCGGCTGTCACTCGACTGCCCGAGATCATCAAGGAGACACGAGAACCGTGACGGACATCGTCGACGAGCTGAAGTGGCGCGGCGTGATCGCCCTGTCCACCGACGAGGACGCCTTGCGCAAGGCGCTCGCGGACGGTCCCGTCACGTTCTATTGCGGCTTCGACCCGACGGCGGCCAGCCTGCACGTCGGCCATCTGGTCCAGGTGCTCACGATGCGCCGCCTCCAGCAGGCGGGCCTGCGCCCGCTCGCGCTGGTCGGCGGCGCCACCGGCCAGATCGGCGACCCCCGCCCGACGGCCGAGCGCACGCTGAACGACCCGGAGACCGTCGCGAACTGGGTGAACCGGCTGCGCGCCCAGATCGAGCCGTTCCTCTCCTTCGAGGGGGACAACGCGGCGACGATGGTGAACAACCTCGACTGGACGGCCGGTCTGTCCGCCATCGAGTTCCTGCGGGACATCGGCAAGCACTTCCGCGTCAACAAGATGCTCACCAAGGACTCCGTGGCCCGCCGCCTGCAGTCGGAGGAGGGCATCAGCTACACCGAGTTCAGCTACCAGCTGCTGCAGGGCATGGACTTCCTGGAGCTGTACCGGCGGTACGGCTGCACCCTCCAGCAGGGCGGCAGCGACCAGTGGGGCAACCTCACGGCGGGTCTGGACCTGATCCACCGGCTGGAGCCGCACGCCCAGGTGCACGCGCTGGCGACGCCGCTGATGACGAAGGCGGACGGGACCAAGTTCGGCAAGACCGAGGGCGGCGCCATCTGGCTCGACCCGGAGATGACGACGCCGTACGCGTTCTACCAGTTCTGGCTGAACGCGGACGACCGGGACGTCTCCACGTACCTGCGCATCCTGTCCTTCCGCTCCCGGGAGGAGCTGGAGGAGCTGGAGAAGCAGACGCAGGAGCGTCCGCAGGCCCGGGCGGCGCAGCGCGCGCTGGCCGAGGAGCTGACGACGCTGGTGCACGGCGCCGACCAGACGGCCGCGGTGATCGCCGCGTCCAAGGCGCTGTTCGGCCAGGGCGAGCTGGCGGACCTGGACGACCGGACGCTGGCGGCGGCGCTGTCCGAGGTGCCGCACATCCAGGTCGACCGGCTCGGCCCGGTGGTCGACCTGTTCGCCGAGGTGGGTCTGGTGGCCAGCAAGTCGGCCGCGCGGCGCACCGTGAAGGAGGGCGGCGCCTACGTGAACAACGTGAAGGTGGCCGGCGAGGACGCGGTCCCCGCGAAGGAGGACCTGCTGCACGGGCGCTGGCTGGTGCTGCGGCGCGGCAAGAAGAACCTGGCGGCGGTCGAGGTCACCGGCGTCTGAGCGACGGGTGCGCGGCGAGGGGCCTCCGGCAGCCGGAGGCCCCTCGCCGTGTCCTGTTCACCGTGTCCTGCTCAGGCCCGTTCCTTGCGTCTCTTGCCCAGCGTGGCCATATAGAGCATGTCGCCCACATAGACGATGACCACGGCGGCGACGATCTGGAAGATGTGCCGGCTCCAGTCGATGCCGCGGGTCGACTCGACGCCGAACGCCCGGGCGATGGAGTTGCCGACGATCGCGCCGAGGATGCCGAAGATCGTGGTCAGCCAGAGAGGGCTGTGCTGCTTGCCCGGGATCAGTGCCTTGGCCAGCAGGCCCAGCACGAATCCCACGATGATCGCCCACAACCAGCCCATGCTGCCTCCTTGTACGGCTCGGGTGGAGCAGTACGGCCAGTCTTGGTCCGGTCGGGGTACGCCGCATGCCGGGCACAGCCGTACGTGTGAGGGCCCAGGTGGTACCGCCCCGGCGCCGGGAGACCCGGTCTCGTAGGCGGCGCAGACGAGGCGTACGGTGGGACTTGTCCCGGTCCGGCCCCCCGACCGGCGGTGGACGGGTGAGAGCAGGGGGAGGGTCCGATGCGGGCGGATGGTGGAATCTGATGCGGAAGCTGCATGCGGGTGGTGGCGCCCAGGTGTTCCGGATCACCGGAGCCCGGACCGGGCTGCAGGAGGACGTACGCGGTCGCCAACGCCGCTATGTCATCTCGATGTCGATCCGCACCCTGTCGGTGATCCTCGCGGCCACGCTGTGGAACGTCGAACGGCACGTCGCCGTCGTGGCGTTGGTGCTCGGACTGGTCCTGCCGTACATCGCCGTGGTGATCGCCAACGCGGGGCGGGAGAACGCGCCGTCGCTGCCGTCGACCTTCGTGGCCATGCCGACGCGTCCCATGATCGATCCGTCGCGGACGAATGACGGTTTCGCGGAACCGTCTCCGGAAGATGTGGCGGGTGCTGCGGGGCCCGGCGGACAAAGCGAACCACGCGACCGGGCGTGATGTCCCGGAGCGTTGCACTCCGGAAGTCGGGGCGCGCCAACCTCAGTAAAACCTCAGATCAATAGTGTTGTTCAGGTGCCGGGCGGCGGGTTACCCGTGACATACTTCGTAGGCGCTCCGCATCCCCCGTCGGAGCGACGGACCGACGCCGGGCAGCTCCCCCCGTGGCTGCTCGGCGTCGCCTTTTTGTGCGCAAATCTGTGAGACGAAAATCGTGAGTGACGAGACCCCCGAGACCCCCGTCTGTTCCGCCAAGGGCTGCCGTGCCGACGCCGTGTGGGTCCTTGCGTGGAACAACCCGAAGATCCACACGCCGGACCGCCGCAAGACGTGGCTGGCGTGCGAGGAGCACCGCGAACATCTGTCGCAGTTCCTCGGGGTGCGAGGGTTCCTGAAGGACGTCGTACGGCTGGAGGAATGGGAGGCGCAGGGGGCGTAGAGCCCCCTTGATACCCGGCCAGGGTCTGGACAGGAGGCCTATCCCCCGATGGCGGACATCGGCCGGTCCGGCTGTACGAACGACGGGTCGTCGAGGCCCGCGCCCGCCTTCTTGCCCCACATCGCCAGCCGCCAGATCCGGGCGATCTCCTCGTCCGGCGCCCCGGAGCGCAGGGCCGCGCGCAGGTCGGTCTCCTCGGTGGCGAAGAGGCAGGTGCGGACCTGTCCGTCGGCGGTGAGCCGGGTGCGGTCGCAGGCCGAGCAGAAGGGGCGGGTGACGGAGGCGATCACGCCGACGACATGGGGTCCGCCGTCCACGATCCACCGCTCCGCCGGGGCCGAGCCCCGCTTCTCGGCGCCCTCCTCGGTCAGCTCGAAGCGCGTGCGCAGGGAGGCCAGGATGTCCCCGGCGGTGATCATGCCGTCGCGCTTCCAGCCGTGCTGGGCGTCGAGGGGCATCTGCTCGATGAAGCGCAGCTCGTAGTCGTGCTCGACGGCCCAGGCGAGCAGGTCGGGGGCCTCGTCGTCGTTGAGCCCCGGCATCAGCACGGAGTTGACCTTGACCGGCGTCAGACCGGCCTCGCGGGCGGCGTACAGACCCTCCAGGACGTCCTTGTGGCGGTCGCGGCGGGTGAGGGTCTTGAAGACGTCGGGCCGCAGGGTGTCGAGGGAGACATTGACCCGGTCCAGCCCGGCGGCCTTGAGAGCGGGGGCCGTGCGCTTCAGCCCGATGCCGTTCGTCGTCAGGGACATCCGGGGGCGGGCGTCGAGCGCGGCGACCCGCTCGACGATGCCGACCAGTCCGGGGCGCAGCAGCGGCTCACCGCCGGTGAAGCGGACCTCCTCGATACCGAGGGAGGTGACGGCGATGTCGATGAGCCGCACGATCTCGTCGTCGGTCAGCAGATCGGGCTTGGCCAGCCACTGCAGGCCCTCTTCGGGCATGCAGTACGTGCATCGCAGATTGCAGCGGTCGGTCAGCGAGACCCGCAGGTCCGTGGCCACCCGGCCGTAGGTGTCGATGAGCACGTGGGGCCCCCTCCTGGTCATGACCAGTTCTCGACGTCCGTCACCTGCGAGCCTACGTGACCGCACGGACAGTGACACGGGTCCGATCCCACGAGCTGGGACGCGGGTGGTGGTAGGGACGTACGAGGTGGGGTCCGGCGGCCGGCGTCTACGAGTCGTACGGCGGCTCGGCGAGGGCGTGTGCGAGCCGGTTGACCACGTCCGCGACGGTGAAGTCCCATCCGGTGAGACGCGTCCCGCTCCAGTTGATGCCCACCCGGAGGCCGTCCTTCGCGAGATCCGGCAGGGCCGCGCTCCGCCAGTGTTCCAGCGGCATCGGGACAGCGCGGAACGCGGGCCCCCACAGCTCGGCGGCACGCTGCGCGCGGGCCTGCGACGACCAGTAGGGGAAGGCGGGCCGTCCGGAACCCGAGACGGGCGTCGGACTGCCGGCGTCGTCCCGCACCCACCAGACCGTACGGGTCCGGGCGACCTCCCGGAAGAAGGCCGCCGCCTGGGCTCCACTGACACTCATCCGGACGGAACCTCACTTGTTCGCACCGACGGAAACGACCCGCTCAGTCTCCGCTCTGGCCCGGCACGCGAAGCGGCCGCGTCGCGATTTTCTGCGACGCGGCCGCCTGGGAAAGGACGGATCAGTGGGCGCCCGTGCCGGTCAGGGAGCGGACTTCCAGTTCCGCGTACTTGCCGGTGTCCGGTTCCTCCTTGGAGAGGACCGTGCCGAGCCAGCCCATGAGGAAGCCGAACGGGATGGAGATGATGCCCGGGTTCTTCAGCGGGAACCAGGCGAAGTCGACGTCCGGGAACATCGCCTTGGGGTCGCCGGAGACGACCGGGGAGAAGAGGACCAGGCCGACGGCGACGATGAGGCCGCCGTAGATCGACCACAGGGCGCCCTGGGTGGTGAAGCGCTTCCAGAACAGGCTGTAGAGGATCGTCGGCAGGTTGGCGGAGGCGGCGACCGCGAAGGCCAGGGCGACCAGGCCGGCGACGTTGAGGTCGCGGGCGAGGGCGCCGAGGAGGATGGAGACGGCGCCGATGCCGATGGTGGCCAGGCGGGCGGCCCGGACCTCCTCCTTCTCCGTGGCCGTGCCCTTCCTGATGACGTTCGCGTAGATGTCGTGGGCGAACGACGAGGACGACGCCAGGGTGAGGCCGGCCACCACCGCGAGGATCGTCGCGAAGGCGACCGCCGAGATCGTGGCGAGCAGGATCGCGCCCCAGGCCGAGTCGACGCCGCCCAGGTGCAGTGCGAGCAGCGGGGCCGCGGTGTTGCCCGACGGGTTGGACGCGATGATCTCCTTCTGGCTGATCAGCGCCGCCGCGCCGAAGCCCAGCGCGATGGTCATCAGGTAGAAGCCGCCGATGATGCCGATCGCCCAGTTCACCGACTTACGGGCGGCCTTGGCGTTGGGCACCGTGTAGAAGCGGATCAGGATGTGCGGCAGGCCGGCGGTGCCGAGCACCAGGGCGATGCCCAGGGAGATGAAGTCCAGCTTGGTGATGTTGTCGGCGCCGTACTGCAGGCCCGGCTCCAGGAAGGCGGAGCCCTTGCCGCTGTTCTCGGCGGCCTTGCCCAGCAGGTCGGAGACGTTGAAGTTGAACTTCAGCAGCACCAGGAAGGTGATCAGGATCGTGCCGCCGATGAGCAGCACGGCCTTGACCATCTGGACCCAGGTCGTGCCCTTCATGCCGCCGATGGAGACGTACACGATCATCAGGACGCCGACGAGGGCGACGATGAGGATCTTGCCCGCGTCGGTGATGATGCCGAGCAGCAGCGAGACCAGGACACCGGCACCGGCCATCTGGGCCAGGAGGTAGAAGATCGACACGACGATGGTGGAGGTGCCGGCCGCAGTGCGCACGGGGCGCTGGCGCATGCGGTACGCGAGGACGTCGCCCATCGTGTAGCGGCCGGAGTTCCGCAGCGGCTCGGCCACCAGGAGCAGGGCGACCAGCCAGGCGACGAGGAACCCGATGGAGTACAGGAAGCCGTCGTAGCCGAAGAGGGCGATGGCGCCGGCGATGCCGAGGAAGGACGCGGCGGACATGTAGTCGCCGGAGACGGCGAGGCCGTTCTGGAAGGCGCTGAACTGCCGTCCGCCGGCGTAGAAGTCGGCGGCGTCCTTGGTCTGGCGGCCGGCCCAGACGGTGATGACGAGGGTCGCGACCACGAAGAGCGCGAACAGGGTGATGATCAGCGGCCGGTGCTCGCTGGCCTCGTTGGCCGCGAGGGTCATCGTGGGGCTCATGCGCCGCCCTCCATACGTGTCTTGATGGCCTCGGCCTTGGGGTCGAGCTTGGCGTTCGCGTGCCGCGCGTACCACCAGGCGATGAGGAACGTGGTGACGAACTGGGCGATACCGAAGACGAATGCGACGTTGATGTTGCCGAACAGCTTGGTGCCCATGAAGCCGCCCGCGTAGTTCGAGAGCAGCACGTACAGCAGGTACCAGACGATGAAGGCGACGGTCAGCGGGAAGGCGAAGTTGCGGTAGGAGCTGCGCAGTTCGGCGAACTCCGCGCTCTTCTGCACCTCGCTGAACTCCTCGGTGGTCGGGAGTCGGTGTGTCTCTTTCGAGGGGGGCGGTGCGTCGGTAGCCACGGAGTCTCCTCGCGTTGCGGGCGCTGGTGCGGCGGTGGACGGGGACGGTTCGGGGGTCGGGGGCGGGGTGGGTACGGACATGACGGCTCTGTTCATCGCAGTGATATGGATCACGTGACCGGCTGGCGATGGTAGGGCCCCGGCCAGTGATCCAAAAGGGGGCACGCTCGACCTCGCGCCTCCTGCCCAAGGTCACGGCGCCGCGCGGGGACCGGTTCAACTCCCCTCGCCACTTTCCGAAGATGCCGCGTCCGGATTGCTGGCCAGGGAGTTCGGGGATAGCTTCGGGCTGCACCACTCGTCATGTACCTGCCCGGGCGCCGATCGGCGTCCCGGGCCGTTCCGTTCCGGATGATGTGGAGATCCCATGACTCATCTGCGGTCCAGACGCCGTCTCGGCCTCGCGGTCCCGCTGGTCCTCTCGCTGACCGCCACGCTCGGCTTCCTGCCGACGGCGTCGTCCGCGGCCCCGCTCACGGAGCCCGCCGCCCAGGCCACGGACGCGTCCTCCCTGGCGTACGTCGTCAACACCAGGACGGACCACCGCACGATCGAGTCCGTGAAGAAGGCGATCCGGGCGGCCGGCGGCACCGTCGTGACCGCCTACGAGCGGATCGGCGTCATCGTCGTCCACTCGGCGAACCCCGAATTCGCCCGGACGATACGGGCGGTGCGCGGCGTGCAGTCCGCGGGAGCGACCCGTACGGCGCCACTGAAGGCCGCCGGCACGACCGACGAGGGGCCCGTCCAGCCCCTGACGAAGCAGCAGGCCGCGAAGATCGCCGGCGCGGCCGAGGGCGCCACCACCGGTACGGCCACCCCGGAGCCGCTCGAGGCGGACCAGTGGGACCTGCGGGCGATCGGCGCCGACAAGGCCGCGCAGATCAACCCGGGCAGCCGCAAGGTGACCGTCGCCGTCATCGACACCGGCGTCGACGACACCCACCCGGACCTCGCCCCGAACTTCTCCGCCTCCCAGTCGGCCAACTGCGTCGGCGGCAAGGCGGACACCAGCGAGGGCGCCTGGCGGCCGTACACGAGCGGGGACTACCACGGCACCCATGTGGCCGGTGAGATCGCCGCGGCCCGCAACGGCGTCGGCGTCGCCGGTGTCGCGCCCGGCGTCAAGGTGGCCGGCATCAAGGTGAGCGACCCGGACAGCGGGCTGTTCTACCCGGAGAACGTCGTCTGCGCCTTCGTGTTCGCCGCCGACCACGGCGTGGAGATCACGAACAACAGCTACTACGTGGACCCGTGGCTGTACAACTGCAAGACCGACCCGGACCAGAAGGCCATCGTCGACGCGGTCAACCGGGCCCAGCTGTACGCCCAGCGCAAGGGCACCCTGCATGTCGCCTCGGCGGGCAACTCCAACCACGACCTGGCCTCCGACGCCATCGAGGACGCGTCCAGCCCGAACGACACCACCCCGGTGCCGCGCACCATCGACCCGTCGGTGTGCCTCGACATCCCGACGCAGCTGCCGGGCGTCCTGACGGTCAGCGCGACCGGTGTGCAGAAGGCCAAGTCGTACTACTCGTCCTACGGTCACCGTGTCGTCGACGTGGCCGCGCCGGGCGGTGACGGCCGCTACCAGGTGCCGGACACCCCGTCGAAGAACGGGCGCATCCTGTCCACGCTGCCGGACGGCGGCTACGGCTTCCTGCAGGGCACCTCGATGGCGTCCCCGCACGCCGCGGGCGTCGCCGCGCTGCTCAAGTCCCGCTATCCGAAGGCGACTCCGGCGCAGCTGACGGCCCTGCTGAAGGTCCAGGCGGACAACCCGGGCTGCCCGGACTCCTACGACCAGAACGGCGACGGCACCCAGGACGCGGTGTGCGAGGGCGGCAAGCGCCTCAACGGCTTCTACGGAGCCGGCATCGTCGACGCCCTCGACGCCGTCGACTAGCCGAAGGGTGCATAGTGCGGTCATGACCGCACTGGAATCCGCCTGGTCGGCGGTGGGCGGCGACGCCGCCCTGCTAGGACAGGTGTCACCCGTGGTGCGGGAGGGCGCGCTCGTCGCGCGCCTTCCCGTGCGGGAGGCGGCGCGCGCCTGCGTGGGGGCGTGCGCCCTGGCCGCGGCGGAGGCGGGCGCCCGGCGGGCCGGTCGCGCCGAGGTGCCCCGGGTCCTGCTGGACGACGGGGCGGTCGCCACGGCGTTCGTGAGCGAGCGGCATCTGCTGGTCGACGGGCGCGCGCCCGTCTGGTTCGCGCCGCTGTCCCGGTTCTGGCAGGCCGCCGACGGCTGGGTGCGCACCCACGCGAACTATCCGCACCACCGCGCCGCCCTGCTGGCCGCGCTGGGGGTGCCCGGGGAAGACCCGGACGCCGTGGCGGCGGCCGTCGCCGAACGGCCCGCGCGCGAGGTGGAGGACGCCGTGTACGCCGCCGGCGGTCTCGCGGTGGCGCTGCGCACGCCCGGGGAGTGGGCGGCGCACGAGCAGGCGGCTCAGGTCGCCCGGCGCCCTTTGATCGTCCGGGAGCGGACGGCCCCGGCACGCGCGCGTGCCCTCCCGTCGCTCGACGGCACTCCCCTGCTGCCCGCCGCCGGGGTACGGGTCCTGGATCTGACCCGGGTCATCGCGGGGCCGGTCGCCACCCGCACCCTCGCCCTGCTCGGCGCCGACGTGCTGCGCCTGGACCCGCCCCGGCTGCCCGAACTGACCGACCAGCACACCGACACGGGCTTCGGCAAGCGCTCGGTGCTGCTGGACGCGGCCGTGGACCGGCGCGCCTTCGAGGAGTTGCTGTCGGCGGCGGACGTGGTGGTCACCGGATACCGGCCGGGCGCCCTGGACCGGCTCGGGCTTTCGGCGCGGGCGCTGGCCGAGCGGCGGCCCGGACTGATCGTGGCGGAGCTGTCGGCGTGGGGCGCCTACGGCCCCTGGGGCGGGCGGCGCGGCTTCGACAGCCTCGTCCAGGTCGCCACCGGCATCGCGGTGACGGAGGGTTCGGCCGAGCGGCCGGGCGCCCTGCCCGCGCAGGCCCTCGACCACGGCACCGGCTATCTGCTGGCGGCGGCCGTCCTGCGGGCGCTGACCGAGCGCGGCGAGGACGGCCACGGCTCCCGTGTCGAGGTGTCCCTGGCGCGTACGGCGCACTGGCTGACCCAGGAGGTCGCACCGGGCCCGGCGGGGGACGCGGTGTACGACGCCCCGGACGCCTGGCTCGCCGAGCGGGACAGCGCGCGGGGCCGACTGCGGTACGCCCTGCCGCCGGTCGCCTTCGAGGGCGGCCCGCACGACTGGGCGCGGCCTCCGGGGGTGTGGGGCGCGGACCCGGCGGCCTGGCGGTGAGCGGACACGGCGGCGGAACGACCTACCGCCAGTTCTTTTCCGGCACTTGTGCGTCTCTGCGCTGCTTTGTGAAGATCTCGAGGTGATGTCGACGAGATCCTTGCCCGGTGCGCCCGGTGTCCCCGAGGGGAGCGGGCCCGGGTCCCGCCCCGGTGTGGGGCGGGCGGTCGCCGTGCTGGTTCTGGTGGCCGCCGCCGCGTGCGTCCCGCTGCTCGGGCCGTCGGCCGCGCTGCGGGGGACCGGTGAGGCCGCCGCGCCGGGCACGGCGGGGATCGGGCTGCTGCGCACGGTGCTGTTCGCCGCGCTGTGCGTCCCGCTGGGCGAGCTGTTCGTACGGCGGCTGGTGCGGTCGGTGCCGGGGGCTCGGGCGGCGCTGCCCCGCGGCTGGGCGCCGTACGCCGCGGCCGTCGGGTTCGTCGCCGCGCTCGGGCTGGCCTCGGTCGTGTCGACGGGCAATCTGGTGCCGCACAGCCCCGCCGACCTGGACGTGGGCGGGTTGTACGCCACGCGTGACGGCAAGCTGGCGCTGCTGGAGGTCAACGCGTTCGTGGTGGCCGGGCTGTGCGCGCTGTCGGGCCGGCCCGGCACCCAGGTGTGGCCGCTGGGCGCGCTGGTGGTCGCGGAGGCGCTGCGCGCCCATCCCACCACCGAGGACGACCCGTTGCTCGGCTCGGCCCTGACCCTGGTCCATCTGACCTGCGCCTCGCTGTGGGTGGGCGGGCTGCTGTACGTCCTGCGGACCCTGCGCGGCTGGGGCGCCAGGGAGGCGGGCGCGGCCCTGCTCGGCCTCTACGCGCGCGTGGCGGCCGCGCTGTTGGCCGCCCTGACGGCCACCGGGGTGACCAGTTCGCTGCGCCGGATGCCGGCGGACACGATCCTGACGCAGCTGACGGACACGGCGTACGGGCGGGCCCTGCTGGCGAAGGTGCTCCTGATGGTGGTGGTCGCCGGGCTGGCGCTGTGGGCCAGGATCAGGCTGCGCCGGGCCGCCGATCCGCTGACGGCGTGCACGCCCGCGCGCGCCGAGGTCGTCGCGCTGGCCGGGGTGGTCGCGCTGTCGGGACTGTTGACGGCGCTGCCGGTGCCGATCCGCTGGTGAGGCGTCAGGGCGTGACCATGACCTTGAGGGCGGTGCGCTCGTCCATCGCCCGGTAGCCGTCCGGGACCTCCTCCAGGCCGACGGTCCGGTCGAAGACGGGCGACGGGTCGATCGTGCCGTCCAGCACGTCGGGCAGCAGCTCCGGGATGTAGGTGCGCACGGGGGCGACGCCGCCGCGCAGCGCGATGTTGCCGTCGAACATGACGCCGAGGTCGAGGCCGGTGCCGCTGCCGTGCGGGACGCCGACGAACCCGATGGCGCCGCCGTCCCGGGCGACGCCGAGGGCCGTACGCATGGACTGCTCGGTCCCGACGGCCTCCACGACGGCGTGCGCGCCCTGGCCGCGGGTGAGTTCGCGGACGGCCTCGACGGCCGCCTCGCCGCGTTCGGCGACGACGTCGGTGGCGCCGAAGCGGCGGGCGATGTCGGTGCGGCCCTGGTGCCGGCCGAGGGCGATGATGCGTTCGGCGCCGAGCCGCCGGGCGGCGAGCACCGCGCACAGGCCGACGGCGCCGTCCCCGACGACGGCGACCGTGGCGCCCGGCCGGGCGCCCGCGCCGAGGGCGGCGTGATGGCCGGTGCCGAGGACGTCGGACAGTGTCAGCAGCGCGGAGAGCAGCCGGTCGTCGGAGGCCGCGTCCCCCGGCAGCCTCACGAGGGTGGCGTCGGCGAACGGCACCCGGACGGCCTCGCCCTGGCCGCCGTCGGAGCCCTCGGAGCCCCAGAAGCCGCCGTGCTCGCAGGACGTCGTCAGGCCCTCGCGGCAGTAGTCGCAGACGCCGTCGGACCACATGAAGGGGGCGACGACGAGGTCGCCGCGCCGCAGCCCGCTCACATCGGCGCCGGTCTCCTCGACGAGGCCGAGGAACTCGTGGCCGATCCGCTGCCCCGGCTTGCGGGCCGACTCGCCCCGGTAGGCCCACAGGTCGCTGCCGCAGATGCAGGCGCGCAGCACCCGTACGACGGCGTCCGTGGGGTGCTGGACGGCGGCGTCGGGCACGTCCTGGACCCGCATGTCGAAGGGGGCGTGGATCGTGGTGGCTCGCATGCGGGGGTCCTTCTCGTGGGGCGTCCGTGCGCCCGGGGGTGCGCGGGCGCGCCTCTCACGGTACGTCCGGGCAGGGGGGCGGCGCGCTTCGGGGAGCTGTGGCCGGGGCGGGGGGGGCGGCGCGCTTCGGGGAGCCGCCGGAGGCCCGGCCCCGCCCGCCGGGCCTACACCCCCGCCACGTCCAGCGCGCTGCCCGCCGCATAGGTGACGCCCATGGCCAGCGCCCCGCCCGCCGTCGTGCGCAGGATCGCGCGGCCGGGGGCGGCGGCGCCGAGGCGGGCGCTGCTCCAGCCGGTCAGGGCGAGAGCCGCAAGGACGGAGACCACGGTGACGGCCAGCCGGGTGTCGGCCGGGGGCAGCACCATCGCGAGCAGCGGCAGCAGCGCCCCCGCCGTGAACGCCAGGAAGCTCGCCCACGCCGCGTGCCAGGGGTTGGTCAGCGCGTCCGGGTCGATGCCGAGCTCCACGCGCGCGTGTGCCCGCAGCGCGTCCCGCTCCGTCAGCTGGACGGCGGCCTCGTGGGCCACCTCGCGCGACAGCCCCCTGCGCCGCAGGAGTTCCGCCAGCTCCTCCAGTTCGGCCTGCGGACGCTCCCTCAACTCGCGCCGCTCGTGGGCCAGCGCGGCCCGCTCCGAGTCGCGCTGGGTGGAGACCGACACGTACTCCCCCGCCGCCATGGACACCGACCCGGCGAGCAGCCCGGCCAGGCCCGCGGTCAGCAGGGCGGACCGGGTGTCGGTCGCGCCGGCCACGCCGACGACGAGGCCGGCCGTCGACACGATGCCGTCGTTGGCGCCGAGGACGGCCGCGCGCAGCCAGTTCAACCGCTCCCCCAGGGCGCCTTCGTGGACCTGGTCGCGCTTCGGTTCGGTCATATGGGGAGGATCGCACCGCCGGGGACATCGGGGACGTACCGACGCTCCCGGTCCCGGCACTCCGCAACACCGCGTGGACGCCGCCCGATTGGCGGCCAGGTGTTCGGCGGGCCCGAACGGACGGGCGGGGCCGGGTACCTGACGGCCGGACCTGTCAGTCCCGGCCCGTATCCTCAGTGACCATGCTCGAAGACCCGACGACCACAGCGTCCTCCCCGACTGCGTGGCCGGCCGCGTATCCGCAGGGATACGCGGTCGTTGACGTGGAGACCACCGGCCTCGCCCGGGACGACCGGATCATCTCCGCGGCCGTCTACCGGCTGGACGCGCTGGGCGAGGTCGAGGACCACTGGTACACGCTGGTCAATCCGGAGCGGGACCCGGGCCCGGTCTGGATCCACGGTCTGACGAGCGAGGCCCTCGAGGGCGCCCCCCTCTTCGCGGACATAGCCGAGGAGTTCGCGGCCCGGCTCGACGGACGGGTGCTCGTCGCGCACAACGCCGTCTTCGACTGGCAGATGATCGCCCGGGAGTACGCGCGCGCCGAGCGGCGGGCGCCGGTGCGGCAGCGGCTGTGCACCATCGCGCTCTCCAAGGAGCTGGGCCTGCCCCTGCCCAACCACAAGCTGGCCACGCTGGCCGCGCACTTCGGTGTCGTACAGCGCCGGGCGCACCACGCGCTGGACGACGCGCGGGTGCTGGCGGAGGCGTTCCGGCCGAGTCTGCGGGCCGCGGCGGCCGGCATGGTGCGGCTGCCGCTGCAGGAGTGCCTGCCGCTGACCGAGTGGCGGGACTCGGCGCCCCGGATCGGCCGTCAGCCGGGCGGGGCCGGCGGCTACCGCCCGACCAGCTGGCGCCCGTCCCGCAAGCGGCCCGCCTGCCCCTACCCCAACCCGGGGCGCTATGTAGCGGGCGGGCGGCTGAAGCAGGGGATGCGGGTGGCGTTCTCGGGCGACACGTCCACCGAGCGGGATCTGCTGGAGGACCGGGCGGTGGACGCCGGGCTCCATGTGTCGACCAGCCTGTCCCGGCTGACCAGCCTGCTCGTCACGAACGACCCGGACTCGGGCACCTCGAAGGTGCTCAAGGCCCGCCAGTACGGGACGCCGGTCGTGGACGAGGCGGCGTTCGGGCAGCTTCTGGAGGACGTCGAACCGGCCACGCAGGGGTGACCGTACGGACGGGTGATTGACGCGCGACTCGCCAGGAGCGGTCTCGCCCCGGCCGCGGCGACGGCCCACCCTGTGGCGCATGGCGACATGTGAAGTGTGCGGAAACGACTACGGCATGACCTTCGAGGTGCACGCGCAGGGCGCGGTGCACGTCTTCGACTGCTTCTCCTGTGCGATCCATCGCATGGCCCCCATCTGCGAGCACTGTCGTGTGCAGATCATCGGGCAGGGAGTCGAGGTCGACGGCAACTGGTACTGCGGTGCCCACTGCGCCCGCGCCGAGGGAAAGGCGGGCATCGTCGACAAGGTGTGACCCGGTACCCGCGTGAAGACACCCCTCGACCGAGTTGTACGGTCGTGGGGTGTACCGCTTCCTGTTGTCCCGGCAGTGGGTGATCCTCACGCTGATCGCCCTGCTTCTCATCCCCACGATGATCGAGCTGGGCTTCTGGCAGATGCACCGCTACGAGGAGCGTCGCGCCCGCAACGACCTGGTGGCCGCCGCCCTCGAGGCGAAGCCGGTGCCGGTGCAGCGGCTGACCTCGCCGGGGCACACCGTCACCACCGGGCAGCGCTACCGGACCGTGACCGCCGTGGGCCGCTTCGACCCGGACCGCGAGGTGGTCGTCCGCCGGCGCGTCAGCTCCGACGACAAGGTCGGCTTCCACGTCCTGACCCCGTTCGTGCTGACCGACGGCCGGGTGCTGCTGGTCAACCGCGGCTGGATCCCCGCCGACGGCCCCAGCCAGACGGCCTTCCCGAAGATCCCCGCGCCGCCCGCCGGCCGGATCACCGTCACCGGCCGGCTGATGCCGGACGAGACGACCGAGGCCAGCGGCATCAAGAACCTCGAGGGCCTGCCCGAGCGGCAGGTCATGCTGATCGACAGCGCCCGGGAGGCCGAGCGCCTCGACGCCCGGGTCCTCGGCGGCTACATCGTGCAGACGGCGCCCGAGCCGAAGGGCGACAGCCCCGAGCCGATCGGCGCGCCGGGCGACGAGAACGCCGCGCTGAACTACGCGTACGCCCTCCAGTGGTGGCTGTTCGCCGCGGGCGTCCCGCTGGGCTGGTTCATCCTGGCCCGCCGCGAGGCCCGGGAGCGGGCGTCGGACGCGTCGGAGCCGGCCGAGACGGACCCCGTCGCCGTGACGACACCGGCGCCCTGACGGCGGCTGTGGCGCCGGTCACTCCGGTCACTCCGTGTGCCTCCGCCTGATTGGCGGTGTGAACCCCGGGGAATCCGCACTTGCGTGCACCCCCGTATCGAGGACTACGCCCTGATCGGCGACGAGCAGACGGCCGCCCTGGTCGGCAGGGACGGTTCGGTCGACTGGCTGTGCCTGCCCCGCTTCGACTCGGCCGCCTGCTTCGCCAAGCTGCTCGGCGACAAGGACAACGGCCACTGGCGGATCGCGCCGAAGGGCGTCGACGGGCCCTGTACCCGCCGCGCCTACCGCCCGGACACCCTGGTGCTGGACACCGAGTGGGAGACCGCGGACGGCGCGATCCGGGTCACCGATCTGATGCCCCAGCGCGACGAGGCCCCCGACCTCGTACGGATCGTCGAGGGCCTGCGCGGCCGGGTCACCGTGCGCAGCACCCTGCGGCTGCGCTTCGACTACGGCGCCGTGATGCCGTGGGTGCGCGAGTCCCACGGGCACCGGGTGGCCGTCGCCGGCCCGGACTCGGTCTGGCTGCGCAGCGAGCCCCAGGTGCACACCTGGGGCGAGGACTTCGGCACCCACGCCGAGTTCACGGTCGAGGAGGGGGAGAAGGTCGCGTTCGTCCTGACCTGGCACCCCTCGCACCGCCCGCGGCCCGCGCTGATCGACCCGTACGAGGCGCTGGAGGCGAGCGTCCGCGACTGGCGCGCCTGGGCCGGGCAGTGCCGCTACGACGGCCCCTACCGCGACGCCGTGGTCCGCTCCCTGATCACCCTGAAGGCGCTCACCTACCGGCCCACCGGCGGGATCGTCGCCGCCGCCACGACCTCGCTGCCCGAGGAGCTGGGCGGGGTGCGCAACTGGGACTACCGCTACTGCTGGCTGCGCGACTCCACCCTCACCCTGAACGTCGGCCTGTCGGCGGGCTACCGGGAGGAGGCCGAGGCGTGGCGCGACTGGCTGCTGCGCGCGGTCGCCGGCGACCCGGCCGACCTGCAGATCATGTACGGCCTCGCGGGTGAGCGGCGGCTGCCCGAGTTCGAGGTGCCCTGGCTGTCCGGCTTCCGCGGCTCCGCGCCCGTCCGCATCGGCAACGAGGCGGTCAACCAGCTCCAGCTCGACGTGTACGGCGAGGTCATGGACACCCTCGCGCTGGCCCGGGAGGCCGGCCTGCACACCGAGCCGCACATGTGGGCGATCCAGGTGGCCCTGGTGGAGTGGCTGCGCGCGCACTGGCAACAGCCCGACGAGGGGCTGTGGGAGGTGCGGGGCGGCCGCCGGCACTTCGTGCACTCCAAGGTGATGGTGTGGGTGGCCGCGGACCGGGCGGTGCGCACGCTGGAGCACAACCCGCAGCTCGACGGCGATCTGGAGGGCTGGCGCGCGTTCCGCGACGAGGTGCACCGGGAGGTGTGCGAGCGGGGCTACGACGCCGAGCGCAACACCTTCACCCAGTCCTACGGCTCCACGGAGCTGGACGCCGCCGTGCTGCTCATCCCCCGGGTCGGCTTCCTGCCGCCGGACGACCCGCGGGTCATCGGCACGATCGACGCGGTCCGCGCCGAGCTCAGCCAGGACGGGATGCTGCGCCGCTACAGCACCGAGGGGCGGTCCGTGGACGGGCTGCCCGGCAGCGAGGGCGCGTTCGTCGCCTGCTCGTTCTGGCTGGCGGAGGCGCTGCACATGGCGGGCCGGGCCAAGGAGGCGCGCGAGCTGTTCGACCATCTGGTGGGGCTGGCCAACGACGTGGGTCTGCTGGCCGAGGAGTACGACCCGGTCGCCGGGCACCAGCTGGGCAACTTCCCGCAGGCCTTCAGTCATATCGGCCTGGTGAACACCGCCCTCGCCCTGTCCGGGGACGGCGGGGCAGGATAGGGGCCATGGATCTTGGACTGAAGGACCGGGTGTACGTCGTCACGGGTGCCACGCGCGGCCTGGGCAACGCGACCGCGCGGGAGCTGGTGGCCGACGGCGCGAAGGTCGTCCTGACCGGCCGGGACGAGGAAGGGGTCGCCGCGGCGGCCGCCGAACTGGGGCCGGGCGCCGTCGGCGTGGCCGTCGACAACGCCGACCCGGGGGCTCCGGAGCGGCTCGTCGCCGCCGCGCGCGAGGCGTTCGGCCGCTTCGACGGCATCCTCGTGAGCGTCGGCGGCCCGCCCGCCGGGTTCGTCGCGGACAACACGGACGAGCAGTGGCAGGCCGCGTTCGAGTCGGTGTTCCTGGGCGCGGTCCGCCTCGCGCGCACGGCGGCGGCCGAACTCGACGAGGGCGGTGTCATCGGGTTCGTGCTGTCGGGCTCGGTGCACGAGCCGATCCCGGGGCTGACCATCTCCAACGGGCTGCGGCCGGGCCTCGCCGGCTTCGCCAAGTCCCTGTCGGACGAGCTGGGTCCGCGCGGCATCCGGGTGGTGGGGCTGCTGCCGGCGCGGATCGACACCGACCGGGTGCGGGAGCTGGACGCGCTGTCCGCCGACCCGGAGGCCACCCGGGCGGCGAACGAGTCGCGGATCCCGCTGCGCCGCTACGGCCGTCCGGAGGAGTTCGGCCGGGCGGCGGCGTTCCTGCTGTCCCCGGCCGCGTCCTATCTGACGGGTGTCATGCTGCCGGTGGACGGCGGTATGCGGCACGGCTTCTGAGCGCCGTACGGCCGCGGGGGCTCAACTGACGCGTTCCGCACCATGCTTGACGCCCCTGAGGCGGACCTCAGCGGGCAGGGACGCCAGGCCCGCCGAATTGCGGGCGTGCGCGAGGGCCCCCTCGGTGAACGTGTCGAGCGCCGCCCCGGGGTCCACGTGCGGTTCCAACCGGAGCCGTACCCGGGTCTCGGGCGCGGTGCGCCGGCCCCGCAGATGGACACGGGCGCGCTGCACCCCCTCCTGGGCGGCGGCCTCGGTCGCGAGGGCGTCCGCCAGGGCGCGGCCCCGCAGCAGCGCGCCCTCGCCGTCGCCGGTGTCGACGAGGACCTCGGTGAGGCGGCGCCGGCGCAGGTTCGCCGTCAGCCACCACAGGGCGAGCAGGACCAGCACCGCGAGGGCGGCGATGACGACCGGCCACCACCAGTCGTCGTCCCGCCAGCGGGTCCGCTCGGCGTCGCTGAGCAGCACGTCGTGCCGGTCGTCGTGGATCCACCAGGAGGGCGCGGGCGCGCCCAGCCCGACGGCGAACACCGAGCCGCCGAGCAGGAACAGCACGAGTCCGACGAGCCCGACGAGCACCCTGTTCACGGTCCTGAGCACGGCCCTCACCCCTTCCGTCCCGGTTTCCGTACCCGTACGGACAGCGCGGGCTTCCGGGACAGCCCCAGGCCTCGCACGGTCTCGGTGAGCGTGGCGTCCAGCTCGGCGCGCACCTCGTCCAGGTCGCGGAAGTGCGAGACGGCCCGGACCTCGGCCTTGCGGCGGCGCACCCGGACCCGTACGGACTGGACGCCGGAGACCTCCATCGCCCGGTCGCGCAGGACCAGCGCGGCGAGGTCGCGGTGCAGCCCGGCGCGGACGTCGGCGTGGGTGCGCCGCATCGGCAGGACGGGCCGCAGTCCCGGGGTGGCCGCGAGGACGAGCAGCCACAGCCCGAGAACGGCGACCAGGCCCGCGCCGACCAGCACCCAGGTGTCGTCGAGGGGGCGGTGGGCGAGCTGGTCGGCCAGTTCCCGGCGCCAGCGCATGCCGGGCCGGCCGGCGCGCACGGAGACGATGTCGTACAGGAAGAAGCCGGCGACGACGAACACCGCCAGCGCGGTGAGCGCGGCGGGGATCCGGCGCGCCGACCAGAAGCGGCCCTCGCGGCCGGCGGGGGGCGGGGGTTCGTAGTCGGCCGCCGAGGACGACTGGCCGTAGTCGCCGGACCCGGTCGTCTTCTCCAGGACCGGCAGCCGCTCGGTGGCGCCGTCGGTCCCCTGGGACTCGGTCATCGCGTCCTCCCCTGGGCCGCGTCGCGCGTGGCCGCCGGGTGCAGCCGCTCGACGTGCACGGCGACCTCGGTCACCTCCATGCCCACCAACGCGCCTACCCGTTCGGTGACATGGCGACGCACGGCGGCGCAGCGCGCGCCGATGTCGGTGGGGTGGTCGAGCTCGACGTGGACGCGGGCGCGGACGGTGTCGTGCGCGACGACGACGTTGGCGTAGGGGCGTTCGGCGCCCGGGACCGGCGGCCCGACGGCCTCCCGGGCGCACTGCGAGGCGATCTTCGCGACGACCCGGTCGGCGATCCGCAGGGAGCCGCGCTCGCCGGGAGCGATCTCGGCCGGGGGTCTGCGGACCTCCGCCGCCCCGCCGCTCACGGCCGTCATCGCCGCCGTTCGTCGCGGGGGCGGAAGAAGTCGCCGAGCTCCCAGTCCCCCTCCAGGAACCGGCCGACGGCGAACCCGACGGCCCCCAGGGCCGCCACCAGCACAAAGGCGCCGAATCCGCCGAAGTACCCGGCGAAGGCCAGTGCCATGCCGGCGATCATGCCGACCACGGCCATGCTCATGCTGCGCTCCTCAGCTTCTCGGCGCCTTTACGGACCCTGCCCCGGTGGCTCATTGGATGCGGCGCTCCGGTTCCTCTTCCTCCTCGTCCGGCAGCTTCACGTCGGTCACCGCGATGTTGACCTCCACGACCTCGAGACCGGTCATCCGCTCCACCGCGGTGATCACGTTCTCGCGTACGTCGCGGGCGACGTCGGCGATCGACACGCCGTACTCGACGACGATCTCCAGGTCGAGCGCGGCCTGCTTCTCGCCGACCTCGGCCTTGACCCCGCGGGTGACCGACTTGTCCGTCCCGCCTCCGGGGACCCGGTCCCGCATGGCGCCGATGGTCCGCGACAGGCCGCTGCCCATCGCGTGCACGCCCTCCACGTCGCGGGTGGCCATTCCGGCGATCTTCTCCACGACGCCGTCGGCGATGGTGGTCCTGCCCCGGGCACCGGTGTCCGTGCCGCCGCGCCCGGCCCCCTGGATCTTCTGCTCCGTCATCTCGGTCATGGCCGTCCGTCCCTTTCGGTCGTCGTCCCTCGACCACCGTAAGCATGGTTACGGGATACCGCGCCATGGATACGGCAGGCTGGAGGAATGACGACGGCAGATCGGTTGCAGCGGGCGGTGCGGCGCCAGACCGGACTCGGACGGCTACTGCCGCTGGGCGGCGCGCGCGACGGCGCGTGGATCTTCGAGAAGGCGGCCGAGGCGGTGCTGCGGCGCGCGGCGGAGCCGGTGCGCGACGCCCGGCTGGGCGCGCTGCGGATCGGGCCGGCCGGTCCGGACGGCACCGCCGAGCCGGTGGTGCCGCCCCCGCCGAGCGCCCTGCCGCCGGGCCCGCTGCGGATCACGGCTGAGTGCGCGGCGGCCGGCGCCGAGCCGCTCCCGGTCACGGCGGACCGGCTGCGCGCAGCGCTGTCCGCCGCCTCGGATCACCTCGGTCTGACGGTGACCGAGGTGGATCTGCGGGTGACGGCCCTGTTCGACGAGGACGGCTCGGACGAGGGACCCGCCCCGGTGCGGGCGCCCGAGCCGATGCCGCCCGCCCGGCCCGCGAACCCGGACGAGGAGCGGGTGACGGCCGTCGCGCTGGCGGTCCCCGGGGTCGCCGGGCTCACGGGGGCGCTGGGCGGGCCGGGGCGTTCCGTGCACGTCGAGACGCGGCAGGAGGGTGCCGCCCTGCCGCATCGGCATGTGCGTGTGGAGGTGGCGGTCGCCGCGGACCACCGGGCCGTGGAGGTTGCCCGGGAGGTGCGCGAGCGGGTCGGCCGGGCGCTCGCGGACCGGCCGACGGTGGCCGTGGTGGTCACCTCCGCCGGCTGACCGGCGCGCGGCTCACTCGCCGAGGCCGGCCAGGTCCCGCAGCCGGCGGGCCTGCGCGGCCCGCTCGGCGCCGCGCTGCTCGTCGTAGGTCCGGTCCGTGGCACCGCGCAGCAGCGCCTTGGTCTCCACGACGGCGTCCCGCGGCGCGGCGACGATCGCCCCGGCCAGGTCCCGTACGGCGTCGTCGAGCTGGTCCGCGGGCACGGCGAGGTTGGCGAGCCCGCTGGTCACTGCCTCCTCGGCCGACACGAAGCGGCCCGTCACACAGATCTCCAGCGCGCGGCCGTAGCCGACGAGCCCGACGAGCGGATGCGTGCCCGTCAGGTCGGGAACCAGCCCGAGGCCGGTCTCGCGCATGGCGAACTGCACGTCGTCGGCGACGACGCGCACGTCACAGGCGAGCGCGAGCTGGAAGCCCGCCCCGATGGCGTGTCCCTGCACGGCGGCGATGGACACCAGGTCGTTGCGCCGCCACCAGGTGAACGCCTCCTGGTAGCCCGCGATCGCGGCGTCGAGCTCGCCGTCGCTGCTGCGCGCGAGGTCGATGAAGGAGGGTTCGCCCTCGATCCCCTCGGGCGTGAACATGGCGCGGTCGAGCCCGGCGGAGAAGGACTGGCCCTCACCGCGCAGCACGACGACCCGCACGCTGCCCGGCAGGACGCGCCCGGCCTCGGCGAGCGTCCGCCACATGGCGGGGCTCTGCGCGTTGCGCTTGGCCGGGTTGGTCAGGGTCACCGTCGCGATCGCGCCGTCGACGGTGAGCCGGACGTTGTCCTTGTCGAGCAGGGGAGCGAGTTCCTGGTCGGGCGAAGCCATGGGGTGCCTCCGATGCGTGCGGTCAGCCTGCGGATGCCGAGTTGAAGGCACCCACTAAGTGACTGCACAGTAACCACCCGGTCGATCCGGAGTCCCGCCGGGCCCCTCAAGGGCTCAGGGGAGGACCGGCCGGGTGGTCACCATCGAAGACGATGGACCGCCCGGGATCAGGACGATGCGGCCTTCTTGCCTCGCGTCGCCCCGCCACGCCCACGCAGCGTGACGCCCGATTCGCTGAGCATCCGGTGGACGAAGCCATACGAGCGGCCGGTCTCCTCGGCCAGTGCCCGGATGCTCGCACCGGAGTCGTACTTTTTCTTCAGGTCTGCCGCGAGCTTGTCGCGCGCGGCGCCGGTCACCCGGCTGCCCTTCTTCAGAGTCTCGGCCACCCGTGCCTCCTCATGGGAAGTGCGCTCTGGTCTCCTCATGATCACCCCTCCGGGGCTACATGGCCACCCATTCGGCAAGGTCCGTGAGACATGGTTGTGACGACAGGAGTGCGTCCCCACATACGGAATAGGGAATTCCGTGATCTCGCGTCCGTACAGCCGAACGGGTTCATTTGTGAATTCCCAGGTCAGCGTCCTGGCATGCGCGCGCCCCCGCCGATAACCGACGAGGGCGCGAAATCGATGTACTACACACCTCGGTACGAGGAGATCTCACACAGATGGTGGATCACCCGTGGGCCGAATGATCCATAGCCCGTGGATCACGCATTCGATCAAGCGAGGGCGACGAGATCCGCGTAGCCGGCGCCCCACAGGTCCTCGACACCGTCGGGCAGCAGGATGATCCGCTCCGGCTGCAGGGCCTCGACGGCGCCCTCGTCGTGGGTGACGAGGACGACGGCGCCCTTGTAGGTGCGCAGCGCGCCGAGGATCTCCTCGCGGCTGGCCGGGTCGAGGTTGTTGGTGGGCTCGTCGAGCAGCAGGACGTTCGCCGAGGAGACGACCAGGGTGGCGAGGGCGAGACGGGTCTTCTCGCCGCCGGAGAGCACGCCGGCCGGCTTGTCGACGTCGTCGCCGGAGAACAGGAACGAGCCGAGCACCTTGCGGACCTCGACGAGGTCCATGTCGGGGGCCGCCGAGCGCATGTTCTCCAGGACGGTGCGGTCGGGGTCCAGGGTCTCGTGCTCCTGGGCGTAGTAGCCGACCTTCAGCCCGTGACCGGGGATGACCGCGCCGGTGTCCGGCTGCTCCACCCCGGCGAGCAGCCGGAGCAGGGTCGTCTTGCCGGCGCCGTTGAGGCCGAGGATGACCACGCGGGAGCCCTTGTCGATGGCCAGGTCGACGTCGGTGAAGATCTCCAGGGAGCCGTACGACTTCGACAGGCCCTCGGCGGTGAGCGGGGTCTTGCCGCAGGGGGCGGGCTCGGGGAAGCGCAGCTTGGCGACCTTGTCGGACTGGCGGACCTCCTCCAGACCGGACAGCAGGCGCTCGGCGCGGCGGGCCATGTTCTGGGCGGCGACCGTCTTGGTGGCCTTGGCGCGCATCTTGTCGGCCTGGGCGTTGAGCGCGGCGGCCTTCTTCTCGGCGTTCTGCCGCTCGCGCTTGCGGCGCTTCTCGTCCGCCTCGCGCTGCTGCTGGTAGAGCTTCCAGCCCATGTTGTAGACGTCGATCTGGGCGCGGTTGGCGTCCAGATAGAAGACCTTGTTCACGACCGTCTCGACCAGGTCGACGTCGTGGGAGATCACGATGAAGCCGCCGCGGTACGTCTTCAGGTAGTCCCGCAGCCAGACGATCGAGTCGGCGTCGAGGTGGTTGGTGGGCTCGTCGAGGAGCAGGGTGTCGGCGTCCGAGAAGAGGATGCGGGCGAGCTCGATACGGCGGCGCTGACCACCGGAGAGGGTGTGCAGCGGCTGGCCGAGCACCCGGTCGGGCAGGTTGAGCGCGGCGGCGATGGTCGCGGCCTCGGCCTCGGCGGAGTAGCCGCCCTTGGTGAGGAACTCCGTCTCCTGGCGCTCGTACTGCTTGAGGGCCTTCTCGCGGGTGGCGCCCTTGCCGTTGGCGATGCGCTGTTCGTTGTCGCGCATCTTGCGGATCAGCACGTCGAGGCCGCGCGCGGAGAGGATCCGGTCGCGGGCGAGGACGTCGAGGTCGCCGGTGCGGGGGTCCTGCGGGAGGTAGCCGACCTCGCCCGAGCGGGTGATCTGTCCGGCGGCGGGGATGCCCTCGCCGGCCAGGCACTTGGTGAGGGTCGTCTTGCCCGCGCCGTTGCGGCCGACGAGGCCGATGCGGTCGCCCTTGGCGACCCGGAAGGTCGCGGACTCGATGAGGACGCGCGCGCCGGCGCGCAGCTCGATACCGGTGGCGGAGATCACGGTCAGACTCCAGGGCGGGGCTAGGTGGCGGTATGGGCGGCTGAAGGACAGTCCCGCCGTCTAATGCGCGAGGAGAATGGCCATGGGGCCAGTCTAACGGGGCCGTGCAAGCGCTTTTCCCGGGTTCGGACGACCGGCGACGGGTCATGCATCACACCGGCGGCGGCGACGGCCGCCCGGTTTTCGTACGGCACGGAAGGGTGACGGCATGGCGGGTACGGGCGGTGGGCGTCCGGGCATCAGCCCGACGCTGCTCTACACGGACGCCAAGGCGGCGGTCGAACAGCTCACGAACGCCTTCGGGTTCACCGCGCTCGCGGTGTACGAGGGCGACGACGGCAAGGTCGTGCACGCCGAACTGGCGCAGGGCGACGGGGTGGTGATGCTGGGCTCCCGGGGCACCGGCAGCGCCTTCGACCGGGCGATGAAGGGCGCGGGCCCGGCCGGGGTGTACGTCGTCGTGGACGAGGTCGACGCACACCACCGGCGGGCCGTGGAGCACGGCGCGGACATCCTGATGCCCCCGACCGACCAGGACTACGGCGGCCGGGACTACATGGCCCGCGATCTGGAGGGCAACGTGTGGAGCTTCGGCACCTACGTCCCCGGGACGCCCGGCTGAGGGGCGCCGGCCCGGCTCAGCTGCCCCCGGTGTGCACCTGGAAGGCGGCGCGGCGCACGGCCTTGGCGAGCGCCGGGTCGGGGTGCGCGGCAGCGAGGGCGACCAGGACCTGCACGGTGCGGGGGTGGCCGACGGCACGCACCTCGTCGAGGAGGGCGGGCACGGTCGGCTGCACCGCGGACTCCAGGTGCCGCACGAGCATCGGGGCCTCGCCGTGGTCGGCGACCGCGGCGGCGGTGTCGACCCACAGCCAGGTGGCCTCCTCGCGGGTCAGCACCTCGTGGGCGTCCTCGGGGTCGACGCCGTCGTGCTCGGCGAGCCACAGCAGGGCGTAGGGGCGCAGGGCGGGCTCGTCGGCGACCGCGCGCACATCGGGTTCGGCGGGGGCGCCGACGACGCGCAGCGCCTCGAAGGCGAGGCCGCGCAGCAGGGCGTCGTCGCCGCGGGCGGCGGCCAGCAGCTCGGTGACGGCGCTGCCGACGGGGCGGGCGGCGAGCCAGGCGCGGTACTCGTCGCGGGCGGCGTTGGGGCGCAGCTGGGCGCAGCCGCGCAGCATGTCCTCGGCGGACCGCTCGAAGTTCCCGGCGGGGCTCTGGGCGGCCACGCAGATCTGCTCCAGCTTGACCCAGACCGCCCAGCTGCCGAGCGGGGTCAGGGTGGCCTGGGCGGCGCCGTAGGTGAGGGCGCCGACGGAGGCGAGGGCGGTGAGGGCCCAGTCGAGCAGCGGGGCGAGCGGGGTGTCCTCGGCGGGTCTCGCGTCGGGCAGCGGCTCGGGCTGGGGTCCGTAGGGGATCTCGCAGCGTTCGGTGCGCAGCTCGGTGACGCGCTGCTCCAGCAGGTCCAGGAGCTGCTCGACGGGGACGGGCCCGGCGGACAGCTGGAGGAAGGACAGCACCTGGGGCAGGGCCGAGACGACGTCGGCGACGGCCGCGTGGTCGAGGTGGGCGGGCTCGGGGTGGGCCAGCGACCAGGCGTCGAAGAGGGCGACCCAGCCGCGCAGGACGGCGCTGTCGTCGCGGTCCCAGGCGCGCAGCCGCCAGCTGGGGCGGGCGCTGTCGCCGTGCACCTCGACGAGGCCGGCGAGCCGGGCGGTGTCCCAGTCGGCGCGGACCTGAGTCACGGTCAGGCCGAGGGCGCGGGCCGCGCGTTCGGCGGTCTCGTCGGAGAGGGTGCCTTTGCCGTCGGGGTTCGCGTTCGTCCGGCCGGGCCGCAGGGCGGTGTCGGCCCAGAGGGCGACACGGACCGCGCCGGCGAGCAGGGAGCGTGCCGTTCCGGCCAGCTCGGAGCGGGCCGGTGTGCCCTCCGGCGGCCGGGGCGCGGGCCGGCGCGGGCGCCGCTGGTTCACTGCTCCGGGGGCGGCGGCCAGGGGTCGCGGGCGGACGAGTCGAAGCCTGGAGTCGCGCGGGATACGGGACGTCACGGGTGCAGTCTTCCGGTTGACGGTCCGAAAACCCAAACGGAATGCCGTGGGCGGCTCCGGGGGCGGGCCGCGCAGGGGGTCCGACGGGTGCCCGGGCGCCGGGAACAGGCCAGCGGTACGGCCTTAAACGGAATGGCACGGCAGCGGGCGGGGGCGCGGCTTCGGCGAGGGCCTTTCGTTTGGATCAGGCCGGATCAGGGAGCGGGGTCTGGTGCCGTGCATCGCAAGGCGGAGGAGGGCGCCATGGCGGAGCCATGGCAACCGACGACAACGCGGCGAGGCGCGGTGCCAGACCCCGCGAGCCCGGCCTGATCCAAAGGAAAGGCCCTAGGGGTGTCTCAGACCAGCGGGGTCAGGAAGCGGCGCAGCGACTCCTCGTAGAACTCCGGGTCGGCGTTCCACATGGCGGCGTGCGGAGCGTCCCGCACGGTGTGCAGGGTGACCAGGTCGGGGTGGGCCCTGGCCAGGCGGCGGGAGAGGGTCCAGGGGGCCACCCGGTCGCCGGGGCCGTGGAAGACGACGGTGGGGACCGTGACGCCCTCGAAGACATCGGCGCCGGAGCGGTCGGCGGTGAGGTTCGCGCGGCCCTGGGCGGCGCGGACGGCGAGGGGCAGCAGGGCGCTCGGGGTGTGCCGGGCGGCGGCCAGGGCACGCAGCGTGGTCTCCCAGCTGAGCACCGGGGAGTCCAGGACGAGCCCGGCGACCCGGTCGCGCAGGCTGGAGCGGGCGGCGGCGCGCAGCGCCATGGTGGCGCCGGTGGACCAGCCGAGCAGCACGACCTTGCGGGCGCCGTAGCGGACGGCGTAGCGGATCGCGGCGTCGACGTCGCGCCACTCGGTCTCGCCGAGGTGGTTCAGGCCGTCCGGGGAGCGGGGCGCGCCGAGGTCGCCGCGGTAGGCGAGGGCGAGCACCGGGACATGGCGGGCGTGCAGGGGCCGCATGAGGTTCATGGCGTGTTCGCGGGTGGTGCCCAGGCCGTGCACGGCGATGATCCAGGTGCCCCGGGCGCCGGGCACGAACCAGGCGGGCAGGGGCCCGAGTTCACCGGGGATGTCGATGTCGGCGTGGTCGAGGCCGAGGGTGGCGCGGGGGTTGCCGACGTACACGTTGGGGGTGAGCCAGACGCTGTCGCCGGGCTTGAGGTCGCCGTGGGTGACGCGCTCCAGGCGCCGGACGACGGTGTCGGCGGAGTGCGGCGCGTCGTCGAGGACGGGCCCGACGACGGCGTGCGAGCCGTCACCGGCCAGGCCGTAGGTGCCGGGGCGCAGCGAGGCCAGGTCGCGGGTGAGGGTGATCTGCCCGGGGGCCGTGGCGTGCACGGTGAGCCGGGGTTCGGTGGGCAGCGGGCGGCCGGGGGGCGCCGTCAGGGCGGCGCCGCTGGCGAGCCGCCCGGCGGCGACGCTCGCGGCGCCGGCGGCCAGGGCCACGGTGACGGCTGCGGCCGTCGTTCGGACAGTGCGCACCCGTCCAGTGTCCGGAACGACGGGTCGGTCGGCCAGTGGGAGGGCGGGGCGGGGTGACGCGGCCCCGGTGTCAGCCCCGCTGCCCGTACCCCTTCAGCCGCTCCCCCACCTCCGCCACCTGCTCCTCGGAGAGGAGGGCCGGGGTCAGGCCGGGGACCGAGGAGGCCGTGAGCCAGACGCGGCACATCCACTCCAGCTGGGCCGTGCGGTCGTACGCCTGGTCCAGGGTGGCGCCGTGGGCGACGGTGCCGTGATTGCGCAGGAGGCAGGCGGTGCGGCCGGTGAGGGCCCGCAGCATGTTCTCGGCCAACTCCCGCGTGCCGTACGTCGCGTAGGGGGCGACCCGGACGGGTCCGCCGAGGGCTGCGGCCATGTAGTGGATCAGCGGGAGCTCGGTCACGAGGGTCGAGACGGCCGTCGCGTGGACGGCGTGGGTGTGCACGACCGCGCGGGCGTCGCCGGCGCCGTAGACGGCCAGGTGCATGGGCAGCTCGCTGGTCGGCACCAGCGTGCCGAGCACCTGCCGGCCGTCGAGGTCGACGCCGGTGACGTCCCGGGGTGTGAGCCGGTCGTAGGGCACGCCGGACGGGGTGACCAGCACGGTGTCCCCGACGCGGACAGAGACGTTCCCGGAAGTGCCGACCACGAGGCCCTCGGTGACGGTCCGCCGGGCCGTCGCGACCAGTGCCTCCCAGGCCGCCGCCTCCTCGGGCCGCACCGTGCGCCGGTCCGCGGCCTCCCCGGCCCGCGGTTCCCGTGCGTCCCCCTGCTCCCACCGTTCCTCAGCCATACGGCGATCCTGCCAGGCGGGGTGCGCGAAGTCGCCGGTGCGCGGGGGCACTTTAGGGCGGAGGGGCGACCTCCGGGAGGGCGCATAGCGGCACATATCACCCACACCATCTTCTTGGCGTGCAATCGATCAGAGTTCAACGATCTTCCGATAATCTCCGGGTGATTTGCCGCACACGTCGCCATTCCGGGGGGAACCATGGCCCGTGCCCGCAAACCGTCCCGTCGCCGTGACCGGCGCACCCACCACTCCCGTCTCGCGGCGGCCTGCGCGGCGCTGCTGGCGCTGAGCGCCACCGCCCTCGCCGGGACCCCGGCCGCCGCCGCCGGGAAACCGAGAGGCCACGACGTCTCCTCGCACCAGAAGAACGTCGACTGGGAGGCCGGCCGGGCGGAGGGCGCCCGGTTCGTCTACGTCAAGGCGACCGAGTCACACACCTACCGAAACCCGTACTACGCCCAGCAGTACGACGGCTCCCGCGCCGCCGGCCTGGTGCGCGGCGCCTACCACTTCGCCCTGCCGGACCGCTCCTCGGGCCGGGCGCAGGCGGCGTTCTTCGTGCGCAACGGCGGCGGCTGGCGGCCCGACGGCTGGACCCTGCCGCCGGCGCTCGACATCGAGTACAACCCGTACAGCGAGAAGCACAAGTGCTACGGGCTGCCGAAGGCGGCGATGGCCTCCTGGGTCCGGGCGTTCAGCGACGAGGTGCGCCGGCTGACCGGCCGCCGCCCGGTGATCTACACCACCGCCCACTGGTGGAACACCTGCACCGGGTCCTCCCGCGCCTTCGCCGGCGACCACGCGCTGTGGGTGGCCCGCTACGATGCATCGAGCCCCGGAACGTTGCCTTCCGGATGGCGCGCCTGGACCTTCTGGCAGTACGACAACGCCGGCAGCCTGCCGGGTGACCAGAATCTCTTCAACGGGTCGCCGGCACAGCTCAAGAGGTTCGCCCGGGGCCGCTAGCCGGGCCCCGCCCGGGCCGTGCGGACGGAGGGCTTCCGTTCATCGGGGAAACCCTCCCTCCCGGACACCGTGCGGCCCGCCCCAGTTCACCTTCCGTTCACTCAGGTTTCCTACGTTCATCGAGCCAATGACCTCGAACGATTGCCTGGGTAAATGGAAAACTTCTCGCTGATCCTCGCGATCGTGGTGGTAACCGCGCTCGCGTTCGATTTCACGAACGGTTTTCACGACACCGCCAACGCGATGGCCACCACCATCTCGACCGGTGCGCTCAAGCCCAAGGTCGCGGTGGCCATGTCCGCCGTGCTCAACCTTGTGGGCGCCTTCCTCTCGGTGGAGGTCGCCAACACGATCTCCAAGGGTCTCGTCGACGAGACCGGCATCCGTCCCGAGGTCATCTTCGCCGCGTTGGTCGGCGCGATCCTCTGGAACCTCCTGACCTGGCTGGTGGGCCTGCCCTCCAGTTCGTCGCACGCCCTCATGGGCGGCCTGATCGGCGCCGCCATCGCCTCGGCCGGCGTCGGCGCCGTCCACGGCGACGTGCTCGTCACCAAGGTCCTGCTCCCGGCCATCGCCGCCCCGATCGTCGCGGGCGTCGCGGCCCTGCTGGCCACGCGGCTCACCTACCGGCTCGGCCGGAAGGCCGACGGCGAGGCCGCGAAGAAGGGCTACCGCGCCGGCCAGATCGCCTCCGCGGGCCTCGTCTCGCTCGCCCACGGCACCAACGACGCGCAGAAGACCATGGGCATCATCACCCTCGCCCTGGTCGCGGGCGGCGCCCTCGCCCCCGACTCGGACCCGCCCACCTGGGTCATCCTCTCCGCCGGTCTGGCCATCGCGCTCGGCACCTACCTCGGCGGCTGGCGCATCATCCGCACCATGGGCAAGGGCCTGACCGACCTCCAGCCGCAGCAGGGCTTCGCCGCCCAGACCAGCGCCGCGACGGTCATCCTGGCCTCCTCGCACCTCGGCTTCTCGCTGTCCACCACGCACTCCGTGTCCGGCGCCGTGATGGGCGCGGGCCTCGGCCGCAAGGGCGGTGTGGTCCGCTGGTCCACGGCCACCCGGATGTTCGTCGCCTGGGGCCTGACGCTGCCGGCCGCCGCGCTGGTCGCCGCGCTCGCCGAGTACGTGACCGGCCTCGGCAGCTGGGGCACCGCCGTCGTCGCGGTCTTCCTGGTCGCCTCCAGTTTCGCGATCTGGAAGATCTCCCGCCGCGAGGTCGTCGACCACACCAACGTCAACGCCGACGAAGAGCCGGCCGGTGTGGTGACCACCGCCATGGCCGCCGTGACCCCGCCTCCCACGGGCACGGTGACCGAGGACCTCGCGGTCACCGTCCCGGCTCCGGCCACCGGACCCAAGCCCACCAAGCTCGGCGTCTGACTCCCGGTCACTCCTCCCGGCAACCCAAGGAAGCAGCAGTATGAAGATCGACTGGGCGGCTCTCGGCTCCGTCTTCGGTGTCAGTCTCGTGGTCACGGTGGCCCTCGTGGGCCTGTTCACCCTCGGCATCGCGGGTCTCTCGCGCCGCGAACGGGCGGTCGCCCAGGGCGGCTCGGCCGCGCTCGCGGTCACCGGCGCCTACGCGTGCTTCGCCGCCTGCACGGCGGCCGTGGCCTACGGCATCTATCTCATCGTGGCCTGACGTACGGCCTTCGACTCCTGAGGTGCGTGACGGAACTCCGTCGCGCACCTTCGGTGTGTGTGGGCCTGCGCACACTCTCCCGTCGCAGGTCACAGGCAAGTTGACGGTCGTCGCGACCCGTGGTGGACTTCCGGAGCCATCTACGGCGGCAGAAGAGGAAGCCGGTGCGAATCCGGCGCGGTCCCGCCACTGTCACCGGGGTAGATACCCCCGGGAGCCAGGAACTCTCGCCGCCGGTCTCGTCGAACCAGGGCGTGGACACCCTGAGTGAGGACATCACGCGATGCTCGCCTGCCGATCGTCACGCAGTACCGGACCCCTGTCCGACGCCACCACCGGCTGAACCCCGTGCGTGCCGAACGCGTCTTCGCGTACGGCGCCGCCGCCGGACTCCTCGGTGACCTGCTGCTCGGCGATCCACGCCGGGGGCATCCGGTCGCCGCGTTCGGACGTGCCGCGGGCGCCGTGGAACGGGTGTTGTGGCGCGACGACCGCGCCTGGGGTCTGCTGCACACCGCCGTGTGCGCCGGTGGCGCCGTGGCGGCCGCCGGGCTCGCCGCACGCGCCGTGCGCCCCTCCCCCGCCGCCTCCGTCGCCCTGACCGGCGCCGTCACCTGGGCCGTCGTCGGCGGTACGTCACTCGCCCGGGAGGCCCGGACGATCGGGCGCGCCCTGGAGGCCGGGGACGTCGAGGCGGCCAGGGCGCGGCTGCCGCATTTGTGCGGACGGGACCCGCAGGCGCTGGACGCCGACGGGATCGCGCGGGCCGTCGTGGAGTCCGTCGCCGAGAACACCTCGGACGCCGTGGTCGGCGCCCTGGTGTGGGGAGCCGTCGCCGGGGTGCCGGGCCTCGCGGGCTTCCGGGCCGTCAACACCCTCGACGCCATGGTCGGGCACCGCTCCCCCAGGTACCGCCGCTACGGCTGGGCCTCGGCGCGCCTCGACGACGTCGCCGGCTGGCCGGGCGCCCGGCTGACCGCCGCGCTGGCCGCCGTCGCCGGGGGCGACCCCCGGGGCGCCGTACGGGCCTGGCGGGCCGACGCCCACCGTCATCCGAGCCCCAACGCGGGCCCCGTGGAGGCCTCGTTCGCGGGGGCGCTCGGCGTGCGGCTGGGCGGGACGCTGTCGTACGGCGGCCGAGTGGAGCACCGGCCCGTGCTCAACGGCGCCGCCGGACGGGCCGTCGAGGTCGGGGACATCGAGCGGGCCGTCCGGCTCTCGCAGCGGGTGGGCGTGCTCGCGCTGGGCGTGTGCGCCGGCGCCCGGCTGCTGCTGGGGCGCCGGCGCGGGACGAGAGGACGGACCTCGTGAACGGTGGACTCCTGGTCGCCGGCACCACCTCCGACGCCGGCAAGAGCGTCGTCACCGCCGGGATCTGCCGGTGGCTGGTGCGGCAGGGCGTGAAGGTGGCGCCCTTCAAGGCGCAGAACATGTCGCTGAACTCGTTCGTGACCCGCGAGGGCGCGGAGATCGGGCGCGCGCAGGCCATGCAGGCCCAGGCCTGCCGGGTGGAGCCGACCGCGCTGATGAACCCCGTGCTGCTCAAGCCCGGCGGCGACCGCAGCAGCCAGGTCGTGCTGCTCGGCCGGCCGGTCGGCGAGATGAGCGCCCGCGGCTACCACGGCGGCAGGCAGGAACAGTTGCTCGGCACCGTGCTCGACTCGCTCGCCGAACTGCGGGGCGCGTACGACGCGGTGATCTGCGAGGGCGCGGGCTCCCCGGCCGAGATCAACCTGCGCCGCACCGACATCGTGAACATGGGGATCGCGCGCGGCGCGGGCCTGCCCGTGCTGGTCGTCGGCGACATCGACCGCGGCGGTGTCTTCGCCTCGTTCTTCGGGACCGTGGCACTGCTGGCGCCCGAGGACCAGGAGCTGGTCGCCGGGTTCCTCGTCAACAAGTTCCGCGGGGACGTCTCGCTGCTGGAACCGGGCCTGGACATGCTGCACGGCCTCACCGGCCGGCGGACGTACGGCGTGCTGCCCTTCCAGCACGGCCTCGGCATCGACGAGGAGGACGGCCTGCGGGTGTCGCTGCGCGGGGCGGTGCGCGAGTCCGAGGTGGCCGCCCCGGTCGGCGAGGACGTGCTGCGGGTCGCCGTGTGCGCGGTGCCGCTGATGTCCAACTTCACCGACGTCGACGCCCTCGCCGCCGAACCGGGCGTGATCGTGCGGTTCGTGGACCGGCCGGAGGAGCTGGCCGACGCCGATCTGGTGGTCGTGCCCGGCACCCGCGGCACCGTGAAGGCGCTGCGCTGGCTGCGCGAGCGGGGGCTGGCGGCGGCTCTGGTCCGACGGGCCGCGGAGGGCCGGCCGATCCTCGGGATCTGCGGCGGCTTCCAGGTCCTCGGCGAGCACATCGAGGACGACGTCGAGAGCCGCGCCGGCCATGTCGACGGCCTCGGTGTGCTGCCCGTGCGGGTGCGGTTCGCCCGCGAGAAGACCCTGACCCGGCCCGTCGGCGAAGCGCTCGGCGAACCCGTCGAGGGCTACGAGATCCACCACGGCGTCGCCGAGGTCCTGGCGGGGGAACCCTTCCTGGACGGCTGCCGGGTCGGGCAGACCTGGGGCACGCACTGGCACGGCTCGCTGGAGTCGGACGGCTTCCGGCGTGCCTTCCTGCGGGAGGTGGCGGCCGCCGCGGGCCGCCGCTTCGTGCCGGCGCCCGGCACTTCCTTCGCCGCGCTGCGCGAGGAGCAGCTCGACCGGCTCGGCGATCTCATCGAACACCACGCGGACACGGACGCGCTGTGGCGGCTCATCGAGTCGGGCGCGCCGCGAGGACTGCCCTTCATCCTACCGGGAGCGCCCGCATGAGCACTGTGTTGTTGCTGTCGACCGCCGACACCGACCTGCTGGCGGCACGCGCCGGCGACGCCGCGTACCGGATCGGCAACCCGACCCGGCTGGACGTCGAGGGCGAGCTGCCCGCGCTGATCGAGGGCGCCGACATCGCCGTCGTACGGCTGCTGGGCGGGAAACGGGCCTGGGAGGACGGGCTCGCCGCACTCAAGGCGTCGGGGGTGCCGACCGTCCTGCTGGGCGGCGAGTCGGTGCCGGACGCCGAGCTGATGGCCGAGTCGTCGGTGCCGGCCGGTGTGGTCGCGGAGGCGCTGAAGTACCTGGTGGCGGGCGGCCCCGCCAACCTCACCGAGCTGGCCCGCTTCCTGTCCGACACCGTGCTGCTGACGGGCGAGGGGTTCCTGGAGCCGCGCCCGATGCCCGAGTACGGCGTGCACGGCTCGCGTCCGTGGCGGGACGGCCGGCCGACGGTGGGCGTGCTCTTCTACCGGGCCCACCACCTCAGCGGCAACACCGCGTTCGTGGACACGCTGTGCGACGCGATCGAGGCCCGGGGCGCCAACGCGCTGCCCGTGTACTGCGGTTCGCTGCGCGGCGCGGACGACGGGCTGTACGAGATCCTGGGCCGGGCCGACGCCCTGGTCGCCACCGTCCTCGCGGCGGGCGGCACCCACGCCTCGCAGGCTTCCGCGGGCGGCGACGAGGAGGCCTGGGACATCGGCCGGCTCGCCGAGCTGGACGTGCCGGTCCTGCAGGGGCTGTGCCTGACGTCCTCGCGGGCCGCCTGGGAGGAGTCCGACGCGGCGCTGTCCCCGATGGACGCGGCGATGCAGGTGGCGATCCCCGAGTTCGACGGGCGCCTGGTCACCGTGCCGTTCTCGTTCAAGGAGCAGGGCCCGGACGACGTGCCGGTGTACGTGGCCGACCCGGAGCGGGCCGCGCGGGTCGCCGGGATCGCCGTCCGGCACGCCCGGCTGCGGCACAAGCCGAACGCCGAGAAGAGGCTGGCGCTCGTCTTCACCGCCTACCCGACCAAGCACTCCCGCGTCGGCAACGCGGTCGGCCTGGACACACCCGCCTCGGCGGTACGGGTGCTGGACGCGCTGTCCGAGGCGGGCTACGCGCTCACCGCATACCCGGACAACGGCGACGAGTTGATCCACCGGCTCATCGAGGCCGGCGGCCACGACGTCGAGTGGCTGACCGAGGAGCAGCTGGCGTCGGCGCCCGCGCGGGTGCCGCTCGCCGACTACCGCGCTTGGTTCGACACGCTGGACACGGACCTCAGGCAGGCCATGCTGGACGCGTGGGGCGAGCCGCCGGGCTCGCTGTACGTCGACGGCGACGACATCGTGCTGGCGTCGCTCCGGTTCGGGAACGTCGTCGTGATGATCCAGCCGCCGCGCGGCTTCGGCGAGAACCCCATCGCGATCTACCACGACCCGGACATGCCGCCCTCGCACCACTACATGGCGGCCTACCGCTGGCTGGAGAACAGTTTCGGCGCCGACGCGATCGTGCACATGGGCAAGCACGGCACGATGGAGTGGCTGCCCGGCAAGGGCCTCGGGCTGAGCCGAGGCTGCGCCCCGGACGCCGTCCTCGGCGAACTGCCGCTGGTCTACCCGTTCATCGTGAACGACCCCGGCGAGGGCACCCAGGCCAAGCGGCGCGGCCACGCCACCGTCGTCGACCACCTCGTCCCGCCGATGGCCCGCGCCGACACCTACGGCGACCTGGCCAAGCTGGAGCAGCTGCTGGACGAGTACGCGCTCGTCTCCGATCTGGACCCGACGAAGGCGCCGGCGGTGCGCGCGCAGATCTGGACGCTGGTGAAGGCGGCCGAACTCCACCACGACCTGCATGTCGACGAGCAGCCTGACGACGACGCGTTCGACGAGTTCGTCATGCACATCGACGGCTATCTGTGCGAGATCAAGGACGTGCAGATCCGCGACGGGCTGCACATCCTGGGCGGCGGCCCGGTGGGCGAGCCGCGGGTGAACCTGGTGCTTGCGGTGCTGCGCGCCTCCCAGGTGTGGGGCGGGCAGGCGAACGCGATCCCGGGGCTGCGGGCCTCGCTGGCCGCCCACTTCGGCCTGGTCGAGGCGGAGTTGCTGGCCGAGCCGGGGGCGCCGGTGAAGGTCCCGGCCGAGCTGACGGACCTGGTGGACGGCCCGGCGCGCACGGCGTCCGACGCGATCGATCTGCTGGAGCAGCTGTGCCGGCGGATCGCGGAGGGCCTGGAGGACCGGGGCTGGGCGGTCGCCGAGAGCCGGGACGTGCTGCGCGCGGTCCTCGGCGCCGAACTCCCGGACGCCCTGCGGGTGCTGGAGTTCGCCTGTACCGAGGTCGTGCCGCGGCTGGCCCGCACCACGGACGAGATCGGGCACATCCTCAAGGCGCTCGACGGCGGCTATGTCCCGGCGGGCCCCTCGGGCTCCCCGACGCGCGGTCTGGTCAACGTGCTGCCGACCGGCCGGAACTTCTACTCCGTCGACCCCAAGGCGATCCCGTCCCGGCTGAGCTGGGAGGTCGGGCAGTCCCTCGCCGACTCGCTGGTGCAGCGCTACCTCCAGGACACGGGCGAGTACCCCAAGTCGGTGGGCCTGACGGTGTGGGGCACGTCGGCCATGCGCACCCAGGGCGACGACATCGCGGAGATCCTGGCGCTCCTGGGCTGCCGCCCGGTGTGGGACGACGCCTCGCGCCGGGTCACCGGCTTCGAGGTGGTCGGCCTGGCGGAGCTGGGGCGGCCCCGCATCGACGTCACCGTCCGGATCTCCGGGTTCTTCCGGGACGCGTTCCCGCACGTCGTCGGGCTGATCGACGACGCCGTACGGGCGGTCGCCGAGCTGGACGAGCCGGCCGAGCAGAACTTCGTGAAGGCGCACGCCGACGAGGACACCGCCGCGCACGGCGACCGGCGGCGCGCCACGGCCCGGGTCTTCGGCTCGAAGCCGGGCGCGTACGGCGCCGGGCTGCTGCCGCTGATCGACGCCCGCAACTGGCGTTCGGACGCCGACCTCGCGGAGGTGTACGCGGTCTGGGGCGGCTACGCCTACGGGCGCGGGCTGGACGGGCGGGCGGCGCGCGGCGACATGGAGACGGCGTTCCGGCGGATCAACATCGCCGCGAAGAACGTCGACACGCGTGAGCACGACCTCGTCGACGCCGACGACTACTTCCAGTACCACGGCGGCATGGTCGCGATGGTGCGGCATCTGACGGGCAGCAGCCCGGAGGCGTACGTGGGCGATTCGGCCACGCCCGACCAGGTGCGCACCCGCACGCTCGGCGAGGAGACCCACCGGGTGTTCCGGGCCAGGGTGGTGAACCCGCGATGGATGGCGGCGATGCGCCGGCACGGCTACAAGGGCGCCTTCGAGATGGCGGCGACCGTGGACTACCTGTTCGGCTACGACGCCACGGCCGGCGTGGTCGACGACTGGATGTACGAGAAGCTCTCGGCCGCGTACGTCTTCGACGCGGAGAACCGGGACTTCATGAGGAAGTCCAACCCGTGGGCGCTGCGCGGCATCACCGAGCGGCTGCTGGAGGCCGCCGACCGCGGCCTGTGGGCGGAGCCGGACGCGGAGACGCTGGACCGGCTGCGGGCCACCTATCTGGAGCTCGAAGGCGACCTGGAGGGCGACGAGAAGTGACCACCCCCTTTCCTTTCACGGCCGTGGTCGGCCAGGACGACCTGCGGCTCGCGCTGCTGCTGAACGCCGTGTCCCCGGCGGTCGGCGGGGTGCTGGTGCGCGGCGAGAAGGGCACCGCCAAGTCGACGGCGGTCCGGGCCCTTTCGGCGCTGCTGCCGGAGGTGTCCGTCGTCGCCGGGTGCCGTTTCTCGTGCGATCCGGCGGCGCCCGACCCGGGCTGCCCGGACGGGCCGCACGAGGCGGGCACGGGTGCCTCCCGGCCGTCCCGTATGGTCGAGCTCCCCGTCGGCGCCTCGGAGGACCGGCTGGTCGGCGCCCTGGACATCGAGCGGGCGCTCGCGGAGGGCGTGAAGGCGTTCGAGCCGGGCCTGCTCGCCGACGCGCACCGCGGCATCCTCTACGTCGACGAGGTGAACCTCCTCCACGACCACCTGGTCGATCTGCTGCTGGACGCGGCGGCGATGGGCGCGTCGTACGTGGAGCGCGAGGGTGTCTCCGTGCGGCACGCCTCGAAGTTCCTGCTCGTCGGCACGATGAACCCCGAAGAGGGCGAGCTGCGGCCGCAGTTGCTGGACCGGTTCGGGCTGACCGTGGAGGTCGCGGCGTCCCGGGAGCCGGGCCAGCGGGTGGAGGTCGTCCGGCGGCGCCTCGCCTACGACGACGACCCGGCCGGTTTCGCGGCCCGCTGGGCGGACGAGGAGTCCGCGGTCCGGCAACGGATCGTCGCGGCGCGCGAGTTGCTGCCGTCGGTGCGGCTCGGTGACGGCGCGCTGCGGCAGATCGCGGCGACCTGTGCCGCGTTCGAGGTGGACGGTATGCGGGCGGACATCGTGATGGCCCGGACGGCCGTCGCGCTGGCCGCGTGGGCCGGGCGCACCGATGTGCTCGCGGAGGACGTCCGGCAGGCGGCGCTGCTCGCGCTGCCGCACCGCAGGCGCCGCAACCCCTTCGACGCGCCGGGCCTGGACGAGGACAAGCTGGACGAGACGCTGGAGGAGTTCGGCGGCCCGGACGACGATCCGGACCCGGACCCCGGCCCGGACGGCCCCGGCGGGGGCGGCGGTCAGCCGGACCCCGACGACGCGCCCCAGGGCGACGGGGACACCGCGGCCCGCCCCGAGGCCGGCGAGAACGGGCAGCCGCGGCCCTCGGGAGCCGGCGAGCAGTCGCCCGTACGGGCCTCGGAGCCCTTTCGCGCCAAGGTGCTGAGCGTGCCCGGGATCGGTGAGGGGGCCGCCGGTCGGCGGTCGCGGGCGCGGACCGAGCACGGGCGGACCACGGGCGCCCGCCGCCCCAAGGGCGCGCTGACGAAGCTGCACCTCGCGGCGACCGTGCAGGCGGCGGCGCCCCATCAGAGGGCGCGTGGACGGTCCGGGCCGGGCCTGGTCGTACGCCGGGACGATCTGCGCCAGGCCACCCGTGAGGGGCGCGAGGGCAATCTCGTGCTGTTCGTGGTGGACGCCTCCGGGTCGATGGCGGCCCGGCAGCGGATGAGTGCCGTGAAGGGGGCCGTGCTGTCGCTGCTGCTGGACGCCTACCAGCGGCGGGACAAGGTGGGCCTGGTGACGTTCCGGGGGTCGGCCGCCGAGGTCGCGCTGCCGCCGACGTCGTCGGTGGACGCGGCGGCGGCCCGGCTGGAGACGCTGCCGACGGGCGGGCGCACCCCGCTCGCCGCGGGGCTGCTGCGGGCCCACGAGGTGCTGCGCGTGGAGCGGTTGCGCGATCCCGCGCGCCGGCCGCTGGTGGTGCTGGTGACGGACGGGCGGGCCACCGGCGGTCCCGAGCCGGTCGCCCTGGCCGGGCGCGCGGCGCGGCTGTTCGCGGCCGACGGGGTCGCCTCGGTCGTCGTGGACTGCGAGTCGGGCCCGGTGCGGCTCGGGCTCGCCGGGCAGCTGGCGGGCGAACTGGGCGGTACGGCGGTGACGCTGGACGAGCTGCGCGCGGACAGCATCGCCGGACTGGTGAAGGACGTGCAGAGGAGGGCCGCGTAATGCCGCAGGGACAGCCGAGTGTGGTGCCGGACGACGGGCTGACGACACGTCAGCGGCGCAACCGGCCGCTGGTGGTCGTGCACACGGGCATCGGCAAGGGCAAGTCGACCGCGGCCTTCGGGCTGGCGCTGCGCGCCTGGAACCAGGGGTGGCCCATCGGGGTGTTCCAGTTCGTGAAGTCGGCCAAGTGGAAGGTCGGCGAGGAGAACGCGCTGCGGGTGCTCGGCGCCAGCGGCCAGGGCGGCACCGTCGACTGGCACAAGATGGGCGAGGGCTGGTCCTGGGTGCAGCGGGACGCGCAGCTCGACAACGAGGAGAAGGCCCGCGAGGGCTGGGAGCAGGTCAAACGGGACCTGGCCGCCGAGACGTACAGGCTGTACGTGCTGGACGAGTTCGCGTATCCCCTGCACTGGGGGTGGATCGACACCGACGAGGTCGTGGAGGTGCTGCGGGCCCGGCCCGGCACCCAGCACGTCGTGATCACCGGGCGGAACGCGCCGGAGAAGCTGGTCGCGTACGCCGACCTGGTGACCGACATGTCCAAGGTGAAGCATCCGATGGACGCCGGCCAGAAGGGCCAGAGGGGCATCGAGTGGTGAGCCCGTCCGTCCCCCGGCTGGTCGTGGCCGCGCCCTCCTCGGGCAGCGGCAAGACCACCGTCGCCACCGGGCTGATGGCCGCGTTCGCCGCGCGGGGCCTCGCCGTGTCCCCGCACAAGGTGGGCCCGGACTACATCGACCCCGGCTATCACGCGCTCGCCACCGGGCGGGTGGGCCGCAACCTCGACGCCTATCTGTGCGGCCCTGACCTGATCGGCCCGCTGTTCCGGCACGGGGCGCGGGGCTGCGACCTCGCCGTGGTCGAGGGTGTGATGGGGCTGTTCGACGGGGCCGCCGGCGAGGGCGAGCTGGCCTCCACGGCACAGGTCGCGAAGCTGCTGCGGGCGCCGGTGGTGCTGGTCGTGGACGCCTCGTCGCAGTCCCGTTCGGTGGCGGCGCTCGTGCACGGGTTCGCGTCCTGGGACCCGGAGGTGCGGATCGGCGGGGTGATCCTCAACAAGGTCGCCTCCGACCGGCACGAGGAACTGCTGCGGGAGGCGCTGGACTCGGCGGGCGTGCCGGTGCTGGGCGTGCTGCGGCGGGCCGCGCCGGTGGACACGCCGTCCCGGCATCTGGGGCTGGTCCCGGCCGCGGAACGGCACGCCGACGCGGTGGAGGCCGTGGCGGCGATGGGGGCGCAGGTCGAGGCCGGATGCGATCTGGACGCCCTGTTGGCGCTGGCGCGCGGAGCCGGGCAGCTGGCGTGCGACGCCTGGGAGCCGCCGGCCGTCGCGCCGGGCGGCCGGACGGTGGTCGCCGTGGCCGGCGGACCGGCGTTCACGTTCTCCTACGCGGAGCACGCCGAACTCCTCACCGCCGCCGGGGCCGACGTCGTCCCCTTCGATCCGCTGCGGGACGAGGGCCTGCCGGACGGCACGGCCGGGCTGGTGATCGGGGGCGGGTTCCCCGAGGTGTACGCCGCCGAGCTGTCCGCGAACGAGCCGCTGCGCAAGGCCGTCGGCGATCTCGCGGCGAGCGGCGCCCCGGTGGCCGCCGAGTGCGCGGGGTTGCTGTATCTGTGCCGTGAGCTGGACGGGCTGCCGATGTGCGGGGTGCTGGACGCCACGGCCCGGATGACGGAGCGGCTCACGCTCGGCTACCGGGACGCCGTCGCCGTCGGGGACAGTCCGCTCGCCGTCGCGGGGACGCGGATGCGGGCCCACGAGTTCCACCGGACTGTCGTCGAGCCGGGCGCGGGGCCGGCGCCCGCCTGGGGCGTGCGCGCGCCCGAGCGGCGCGTCGAGGGGTTCGTGCACGGGGGCGTGCACGCGAGTTATCTGCACACCCACTGGGCCGCCGAACCCGGTGTGGCCCGTCGGTTCGTCGAGAGGTGCCGGACGTCATGAGCAGCAGGCTGATCGGAGTCGGGGTGGGCCCCGGCGACCCGGAGCTGGTGACCGTCAAGGGCGTCAACGCGCTGCGCGCCGCCGACGTGGTCGTCGTCCCCGTGATGGACAGCGGGGAGCGGGGGCGCGCCGAGGCGACCGTGCTGCACTACGTGCCCGCCGAGAAGGTCGTCCGGGTGGTGTTCGCGCTGAACGAGCGCACGGACCGCGCCCGGCGGGAGGCCGCCTGGGACGCGGCAGGGCGGCGGGTCGCCGAGCTGCTGGCCGGGCACTCGGCCGTCGCCTTCGCCACCATCGGCGACCCCAACGTGTACTCGACGTTCACCTATCTCGCGCAGACGATCGTCGCGTCGGTGCCGGGCACCGTCGTCGAGACGGTCCCGGGCATCACCGCCATGCAGGACCTCGCGGCGCGCTCCGGTGCCGTCCTGACCGAGGGGACCGAGCCGCTGACCCTGGTGCCCGTGACGGCCGGGGCGGCGGTGCTCAAGGAGGCCCTGGCCGGGCCCGGCACGGTCGTCGCCTACAAGTTCGGGCGCCAGGCGCGCGAGGTCGCCGAGGCGCTGCGCGAGAGCGGGCGCGCCGACGGCGCGGTGTGGGGGTCGGCGCTGGGGCTGCCGGAGGAGTCGATCCGTCCGGCCGCCGACCTCGACGACGCCCCGCTGCCCTATCTGTCGACGCTCATCGCACCGGCCCGCCGCGACGGCGGCCGGGGCGGAAAGCTCTGAACCTCCCCTTCTGCCACACCCCCTTGAGAGGACCCCACCCCATGGCCGATGCCCGAACCGGCAAGGTGACCTTCGTCGGTGCCGGCCCCGGCGCCGCCGATCTGCTGACGTTCCGTGCCGCCCGCGCCATCGCCGAGGCCGACGTGGTGATCTGGGCGGCCAGCCTGGTCCAGGCGGAGGTCCTCCAGCACGCCCGCGAGGACGCCGAGGTCCTCGACTCGGCGGCGCTGTCCCTGGAGGACGTCGTCGCCGTCTATGAACGGGCCCGCGACGAGGGCCTGAAGGTCGCCCGCATCCACTCCGGGGACCCCGCCCTGTGGGGCGGTACGCAGGAGCAGCTCGACCGGTGCGCCGACCTCGGCCTCACGACCGAGGTGGTGCCGGGTGTGTCAGCGTTCTCCGCCGTGGCCGCCATCGCCCAGCGGGAGCTGACGATCCCCGAGGTCGCCCAGTCCGTGGTGCTGACCCGGCTCGGCGGCGGCAAGACGCCGATGCCGCCCGGCGAGGAGGTCCGCGAGTTCGCCAAGCACGGCACCACCATGGCGGTCTTCCTGTCGGCCGCCCGCAGCGGGCAGCTGGTCCGCGAGCTGCTGGAGGGCGGCTACCCGACGTCCACCCCGGTCGTCGTCGCCTACCAGGCGACCTGGCCGGAGGAGCTGGTCGTGCGGTGCACGGTCGGGACGCTGGAGGAGACCGTGAAGGAGCACAAGCTCTGGAAGCACACGCTCTTCCTGGTCGGCCCGGCCCTGGAGGCGCACGGCACCCGCTCGCACCTGTACCACCCGGGCCACTTCCACGGGTACCGCAAGGCCGACCCGGCGGCCCGCCGGGCGCTGCGCGAGCGGGGGGCCAGTACATGATCACGGTGGTCGGCACGGGGACGGGCGCCCCGCCGCCCGGGGACGTCCTGGCCGGTGCCGAGCTGGTGGTCGGCGGACGGCGCCACCTGGAGGCCGTACGGCTGCCCGCCGCGGCGGAGCGGGTCGTGCTCGGCCCGCTGGCGCCGGCGTTGGACACCATCGCCGCGTACGTCGCGAAGGAGCGCCCCGTCGTCGTGCTCGCCTCGGGTGATCCGGGGTTCTTCGGGATCGCGCGGGTGCTGGCCGAGCGGTTCGGCGCGGAGTGCCTGGACGTACGGCCGGGGGTGTCCTCGGTGGCGACCGCGTTCGCGCGGGCCGGGCTGACCTGGGACGACGCGGTCGTCGTCAGCGCGCACGGGCGGGACGCGCGGACGGCCGTGCGGGTCTGCCGGGCGCATCCGAAGGTGGCCGTGCTGACCGGTCCGGGCGCCGGTCCCGCCGAGCTGGGGGCTGCGCTGGCCCGCGCGGACGCGGACCGGGTGCTGGTCGTCGCGTCGGCGCTGGGGTCCGCCGGTGAGCGGGTCGAGCGGGTGACGCCGGCGGAGGCCGCCGCCCGGGACTGGGGTGCGGCCGTGAACGTCGTGCTGTGTCTCAAGGGCTCCGCCGCTCCGGGTGCCGCGCGCACGGTCGCCGGACCGGAGCGGGGTCCCGCCTCCTGGGCGCTGCCCGAGGACGCGTTCGCGCACCGCGACTCGATGATCACGAAGTTCGAGGTGCGGGCGCTCGCGCTGGCCCGGCTCGGGCCCCGGCTCGGCGACCTGGTGTGGGACGTCGGCGCGGGCTCCGGCTCGGTGGCCGTGGAGTGCGCGCGGCTCGGGGCGGCCGTCACCGCCGTGGAGAAGACCGCGGACGGTGTCGGGCGGATCCGGGACAACGCGGCCGCGCACGGTGTGGACGTCCATGTGGTGCACGGGACGGCACCCGACGTCCTGTCCGAACTGGACGCCCCCGACGCCGTGTTCGTGGGCGGCGGGGGGCGGGAGCTGCCCGCCGTCGTCACCGCGTGCGCCCTCCGGGCTCGGCGGACGGTCGTGGTCGCCATGGCGGCGCTGGACCGGGTGCCTGCCGCGCGGGCGGCGCTCACCGACGCCGGATTCGACTGCGACGGGGTGCTGTTGCAGTCGTCCCGGCTGGCACCGCTGCCCGGGGACGTGACCCGGCTGGCGGCCGCCAATCCGGTTTTCCTGTTGTGGGGCGTCAGAAGCCCCGTGGACGGCAAGGGAGTTGCTCAGTGATCGGCCTCATTTCCGCCACCGCGGCGGGGGCGGCGGCGCGGGACCGGCTGGCCGCGGCGTGGCCGGACCGCACCCGCGTGTACGACGGGCCCGTCGGGGACGCCGTCCGGCGGGCGTTCGGGGAGTGCGGGCAGCTGGTGTGCTTCCTGGCCACGGGCGCGGTCGTCCGGCTCATCGCCCCGCTGCTCGACGACAAGACCGCCGACCCCGGGGTGGTGTGCGTCGACGAGGGCGGGCGGTTCGCCGTGGCGCTGACCGGCGGGCACGGCGGCGGCGCCAACGAACTCGCGTACGAGGTCGGCGAGGTGCTGGGCGCCGAGCCCGTGGTGACGACGGCCACCGACGCCGTGGGGCTGCCCGGTCTGGACACGCTCGGCCTGCCGGTCGAGGGCGATGTCGCCGGGGTGTCGCGGGCGCTGCTGGACGGGGAGCCGGTGGCGCTGCGGGCCGAGGTGGCGTGGCCGCTGCCGCCGCTGCCGGCCGGCACCGAGGGCGCGTACACGGTCCGGGTGACGGACCGGCTGGTGGAGGCTTCGGAGCGCGAGGCCGTGCTGCGCCCGCCGACCCTGGTCGTCGGCGTCGGCGCCTCCCGGGGCGCCCCGGCCGACGAGGTGCTGACGCTCGTACGGGACGCGCTGCGCGACGCCGGGCTGTCCGCCGCGTCCGTCGCCGAACTCGCGACCGTCGACGCGAAGGCCGGCGAGCCCGGCATCGTCGAGGCCGCCGAACGCCTCGGCGTCCCCCTGGTCACCCACGCCCCGGAGCTGCTGGCCACCGTCCCGGTCCCCCACCCCTCCGAGGCGCCGCTGGCCGCCGTCGGCACCCCCTCGGTCGCCGAGGCCGCCGCCCTGGTGCGCGGCGGCGAACTGCTCGTACCGAAGCGGAAGTCCGAACGGGCCGACGGCAGCCCGGCGATGGCGACCTGCGCGGTGGCCCGGCGGCCGGGGCGCGGCCGGCTCGCGGTCGTGGGCCTCGGGCCCGGCGCCCGCGATCTGCTGACCCCACGCGCGAAGGAGGAGCTTCGGCGGGCCTCGGTGCTCGTCGGTCTCGACCAGTACGTCGACCAGATCCGCGATCTGCTGCGGCCCGGCACCCGTGTGCTCGAGTCCGGCCTCGGCGCGGAGGAGGAGCGGGCCCGCACGGCGGTCGCGGAGGCCCGCGAGGGGCACGCCGTCGCCCTCATCGGCAGCGGGGACGCGGGCGTGTACGCCATGGCCTCCCCCGCGCTGGCCGAGGCGTCCGACGACATCGACGTGATCGGCGTCCCCGGGGTGACGGCGGCCCTCGCGGCGGCCGCGGTCCTCGGCGCCCCGCTCGGCCACGACCATGTGTCGATCAGCCTCTCCGACCTGCACACCCCGTGGGAGGTCATCGAGCGGCGGGTCCGGGCCGCCGCCGAGGCCGACCTCGTCGTCACCTTCTACAACCCGCGCTCGCGCGGCCGGAACTGGCAGCTCCCCGAGGCGCTCACGATCCTCGCGAAGCACCGCACGCCCACCACACCGGTCGGCGTCGTGCGCAACGCGTCCCGGCCCGACGAGTCCGCCCGGCTCACCACGCTGGGCGGCCTGGACCCGGCGACGGTCGACATGATGACGGTCGTCACGGTCGGCAACACCGCCACCCGGGAGGTCGCCGGACGCATGGTGACCCCGCGCGGCTACCGCTGGCAGAGCGCTCAGGAGGGTCCGAGGTGAACCGTGTCGTCCACCCCATCGAGGAGGAGTCCTACCGGCGGATGCGCGCTCGGCTGGACACCTCGCACCTGCCGCCGCTGACCCGGGCCGTCGTCGAGCGGGTCGTGCACTCCGCCGCCGATCTCGACTACGCCGCCGACCTCGTCCTGGACGAGCCGGTCCTGGAGCGGGCGCACGCCGCGCTGCACGCCGGGGCCCCCGTCGTCACGGACGTCGAGATGGTGGCGGCCGGGATCACCCGCCGGGAGACCGTCTGCCGGATCAGGGACGCCCGGTCCGGGCCCGGACTGACCCGGTCCGCGCACGCCGTCCGGCTGGCGTACGAGCAGGTCGGCGCCGGCGCGATCTGGGTGATCGGCAACGCGCCGACCGCCCTGGAGGAGCTGCTGACGCTGGACGCCCGGCCCGCGCTCGTCATCGGGCTGCCCGTCGGGTTCGTCGGTGCCGTCGAGTCCAAGGCCGCGCTGCGCGCGAGCGGGCTGCCCGCCGTCAGCAACGTGTCCGAGAAGGGCGGTTCGGCGGTCGCCTCGGCCGCGCTCAACGCCCTGCTGTACCACCCCGTTCCACCCTTCCCTTCATCGTCCGAGGAGACATCGTGACCCCCTCCCCGCCCGCCCTGCTCATCGCCGGCCACGGCACCCGGGACGAGGCCGGAGCCGAGGCGTTCCGCGCCTTCGTCCGGGAACTGGGGGACCGGCACCCCGAACTGCCCGTCGCGGGCGGCTTCATCGAGCTGTCCCCGCCACCGCTCGGCGACGCCGTGACCGGCCTCGTCGAACGCGGGGTGCGGCGGTTCGCCGCCGTGCCGCTGATGCTGGTGTCGGCCGGGCACGCCAAGGGCGACATCCCGGCGGCGCTGGCCCGCGAGAAGGAACGGCACCCCGGGATCACGTACACCTACGGCCGTCCGCTCGGCCCGCACCCGTCGCTGCTGCGGGTCCTGGAGCGGCGGCTCGACGAGGCGCTCGGCACGGCGGACGGCCGCGAGGACGTCACCGTGCTGCTGGTGGGGCGCGGCTCCACCGACCCGGACGCCAACGCCGAGGTGCACAAGGCGGCCCGGCTGCTGTGGGAGGGCCGCGGCTACGCCGGGGTGGAGACGGCGTTCGTGTCGCTGGCCGCGCCGGACGTGCCGGGCGGCCTCGACCGGTGCGCGCGGCTCGGGGCCCGCAGGATCGTCGTGCTGCCGTACTTCCTGTTCACCGGGATCCTCCCGGACCGGGTGCGGCGGCAGACCGAGGAGTGGGCGGCGGCGCACCCGGACGTCGAGGTGCGCTCGGCGGACGTCATCGGCCCGGAGCCCGAGCTGCTCGACCTGGTGTGGGAGCGGTACGAGGAGGCGGTGCGCGGCGATCTGCGGATGAACTGCGACTCGTGCGTGTACCGGATCGCGCTGCCCGGCTTCGAGGACAAGGTGGGTCTGCCGCAGCAGCCGCACTTCCACCCGGACGACGACGGGCACCACCACGGGCACGGGCATCACCACGGCGGTCACGCGCATGCGCACTGACGGCGGCCACGATCTGCGGCACCACGGCGACGCCGAGGTCCGCGACGACGGCTCGGCGCTGGTCGACCTCGCGGTGAACGTCCGCGCGGACACCCCGCCGGACTGGCTGCGGGAGCGGATCGCCGGGACGCTGGGCTCGCTCGCCGCCTACCCGGACGGGCGGGCCGCGCGGACGGCGGTGGCGGCCCGGCACGGGCTGCCGGCCGAGCGGGTGCTGCTGACGGCGGGCGCGGCGGAGGCGTTCGTGCTGCTCGCGCGTGCGCTGAAGGTGAGCCGGCCGGTCGTGGTGCACCCCCAGTTCACCGAGCCGGAGGCGGCGCTGGTGGACGCCGGGCACACCGTGGGCCGGGTCCTGCTGCGGGCGGAGGACGGCTTCCGGCTCGACCCGGCGGCCGTCCCCGAGGACGCCGACCTGGTGGTGATCGGCAATCCGACGAACCCGACGTCGGTGCTGCACCCGGCGGCCACGATCGCCGCGCTCGCCCGGCCCGGGCGGACCCTGGTCGTGGACGAGGCGTTCATGGACGTCGTGCCGGGCGAGCGGGAGGCGCTGGCGGGGCGGACCGATGTGCCGGGCCTGGTGGTGCTGCGCAGCCTCACCAAGACATGGGGGCTGGCCGGGCTGCGGATCGGCTACGTCCTCGCCGCCCCGGAGACCGTCGCCGCGCTGGAGCGGGCCCAGCCGCTGTGGCCGGTGTCCACACCGGCGCTGGCCGCCGCCGAGGCGTGTGTGTCGCCGCGCGCCCTGACGGAGGCGGCGCGGGCCGCCGAGCGCGTCGCCGCCGACCGGGCCCATCTGCTCGCCGGACTGGAGGCGTTCGCCCCGGTCGGGCTTCGGGTCGCCGGTCCTGCCGAGGCCTCGTTCGTCCTCGTCCGGCTGCCGGACGCGACGGCGGTACGCGGTGCGCTGCGCGCCCAGGGGTACGCCGTCCGCCGCGGCGACACGTTTCCCGGCCTGGACGCGGAGTGGCTCCGCCTGGCGGTCCGGGACCGCGCCACGACGGACGGCTTCCTCCGCGCCCTGAGCCGGGTGCTGGCCTCGGCGTGACAGGGCCCCCGGGCACGGCGTCCCGGGGGCCCGTTCAGGCGTGTGGCGTCCGTCAGTCGCGGCCGCGCTTCGCCAGGGCCACGGCGCCGCCGCCCGCGAGGAGCAGGGCCACCGCGCCGCCCGCGAGGTACGGCGTCATGGAGTTGCCGCCGGTCTCGGCGAGGCCCTCGTCGGCCTTCTCGCCCTGCGGCTCGATCTCACCGGCGGGCTCGGTGCCCGGGGCGGCCTCCTCCTCGGGGGCGGCCGGGGTCTCGCAGGTGGCCTTGGCCAGGGTGAGGGTGCCCTCGACCTCGGCCACGTTGAGCTTCAGCGGATTGACGGAGACCTTGAGCTCAAGGGCGGTGGCGGCGGCCGTCCGCGAGGTCTGCTCGGTCCTGGAGTAGTCGAGGCGCACCTCGCCGACGCCCGGGACCTCGACCTGGGTGGTGCCGCCCGCGGTGAGCTTGACCTTCTTGCCGAGGACGGTGACGTCGCCCAGCAGATTGGACGTGGCGGTCGGCTTCTCCCCCGCCACGCAGGTCGCCTTGGAGGTGACCTGGCCGACCTCGATGAGCGACAGCAGGGGCAGGCCGGGGACATGGACCTTGGCGCGGGCCAGCTCGGTGAAGCCCTCGGCGCGGCCGTCCTCGACGGTGGCGCTCGCCTTGGCGACGTCGGCCTTGACGACGCTGAAGGGCGCGCCGCCGTCGACGCCGTCGAGGCGGGCCGTCAGTGCCGTCTTCTCCGCGCTCCGCGGAGCCTGCACCTCGTTGAGGGACACCGCGAGCGGGACGTTCACGGTCTTGTTGAGCAGGGAGACGTCGAGGCCGGTGCGCAGGACGACGGCGCTCGCCCGGCCCTCGTCCTCGGTCGCCTGGGCCGGGCCCGCGGCGCCGAGGACCGCCGGGCCGGCGGCGAGGGCGGTGGCCGTCGCGAGGGTGGCGAACCGGCGTGCGGGCATGCGGAATTTCTTGCCGTTCAAGGTGGGGACCCCCAGAGAAAACGTGCTCGGGACTCGGCAACAATCGCGCACCTCGGGTCGGCAGTCAGCGTTCCGCCGCCACTTCACTCCAACGTGACTTTCCCGTGAACCTTTTCGAATCCGGCGGCACGGGTGTTCCCCGAAGTCACCTCCGTACCCTCATCCGGGCGAGCGCCCGCGTGAACACGGGGCGTCGGCGGCGCGGTACGCGTCACCCGGGGCCGTTCCCGTCGTTACGCTGCGTCGACCGGCTCACCGGAACGAGAGGAAGCGCAGATGTCCGACCAGGAGCGGGACTACTCCGCCGCGCTGGGCACGGCCGAGCGGCTGCTCGGCATGCCTCTGGAGCGCTTCCTCGATCCCGGCGAGGGCGAGCCCGCCAACGCGGCGGACTTCAAGCGCCTGGCCACCGTCCACACCTTCGGCGACGCGTGGCCGCGCACCGAGGTCCTCGACACGCGCACCCGGGCGCTGGTGTCGGTGACGATCGCCGCGACGCTGGGCACCCTGGAACCGCTGCGCGGACAGCTGCGCATCGCGCTCAACAGCGGGGTCACCCCGGAGGAGATCGTCGAGGCGTTCATCCACATCGAGGCGTACGCCGGTGCCGCGCGGGCCTTCGAGGGCTACGGCGTGGCGCGGGAGGTCTTCGCCGAGGCGGCGTCGGGCTGAGCCGTCAGCCGACGACGCGGCCGTTCAGGACGATGCGGCGGGGGTCCGCGAGGACCCGGACGTCGGCGCGGGGATCCGTCTCGTAGACGACGAGGTCGGCCGCGGCACCCTCCTCCAGTCCGGGCCGGCCGAGCCAGGCGCGGGCCGCCCAGGTCGTCGCCGCGAGGGCGTCGACGGCGGACAGGCCGGCGGTGACCAGCTCCGCGACCTCGGCGGCCACCAGGCCGTGCGGCAGGGTGCCGCCCGCGTCGGTGCCGACGAAGACGGGGATGCCGGCGTCGTGGGCGTTGCGGACCGTGTCGTAGCGGCGTTCGTACAGCCGGCGCATATGGGCCGACCAGCGGGGGAACTTGGCCTCGCCGCCGTCGGCGAGCTTCGGGAAGGTCGCGATGTTGACGAGGGTCGGCACGATCGCCACGCCGTGCCCGGCGAACAGCGGGATCAGCTCGTCGGTGAGGCCGGTGGCGTGCTCGACGCAGTCGATGCCGGACTCCACGAGGTCCCGCAGAGAGTCCTCGGCGAAGCAGTGCGCGGTGACCCGGGCGCCCAGCCGGTGCGCCTCGGCGATGCCCGCCTCGACGGCCTCGCGCGGCCAGGTGGGCGCCAGGTCCCCGAGGTCGCGGTCGATCCAGTCGCCGACCAGCTTGACCCAGCCGTCGCCGCGCCGGGCCTCCTGGCCGACGTAGGCGACCAGGTCCTCGGGTTCGATCTCGTGCGCGAAGCCGCGGATGTAACGGCGGGTGCGGGCGATGTGCCGGCCGGCCCGGATGATCTTCGGCAGGTCCTCGCGGTCGTCGATCCAGCGGGTGTCGGAGGGCGAGCCGGCGTCCCGGACCAGCAGGGTGCCGGTGTCGCGGTCGGTGAGGGCCTGCTTCTCGGCGGTACCGGCGTCGACGGGGCCGTGCGGACCGAGTCCGACGTGGCAGTGGGCGTCGACCAGGCCGGGCAGCGCCCAGCCCTCGACGGTGCGTACGTCGCGGGCGCCGGCCGGACGGTCGTAGGTGATCCGTCCGCCGACGACCCACAGCTCGTCCCGGACGTCGTCCGGACCGGCGAGGACCCGGCCCCTCACGTGCAGCACCGCGCGTTCGCTCATGCCCTGCACCTTAGTGAGCGGCTACTCGGTCTTGCCCACCTGGTCCTGGACACCTTCCTCGACGTCGGCCATCGCCGGGTCGAGGAGGCGGGAGAGGAAGTGGCGGGTGCGTTCGTGGCGCGGGTTGCCGATGACCTCGTCGGGGGTGCCGTCCTCGACGATCACACCGCCGTCCATGAAGACGACCCGGTCGGCGACCTCGCGGGCGAACGTCATCTCATGGGTGACGACCATCATCGTCATGCCCTCGTCGGCGAGCATCCGCATGACGGCGAGCACGTCCCCGACGAGTTCGGGGTCCAGCGCGGACGTCGGCTCGTCGAAGAGCATGACCTGCGGGCCCATGGCGAGGGCGCGGGCGATGGCGACGCGCTGCTGCTGGCCGCCGGAGAGGGAGGCCGGGTAGGCGCCGGCCTTCTCGGCCAGTCCGACGCGCGCCAGGTTCTCGGCGGCGACCTTCGCGGCGGCCTCCTTGCCCCGGCGCAGCACCCGGCGCTGCGGCAGGGTGAGGTTCTCGGTCACCGTGAGGTGCGGGAACAGGTTGAACTGCTGGAAGACCATGCCGATCCGGCGGCGTACGGCGTCGATGTCGACGTCCGGGTCGGTGAGCTCGGCGCCGCCGACGAAGACCTGGCCCTTGGTGGGCTCCTCCAGCAGGTTCACACAGCGCAGCAGCGTCGACTTGCCCGAGCCGGACGGGCCGATGACGCACACCACCTCGCCCTGCCGGATCTCCAGGTCGATGCCGCGCAGCACCTCGTTGTCGTCGAAGGACTTGTGCAGGTCGCGGACCTGGATCTCTGCCGTGGTACTCACTTGACGGCCTCCTGGGCCTTGGCCTCCATACGGCGGACGACGAAGCCGAGCGGGATCGTGATCAGCAGGTAGCACAGGCCCGCGACCAGGATCGGTGTGGAGTTGGCGGTCTGGCTGGCGAGGTCGCGGCCGAACTTGGACAGCTCCCGCTCCTCCAGGGTCACACCGAGGAACAGCACCAGCGAGGAGTCCTTGAACAGCAGGACGAGTTCGTTGGTGAGCGGCGGCAGGATGATCCGGAACGCCTGCGGGATGATGATGGAGATCATCGCGCGGGCGGGCGAGAAGCCGAGCGAGCGCGCGGCCTCCATCTGGCCCTTGGGGACGGCCTGGATGCCGGCCCTGATGGTCTCCGCCATGTACGCGGCGGCGACCAGTCCGAGGGCGAGCGCGACCTTGCCGTAGGTGCCGCCGGGGATCTCCGTGCCGGGGAAGGCCAGGGGCACGGCGACGCCGATGAAGATGAAGATCAGCAGGGCGGGCAGGCCGCGGAAGATCTCGATGTAGACGCCGGCCAGCCAGCGGTAGGGCCCGACGGACGACAGCCGCATCAGCGCGATCACCATGCCGAGCACGAGTCCGACGACGAAGCCGGACACGGTGTAGAGCACGGTGTTCTTCAGCGCGAGGGTGATGACCTCCGGGAACATCTCCCGGGCGATCGAGCCTTGCGCGAACTGGTTCTTCAGCCGGTCCCAGTCGGCCGCGACCGCGAAGGCGATCACGGCCGCGACGAAGACGACGTACTGGACGCCGCGCGACAGACTGCGCTTCTGGCGCCGGGTCAGGCCCTTCTTCTTCGGCTGGAGGGGTACTTCCGCGTCGCTCATCGGGGTCAGGCGGCGGGCGACGGGGAGGAGGCGGACTCGTCGTACGGGCCGATCCACTTCTCGTACAGCTTCTTGTAGGTGCCGTCGGCCTTGGCCTCGGCGAGCGCCTTGTTGATCGCGGCGAGGAGCTTGGTGTTGCCCTTCTTCACCGTGAAGCCGTACTGCTCGCCGGTGTTGATCTGCTCGGCGACCTCGAAGGCGTCGGCGTTGGCCTTGTCCTTCAGCCAGCCCTGGACGACCGGGTAGTCGATGACGACGGCCTCGACCTGGCCGGTGCGCAGACCGTTGATGACGGCGTCGGAGGACTCGAAGGAGACCGGGTCGAGGCCCTTGCTCTTGGCGTAGTCCTCGCCGGTGGTCTGGGCCTGGGCGCCGACCTTCTTGCCCTTGAGGTCCGCGAAGGAGGAGATGCCGCTCTTCTTGTCGACCAGGACGGCCTGGGTGGCCTCGAAGTACGGGTCGGAGAAGTCGACGTTCTTCTTGCGCTCGTCGGTGATCGTCATGCCGGCGGCGGCGAGGTCGCACTCGCCGGAGTTCAGGAAGGCGCCGGTCTTGAAGTTCTCGAAGGGCGTGTCGAGGATCGCCTGCTTCACCCCGAGGTCGTCCGCCACCAGGTCGATGAGGGAGACGTCGAAGCCCTGCACCTTGCCGTCGATCTCGGACTGGAAGGGCGGGTACGGCAGATGGGTGCAGGTGGTGAGCTGGCCCGCCTTGACGAGCTCGACACCGCCGGCCGCGGTCTTGGTGCCGCTGCCGCCGTCGTCGGAGGAGCAGCCGGCCACGAGCACCAGCCCGGCCGTCGCGGTGGTGGCGGCCAGAACGCGGGTCCGGCGCCCGAAGGTCGTCTTCACGGGGGGAGCCTCCTGTGGGGGAACTGAGAGTTCCGATTATAAGGAGAGGTTTGAGGTCCTCAAACCAAACCGATGGTCCAAGGGCCGTTCGACCTGAGAAGTGGGGAGCGGACAGGGCTGTGCCCGGGTGGGGCCCAGGGTGTAGATGTGCCCGTACGCGACGGGATTACGCTCGTGGGGTCGGCTTCGGAGTGAAGAACCGGAGCGCACAGAGCGAAGAGAGTTCCGCCGTGACCCACCCCTTCCTGGATCTGGCCCCGCTGAGCGCCGCCCGTTTCGCCGCGGTGGAGGACCGTGTGGCACGGCTGCTCGGGACCCGGCAGGACGTCGTGATCATGCAGGGCGAGGCGCTGCTGCCGCTGGAGGGCGCCATCCGGGGGACGGCCGGTCCGGGCACGACCGCGCTGAACGTGATCACGGGCCCGTACGGGCAGACCTTCGGCGACTGGCTGCGGGACTGCGGCGCCCGGGTGATCGATCTGGCGGTGCCGTTCCACACGGCCGTCACGGCGGAGCAGGTCCGGGAGGCCTTCGCGGAGCACCCGGAGATCGACTTCGTGTCCCTGGTGCACGCGGAGGCGGCCACCGGCAACACCAACCCGGTCGCGGAGATCGGCGAGGTGGTGCGGGAGCACGGGGCGCTGTTCTATCTGGACGCGGTGGCGTCGATCGGGGCCGAGCCGGTGCTGCCGGACGCGTGGGGCGTGGACCTGTGCGTGATCGGGGCGCAGAAGGCGATGGGCGGACCGGCCGGGGTGTCGGCGGTGTCGGTGAGCGAGCGGGCGTGGGCCCGGATGGCGGCGAACCCGGGGGCGCCGCGCCGGTCGTATCTGTCGCTCCTCGACTGGAAGGAGCGGTGGATCGACGGCGGCCGCAGGACGCTGCTGCACGCGCCGGCGCAGCTGGAGATGCTGGCGCTGGAGGCGTGTGTGGAGCGGATCGAGGCGGACGGCCTGGACACGGTGATGGCCCGGCACCGCGCGGCGGCGCTGGCCACCCGGGCGGGGGCCGTGGCGCTGGGCGGCGGCCTGGAGCCGTATGTGCACGACGTGCGGGACGCGGCTCCGGTGGCGACGACGCTGCGGACACCGGCCGGCGTCGAGGCGTCGGAGGTGGTGGCCCGCGCGCTGGCGTCGGATCCGGCGCTGCCGCTGGCGGCCGGGGGCGGGGCGCTGGCCAAGGAGATGATCCGGGTCAACCACTACGGGACGGACGCCACGGCGGGGGTGGTCCGCGGCAGCCTGGCGGCGCTGGGGGCCGCGCTGGCGCAGAAGGGGCCGGCGGTGGATGTGGAGGCGGCTCTGCGGGCCGTGGACGACATCTTTGCGGCCTGAATTCCGGGTAATTCTCGAATTCTTTATCAGGGGTAGCTTTCCATAGGGCTTCTGCCCGCTTTCCCGGACCTTAAACGCGAAGATTCCGTGAACTGCGGAATATGTTATTCCGCGCACAGCCCACGGAAGTTACATGGCTGTGACGCGTTCCACATCACGCCCGGTTTGCCCGGTATTAACCTAGCAAACCGGGCGTATCTCCGTCTCTGGGCGGCCCTGCTCACGCCCGCGTGATAACACAGGCCGACGGCATCCGTAACCCTTTTCGGCCATGCATTTTTCAATTTCTCTCGGTAAATTCAATTTGCATGACTGCCGCACAAGCAGACCTGCAAATCGACCGTCCGGCGACAGCCGACGGCGCCGCGCTGTGGCGCATCGCCCGCGACTCCGAGGCGCTCGACCTGAACTCGTCGTACAGCTATCTGCTGTGGTGCCGGGACTTCGCCGGCACATCCGCCGTCGCACGTGACGAACGCGGCGAACCGGTCGGCTTCGTCACCGGGTACGTACGCCCGGACCGCCCGCACACCCTGCTCGTCTGGCAGGTGGCCGTGGACGGCGCGTACCGCGGACGCGGGCTCGCCGCCTCCCTGCTGGACGGCCTCGTCGCCCGTGTCCGCCGCGAGCACGGCGTGACCGGTGTCGAGACCACCATCACCCCGGGCAACACCGCCTCCGAACGCCTGTTCACCTCCTTCGCCGAGCGCCATGGAGCGCCGCTGGAGCGCGAGGTGCTGTTCCCGGCCGCACTCTTCCCCGACGGTCCGCACGACTCCGAAGTGCTGTACCGCATCGGTCCCCTCTCCCTCTGACCTCCCCCCACGCAACGAGGAGCGATTCGTCGTGACCATCACCCAGCCCGACCTCAGCGTCTTCGAGACCCTCGAGTCCGAGGTGCGCAGCTACTGCCGAGGCTGGCCCACTGTCTTCGACCGTGCGCGCGGCAGCCGCATGTACGACGAGGACGGCCACGAGTATCTGGACTTCTTCGCCGGCGCCGGGTCGCTCAACTACGGGCACAACAACCCGGTGCTGAAACGCGCGCTGATCGACTACCTGGAGCGCGACGGCGTCACGCACGGGCTCGACATGTCCACCAGCGCCAAGCGGTCCTTCCTGCAGACCTTCCAGGACCTGGTGCTGCGGCCCCGCGACCTGCCGTACAAGGTCATGTTCCCGGGCCCGACGGGCACCAACGCCGTCGAGTCCGCGCTGAAGCTGGCCCGCAAGGTCAAGGGCCGCGAGGCCATCGTGTCCTTCACCAACGCCTTCCACGGCATGTCGCTGGGCTCGCTGGCCGTCACCGGCAACGCCTTCAAGCGGGCCGGCGCCGGTGTCCCGCTGGTCCACGGCACGCCCATGCCGTTCGACAACTACTTCGACGGCGCCGTCGAGGACTTCCTGTGGTTCGAGCGGCTCCTGGAGGACCAGGGGTCCGGCCTGAACAAGCCCGCGGCCGTGATCGTGGAGACCGTGCAGGGTGAGGGCGGCATCAACGTGGCCCGCCCCGAGTGGCTGCGCGCGCTGTCCGAGCTGTGCGAGCGCCAGGACATGCTGCTCATCGTCGACGACATCCAGATGGGCTGCGGCCGCACCGGCGCCTTCTTCTCGTTCGAGGAGGCGGGCATCACGCCGGACATCGTCACCGTGTCCAAGTCCATCAGCGGCTACGGCCTGCCCATGTCGCTGTGCCTGTTCAAGCCCGAGCTGGACATCTGGGAGCCGGGCGAGCACAACGGCACCTTCCGCGGCAACAACCCCGCCTTCGTCACGGCGACGGCGGCGCTGGAGTCGTACTGGGCAGACGGCTCGGCGATGGAGAAGCAGACCCGCACACGCGGCGAGCAGGTCGAACAGGGTTTGATCGCCATCTGCGAGGAGAACCTGCCCGACGTCAAGGAGTACCGGGGCCGCGGCCTGGTCTGGGGCATGGAGTTCCACGACAAGGAGCGCGCCGGCCGGATCGCCCACCGCGCCTTCGAGCTCGGACTGCTGATCGAGACGTCGGGCCCCGAGAGCGAGGTCGTGAAGCTGCTGCCCGCTCTCACCATCACCCCGGAGGAGCTGGACGAGGGGCTCAGCATCCTCGCCCGCTCCGTCCGCGAGACCGCCTGACCCGTACGCGGCAGGGAACACCACCACCTAGGAGGCATCGCAACACCGTGATCGTCCGTTCGTTCAAGGAGATCGAAGGCACCGACCGCCACGTGAAATCGGCGTCCGGCACCTGGGAGAGCAAGCGCATCGTCCTCGCCAAGGAGGGGGTCGGCTTCTCCGTGCACGAGACGATCCTGTACGCGGGCACGAAGACCGACATGTGGTACGCCAACCACATCGAGGCCGTCGTCTGCACCAAGGGCGATGCCACGCTGACCGACCGCGAGACCGGCGAGACGTACCACATCACGCCGGGCACCATGTACCTCCTGAACGGCCACGAGCGGCACACGCTCGAGGTCAGGGAGGACTTCCACTGCATCTGTGTGTTCAACCCGCCCGTGACCGGACGGGAGGACCACGACGAGAACGGCGTCTACCCGCTGCTCACCGAGGAGGTGTGAGTCACCGTGACCACGACCACGCACGTCACCGATCTGTACCCGACCCGCGGTGCCACCGAGGTGGCGACCCCCCGGCAGGACCCGGTCGTCTGGGGCTCCCCGGACACCCCCGGACCGGTCTCGGCCACTGAGCTGCAGTCCCTGGACCGCGACGGCTTCCTCGCCGTCGACCAGCTGATCGGCCCGGACGAGGTCGCCGTCTACCAGCGGGAGCTGGACCGGCTCGTGAACGACCCGGACATCCGCGCGGACGAGCGCTCCATCGTGGAGCCGAAGTCCAAGGAGATCCGGTCCGTCTTCGAGGTGCACAAGATCAGCGAGGTGTTCGCGAAGCTCGTGCGCGACGAGCGGGTCGTCGGCCGGGCCCGGCAGATCCTCGGCTCGGACGTCTACGTCCACCAGTCGCGGATCAACGTCAAGCCCGGGTTCGGTGCCAGCGGTTTCTACTGGCACTCGGACTTCGAGACCTGGCACGCCGAGGACGGTCTGCCGAACATGCGCACCATCTCGGTCTCGATCGCGCTGACGGAGAACTACGACACCAACGGCGGGCTGATGATCATGCCCGGCTCCCACAAGACCTTCCTCGGGTGTGCGGGAGAGACGCCGAAGGACAACTACAAGAAGTCGCTGCAGATGCAGGACGCGGGCACGCCCTCGGACGAGGCGCTGACCAAGATGGCGTCCGAGTACGGCATCAAGCTGTTCACGGGCGCGGCCGGTTCGGCGACCTGGTTCGACTGCAACTGCATGCACGGCTCCGGCGACAACATCACGCCGTTCCCGCGCAGCAACGTCTTCATCGTGTTCAACAGCGTGGAGAACGCCGCCGTGGAGCCCTTCGCGGCTCCGGTCCGGCGGCCTGAGTTCATCGGCGCGAGGGACTTCACCCCGGTGCGGTGACCTCCCGCACGCCCGCGGCGACGCGGCCCAGCCCTGACTTCTCGTACGGGGCGGGCCGCGTCGCCGTGTACGCGGGGCTCAGCCGGACAGTGCGTCCAGCAGCCGGTCGACGTCGGCGTCGGTGTTGTAGAGGTGGAAGGCGGCGCGCAGATGGCCCGCGCGGTCGGAGACCTCGATGCCGGCGCGGCTCAACTCCCCCTGCCGGGAGCCCAGTCCGGGCACGGAGACGATCGCGGAGCCCGGCGCGGGCACCGGGGTGTGGCCGAGGCGGGCCAGGCCCGCGCGGAACCGGTCGGCCAGCGCGAGGTCATGGGCCTGGATGGCGTCCACGCCCAGCCGCTCCACCAGCTCCAGTGAGGCGCGCAGCCCGGCGAAGCCGAACAGGGAGGGGCTGATGTCGAACCGCCGTGCGGAGCGGGCGAGTTCCTCGACGGGGCCGTAGCAGCTCTCCCACGGCACCTCCCCGGCGATCCAGCCGGCGAGCAGCGGCGTCAGCCCGCCGAAGTCCTCGGGGGCGACGAAGAACGCGATGCCGTGCGGGCCGAGCACCCACTTGAAGGCGATGGCGGCGGTGAAGTCGTCCTCGGCGGCCTGAAGCGGCAGCCAGCCCAGCGACTGGGAGGCGTCGACATAGGTGCGGGCGCCGTGCGCCCGGGCCGCCCGGCGCACCGCGGCCAGGTCGGCGAGCCTGCCGTCGGCGGACTGCGCGGAGCTGACGGCGACGAGCGCGGTGTCCGGCCGTACGGACTCGGCGAGCCGCTCCAGCGGGACGGCGCGCACCTTGAGGTCGCCGCGCATGTGGAAGGGGTTCACCAGGGAGGCGAAGTCGGCCTCGGCGGTGAGGACTTCGGCGCCCTCGGGCAGGGACGCGGCGATCAGCGCCCCGTACTCGGCGACGGACCCGCCGAGCGCGATCCGCTCGACGGGGACGCCGGCCAGCCGGGCGAAGGAGGCCCGGACCGCCTCGACGTCCTCGTAGAGCGAGCCGAGCGGGACACCGTCGGCCCGCATCCGCGCGGCCCGGTCGAGGGCGGCCACGGTGCGGGCCGGGAGCAGGCCGTTGCTCGCGGTGTTCAGATAGACGTTCTTCGGGGCGAACTCAGCGCGGACGAGGCTCTCGAAGGTCTCCATGAGCCAACTCTGAGCCCTGCGGACCGTGCCGGTCCATTGCGATTTCTTACGTCGTTCATCTAAGCAACGCTTATGGATAGGCGCTGACCTGCGCTTTCGTCAGGCCTGCGGGACCGCGCACCCGTCGGGGCCACATGCGTCGGCGTCACCCGTGTCGAGGAGCGTCAGCGGCGAACGGTCGCCCCACGCCTGGGTGAGCGCCTGCGTGAAGACCTCGGCGGGCTGGGCGCCCGAGACGCCGTACGTGCGGTCGAGCACGAAGAAGGGGACGCCGGTGGCGCCGAGCTGGGCGGCCTCGCGCTCGTCGGCGCGGACGTCGTCGGCGTACGCCTCCGGGTCGGCGAGGACCCGGCGCACCTCGTCGGCGTCGAGCCCGGCCTCGACGGCCAGCTCCACGAGCCGGTCGTCGCCCTCGGCGAAGACGGACCGCTCCTCGGCGAAGTTCGCCCGGTACAGGATCTGGATGAGCTCGTCCTGACGGCCGTGCCGCTTGGCGAGGTGCAGCAGGCGGTGCATGTCGAAGGTGTTGCCGTGGTCGCGGCCCTCGGTGCGGTAGGCGAGGCCCTCGGCGGAGGCCTGGGCGCCCAGGTTCTCCTCGCCGGCCTGGGCCTGCGCGGCGCTCATCCCGTACTTCTTGGTGAGCATGGTGATCACGGGCTGGATGTCGCCCTTGGCGCGGCCGGGGTCCAGTTCGAAGGAGCGGTGGACGACCTCGACCTGGTCGCGGTGCGGGAAGGCGGCGAGCGCCTTCTCGAAGCGGGCCTTGCCCACGTAGCACCACGGGCAGGCGATGTCGCTCCAGATCTCGACGCGCATGGGTGAGGCTCTCTCCGGTTCGTTCGGGTGCGGAGACTCCCTCCGCCGGGTCGATGAACGTTCAAGCAGCCGGTTTCATTCCCCGGGCTCGGCCTCAGGCGCCGGGGACCTCGAAGCGCAGACACCGGTGGTGGTCTCCGTCGGCGGGCGGGTTCTCCGGGTCGGGCAGCCAGCCCTGGCGGGCGTAGAAGTCCTGGGCGCGCCGGTTGTCCACGTGGACGTCGAGGACGGCCGCGCGTCTGCGGTCGGCCGTCCACTCCTCGACGCAGGCCCGGTGCAGGGCGGTGCCGACGCCCCGGCGCCAGTGCTCGGGGTCGACGTGGAACTGGTACAGCTTGACCAGGTCGGCGGCGGCGCCCTCGGGAGTGCGGAAGGAGGCCAGGCCGATGAGACGGCCCTGCTCGACGACGCACAGCACCCGCCCGTCGGGCCGCTCGACGGCGGTGCGCCAGGCCGCGTGCCAGTCGGTGCCGTCCTGCGGGAGCCCGTCCGGGTAGTAGGTCGCGCGGGCCCGGGTGTGCAGCGCGACGACGTCCGCCAGCTCGGCGGGCACGACGGGCCGGATCACCCGGGTCCCCTGGACTCGTTCATGGATCATGTGAGGAGGGACGTGGCGGGACGAGCCCCGGTTCCGGGCGCCCGGCCCACCGGGGTCAGCTGCCGTCCCGCAGGTCCTTCGGCCAGTCGGGCCGGAAGGCCAGGTGGTCGTACGTCACCACACAGCCCTCCCCCAGCGGCGACTGCGTCATGAACCCGACCAGGGCGGCGCCGGTCTCCTTCTCGTCGCCGAGCGTGAACAGACGGACGAACGTCCAGCGTTCGCCGTCGCGGGAGGCGTGGAAGGCGAAGGCGCGGCCGGTGCGGCTCACCCGCAGCCACACCGAACTCCCGTCCACGGTGAAGGAGTTGGCGTCGTCGGAGTGGCCCCGGGTGACGACCGTGCAGACGGTCGGCACGTCCGGGGAGTACTCCAGGCACAGCTTGGCCCAGGCCCGTTCGCCGACATGGACGTAGAGCACCCCGGCGTCGAAGGACCCGGCGAACCCGACGGTGACCCGCGCGATCAGCTGGAAGTCGCCCTCGGGCGCGCCCAGCAGCCGCGGCGCGTCGGACGCCGCGTCCAGGGCCTCGCCGGTGGGCGGCACGAACCGGTCCTGCCGGGGTCCCGCCCATCCGGAGAGGACGCCGTCCTCGTAGGCCCAGTGCCCGTCCGGGCCGTAGGTCCGCAGCGGGAAGGGCAGTTCGGGTATCTCCAGTTCCATGACGGAATTCTTCCAGGCGGACCGCCCGGGCACCCGCTCCGGGTCGTCCGCGCGCCCTCAGATCTCGAGGGCGCCGTCGATCCGGCGGGGCAGCCCGAGCGGGTTGTCGTCCCGCAGCTCCGGGGGCAGCAGCGCCTCGGGCGCGCCCTGGTACGCCACCGGCCGCAGCCACCGCTCGATGGCGGTGCCGCCGACGGAGGTGGAGGTCGAGGTCGTCGCCGGGTAGGGCCCGCCGTGGTGCTGGGCCGGCGCGACGGCGACCCCGGTGGGCCAGCCGTTGACGAGGACGCGTCCGGCCAGCGGGGTCAGCTCCGCGAGGAGGTCCGCGCCGCGTCCCTGGCCCGCCGCCTCCTCCTCGGACAGCTGGACGGTCGCCGTCAGGTTGCCCGGCAGCCGGGACAGCACCCGGGTGGCCTCGGCCTCGTCGTCGTAGCGGACGACGACCGTCACCGGCCCGAAGCACTCCTCCAGGAGCACGTCGTGGGCGCCCTCCTCGGCGAGCGCGCTCGCGGCGACCGTGAGGAAGCCGGCGCTGACGGTGTGCTCGCCGCCCGCGCCCGGCGTCACCGGCGAGTCCACCTCGGGCAGGCCCGTGCGCTCGGCCACCCCGGCGAGGAAGTTGTCGCGCATCCGGTGGTCGAGCAGGACGCCGGCCTCGGAGTTGCTGACGGCGTCCGTCAGGGACTTGACCAGGTTGTCGCCGCCCGCGCCGGACGGCACCAGGACCAGGCCCGGCTTCACACAGAACTGGCCGACGCCCAGCGTCATCGAGCCCGCGAGCCCGGTGCCGATGGCCTCGCCGCGCTCGGCGGCGGCGGCCTCGGTGACGAGGACCGGGTTCAGCGAGCCCAGTTCGCCGTGGAACGGGATCGGCACCGGGCGGGCGGCCGCCGCGTCGAACAGGGCCCGGCCGCCGCGCACCGAGCCGGTGAAGCCGGCCGCGGCGACCAGCGGGTGCCGGATGAGTTCCAGACCGGCCTCGAAGCCGTGCACCAGGCCGACGACACCGGCCGGGACGCCGTGCGCGGCGGCGGCCGTGCGCAGCACATGGGCGACCAGCTCGGAGAGGGCGGGGTGGTCGGGGTGCGCCTTGACGACGACCGGGCAGCCCGCGGCGAGGGCGCTCGCGGTGTCGCCGCCGGCGACGGAGAAGGCGAACGGGAAGTTGGAGGCGGAGTAGACGGCGACGACGCCGAGCGGCACCTTGTAGCGGCGCAGGTCCGGGATGGGCGGGGTGGCGGTGTCGTCGGGGTGGTTGATGACGACGTCCAGGAAGGCGCCCTCGTCGACGATGTCCGCGAACGCCCTCAGCTGGTAGCAGGTGCGGGCGAGTTCGCCGGTGAGCCGGACCGGGCCGAGCGCGGTCTCGGCGTCGGCGGCCTCGACGAGCTGCTCCCCCGCCGCCTGGAGCCGGTCGGCGGCCGTACGCAGGAAGGCGGCGCGGACGGTGCGGTCGGCGAGGGAGCCGCGCGCCTCGTGCGCGGCGCGGACCGCTTCGTCCACCTCCTGGGCTGTGGCCTCCACCGCAACCTGTTCACGCTGCTTCCCGGTTCGGGGGTCGACACTCCAGACTGGTGCTGCTGCCACCGCGGGTCCCTCCACCTGTATTGCCGCACTACGGAAACTGCACGGTCCGCCACCAGGCTTGTTCGATATACTGAACGCTGTCTCTGATGGTGAATATGCTGCGGAGAGTATTTCCCGTCGAACGAAGGGGTCAAGGGCGATGTCGGCTGGCGAGACGGGCGGCGGGGCGCAGGTCAAGTCCGCGGTACGGACGGTCGAACTGCTGGAGTACTTCGCCGGACGCCCCGGTATGCACTCCCTCGCGGCGGTCCAGGAGGCCGTCGGCTACCCCAAGTCCAGCCTCTACATGTTGCTGCGCACCCTGGTCGAGCTGGGCTGGGTGGAGACCGACGCGACGGGCACCCGGTACGGCATCGGCGTCCGGGCGCTGCTGGTCGGCACCTCCTACATCGACGGCGACGAGGTGGTCGCGGCGGCCCGGCCCACCCTGGACCGGCTCTCCGACGACACCACCGAGACCATCCACCTGGCCCGTCTCGACGGCACGAACGTCGTGTACCTCGCCACCCGCCAGTCCCAGCACTATCTGCGCCCCTTCACCCGGGTCGGCCGCCGGCTCCCCGCGCACTCGACCTCGCTCGGCAAGGCGCTGCTCAGCACCTACTCGGACGAACAGGTCCGCAAGATGCTCCCGGAGACGCTGCCCGCGCTGACCGAGAACACCATCACCGACCGGGAGAAGCTCATCGAGGAGCTGCACCAGGTCCGTGAGCAGGGCTTCGCCGTCGACCGCGAGGAGAACACGCTGGGGCTGCGCTGCTTCGGCGTGGCGATCCCCTACCGCACCCCGGCCCGGGACGCGATCAGTTGCTCGGTCCCGGTGGCGCGGCTCACCCCCGCGCACGAGCAGATGGTGAAGGACGCGCTGTTCGACGCGCGCGACCGACTGACCCTGGCCACTCGTAGGCTCTGACGTCATGGACGTCGAACTGCGCGCGGTGCACGACAGCGATCTGCCGGTCTTCTTCCGCCAGCTCAACGATCCCGAGGCCCTGCGCATGGCGGCGTTCACCCCGGAGGACCCGGCCGACCGGGCCGCCTTCGACGCGCACTGGCGAAGGCTGCGCTCCTCCTCCGACGTGCTGCGCGCGATCCTCGCCGACGGGGACGTGGTGGGCAGCGCCGCCGTGTACGGCGAGCCCGGGGAGCGCGAGGTGACGTACTGGGTCGACCGCGCGTACTGGGGCCGGGGCATCGCCACGGCCGCCCTGCGCCGGCTGCTCGCCGAGGTGCCCGAGCGCCCGCTGTACGCGCGCGCCGCCGCCGACAACGAGGGCTCGCTGCGGGTGCTGGCCAAGTGCGGGTTCCGGGTGACGGCAAGGGCACGGGCCTTCGCCCAGGCGCGGGGCGCGGAGATCGAGGAGTACGTCCTGCATCTGGACGGCTGACTTCTCGGCCGCCGGGCCCGCTCCATGAACGTGAGATGAGAAACCGGGCGCGGGGGAACGATCCACCCCGATCCGTGCGTCCCTGGAAGTGGGATGAACAAGACGATCAGGCGGGCCTCCGTCTTCACACTGCTCCTGGTGCTCGCCCTGCTGGGCAGGGCGACCTGGGTGCAGTTCTACGACGGCCGGGCCCTCGCGGACGACAAGGACAACCGGCGGAACACGATCGCGCTGTACAGCGCGCCGCTCGGGGACATCATCGTGGGCGGCAAGCCGGTCACCGGCTCCGCGCGGACGACGGGCGGCGACCTGGCGTACAAGCGCACGTACCGGGACGGCTCGCTGTACTCGGCCGTGACCGGGTACAGCTCGCAGGCGTTCGGCGCGACCCAGCTCGAGGGTGTCTACCGCGATCTGCTGGACGGCACGGACACCCGTCTCAAGGGCGTGCTGGACACGGTGACGAACAAGCGGTCCGACCCGGGCAACGTGGTGACCACGATCGACCCCGCCGTGCAGAAGGCCGCCTATGAGGCGCTCGGCGACAAGAAGGGGGCCGCCGTCGCGATCGACCCGTCCACGGGCCGCATCCTGGCGGTCGCCTCCACTCCGTCGTACGACCCGACGGCGATCACCACGGGTGACGCGGACGCCTGGAAGGCGCTGACCTCCGACCCGGACAAGCCGATGACGAACCGCGCGCTGCGCCAGCCGCTGCCGCCGGGCTCGACGTTCAAGCTGGTCGTCGCGGCGGCCGCGCTGGAGGACGGCCTGTACGAGTCGGTGGACGAGCCGACGGACAGCCCGGACCCGTACCCGCTGGCGCAGTCGAGCGACGAGCTGACGAACGAGAACCCCTCGGCGCCCTGCGAGGACGCCTCCCTGCGCGTCGCCCTGCAGTACTCGTGCAACAACGTCTTCGCGAGCGTCGCCGTCGACCTGGGCCAGGACAAGGTCCGCGCGATGGCCGAGAAGTTCGGCTTCAACGACGACGAGCAGGACGTGCCGGTGCGGGCGTACGAGAGCGTGTACCCGACGGGCATGGACAAGGCGCAGACCGCGCTGTCCGGCATCGGGCAGTTCGACGTCACCGCGACTCCGCTGCAGATCGCCATGGTGTCCGCGGCCATCGCCAACGGCGGCAAGCTGGTCTCGCCGCACATGGTCGCGCAGATCACCGACGGCAACGGCGATGTCCTGGAGGACTACGACGACAGCGCGGGCAGCGAGGAGATCGTCAGCTCCCGCACCGCCGAGCAGCTGCAGTCGGCGATGCAGACGGTCGTCGAGGAGGGCACCGGAACCAACGCGCGGATCGCGGGCGCGACGGTCGGCGGCAAGACGGGCACCGCCCAGCACGGCGAGAAGAACAGCAAGACGCCGTACGCCTGGTTCACGTCGTACGGGAAGGCCGACGGCAAGGAGGTCGCCGTGGCGGTGCTGGTGGAGCAGTCGAACGCCGCCCGCTCCGAGGTGAGCGGCAACGGCCTGGCCGCCCCCGTGGCCAGGAAGGTGATGGAGGCGGCCCTGCGCGGCTAGCGGGTCCTCACCGCGCGCCGAGGATCTGCTCGATCGGGTCGATGGCGAAGTACACGAGGAACAGCGCCGAGGTCCCCCACAGCAGCCAGTGGATCTCCTTGGCCCGGCCGAGCACGATCTTGATCAGGACATAGGCGACGAAGCCCGCGCCGATGCCGTTGGTGATCGAGTAGGTGAAGGGCATGACGGCGATGGTCAGGAACGCCGGGATGGCGATCTCGTACCGGTCCCACTCGATGTTCTTGACCTGCGTCATCATCAGGAAGCCCACGGCGACCAGGGCGGGCGCGGCGGCCTGGAGCGGGACGATGGTCAGCAGTGGGGTGAGGAAGAGGGCGAGCGCGAAGAGGCCGCCGGTGACCAGGTTGGCGAAGCCGGTGCGGGCGCCCTCGCCGACGCCGGCCGCCGACTCGATGTAGGAGGTGGCCGAGGAGGCCGACGCGGCGCCGCCCGCGGCCGCCGCGGCACCGTCGATGAGCAGCACCCGTCCGAGGTTCGGCACCTTGCCCTGCTCGTCGAGGAGACCGGCCTCCGCGCTGACGCCGACGACCGTGCCCATGGTGTCGAAGAAGTCGGACAGGATCAGCGTGAAGATCAGCAGGACCACGGTGATGGCGGTGGTCTCGCCGAACGCGCCGAACAGGCTGAAGTGACCGAGGAGACCGAAGTCCGGGGTGTCGACCACCTGGTCCGGCCAGGCGGGGGTGGTCAGGCCCCAGCTCTTGACGTCGGCCAGGGAGTCGATGAGCATCGCGACGGCCGTCATGGTGACGATGCTGATCAGGATGGCGCCCTTCACCTTGCGGGCGAGCAGCGCGACCGTCAGCAGCACGCCGAGGCAGAAGACCAGGATCGGCCAGCCGCCGAGGGTGCCGGTGCCGCCGAGCTGGACGGGCACGGTGGTGTTCGCGGCGTCCGGGATGCGGGTGACGAACCCGGCGTCGACGAAGCCGATGAACGCGATGAACAGGCCGATGCCGACGCTGATCGCCTGCTTGAGGGGCTGCGGGATGGCGTGCATGACGGCCTCGCGCAGCCCGGTGACCACGAGGACGCAGATCAGCAGGCCCTCCAGGACGATCAGCCCCATCGCGTCGTCCCAGGACATCAGCGGCGCGATCTGGAAGGCGACGACGGCGTTCAGCCCGAGGCCGGCGGCGAGCGCGAGCGGCAGATTGCCGCCGACGCCCATGATGACGGTCATGACCGCGGCCACCAGGGCGGTGGCGGTGGTGAGCTGGACGGGGTCGAGCTGGTGGCCGAACTTGTCCTCGGCGCTGCCCAGGATGATGGGGTTCAGGACAAGGATGTACGCCATCGTGAAGAAGGTGGCGAATCCGCCGCGTATCTCACGGGGCAGGGTGGAGCCCCGCTCGGATATCCGGAAGAACCGGTCGACGCTGTTCACGCCCGGTTCGGGCGCCCCGGCCCGGTCGACCGCCTTCTGCGCTTCTGACATGCCGTCACTCCTCGTCGCCCGATGGATCACTGTGCGGATGCTGGCTGGATTGTTCCCCTGCCGCGGGGGTTTCAGGTTTTCCCCGTGTTACGGAAGGGCATCGGCGGAAGACCCCACCCGCACTCCGCGGCCGCCGAGGCAACCGAACCGCGGTTCGTGTCATCTGACTTCACGGAGCGGCCCCCCACCCGCCCCGGGACCTGCCGGCCTGAGCCCCCCTCGGCCGGCAGCACGAACGCCCCGCCGGTGACGACCGGCGGGGCGTTCGCTCGTCCTCGGGGGCGCTGAGCCGGGTCAGGTCCGGCGGTCAGCGCAGTCGTCCGGCGCCCGCGGCGCGGTCGACGGTCCCGGGGACGGCCCGGGGGTGGTCGACCCTGGTGCGCAGCGTCGGGGTCCATCCGGCGCCGGTCCGCAGGAACTCCCCGGGGATCTCGGCGTTGTGGACGGCGACGAGGTCGACGGGCCGGCCGTTGACATGGTTGCGCTCGGCGGTGAGCGGGGCCTCGCTCCACTTCTTCAGCGTCTGCCCGACGCTCACGCCGGGTGCCAGGGTGAAGGCGTTGTGCGTGGCGTACAGCTGTGAGGAGGCGCCGACGCCGAGGACGTAGCCGAACTTCTGGCCCTTGGCCACCACGAAGTGGTTGTTGTAGACGTCGACCTGACCGAACCGCACCCGGGGTGCCCGCTCCACGATGCCCTCGAAGCGGTTGTGGTGCACGGTGACCTTGAGCCGGCCGCTGTCGGTCGCGCCGGCGCCGTCGCTGTTGCCGATCAGCATGGTCTTGTCGTGGTCCCGGAAGGAGTTCCAGGACACGGTCACGTGGTTCGCGCCGCGCACCACGTCGAGCAGGCCGTCGTGCTGCTGGTACACCTTGCCGAAGTACGACGGCAGCGAACTGTCCGGGTGACGGCCGTCGGTGAGCGTGTTGTGGTCGATCCACACATGGGTGGAGCCGTCCACGACGACGCCGTCGTACTCGGAGTTCCAGGCGCCGGTCCGGTTGTCGTCGGTCGGGTCCCACTGCGGGAAGCAGTCGAGGGGCGCCTCGATGGTGAGGTTGCGCAGGATGACGTTGTCGACGCCCTTGATCTGGAGGCTGCCGCCGCGGATCGCCGCGTCCTTGCCCACCCCGACGATCGTGGTGTTCGCCGGGACGGCGGCCTTGATGGCGGTGTCCTGCCGGGCGGCGGCCGCGGCCCGCAGATCCTCCTGCTCCCCGCTGACCGGGGTGTCGTGGCCCCAGACGGCGGGATCGTAGGCGGCGAGGTAGCGGCCGAGGTCGTAACCGTCGGCGGCGAAGGCGTCGCAGCCCTGCGACACCGCGTCGATCACGCCCCTGACCTTGACGATCCTCGGGGCGTCTCCGTCGGCGGCGAGCGCCGCCCGGAACTCCTCCCAGGTGGTGACGGTGTACACATGGGCGGGGTCGGCGGCGGCCCCGCCGGTCGTGCCGGGCCCTTCCGAGGCCCAGCCGTCGTGCGCGCCGAGGACCTGGCGGGCGGGGTCGCGGGGGCCGCCGGCCCGGGCCCCGCCGGCGGTGAGGCCGAGGACGAGCGCGGTGCAGCCGGTCAGGACGGCGGCTCTACGAGTGGCATGCGCATGCCACGCTGTTCCGTTCATGGTGCGGCTCTTCCTTTCGGGCATGAGGCGTGGGGTCGGGTGGCGTCAGCCGTTGCGCTGCCGCCACTCGGCCTGGGCCTCGTTCAGCTGGCCCGCGACCGTGTCCAGGAACTCCTCGGCGGTCATGTCCCCGTTGAGCACCTTCTGGAAGTTCGGCTCGTTGTCGGCCTTGGAGATCGTGTTCCAGTCCGGCAGGTAGTACGGCAGCTGCACGATCGTGGTCGAGCCGTCGGTCAGCGCGGCGGCGGCCAGCTTGGTCGGCTCGGCCTTGGCGATCCACGCGTCCTTGGCCGCGTCGTTGTTCGCCGGCACCTGCCCGGCCGCCTCGTTGAACGTCGAGTTCTGCGCGTGCGAGGTGGCGAACTCGATGAACTTCCAGGCGGCCTCCTTGTTCTTGGAGTTCTTGAACAGGCCGATGCCGTCGACGGGATTGGAGACCTGCACCCGCTTGCCGTCGGCGAGGGTGGGCTGCGGGATGCCCCGGAACTTGTCGGTGCCGAGCGCCTTCACATGGTCCTGGTAGGAGCCCAGGTTGTGGTTGAGCATCCCGATGGTGCCGGAGTCCCACTGGGCGACCATCTTGGTGAAGTCGTTGTTGAGGTCGGCGGCCGGCGTGACCTTCTTGAACAGGCCCGCGTACTTCTCCAGCGCCTTCACGTTCCGCGGGTCGTTCACGGTGGTCTTCTCGCCGGACGCGTCCCAGAACGACGTGATCCCCGACTGCCCGTACATCGCGTCCAGCGCCTGCGCGATGGAGCCGGCGCCGCCGCGGATCGTGTAGCCGAACTCGTTCTTCTTCGCGTCGGTCAGCTTCTCCGCGGCCTCGTAGAACGCGTCCCAGGTGGCCGGCTCGTCGAGCCCGGCCTTCTCGAACAGATCGGTCCGGTAGTACAGCACGCCGTTGTTGGCGGACGTCGGGACCGAGTACAGCTTGCCGTCGCCGCCTCCCGCGGACCGCACCGAGGTCACCATGTCCTTGTTCAGCTTGCCGTTCAGCGACGACTTCGCGAGCCGGTCGTCCAGCGGCTCCAGCGCGTTCTGCGCGGCGAACCCGGCGAGCATCGCCGCGCCGACACCGCCCACGTCCGGCAGGCCGCCGCCCTGGATGGCGGTGTCCACCTTGGACTGGTAGTCGGTGGCCGGGATGCCGACGTACTCGACGTCGATCTTCGGGTTGGCCTTCTCGAAGTCGGCGATGATCGCCTTCCAGGCGTCGGTGCGGACACCGCCGTTGTTGTCCCAGAAGACGATCTTCCCGGTGCCGCTGCCCTCGGCACCCTTGCCGCCGCCCGCGCCACTCCCGTCGTCGCCGCATCCGGTGGCGGCCAGGGCCAGGACGGACCCCAGGGCGACGGTGGTGACGGTGCGCCTGCTTCTGCGATTGCTGATCATCATCGGTCGGCTCTCTTCTGCTGGATGGGACGGGGATGGACGTGGGGGTGGGTCGGTGCCGTGGGGGTGGTGGTCACGGGGCGAGGATGCGGAACCGGGTGAACGTCGCCGCGCCGGCGTGCCCCTGCCCGGCGGGCGCGAGCGCGAACAGCCCGAGCTGGGCGCCCACCCAGCGCCAGGGCGTCGCGGCGAACACCGGCCCGGAGGCCGCGGGGCCGTCACCGGTGTCGGCGAGGAACCGGCAGCGCGCGCCGGCCCCGATCTCGACGCGCAGCCGGGCCCGCCCGAGCGGCGCGGGCCGCGGGACCCCTGCGTCCCGCTCGTGCTCGGCGACCGGTTCGGCGAAGCGGTGCACGAGGTGCGCCCGCCCGTCGTCGTCGCGCTGGAGCCCGATCCAGCCGTACGCGTCGCCGAGCACCGTGAGCCCGGCCCGGGCGCCCGGCTCCTCGCTGTCCAGGCGCAGCTCGACCTCGACCACGCGGGGCGTGCCGGGCAGCCGCTGGGTGAGGACGTTCGGGACCCGGCGCAGGTCGTGCGCGTCGGCCGAGCGGACGCAGGCCAGCCGGAGCCCGTCCCCGGAGTGCTGGGTGGCCCAGCCGTCTCGGGGGTTGGCGGTCCAGGACCACTGCCGGCCGAACCGCCCGCCGGGGAAGTCGTCGTCGGTGGCGGGCGCGGCCGGCGGCTGCGGCGGCAGCGCGGGCATCTCGTGCACGGCGACGGGGGCGCCGTCGTCGCCGAGCACCGGCCAGCCGTCGTCCCCCCAGCGCATCGGCTGGAGGTGGACGACCCTGCCGTAGGCGCCGCGCTGCTGGAAGTGCAGGAACCAGTCCTCACCGGACGGGGTGCGCACCCAGCCGCCCTGGTGCGGGCCGTTGACGTCGGTGTCCTTCTGCTCGAGGACGATCCGCTCCTCGTACGGGCCGAAGAACCCGCGCGAGCGGAAGGCGCCCTGCCAGCCGGTCTCCACTCCCCCGGCGGGCGCGAGGATCCAGAACCAGCCGTCGTGCCGGTGGAGCTTGGGCCCCTCCAGGGTGAACCAGCCGGGGATGCGGTCGCCGTCGACGATCACCTTGCCCTCGTCGAGGAGTTCGGTGCCGTCGGGCCGCATCCGGTGGCCGGTCAGCCGGTTCTTCACCCCCGACCGGGACCGGGCCCAGGCGTGCACGAGGTACGCCTCGCCGGTCTCCTCGTCCCACAGGGGGCAGGGGTCGATCAGGCCCTTACCGGCCTTGACCAGGTGCGGGCGGGTCCAGGGGCCGCGGATCGCGGGGGCGTTGACCTGCAGGATCCCGTGGTCGGGGTCGCCCCAGAAGATCCAGAAGCGGTCGTCGTGGTGGCGCAGCGACGGGGCCCAGACCCCGCAGTCGTGCCGTGGCACCCGGAACTCGGCCTCGGGTTCCAGGCGTTCGAGGGCGTGCCCGACCAGGGTCCAGTGGACGAGGTCGCGGGAGTGCAGCAGGGGCAGGCCCGGGGAGCGGCCGAAGCTGGAGGCGGTGAGGTAGAAGTCGTCGCCGACGCGGACGACGTCGGGGTCGGACCAGTCGGCGTCCAGGACCGGGTTGCGGTAGGTGGTCACGCGCCCACCGCCTTGCGGGCCAGCGCCCCGGCCGTGTCGTGGTCGAGGCGGCCGTCGGCGACGACGGTGACGATCCGCCGGACGACGCTGTCGCCGGGCGGCACCGGCAGCCGCCGGTCGTGGGCGAGCGAGGAGCCGACGCCCGGGTACTCCCCGGCGCGTACGAACCACGGGTCCTCGCGGGTGCGTTCGGTGGCGGCGGCGAAGACGAGCGTCCAGGTGGAGCCGGTCAGGGCGACCCAGTCGGCCCGGCCGCCGTGCGCCCGCTCCTCCCCCTCGCCGTCCGGGACGAGCACGTCCGGGGGCGTGGCCTCCTTGCGGGCCCGCCAGAAGAAGCCGCCGTACGCGGCGCCCGGCCGCCCGTTGGTGGCGGGGCTGCCGAGGGTCAGTGCTTCTCCGGTGACGTTGGTGAGGGCGAAGGTGAGGTCCAGGGCCCAGGCGGAGGCCGTGAGTTCGGTGGCGGTGACCGTGCGGCGCTCGCGCAGCAGCTCGGTGCCGGCGGCGACCCAGCGCAGCTCCTCTGCGAAGCCGCCGGGGCCCGTCTCGCTGAAGGCGGTGTGCCGCTGGGCGCCGTGGTTGTCCAGCTCGGTGGGTCCCCGGCCGCGTACGAAGGTGCGGCCGCCCCAGAAGTTGGACCCCTCGACGTCGGGAACGGCGACACCGGCGCCGAGGTGGTGGGTGTGGTCGGCGGGGCTCAGCTCGGTGACCGTCGTGCCGGCCAGGGTGGTGACGGGGTGCAGATACGGGCGTGGGGCGAGCCCGGCGGGCAGTTCGGGCCGGGTGACGTACCGGGCGACCGGGCGTCCGGCGACCCGCAGCACCGGGTTGTCGACGGAGCTCGTCATCGGCTCACCTCCTTCGTACGGGCGGCCGGGGCCCAGGGGGCGCCCAGCTCGGAGTAGAGGGCGAGGGTGTCGGCGGCGGCCGTGACCAGGGCGTCGATGCCGGAGACGACCCGGCGCCCCTCGGCGGGGAGCAGCCGCCAGGCGCCGGGCGGGAGCGGGGCCGGGTCGGGGGCCCGCCGGATCGCCTCGACGACCTTCATGAAGGCGCCGGTCTCCTCGGGCGGGACGAGCAGTGCGGCGCCCTCGGTGAGGTGCCGGACCAGGTTCTCCAGCAGGTCGGTGCGGCCGTACCGGGTCTCCTCGGGGCCGTGGCCCGCGCGCTGCAGGAGGACGCGGTCCTGCTTGTACCAGAAGGTGATCCGGCCGTGTTCGCCGTGGACGACGACGTACGGCTCGTCCGGCCGCTCGGCGCACAGGGTGGCGCCGACGACGATCCGGGGGCCGTGCGCGGTGGTGACGCGGACGCAAGAGGTGTCGTCGGACTCGATGTCGTTGGCGCGCAGCAGTTCCGTCTCGACGGCGGTGACGTCCTCGGCGTGCGGGGTGCCGGCGAGCGCGAGCGCGGTGGCGACGGCGTGCGCGAGCGGGTTGGTGAGGACCCCGTCGACCACGTCGGCGCCGTGCAGGGTGCGCCGGCCCGCCCAGGGTGCCCGCCGGTAGTACGTCTCCGGGCGGGCCCAGGCCCCGGCGCCGCCGATCCCGGTGACCTGCCCGACGGCGCCCTCGGCGATCAGGGCCCGGATGGCGGGCACGGCCCGCGAGGCCAGCGACTGGAAGCCGATCTGGCAGGCGACGCCGGCCGCGGCGACCCCGTCGGCCAGCCGCCGGAACTCCGCGTACGAGGGGGCGGGCGGCTTCTCGACGAGGACGTGCACACCCCGGGCGGCAGCCGTGAGCGCGAGGTCGGTGTGGGTGGGGATGGGTGTGCAGATCACCGCGATCCGGGCGCCGGTGGCGTCGAGGAGGGCGCCGAGGTCGGCGGACTGCCGGGGGCGGCCCAGACCGCCGGGGATCTCCTCGTCGCTGAGCGGGGTCAGTTCGCAGATCCCGGCGAGCCGGACGAGTCCCCGGCCGGCCAGGTCCCGGATGGTGGCGAGGTGGTGGCGGCCGTGGCCGCGCGCCCCCACGAGCACGATGTCGACGGCGGTGTCATTGGCGGTCATCCCTTCACCGCCCCCGCGCTGAACCCGGTGATCAGCCACTTCTGGATGAAGGCGAACACGACGACCACGGGGACGGCGGCGACGATGCCGCCCGCGGCCAGGGCGCCCAGGTCCACGCTGTCCGCGCCCATCAGGGTGTTCAGACCGACCGGGATGGTCTGCTTCTCCTGGTTGTTGAGGAACATCAGGGCGAACAGGAAGTGGTTCCAGGAGTGCACGAAGGCGAAGGAGCCGACGGCGATCAGACCGGGCCGCAGCAGCGGCAGGACGACGATCCTGAACGCCGTCAGCCGGTTGCAGCCGTCCACCCAGGCCGCCTCCTCCAGGGAGTACGGCACGTTCTTGATGAAGTTGCTGATCAGGATGATCGACAGCGGGAGCTGGAAGACCGTCTCGGCGAGGATGACGCTGCCCAGCGAGTTGATCATCCGCAACTCGGCGAAGATCTCGAACAGCGGCACCAGCAGCAGCGCGCCCGGCACGAACTGGGAGCAGAGCAGGGCGAGCATGAAGACCCGCTTGACCTTGAAATTGAACCGCGCGAGCGCGTAGCCGCCGGCGAGGGCGACGAGGGTCGTCATCACCAGGGTGACGGCGCCGACGAGCACGCTGTTCTGGAAGTACGTCCCGAAGCCGCGCTCCGTCCAGACCTTCTCGAAGTGCTCGAAGGTCATCGGCCAGGGCACCAGCGAGGTCGAGCCGGGCGGACGCAGGGAGAACAGCAGGATCCAGTAGAACGGGATCAGGGTGAAGAGCAGGTACAGCGACAGCGGGAGGTAGATCTGCCAGCGCGGGACCTCGTCCCAGGAGCGGTTCCGGCCGGCCGGACGCGGCCGTACGGGGGCGGGGCGCACCGGTGCCGGCGCGGCCTGGGTGGCTTCCTTCACGCTCACTTGTCCTCACCTCCGAACTTGCTCAGCCGCAGGTAGACGATCGAGCAGAAGAGCAGGATCACGAACGCGACCGTGGTCAGGGCGGACGCGTAGCCGAAGTTGTGGGCGTCGACGCTGGTGTTGGCGATGTAGAGCGGCAGCGTCGTGGTGGCTCCCGCGGGGCCGCCGCCGGTCAGGGTGTAGAGCAGGTCGACGTTGTTGAACTCCCACACCGCGCGCAGCAGCGTGGACAGGACGATGGCGTCCTTCAGATGGGGCAGGGTGATGTGCCAGAACTGCTGGAGGCGGCCCGCCCCGTCGACCTCGGCGGCCTCGTACAGGTCCTTGGAGACGGACTGGAGGTCGGCGAGGATGAGGATCGCGAAGAACGGCACGCCCCGCCACAGGTCGGCGACGACGGCCGCGGGGAACACGGTGGCGGTGTCCGACAGCCAGCTGGTGCCGTAGGAGCCGATGCCGGCGTCGGCTAGATAACGGGTGATGCCGGTCTGGGAGTTGTAGAGCAGCACCCAGATCGCCGAGGTCAGCACACCGGAGACGGCCCACGGGGAGAAGACGAGGGCGCGGCCCAGTGCCCGGCCGGCGAACGTCTGGTTGACGATGAGGGCGAGGGCGAGCCCGAACAGCAGCTGGAGCCCGACCTCGACGACCACCCACTTGGCGCTGAAGACGAGGGTGTCCCAGAACAGCGGGTCGTCCGTGAAGGCGTGGACGAAGTTGTCGAGGCCCGCGAAGCCGTCGCGCCACGGCTTGGTGGGGTTGTAGTGGCGCAGGCTGTAGTAGAAGACGCTGAGCACCGGGTAGGCGATGAAGCCCAGCATCAGCAGGGCGGCCGGGGCGATCAGCAGATACGGCAGCCTGCGCGGCGTGGCGGAGGCACGGCGTCGCCGGGGTGGCGCGGGCGGTTTCGCCACGGCTGCGGCTTGGGCCATGACTGTTCTCCGATCTGGTACGGACGTGCGTACGGCGTGCGGGAAGCGCTTTCCATGCGGGCAGGGCTGTGCGCGGTCGTGTCGTGCCGCCGGTCAGCCGGCGTAGGGGTCGGCGGTCCGGCCGGGCCCGGCCAGGAACCGGAAGTCGCAGCCGGTGTCGGCCTGGGTGATCTGGTCGTCGTAGAGCGCGCCGTAGCCGCGCTCGGAGCGGGCGGGCGGCGGGCTCCATTCGGCCCGCCGGCGTGCCAGCTCCTCGTCGGGGACGTCGAGACGGAGGGTGCGGGCCTCGACGTCCAGGGTGATCGGGTCGCCGGTGCGCACGAGGGCGAGCGGCCCGCCCACGTACGACTCGGGGGCGATGTGCAGGACGCAGGTGCCGTAACTCGTGCCGCTCATCCGGGCGTCGGAGATCCGGACCATGTCCCGGACGCCCTGCCGCAGCAGATGGCCGGGGATGGGGAGCATGCCGTACTCGGGCATGCCGGGGCCGCCCTTCGGGCCGGCGTTGCGCAGCACCAGCACACTGTCGGCGGTGATGCCCAGCTCCGGGTCGTCGATGGTGCGCTGCATGGTCCGGTAGTCGTCGAAGACGACCGCGGGGCCGGTGTGCTTGAGCAGCTGCGGTTCGGCGGCGATGTGCTTGATGACGGCGCCGTCCGGGCAGAGGTTGCCGCGCAGCACGGCGACCCCGCCCTCGGGCGCGACCGGGTTGTCCCGGGGGCGGATGACGTCGTCGTCGTGGACGGCCGCGCCCTCGATCCGCTCCTGGAGAGTGCCGCTGACCGTCGGCCGGTCCAGGTGCAGCAGATCGGTGATCCGGGAGAGGAAGGCGGGCAGCCCCCCGGCGAAGTGGAAGTCCTCCATGAGGTACGTCCGTCCGCCGGGCCGGACGTTGGCCAGCACCGGCACCGTGCGCGCGAGGCGGTCGAAGTCGTCGAGGGTGAGCCGGACACCCGCGCGGCCGGCCATCGCGATCAGATGGATGACGGCGTTGGTGGACCCGCCGAGGCCGAGGACGGTGGTGACGGCGTCCTCGAAGGCCTCCCGGGTGAGCACGGTGGACGGGGCGAGCCCGGTCCAGGCCAGCTCGACCGCGCACCGCCCGGAGGCGGCGGCCATCCGCTCGTGCCCCGAGTCGACGGCCGGGATCGAGGACGCGCCCGGCAGGGTCATGCCGAGGGCCTCGGCCGCCGCGGTCATCGTGGAGGCGGTGCCCATCGTCATGCAGTGCCCGGGCGAGCGGGCCAGTCCGCTCTGCAGTTCGCGCAGTTCGCAGTCGGTGAGGTTGCCGGCGCGGTGCTCGTCCCAGTACTTCCACATGTCGGTGCCGGACCCGAGGGTCTCGCCGCGCCAGTGGCCCGGCAGCATCGGCCCGGCCGGGACGAAGACGGACGGGATGTCGGCCGAGGCGGCGCCCATGAGCAGCGCCGGGGTCGACTTGTCGCAGCCGCCGAGCAGCACCGCCGCGTCGACCGGGTACGACCGCAGCAGTTCCTCCGTCTCCATCGCGAGCAGGTTGCGGTAGAGCATGGGGGTCGGCTTCTGGTACGTCTCCGACAGCGTGGACACCGGGAACTCCAGCGGGAAGCCCCCGGCCTGCCAGACGCCCCGCTTCACGGCCTGCGCACGGTCCCGCAGATGCGTGTGGCAGGGGTTGATGTCGGACCAGGTGTTGACGACGGCGATCACCGGGCGGCCCCGGTACTCCTCCGCCTCGTAACCGAGCTGGCGCATCCGGGCGTTGTGCGACCAGGTGCGCAACTGGCCCTCGGCGCCGTACCACTGGTGGCTGCGCAGCTCCTCGGGGCGTCTGCGGGCGGTCACGCCGACCACCCCGCGGCTATCGCGGCGACCTCGGCGCGCTCGCCCTCGGGCAGGGTGCGGCCGGGCGGGCGGACGTCGCGGCGGCACAGGCCGAGCGAGGCGAGGGCCTCCTTGACGACGGTGACGTTGTCGGCGGAGCCGTTCGCGGCCCGCATCTCCTCGAAGCGGCGGATCTGCTCCCAGACCTTCATCGCGGCCGGGTAGTCCCCGGCCCGCAGCGCCTCGATCATGTTCAGCGACACGGCGGGGGCCACGTTCACCAGCCCCGAGGTGAAGCCGGTGGCACCGGCCGAGAAGTACGACGGCGCGTACGGCTCGGCGAGCCCGGCGACCCAGACGAAGCGGTCCAGGCCCGCGTCACGGGCGAACGCGGCGAACCGGGTGGCGTCCGGGACGGCGTACTTCACACCGACGACGTTCGGGCAGTGGTCGGCGAGTTCGGCCAGGCGCGCCCCGGGCAGCTGGGCGTTGCGGATGTACGGCACGACGCCGAGCCCGGGCACGGCGGAGGCGATGGCGCGGTGGTAGTCGACCCAGCCGCTCTGCGAGACGTAGGGGTGGACGGGCTGGTGGACCATGATCATGGCGGCGCCGAGCTCGGCGGCGTGCCGGGCGGAGGCGACGGCGGTGGGCACGTCGTGGCCGACGCCGACGAGGACTACCGCGCGGTCGCCCACCTCGTCCAGGGTGAGTTCGGTGACCAGGCGCCGCTCCTCGGGAGTGAGGGCGTAGTACTCGCCGGTGTTGCCGTTGGGCGTGAGGGTGGTGACTCCGGCGTCCAGCAGCCGGCGCAGCAGGGCGCGGTGGGCGTCCTGGTCGACGGTGCCGTCCTCGGCGAACGGGGTCACGGGGATGGCCACCACGTCGGCGAGGGCGGCCCGCTGGGACTCGAACGTCGCGGTCATGCCCGACCGCCCTCCTCCCGGCCGTCGTCCCCCGTGTCCGGGAAGGCCCGCTCGACGAACGACGCGATGTGGGCGTGCAGGGCGCGCGCGGCGCCGTCGGCGTCACCCGCGAGGGCGAGCCGCAGGATCTCCCGGTGCTCACCGGCCTCCCGCTCCCAGGAGGGGGAGGCGGCCCAGGCGACGGCGGAGACGAGGGCCGCCTGGTCGCGGACCTCGTCGAGCATGCGGCCGAGCAGCGGGTTGCCGCACGGCAGGTACAGGGCGCGGTGGAACTCCCGGTTGGCGAGCGAGCGTTCGGCCGTGTCCTCGGCCTCGTCGGCGCGGGTCAGGGCGGCGCGGGCCGCGTCGAGGGAGGCGCCGCGCCGCACGGCCCGCTTCAGCGCCTCGGGTTCCAGCAGGAGGCGCACGTCGTAGATCTCGCGCGCCATGTCGGCGTCCACCATGCGCACGGTGACGCCCTTGTACTGGTTCATCACGACCAGCCCGGTCCCGGCGAGCGTCTTGAGCGCCTCGCGCACCGGGGTCTTGGACACCCCGAACTGCGCGGCGAGTTCGGTCTCGACCAGAGCCTGGCCGGGCGTCAGCCGCCCGGTGAGGATGCGGCGTTTGATCTCCTCCAGCACGTACTGCGTACGGGAGGGGATCGGCGTGGGCACAGAGGTCATGCGCGCCTCTCGGATCTCGCGAGCGCGGGCTCGCACAGGGGGATCCCTCGGGGGATCGCATATCGCGTCTCATATATGACGTACGAAGTACGACGCGATGAAGGTAGGAGGGGGCGCAGGGTTCGTCAATGCTTCTGACAAAGGAAGTGGGGGGCGGCGGCACGGGTGCGGGGCCGCCGCCCGGTGCTCAACGGCCGGGACGCCAGCCGGGGTTCCGCCCGCTCAGGCCCACCGCCCGGTCCAGCAGCGGCGCGTCGTCCGGCACCGGCACGACCGGTCCGAAGACGCCGTCGTCCCCGGGCCCGGCCTCGTCGGCGGCGGCCCACAGGAACGCGTAGGAGGCCCGGACCGCCGCCGGGTCGGGGTCGTACGGCTGCCCGGTGGCGCGGGCCAGGTCCCAGCCGTGGATGACCAGTTCGTCGGCGGCCACGGCGCCCGCGACGGCACCGGGCATCTCGATGCCGCCCGCGCGGGTCGTCCCGGTCCACGGGGCCGGGGCGCGCCACACGTCCGCCAGCTCGTCGAGCACCTTGGGCAGCTCCTCGCGCCAGCCGGGCCCGATGTCCGGTACGGCGGAGTCCGGGGCGGTGTCGGTCGTGGCACCGAAGTCCTTGCGGCCGGCGTCGCGGAAGGCGACGGACAGCCCGAGCAGATGCCCCAGCAGATGACGGACGGCGAGGTCCGGGCAGGGCGTCGGCGCCGCCAGCTGGTCGTCCCGTACGGCCAGGGCGAGCCGGGCGACGGCAAGCGCCTGCGGTCCGAGGTCGAGAGTCGTGTCCGTCATGAGCCGGCTCCTCACAGATCGATCGTGTGAAGGGTGGACCCACGCCGGGCGCGGAACTCATCGGTGCCGGGGCCCTCAGCGCACGGCGTCCGCCGCCCAGGCCGGGTCCTCGCCCCGCTCCCCCGCCCCGCGCCACCGTCGCAGCAGCTCACGCGGGGTCCGGCCGCCCGTGAAGCACCACAGGGCGATCACCGGGTCGCAGATCGCGCAGCCCAGGGAGGAGGTGTCCGCGAACGGGATGATCGGGTTGCCGTGCAGGTGGTGGACGGCGTCCCAGGCGGTGTGCAGCAGCCAGGCGACGCCCACGAAGGTCCAGGAGTCCAGTCCCCGGTACGCGACCCAGGTGACCAGGGCGGTGAACGCGAACTCCCAGCCGCCCAGCCCGCCGCCGCTCAGATAGGCGGCGCCGGCCCCGGCCACCATGACGGCGTTGAAGCGGCGCCGGTGCGGCTCCCGGATGAGCGACATCAGGAGGACGTAGACGAATTCCGACGCCGATCGGCGCGACGTACTGCATGCGAAGTGCCTTCTTGTGTGCAGCGGTTGGACCACTCGGACGGGCACCACGCTAGGAACGGCTGCGGTCCTCCCCCAGGGGGAGGACCGACAGGTTCCGACGGGTTTCCGCCGGGGTCACTTCGGCTCGGCGTCGAACCGGGCCCGGCACCAGCGGTGACCGAGCACCGCGAGGCCCAGGCACCAGGCGAGGGCCAGCCAGCCGTGGTGGCCGATGCCGGTGCCGAGGAGCAGTCCCCGCAGGGTCTCGATGGCCGGGGTGAACGGCTGGTACTCGGCGACCGGACGGAACCAGCCCGGCATCGCGTCGAGCGGGACGAACGCGCTGGACAGCAGCGGCAGCAGGATCAGCGGCAGCGCGTTGTTGCTGGCGGCCTCCGCGTTGGGGCTGACCAGGCCCATGCCGACCGCGATCCAGGTGAGCGCGGTGGCGAAGAGCACGAGCAGCCCGAACGCGGCGCACCACTCCAGCACGGTGGCGTCGGTGGAGCGGAACCCGATGGCCACGCCCACCGCGCCGACCACGATGACGCTGGCCACCGACTGGATGACACTGCCGACGACATGCCCGACGATCACCGAGCCGCGGTGGATCGCCATGGTGCGGAAACGGGCGATGATCCCCTCGGTCATGTCGTTGGAGACGGAGACCGCCGTGCCGACCGTGGTGCTGCCGATGGTCATGAGCAGGATGCCGGGGACGATGTACGCGATGTACGCGGAGCGGTCCGCGGCCCCGCCTCCGATGCCGGCGCTCATGGTGTCGCCGAAGACGTAGACGAAGAGCAGCAACAGCATGACCGGCGTGAGCAGCAGGTTCAGTGTGAGCGACGGGTAGCGCCGGGCGTGCAGGAGGTTGCGGCGCAGCATGGTCGAGGAGTCGCGTACGGCGAGGGACAGGGTGCTCATCGGGCGTTCTCCTCGGTCGGGGAGGGGATGACGGCGTCGCCGGTCAGGGCGAAGAAGACGTCGTCGAGGTCGGGGGTGTGGACGGTCAGCTCGTCGGCCTCGATGCCGAGGGAGTCGAGCCGGCCGAGAAGGGTGTGCAGCTCGCGCTGGCTGCCGCCGCTCGGGATCTGCAGCGCGAGGGCCTCGTCGTCCGGGTGGACCCCGCCCAGTGCGGCGCGGGCGCCCCGGTAGGCGGCCGGGTCGGTGAAGCGGAGCCGGACGTGGCCGCCGGGGACCAGCCGCTTCAGCTCCTCGGCGGTCCCCTCGGCCGCGATCTTCCCGTCGTTCAGCACGGCGATCCGGTCGGCGAGTTCGTCGGCCTCCTGCAGGTACTGGGTGGTGAGGAGGACGGTGACGCCGTCGGCGACCAGCGCGCGGATGATCTGCCACATGGAGTGCCGCGAGCGCGGGTCGAGACCGGTGGTGGGCTCGTCGAGGAAGATGATCCTCGGGTCGCCGACCAGCGTCATGGCGATGTCCAGGCGCCGCTTCATACCGCCCGAGTAGGTGGACGCCGGCTTCCCCGCGGCCTCGGTGAGGTCGAAGCGCTCCAGCAGCTCGGCGGCGACCCGCCGGCCCTCCCGCCGGGGCAGGTGGTGCAGGTCGGCCATGAGGAGCATGTTCTCCTCGCCGGTGATCAGGCCGTCCACGGCGGAGAACTGCCCGGTGACGCCGATGGCGGCGCGTACGGCCTGGGGGTCGGTCGCGAGGTCGTGGCCGGCGACCCGGAGGGTGCCGCTGCCGGGGTCCGGCGGGATCAGGGTGGAGAGGATCTTGACGGCGGTGGTCTTCCCGGCGCCGTTGGGCCCGAGCAGCGAGAAGATCGTGCCTCGCGGGACGGTCAGGTCGATGCCGTCGAGGACGGTCGTGCCGCCGTAGGACTTGCGCAGGTCGTGCGCGGTGATGGCCGCGTCGCTCATGAGCGGGTTCCCCCTGTGGGTGTGTGGCGTGGGTGTCAGAGGCTGCGGGCGGTGATGTCGCCGTAGCCGGTGGTGGCGTGGATCTGGAGGGCGGCGCCGGCGCCGTCGGCGTTCCTGAGGCTGTTGTGGACACGGCCGTAGGCGGTGCCGGCATCGAGGGCGGCGGAGACGTCGCGGGCGGCGCCGACGGTGACGGCCCCGTGCCCGGTGCGCAGGGTGACCTCGCCGTGGACGGCCTCGGTGACGGCGATGTCGCCCTTCTCGGTGCTGATCTCGGCGGCGCCGCGCAGCCGCCCGACCGTGATGTCGCCGGCCTGGAGGGCGAGGCGGGCACTGTCGGCCTCGTCGACCTTGACGGTGGCCTGGGCGCCCTCGAAGGCGAGGTCGCCGAGGCGTCCGACGCCGCGCAGCTCGGCCAGGGATGCCTTGGCGTCGACACGGGAGCCGGCGGGGAGCCGGACGGTCACCTCGACCGAGCCGGGGTCGCGCAGGGAGCGCATCCCGGACGGCGTGGCGGCGGTGACGCTGAGGACGCCGTCGGCGCAGGTGACGTCGATCCGCTCGGCGGCCTCGACGTCACGGCCGCGGGACGCGTCCGCCGGCCGCACCTCGACGGTGGCGTCGCGCCGCTCGCCGGCGATGAGCTGGAGACGGCCCGCGGGGACGTCGAGGACGAGGGCGATCGGGGCGGGGGCGTCGAAGGTGTGCATGGGTTCTCCCAGGTGTTGTACCGGCTGTTTCCGACAACCGAAACGCTACGTTGCGTTCATGGAGTGGGCAACATGCTTGTTGCATCAGAAACCCATAAGCACAGCTCATCGCCACTATTTCGTTGCAATGGAGCTGAGGACAATGCAACGACATCTCCCTCGTTCGTTGCAACGAGATGGACCCGAACGCTACGCTGACCCCCTACGCGCACGGAGAAGGAGAACCCGATGCCGGGAGGCAGGCTCACCCAGCAGGAACGCCAGCGGATCGCGACGGGGCTCGCGGACGGCCTGGCCTACGCGGAGATCGCGAGGAGCCTCGACCGGCCCACGTCGACGGTCACGCGCGAGGTCATGCGCAACGGCGGCCCCACCGAGTACCGCGCGGACCTCGCCCACCGCGCGGCCGAGCGCCGGGCGCACCGGCGCCGTACGGCCTCGGCTCCCGACCCTGCGTCCGGCCCGCTGCCGTACGGGCGCGACGAGGACGCCGTCGCCGAGTACGAGGAGCGGTTCACCACCGTGATGATGGGCTCGGGCCTGGCCAAGACGATGTCCCGGGTGATGGTCTGCCTCCTCACCAGCGACACCGGCAGCATGACGGCGGCCGACCTCGCGAAGCGGCTGGGGATCAGCCCGGCCACCGTCTCGAAGTCGATCGCGTTCCTGGAGAGCCAGTCCCTGGTCCGCAGAGAGCGCGACGAGCGCCGGCGCGAGCGGTACGTCATCGACGAGGACCTCTGGTACCAGTCGATGATCGCCAGCGTGCGGTCGCTGGAGGAGCAGGTGGAGCTCACCCGCGAGGGCGTGGACGTGCTCGGGCCCGGCACCCCGGCGGCCGTCCGGCTGGAGAACGTCAGCCACTTCCTGCAGTACGTGGCCGAGAACCTGGCCCGCGCCGCCGAGCAGGCCCGCGAGGTCCTCCACGCGAAACCGTCCTCAGAGACCGCCGGGGACTGACGACGCGGAACAGGGCGTCCGCCCGATGCCCGCACCCCCGCCTCAGCCCCACCGTGGGCGGGCATGAAGCACACCGTCTCCCGGACGCTCCCCCGCGTCCTGCGTCGTCGCGACGCCCGCCTGTGTCTCGCCGCCGTCCTGGTCTCCGGCTTCGGCACCTCCGCGCTGTGGCTGGTGGCCGGGGTGTGGGTGAAGGACCTCACCGGCTCCGACGGGCTGGCCGCCCTGTGTCTGCTCGCCCTGTGGGCGCCCACCGCCGCCGGCCCGGTCCTCGGCGCCCTGGCCGACACCGTCCGCCGCGGGCCGCTGCTGATCGGCCTCCATCTGCTCCCGGCGGCGCTTCTCCCCGTCCTCACCGCCGTCGACTCGCCGGGGCGCGTCTGGCTCGTGTTCGCGGTCCTGTTCGTCTACGGCGCCGTGGGCGTCGTGCAGGACGCCGCCGAGTCCGCGTTCGTCGCCGGTGCCGTCCCGGCGTCCCTGCTCGGGGAGTTCAACGGGCTGCGCATGACCGTCTCCGAGGGCCTGAAGCTCGTCGCTCCCCCGGCGGGCGCCGTCCTCTACGGGGCGTACGGCGCGGACCCCGTCGTCCTGCTCGACGCCGCCTCCTTCGTCCTCGCGGCCGGACTGTACGCCTGCCTGCGGGTGCCCGAGCCGCCACCGGCCCTAGGGGAGCGGGTGCGGATCGGGGAGGGCGCCCGGCACCTGTGGAGGCACCCACGGCTCCGCCCGCTCGTCCTGGCCGGCGGTGCCACCATGCTGTGCGCCGGGGTCAACGGGGCGGCCCTGTACGCCGTGATCGACGCCCTGGGGCACGCGCCCGCCTACGCCGGGGTGCTGTACGCCGTCCAGGGCGCCGGTTCGGTGGTGGCCGGGCTGCTGGCGGGCCCGGCGCTGCGCCGTCTCGGCGCACATCGGCTGGCCGGGTACGGCATCGCGGTGACCGCCGTCGCGGCGGGGCTGCGGGCGGTGCCGTCGGACGCGGTGGCGCTGCCGTGCTCGGCGGCGATCGGCGCGGGGCTGCCGTGCGTGCTGATCGCCGCGTTCACGGCCGTGCAGCGCGAGACGCCGGACGCGCTGCTCGGCCGTACCGCCGCCACCGCCCACACGCTGGTCCTCGCGCCGAACGCGGTCGGGCTGGCGGTGGGGGCCGCCCTGGTCGAGGCGGTGGACGTGGCGGTGCTGCTCGCCGTCCTGGGCGTGGTGTGGGCGGCGAGCGCGGCACTTCCGCGTCAGAGCGCGGCGAGCCCCTCCCGCACGGCCGACAGGTCGTCGTCCGACGCCAACCCGGCGTGATACAGCCGCAGTTCGGTGGCGCCCCGGTCCCGTGCGCGGGCCGCGTCCGCGGCGAGCGTGCCGGGGCTGCCGCCCATCCCGGAGACCACCTGGAGGTTGGCCGCGAGGACCGCGCCCTCGCGGCCCTGCTCCGCGAACGGGGCGAGCAGCCGCGGACCGCCCGCGCAGGGCACCACCACGCCGTCCGCGACGGAGAGGATGTGCGCGGGGTCCACGCCCGCGTTGGCGCCGCAGTGGTAGGTGACCGGGTCGGCGTGGAGCAGCACCTGGAATCCGGCGGGGGCGGCCCGGCGGACCGCCGCGACCGTGTCCTCCTGGAGGGTGCGGGCGGTGTCGTCGCGCCACGCGCGCGTGGCCGCCGCGTACTCCTCGCCGAGCAGCTTCTCCACTCCGGGCCAGCCCCCGTCGGCGGCCGTGCCGCGCCACAGGGGTTCGAGGGCGGCGCGTACGGCGGCGGCGAGCGCGTCGGCGTCCAGACCCCGTGACCCGTAGCCCCGCGCGCAGTCCGGGCAGAAGCAGAGCGACATCAGGTACTGCCCGGCGTCCCCGAGCGCGATCCCGGCGGTCTTGTCGTGGGCGTGCAGATGCTGGAGCCCGTACCAGCCGAGGGATTCCAGCTCGGTGCCGCGCGCCCCGGACCGTACGGCGGCCTCCGCGGCGAGGTCGACGACGTACGCGCGCGTGGCGGGCTGCGCGATGCACGGGGCCCACGGGTAGCGGTCGCCGTAGGCGTTGACGACCGAGGTGGCCGGATGCTCAACGCCCATCCGGGAGTTGTGCGCGAGCACCACCCAGGTGTGCACCTCCAGACCGGCGTCCATGAGCGCGGCGGCGGCCTCGCCGAAGGCGTCGCCGGGCGCCCAGTCGCCCGCCGGGTACGGGCGCGGCACGCGGCCCGCCCAGCGGCCGTCGTCCATCGGGTAGAGCACGGCCGCGTGGTCGGCGGTGACGACGCGGTGGCGGGGGTGGCGCGGGGTGAGGGTGCGGGTGGAGTGGTAGGCCGAGGCGAGCGTGGCCTGCCGTACGCCGAGGCCGGCGATGCGGCCGGGTGCCTCGGGGTCCCCGTTGACGTCCCAGGGGTAGACGAACGCCGACGCCTTCACCGGGTCCCCTCCGCGTCGAGGAGGGTGTGGCCGCGCTCGATGAGCTGGGCGAGCTGTTTGAGGTGGTCCTCGGCCGGTTCGTGCAGCGGCGGTCGGACCTCCCCCACGTCGAGGCCGCGCAGCCGTACGCCGGCCTTGACGAGGGCGACGGCGTATCCGGGGCCCTGCGCCCGCAGTTCGACGAACGGGCGGTAGAAGCCGTCGAGGAGGCGCCCGGCGGTGTCCTCGTCGCCGTTGTGCAGGGCCCGGTAGAAGGCGAGGGCGATCTCGGGGGCGAAGCAGAAGACGGCGGAGGAGTAGAGGGTGACGCCGAGGGCGCGGTAGGCGAGCTGGGTCTGCTCGGCGGTCGGCAGGCCGTTGAAGTACAGGAAGTCGCCGGGCGCCTCGGTGCGGACGGCGCTGACGGTCCGCTGCATGAGGTCGAGGTCGCCGAGGCCGTCCTTGAGGCCGATGATCCCGTCCGTGCGGGCCAGTTCGACGACGGTGTCAGGGGTGAGGACCGCGTTGTCGCGCTGGTAGACGATGACGGGGAGCGCGGTCGAGGCGGCCAGTGTGCGGTAGTGCCGCAGCAGTCCCTCCTGCCCGGCGACGACGAGGTACGGCGGCATCGCGAGCAGCCCGTCGGCGCCCGCCTCCTCGGCGAGCGCCGCGTACCGCACGGCGAGGGCGGTGCCGTAGCCGGTCCCGGCGACGACCGGCACCCTGCCTTCGGCGGCCTCGACGGCGGCCCGTACGCAGGCCTGGAACTCCTCGGGGGTGAGGGCGTGGAACTCACCGGTCCCGCAGCAGGCGAAGACGGCAGCCGCCCCGTCCTCGACACCGCGGCGGACATGCGTGCGGTAGGTGTCGAGGTCGACCGATCCGTCGGGGCCGAAGGCGGTGACGGGGAAGAACAGGGGCCCGCCGGGAATGCTCAGGCGTGCGGCGAGAGGGGCTGGCGTCACGGGCTCTCCCTAGAACAGGCGCTCACGTTTCTGATCCACGTCCATATTCTTGAACGATGTCAGCCTAAGGAGCGCCGTCGAGGCCGGTCAAGCGCGCATTCGTGCGGACCGGCGGCGAATCGGCGCACTTCGCGGGAGACTTGACGCGATCGGCGACGGCTCCTTAGCGTGTCCGCCAGTGTCCACGCATGTGAATGCGGTCCAAGCATGCGCACCGCGATCCCACCCGAGCCCGACCGTGCCGCGCCGACCCCAGGAGCCCGAGGATGCCCGCACCCCGCACCGTTCTGCTCACCGGCGCCGCCGGCGGCCTCGGCACCCTCATGCGCGGCCTGCTCCCGGCGTACGGCTACGACCTGCGGCTGCTCGACATGCGCCCCATCGAGGACGAGCCGGACGCGATCGTCGCCGACCTCGCCGACCGGGAGGCGCTGCGCGAGGCCGTCCGAGGCGTCGACGCGATCATCCATCTCGCGGGCATCTCCCTGGAAGCCCCGTTCGAGAAGATCCTGCGCGCCAACATCGAGGGCACCTACCACCTGTACGAGGCCGCCCGCGAGGAGGGCGTCGGACGGATCGTCTTCGCCTCCTCCAACCACGCCGTCGGCTTCACACCCCGCCCCCAGGGCGACGACCCGCTGATCCCCGTCGACACCCCGCGCCGCCCGGACACCTTCTACGGGCTGTCCAAGTGCTTCGGCGAGGACCTGGCCCAGCTTTACTGGGACAAGCACGGCCTGGAGACGGTGTCCGTGCGCATCGGCTCCTGCTTCCCCGAACCCACCAGCGTCCGGATGCTCTCGGTGTGGATGAGCCCCGCCGACGGCGCCCGGCTCTTCCACGCGGCCCTGACCGCGCCGGACGTCGGGCACACCGTCGTCCACGGCTCCTCCGCCAACACCCGCCTGTGGTGGGACCTCACCAGCGCCCGCGCCCTCGGCTACGAACCGCGGGACGACTCCGAGCCGTACGCCGCGAAGCTGATCGCGGAGCAGGGCGAGCTCGACCCGGAGAACATCGCGCACGCCCACCTCGGCGGCCACTTCGTCAGCGACCCGCCGATCTGGCCGTACTGACCGGAACGCATCGGCCGGAACACGGCGGGCGGGCACCGAACGGGCCCGCCCGCCGCCGTGTTCGGGCACCGGCCGCGCCCGAAACCACGCCGCCACCCACAACCCCGCAGGTCCGAGACGGGCACACCGCACCGTGAACGGGCACATACGGGCAGCATCGGGCGCGCAACAGAGCTGGTCAGTGCCGGGCACCCGCTGTAGAACTTTCCCCCAGGGACACCACCGGGCCCGAACGGGCACCGGACGGACGGGTCCGGAGGCGAACCAGCCGGGCATCGGCGACGGAAGGCAAGGGTCGGGCATGAGCACGAGAACGGCCGAGGACCGGCAGCGCGAGATCGTGCTGGCCGCACGGCGCGACGGCTCCGTGGACGTCACCGCGCTCGCCGCCGAGCTGGGCGTGGCGAAGGAGACCGTGCGCAGGGACCTGCGGGTCCTGGAGGACCACGGGCTGCTGCGCCGCACCCACGGCGGCGCCTACCCGGTGGAGAGCGCCGGCTTCGAGACGACGCTCGCCTTCCGCGCCACCAGCCATGTCCCCGAGAAGCGCCGGATCGCGGCCGCCGCGGCCGAGCTGCTCGGGGACGCCGAGACGGTCTTCGTCGACGAGGGCTTCACCCCGCAGCTCATCGCCGAGGCCCTGCCCACCGACCGGCCGCTGACCGTGGTCACCGCGTCCCTGCCGGTCGCGGGCGCCCTCGCCGGGTCCGAGCACGCCTCCGTGCTCCTGCTCGGCGGGCGGGTCCGGTCCGGCACCCTCGCCACGGTCGACCACTGGACCACCAAGATGCTGGCCGGCTTCGTCATCGACCTGGCGTACATCGGCGCCAACGGCATCTCCCGCGAACACGGCCTCACCACGCCCGACCCGGCGGTCAGCGAGGTCAAGGCCCAGGCCATCCGCGCCGCGCGCCGCACCGTGTTCGCGGGCGTGCACACCAAGTTCGGGGCGGTCAGCTTCTGCCGGTTCGCCGAGATCGGCGCGCTGGAGACGATCGTCACGAGCACCCTGCTCCCGTCCACCGAGGCCCACCGCTACGCGCTCATGGGGCCGCAGGTCGTCCGCGTCTGACGCACCACCCCCCTCCCCACGGGGCACCGCCACATCGTCGGCCGCCCCTTATCTCCCCATAAGTCCCTCACGTCCAGGAGCGATCCATGCGAACCCAGAGCCGACGACGGCCACCGCGAGCCACGCTCGCCGCGGCCGCCGCAGGGACGCTGCTCGCCCCGCTGCTCTCCGGCTGCTGGACCGGAGCGGGCGGGGCCGGCTCCGGGGGTGACGCCATCAACGTCCTGATGGTCAACAACCCCCAGATGACCGAGCTCCAGAAGCTCGCGCCGCGCTTCACACAGGAGACCGGCATCAAGGTCAACTTCACCGTCCTCCCCGAGAACGACGTCCGCGACAAGATCAGCCAGGACTTCGCCAACCAGGCCGGCCAGTACGACGTCGCCACGCTCTCCAACTACGAGATACCGATCTACGCCCGCAACGGCTGGCTGAAGGAGATGGACTCCTACGTCGGCGAGGACCCCGGCTACGACGAGCAGGACGTCCTCAAGCCGATGCGCGAGTCCCTCACCGGCGACGACGGCAAGCTCTACGGCCAGCCGTTCTACGGAGAGTCGTCCTTCCTGATGTACCGCAAGGACGTCTTCGAGAAGGCGGGCCTGACGATGCCGGCGCACCCCACCTGGCAACAGGTGGCCGAGTTCGCGGAGAAGACGGACGGCGCCGAACCGGGCATGAAGGGCATCTGCCTGCGCGGACTCCCCGGCTGGGGCGAGGTGATGGCCCCGCTCACGACGGTCGTGAACACCTTCGGCGGCACCTGGTTCGACAAGGACTGGAAGGCGCGCCTCGACTCCCCCGAGTGGAAGAAGGCGACGAAGTTCTATGTCGACCTGGTGCGGGAGCACGGCGAGTCCGGCGCGGCCCAGTCCGGCTTCGCCGAGTGCCTGAACAACATGACCCAGGGCAAGGTCGCCATGTGGTACGACGCCACCTCGGCGGCCGGTTCCCTGGAGGCGGCCAAGTCCCCGGTGAAGGGCAAGGTCGGTTACGCCCCGGCGCCCGTCGAGAAGACCGAGTCCTCCGGCTGGCTCTACACCTGGGCCTGGGGCATCCAGGACGCCTCCCGCAACCCCGACAAGGCCTGGAAGTTCGTCTCCTGGGCGTCGGGCAAGCGGTACGAGCAGCTCGTCGGCGACGAGTTCGGCTGGTCCAACATCCCGGCCGGCAAGCGCGCCTCCACCTATGCCAACCCGGACTACCGCGCGGAGGCGGCGGCCTTCCAGGAGATGACGAAGGAGTCCATCGAGGGCGCCCGCCCGAAGGACCCGGGTGTGCAGCCGCGGCCCGCGCCCGGCATCCAGTTCGTCGGCATCCCCGAGTTCACCGACCTCGGCACCAAGGTCTCCCAGGAGATCAGCGCGGCCATCGCCGGACGCCAGTCCGTCGACTCGGCCCTGAGGAAGTCCCAGCAGCTCGCCGAGAAGATCTCCGAGGAGTACGAGGGGCGATGACAGCGACCACCACGGCCCCCGTGGCCACACCGTCCGTACGCACCACCCGTCCGCCCTCCGCCCGGCTGCGCAACTGGGCGACCAGGGCACCCCTGCTGCCCGCGCTGATCTTCATGATCGTGGTGACCCAGCTGCCGTTCGTGGCGACCCTGGTCATCTCGTTCTTCGACTGGAACTCCCTCTACCCGGACGCCCGGAAGTTCGCCGGCCTCGGCAACTACCAGGAGGTCCTCACCGACGCCGACCTGCGTCACTCGGTGTGGACGACCGTGCTGCTGACGGTCGCGGTGGTGCTGGCCAGCCTGGTCCTCGGGCTGCTGCTCGCCCTGCTGCTCGACCGCCGCTTCAAGGGCCGCGGAGTGGTCCGCACCCTGCTGATCGCGCCGTTCCTCGTCGTACCGGTCGCCGCCGCACTGCTCTGGAAGCATGTGCTCTACAACCCTGAATACGGCCTTTTCAATGGGCTGTTGCACTATGTGGGCGGCCCACAGCCGGACTGGATCTCCAACACCCCGCTGCTCGCGGTGGAGGCCTCCCTGGTGTGGCAGTGGACGCCGTTCATGATGCTGATCCTGCTGGCCGGCCTGCAGAGCCGCGACCACGAGCAGATCGAGGCGGCCCGCGTCGACGGCGCGAGCGACTGGCAGATCTTCCGCCATCTCACGCTTCCCCACCTGCGCCGCTATCTCGAACTCGGCGCCCTGCTGGGCTCGATCTACATCGTCCAGAACTTCGACGCGGTCTTCACGCTCACGTCCGGGGGCCTCGGCACCGCCAACCTCCCCTACACCGTCTACCAGAGCTTCTACCAGGCCCATGAGAACGGCCTCGCCTCGGCGGCCGGTGTCCTGGTGGTCATCGGCTCGATCATCATCGCGACCTTCGCGCTGCGCGTGGTGTCGTCCCTGTTCCGCGAGGAGGTGTCACGCGCATGAGCGCCGTGGCCGTACGACGTCCCAGCCGCCGCAAGGGAACGGGCCTCGGCCTGGTGGCCTGGCTGCTCGGGATCGCGTTCTTCCTGCCCATCGCCTGGATGGCGCTGACGTCCTTCCACTCCGAACAGGACGCGGCGACCAACCCGCCGTCCTTCGCCGCCGCGCTGACCCTGGACGGCTACCGCGAGTTCTTCGGCGCGGGCGGCGGCGCGAGCCCCTGGCCGGCCCTGGTCAACTCGGCGGTGGCGTCACTCGTCTCCACCCTGTTCGTCCTGGCCCTCGCCCTCCCGGCGGCCTACGCGCTGTCGATCCGCCGGGTGCGGAAGTGGACGGACGTCCTGTTCTTCTTCCTGTCGACGAAGATGCTGCCGGCCGTGGCGGGTCTGCTGCCGCTGTACCTGTTCGCGAAGAACACCGGCATGCTCGACAACATCTGGCTGCTGGTCATCCTCTACACCTCGATGAACCTGCCGATCGCGGTGTGGATGATGCAGTCGTTCCTCGCCGAGATCCCCGTCGCCGTGATCGAGGCGGCCCGGGTGGACGGGGCGCGGCTGCCGACGGTCCTCACCCGCGTGGTGGCCCCCATCGCCCTGCCGGGCATCGCCGCAACCGCTCTGATCTGCTTCATCTTCAGCTGGAACGAACTGCTCTTCGCCCGGGTGCTCACCGGCGTGGTCGCCGAGACCGCACCCGTCTTCCTGACCGGCTTCATCACCAGCCAGGGCCTGTTCCTGGCCAAGGTGTGCGCCGCGTCGCTCGTCATCTCCCTGCCGGTGCTCGCCGCGGGGTTCGCCGCCCAGGACAAGCTGGTCCAGGGCCTGTCGTTGGGAGCCGTGAAATGAAGGCCGCCGTCATCGAGTCCGTGGGCAAGGCCGTCGTCGCCGAGGTCCCCGACCCGACGCCCGGCCCGCGCGAGGTCGTCGTCGAGGTCGCCGCGTGCGGCCTGTGCGGCACCGATCTGCACATCCTTCAGGGCGAGTTCGCGCCCGAGCTGCCGATCGTGCCCGGGCACGAGTTCGCGGGCGAGGTCGTCGGGGTCGGCACCGGTGTCACGGAGCTGTCCGTGGGCGACCGGGTGGCCGTCGACCCGTCCCTGTACTGCCACGAGTGCCGTTACTGCCGTACCGGGCACAACAATCTGTGCGAGCGGTGGGCGGCGATCGGCGTCACCACGGCGGGCGGGGCCGCGCAGTACGCGGTCGCTCCGGTGGCGAACTGCGTGAAGCTCCCCGAACACGTCCGCACCCAGGACGCGGCCCTCATCGAGCCGCTGTCCTGCGCGGTGCGCGGCTACGACGTGCTGCAGTCCCGCCTCGGCGCGCACGTCCTGATCTACGGGTCCGGCACGATGGGGCTGATGATGCTGGAGCTGGCGAAGCGGACGGGTGCGGCGAGTGTGGACGTCGTGGACGTCAACCCGGCCCGGCTGGAGACGGCCCGGTCTCTCGGCGTCTCGGCGTCGGCCGCCGGCCCCGACGAGCTGGACCGCCCACAGGGGTGGGATCTGGTGATCGACGCGACGGGCAACGCGGGGGCGATCCAGGACGGGCTCGGCCGGGTGGCGAAGGCGGGCACGTTCCTGCAGTTCGGCGTCGCCGACTACGCGACGCGCGTGGAGATCGATCCGTACCGGATCTACAACCAGGAGATCACCATCACGGGGTCGATGGCCGTCCTGCACAGCTACGAGCGCGCGGCGGAGCTCTTCGCGAACGGGGTCCTCGACCCGGACGTCTTCATCAGCGACCGCCTCCCGCTGGACCAGTACCCCCAGGCCCTGGACCAGTTCGCGTCGGGAGTGGGCCGCAAGATAGTGGTGGTGCCGTAGCAAGTCCCCTCGCCCCCGCCGCCCCTACCCGTCCCATCCCGGGGGCTGCCGCCCCCGGCCCCCCGCTTTCGGCCCTGAAGGGGCCTCGTCCTCAAACGCCGGACGGGCTGAAGGTCAGCCGTCCGGCGTTGCGACAGCCCCCGGGAAAACCTTTGGGCGCCCGCGCCCCCACGCCCGTACCATCCGCCGCATGCCCAAACCGAGCGGCTTCGCGTACGAGGCCCACCCCGACGGAACCGTCCACATCACCCACCACTGCCGCCGAGCCACCGTCCTGCGGGGCGACCGGGCCGCCCTCTTCCTCGCCGAGGTCACCACCGACCCGCAACTCGTCATGGCCCGCTGGACCGGCAACTACCGCCGAGGCAACGAACGC